>JAXMEQ010000001.1:0-4960 GCA_046348225.1 Ramlibacter sp.
TCCAGCAGGAAATCATTGGCTCAAATGAGCCGCATCGAGTTGCCCCACAGCCAAGAACTCAAGAAAGATCTGAAGCTCTACCCGCGCAATCCGCTTCGGCCAACGTTTCGAGCACCACCCCTGCGCTGACCACCACCCTACTCGCTCGCGACCCTTCGCGGATTCAGCGGCTCGTCCAGCAGGCCATCTCATCGCCAGCTCCCGGTCTTGCCGCAAAGGCAGCCGCCGAGATTCAACTGTGCAACGAAATGGAATTCAGCTCGCCAATCATGCGCGAGGTGCTAGAGGACGCGCAGCGCCAAAAGTTCCGACCGAGTACCGCCCAATTGCTAGAAGACCAGGAGCTTAAGTTGCGCGAGTGCCAAGCCCTCGATGCCTTTGCGCGCAGCCAGCTCGTGCCGCTCTTGCGGAGAAGCCTGAAGGAAGGTGAAGTCGGCGCAGCAGCAAACTTGGTGCACGAATTGGAGACTCGTTTCCACCCGCAGCAAGAATCTGAAGCAATCGCCGCTCTCAAGCGTGACGCCTGGAACTGCGACGATCGGTCCATTTCCGCCATCGTCAGCTTGGCAGCCCGTGGAGCAAGCAGCTTCAGCAACGCGGAAGTTCTCGCGGCCATGCGTCTGCAGGAGCGCGACTTGGACCAAATACTTGCCTCCGCAAGTGAGGCCGCGCGAAAGGCATCGAGAGCGGACAGAGCCAGCCTAGCCGCAAGCTATCCCGCTGAGGCCGCCGACGTGGCGACAGTACTCAAGGCCGTCAAGCCACGCTGCCGCCCTGACGCAGAGGACTGAGGAGCGCCGTCACATCTGCTCGCGCGACGGGCGCACATGCACCCGCCGCTTCCGTTCCTTCACCCGGCCACCACCCGCCCCTTCGGCAATCTCGCAAACACCACCGCCGCCAAGAAGGCGCCCAGCCCCAGCGCAAAGGCCCCGACGAACAGCCCGACGTAGCTGGTGAATGCGTCGTAGATCAAGCCACCGGCCACGGGCCCCAGGGCCATGCCGAGGCTGCTGGCGGTGGCGGTGCCGCCGATGACGGTGCCCATCAGGTGCAGCGGGAAGTTCTCTCGCGCGATGACGGCGAAGAGGGGCATCACGCCCGCGTAGGTGAAGCCAAAGAGCGCGGCCACGGTGTAGAAGCTGCCGAGCTCGCGCGCGGCTGCGTAGCCCAGCGCCACGACGGCCTGGGCCAGCAGCGCGAGCGTGAGCACGCGGGCGGCGCCGAAGCGGTCTCCCAGCAGGCCAAAGACGAGGCGGCCCACCATGCCCGACACGCCTTCGAGGCTGTAGATGGACACGGCCACCATCAGCGGGATGCCGCAGGTGACGGCGTAGCTGACGGTGTGAAAGATCGGCCCCGAGTGCGTGGCGCAGCTCAAGAAGCTCATCAAGGTGAGGATGAGGAAGGGCGCCGAGCGCAGCACCTGGCCGGCCGACGCGGGCGAGGCTGCGGCAGCGTCGGGCGCAGCCGCTTGCGTGAGCGCCGGAGGCCGGCGAATCAAAAGCGCCGTCGGCACCATCAGCCCCGCGACGATGGCCGCCACGATCTGCAGCGTGCTGCGCCAGTCATGCCCCTGCACCAGCCAGGCGACGAGGGGCGACATGGTCATCGGCGCCATGCCCATGCCGGCCGAGACCAGCGACACCGCGAGGCTGCGGTGGGTGTCGAACCAGCCGGTGACGCAGGCCATCAGCGGCGGGAAGACGGCCGAGGCCGCCAGACCCACCACCACCCCAAAGCAAAGCTGAAACATCAGCAAGGACGACGCCAAACTCGCCAGCCACAGCCCCGCCGCCAGCAGCACCGCGCCGGTGAGCACCACCGGGCGCGGGCCAATACGGTCCGACAAGTTGCCCCAGGCCACGCTGCCCAGCGCCATCGCGATGAAGGCCAGCGTCATGGCCGTGGAGATGCCGGTGGTGGACCAGCCGGTGTCCTGCGCAATGGGGCGCAGCAGCACCGGCAGCGCAAACAGCCCGCCAATGGCGACGCAGCCGAGCAAGCCGCCGGCGGCCACGATGAGCCAGCGGTAGTGGGTGGTGAGCAGCTTCAACGGGGCTTCCTTTCATTGGCGCAGGGTGCAGCAGCGCATGCGCCGCATCACCCTGACGACGAAGCAGGGCACGTCAGTTCGACACCACCTGCCGGCGGGTGCGCGTTCAAGGGATCAAGCCAGCTTGTACTGCGAGGGCGAAGCGCCGGTCCAGCGCCGGAAGGCGCGCGTGAAGGCGCTGGGCTCCGAGAAGCCGAGCAGGAAGGCCACGTCGGTGGCGGTGCTGCCCGGGCGGGACAGATGGCTGAGTGCGAGGCCCTTGCGCACCTCGTCAACGATCTCGCGGTAGGAGGTACTTTCCTCGCTGAGGCTGCGCTGCACCGACCGTTCGCTCATCGCCAGTTCGGCGGCGATGCTGGCCAGGCTGGGCACCTCGCCCCGCGGCCGCGCGCCCAGCAGGGTCTGCACCCGGCCACTGATGGCGCCGCGTGCCTTGAGCAGCTCCAGCCGCCGCCGCGCGTCGCCCTCAAGGACTTCCAGCAGCGCCGGGTCGGCCGACAGCATGCCGGCGGCCAGCGCCTCGCGCGGGTAGACCACGGTGTTCTCGGCCTGCTCAAAGCGCACGGCCGGGCCGAGCAGACGGTGGTGCTCGGCCAGCGCCGACGGCGCTGCGTGGCGGAAGCTGACGGACAGCGGCTCGGGCGGACTCGTGGCCAGGCGCTTGAGGGTGAGCACGATGCCGGCGGCCAGGGTCTCGATGGCCTGGCGCGGGCTGTGGTGCAGGAAGCTGTGCACGCCCTCGGCCGCGCCAAAGCGGCAGGTAGTCAGGCCACGCGCGGCGTCGTGGTCCAGCCGCACCTGCAGGCCTTCGTTCAGCAGCGGCGCGTAGCGGGCCAGGCGGTCCAGCGCATCCCCGGCGGTGCGGCAGCTCAGGATCACATAGCCCACGATGCTGAGCGCCCCGGGGTTGTAGGACTCGGCGCTGTGCAGGCCGAGGTCCGGGTCGCCCGTCAGCCGCTCGCCCACCGCCCACAGCCGCTCCATGGCGGAGGCGGGCACGCGCGAGTGGGGCTCGTCCAGCCAGCGGGGGTCGATCTGGGCCGCCTCGCAGACGGCCTCGGCACCCAAGCCACGCCGGCCCAGGAAGCCAATGAAGTCGATGAGCAGGGTCGTCGCGATCGTGGCTTCGGGCACGGGGCGGGCCTCCGGGGGTGGCGGTCAGCCTGCTGGGCGGCGTGGCGATGTTGCGCAATGCCTGGCCGGGGCTTGATGCGCTCGCCATGCTGAACAACAACGTGCTGCCGCTGTGGATGCTGATGCTGGGCCTGGCCTTGTGGCGGCACCGCCCCCAGTCCGCCGGCTGAACTCCTGCAACCATCCCCACGGAGACCCACCCCATGTTGCACACTCTGATCTGGGCCCTGGCCACCGGCCTGGGCGGCGGCTTCTCGCTGCGCATGGCCGCCGACACCCGGGGCGTGCTGTTCGACGGCCATGTGCTGGCGGCACCCAAGATCCACCACGCCCCGCCGCTGGCCCGCCCCCGCGTGGGCGGCTGGGCCGTGCCCTTCATGCCGCGCCTCGTCGGCCTGACCATCCTGCACACCCTGGGCCTGCGCTTCTGGGAGCACCTGCCGGTGATCGCCTTTGCCACGCCGCTGCTGATCGGCGATCACGACGAACTCTTCAACGCCGCCCACTACCCCGCCGCCATCGGCCCGCTCAACCGGCAGATCGCCGTCCGCCTGGTGCCCGGCATCGCGCACTCCGACTGGTACGTCAGCCCCCAGGCCTTCGAGGCGCTGGATCAAGCCCTGCGCCAGCCGGGGGCCTGACGACCGTTGTCTCGATCAGCCTCGGGCACACTGCCACCCAGGAGGCCCGATGGTGCCAAGAATGATCATTCCCATGCTCGTCTGCATGGATGCAGCCCGAGAGATCGACTTCTGCAAGGCGGCGTTCGGCGCCGTTGAGCAAAGCCGCCGCACTGCGGCGGACGGGCATGTGATCCACGCGACGCTGTTGATCCATCAGTCCCTGCTGATGATCCATGACGCCTCGCCCCATCTCGGCAGCCGCCCGCCCCAGCCCGACGCCAGCTCTCCCGTCGTCAACCTCCTGTACTGCGACGATGTCGATGCGACCATCGACAAGGCGCTGGCCCACGGCGCCACGCTGCTGATGCCTGCGGCCGACCAGGCCTGGGGTGACCGCGTCGGTCGCATCATGGACCCGGCCCATCACGTCTGGAACATCTCCGCCCGCATCGCTGCTGCAGCGTCGGGCAGCTGAGCGCTCATGCAGTTCACCCAGCGGCTGCGCGAGGGCGTCAAGCGCGGCGACATCACCACCAGCATTCGCATCTGGCAGTCGCCGCGCGTCAAGGCGGGCGGGCGCTACTGGATGGACGGCGGTTGGGTCGTCGTCACGTCCATCCGCGAGATCGGCTGGGACGACATCTCCGAGTCGCTCGCGCGGGAATCGGGCTTTCGCAGCCTCGCGGACCTGCTGCAAACCGCGCGGCACGGCGCCGGGCACAAGGTCTACTTCGTCCGCTTCAACTATGAGCCCGCAAGCGCTGCGCTCTGATGCACAAGCCGGCTTCCAGACTCACTTCACTTCATAGCGCAGCAATACCGTGCCGCTCTTGTAGGGCTTGACCTCCACCAGGTGCAGCGGCGTGGCGCGGTCCAGCCCGGCGAAGAACGGGATGCCGTCCCCCAGCGCCACCGGCAGCACCGAGCACGACACCTCGTCCGCCAGGCCGCGCTGCAGGCACTCGCCCGCCACCATGCCGCCGCCCGCCACCCAGATGTGCGCGAAGCGCGGCCGCAGCTGCTCGGTCAACAGTTGCGCCAGGTCGCCGGCAAAGAACTCCACCGTCTCGCGCGTGCGCGCCAGGCTGCGCGTGGTCAGCACGAAGACGGGTTTGTCGCCATACGCCCAGCCGTAGCCCTGGCTCTC
>JAXMEQ010000002.1:0-508148 GCA_046348225.1 Ramlibacter sp.
TCAGTGGTCATTTTTTGGGGGAGAAGGGATCATTGCGGAGAACATCCGGCACGAGCAGCGCAAGGTGATCAAGTACAACCACCTGGTGGCCAACATGATCATTCTGCACAACGTGGTGGGCATGACGAAGGTGCTGCAGGAGCTTCGCGACGAGGGGACCGAGATCACGCTGGAGATCCTGGGCGGCCTGGCGCCGTTCCGCACGGCGCACATCAACCGGTTTGGTGACTACACGCTGGATTTTCGGCGGAAGATTGGCCCCTTGAACTTCGATGCCACCATAATCCCAATGGAATCATAGACTTAGGGTCGTTTCTGCTGGGTTTTACATGAATCCCTGCCGACCCTCAAGAACCGACTGGGCACTTCGATGCCCCGTCATCGCCATAGTCTCGGCAAGTGGAATGGACTGCCGATTGGCTTCAGAGACAAACCCGCTGCGCAAGGAGTGAGCCGAATACGCACCATCTACTCCCGCGAGGCTGCACCGCGCTATCACAATATCGCGGACTGCAGACGGTGAAAGTGGTTCACCGACATGCCCGCCCTTGCGTATTCGCCGAAAAATCGCCCCGTCCAGGATATTCGCGGCCGACAGCCATTCGCGCAGCGCCTCGGCCGCGGCGCCGGCGATGGGCTTGAAATTCTCTGGGCGGTCCACCCCGGCCTGATTGGTCTTGGAGTGCGCCAGCTCGTAGCTGTAGCTGCCATCGTCCAGGCTGCGCAAGAACTGCATGTCGGCGCCGGCGACTTCGGAGCGCCTTCGGCCGCCGCTGGACCACGCGAACAACAGCAGCGCACGGTCGCGCTTGCCACGCAAAGAGTCATCGCAGGTGGCGAGCAGCGCTTGAAGCGGGTCCCGGGTCAGGGCGTCTTTCTTGCGGGGGAGGGCGCCGCGCTTCGCATGGGCCCGACGTGTCATGGCCAACAGTTCCTTGACCTTGGAGTCCTGGCAGGGGTTCTTCAGATCGCGCAACTGGTGCGCCTTGCTCAATACGGCGATCCGGTGCACCAGGGTGTTCAGCGCCATGGGGCCCGGCTTACCCTTGAATCCGGCATCCACCAACGCGGCATCGATGGCCGGCGGCAACTCATGTGCCAGGCCCTTGGGCGTTGATCGCTCAACGTGGTCGACGATGAACTGAAGGACCGCCGGCGCTGCCAGGGGCAGGGCGATTTGGAGGCCGTAGCGCAGGCCGAACCAGGCCGCCCAATAACGCAGGGCGCCGCGGTAGCTGGCCTGGGTGTTGCGCGACTCGCCTTCTCGCAGCATCTCGTGGACCGCTCGTTCGGTGACCTCCGACAGCGCGGTGGGCACCAGGGCAGGGGAGCTGAAGAGTGCGGGGAGTCGCATGGCCTTGGGCTGTTTTTCGGGTAGGCGGGCGGGGCGTCGGGACTGCGATAAGTATCGTTTATCGTGGGTAAATGTATTGGCAAGAGACCACCCATGCAGTCGAAACGTATGAGAGGCGTCCAGCAGGGCGATATCGACATGACGGCCGACGCACTGCTAGGGGCGGGTTATGCGCCATTCCATGGAACTACAAACTTGACAAATATCGACAAACTTGAATAATGAGGCATGATCTACGAACTGACGTTTCGACCTCATCTTCCGGTCGACACCGTCGCAGCCTTCGCCAATGAACTGCGGAAATCGCCTGCGGCCCTGCTGGAGCAGCTGAAAAGCGCCGGCGTCGAGAAAGAAGGGCCATCGGACGCCTTGAGCGAGGCGGACAAGGCCAAGCTGTTGGCCTATCTGCAAGCATCTCACGGCACCGCGACGCACGAGCGGAAGCGGATCACTCTCGCTAGACGGGAACCCGCCACCTGCCCAGCGATCGCCCGGCCGGAGGAGGCCGCCGGCCAGCGTGATGCGTGCATCGCTTCACTCCTGGCCGTAGCCGAGCAACTGGAGAGCATCGTGTGTCCGGCAGGCAGTCAGTGGCCGGAGGAGCGGAGCGCCGACCCCCTGTCGCACTACCAGCTGATTCGCGAAGGAGGGCGGCTCGTCGCCTTATCGCGCCGCCGTGTCTCGTTCGCAATGTTGCACGCCTACCGGCACATGTACGGCGACGACGTCGACGCCGGCGCACTCTTCCATATTCGCACGCTGGTGGAACGTGTATTTGACGGGTTCGAGAAGCTGGGTCAGCTGAAGCCGATGCGAGTAGCCCAGATAGTCGCGAACGCGAGCGCCACGCTCACGGACGACGAACAGCACGTGCTTCAGTGGTCGCTGTACATCCTCGCCTACGCTGCACAACCCTCTGCGCATTCGCTGCAGATCTTCAAAGCCATGTCTCGGGAGGTTCCGGCGTCGCAGCGCGGCCTGTCCACGGGCTCGGGTCGCATGGCCTCGGCGAGCGTCGCATCGGTCTCTCGCTGTCTCTACCGCTTCAAGCGGTTCCTCCCCTCCTGCGCGGCGACGATTGCGCCGGCTCGTCGAGATTACAAACGATTCATTTCCTATGCCCTTAATTAACTCCAGAGCCAAACAACCCATCGCCGAAGTCACCATGCTGCTCGCCGTGACCCCTTCAATCCTCGAACGCCTCGGTCTGCACCTCTCGGACCTGGGAGAGCTCTGCACCGCCAGGCTCTTCGATGCGGAGGGGCCGGGTTCGCACGAATGCAAAGTGGTCGCGCTAAGTCCAGATCGGCCCGACGCCGAGGACCTCAATCGAAAGCTGCTAACCGCCGACGCAATGGCGGGTCGGATGCAATGTTCACGGGCAAACGTTTACGACCGGGAGAAACGGGGCACCATTTTTTCGGTGTTGCCCCCGGGACGCGAAAACGGCCGCCTGTATCCGGCGTTCCAGTTGCACCCGCGCCTGGACACGTCGACGCTGCATCAACTGATCGCCGAGTTCAAGTCGCATGGTGCACCCACCGGGACGCTGTGGAACTTTCTGCGCTCCGTGCGCGAGGCCTTCGCAGGCCTCACGGCGATCGAGCTCCTTACGGAGCAGCAGCCGATCCGCGAAGGGATCGACCCGGGGAGGCTGCGCAAGCTCCTGGCGTTGGAGCCTGTGATGCGTAAAGAATATGTGGTTGAACACGCTCTGGAGGTCTTGCAACTTGCGACCTCATGACCTCAAAACCTCTCCAACGCGCCGTCCTCGAACATGAGGGGGGCGCGATCGCCGCACGGATCCTGCCGGCGGGCTTTCAGTTGCATCGCCTGTTCCGCCATCCAGGTGGCGACTTCAACCCGGCGCCGCGATCGCATCGGCATGGACGCCTTGATCCGACGCGCCAGGGCTATGGCGTGCTGTACACCACCACCAGCGTGCTTACGGCTGCGGTTGAATGCGGCGTCGTGTTGCTCGAGCCCGGCGATCCACCGCGCTTCGCGGTCTCCGACGTTGGGCCACCTCCGCTGCAACACGCGACCCTCTCAGCCAAAATAAGCTGCGCCTGCATCGATTTGACCGACGAGGCGACGATGCGCCGGTTCGGCATAGATCCCTTCTCCGAGTTGGACCACCTCAAGCCGTGGCGCCTGGCGTCGGAACGCATCTTCAGCGCGCTGCGAGCCATCGGAGAATCCACTGGGCCTCACGTCGTAGGCATCTGCTATCGCACGCAGCATCGTGGATCCAGCGCGCTTAACGTGGCGCTCCTGGAGACCCACTACGAATCGACGTTTTCTCGCTCGGTATCAGGGCCCTTCGATACCGGCTCGCTCGATCTGGAGCGGCTTTGCCGTCCGGATTCCGATGAGTCGGCAGTATGAGCTGGACACGTCGCGCGCGAGTACTTAAATGAAAGGTGACGAGATGGTCGTGTGATCTCATAATCGATCAAAACTGAGGAGGGGGAAATAATGTTCCTGAACGACCAAGAGACGGCGGTGGACCTGCTGTACTACGAGTCGGTCGCCAAGACGGTCGTAAAGCTCGTTCGTTCGACGCCCCTTGCGCCGGTGACGATCGGGGTCCACGGCGACTGGGGTGCCGGCAAGTCGAGCGTGCTTAGGATGACGTCGGACATCCTGGAGAAAGACAAGAAAACCCTTTGCATCTGGTTCAACGGCTGGACCTTCGAAGGGTTCGACGACGCAAAGACGGTCGTGATCGAAAAGATCGTAGAGGAGCTCCTGCGCGCCAGGCCCCGCCACGCGAAGGTCGCGGCGCAGGCCAAGAAAATCTTCAAGTTGATCGACTGGCTGAAGGTGGCCAAAAAGACCGGTGGATTGGCCTTCACGGCGATGACCGGCGTGCCGACCTTCGACCAGCTCGAAGCCTTGGCGGACGCCGCGAAGGCCTTCATCGAAAAGCCTGGGGACGCCCTGTCGCCCGAAAACCTCAAGGACTGGGCGGAGCAGGCGCAGGAGCTCGTCAAGGACAAAGACAAGGACGGGGCAAAGGACAACGTCCCCCACCAAATGCACAAGTTCCGCGAAGAGTTCGAGGAGCTGATCGAGGCGGCGGACATCGAGCAGCTAATTGTGCTGGTGGACGACCTCGACCGATGTCTTCCGCAGACGGCGATCGCGACCCTGGAGGCGATCCGGCTGTTCCTGTTCGTGCCGCGCACCGCCTTCGTCATCGGCGCCGACGAAATGATGATCGAGTACGCGGTCCGCTCCCACTTCCCCGACCTGCCCGCCGCTGTTGGTCAAGTGCCCTATGCGCGCAACTATCTCGAGAAGCTGATCCAGGTTCCGTTCCGCATCCCCGCCCTGGGGATCGCCGAAACCCGGATCTACGTTGTATTGCTCCTGGCCAGACAGGCCTTGGGGGAAGAACACTCAGACTTCAAAAAGCTGCTGGCGCTCGCGCGCACCGAGTTGAGGAAGCCTTGGGCGACGCGGGGCCTCGAACCCGCCAACGTCGCAACGGCGCTGGGCAAGCCGCCGAGCGCCGAGCTGTCCCGGGCTTTGAACATCGGCGGCCAGTTGAGCAAGATCCTGGCCGACGGGACAAGGGGCAACCCGCGGCAGATTAAACGTTTCCTCAACTCGGTCATGCTCCGATTCGCCGTCGCCGAGGAGCGGGGTTTCGCCGATGAACTGGACCAGGCCAAACTCGCCAAGGTGATGTTGGCCGAGAGCTTCGCGCCAGTCTTTTATGTGCAATTGGTGCGCCTTGCCGTGGGCGCAGGCGGTGGACAAGTAGCCGCCCTAGCCCAGTTGGAGGCCGCCGTCGGGAGTGTGGCGCCCAAAGTCGCCGTGAAGGACGCCGGCACTGCGCCGCCAGCACCACCTGAGTTGGAGGAGTGGCAACGCCTCGATTGGGTCAAGGAGTGGGCCATGATCGCACCGGCCCTGGGCGCGGAGGACCTGCGTCCCTACGTCTTCGCGACTCGCGACAAGAAGAGTTACCTGGGCGGCCTGGCCGCGGCTAGCCATCTGGAGGGCATCGTGGATCGGCTGCTCGGCTCTCGCATGGCCGCCAAGGGCCAGGTCGCGGAGGTGGAGAAGCTGGCCGGCACCGAGCCGGAACAGGTGTTCGACGCCCTCCAGACCGCGATCCTCGGAGCGCCCGACCTGGCCAAAGAGCCGGCGGGCCTGCACGGCCTGGTCACGCTGGTGGGCGCACATCCCATACTGCAGCGGCGCCTGAGCAACTTCCTCACCGAACTGCCGGTCGCGGCCATCGGTGCTTGGGCGACGTCAAATTTCTCGAGTTTGTTCAAGGAGCCGGAGTTCGTCAAAGCGTATCAGCTGCAGCTCGAAGCTTGGGCGTCACAGTCCGGTAACACGAAATTAAAGACGGCCGCGAAGGCGTCGCTGTCCCTCCTGAAGGTGTCCTGATGGGTACGTCCAAGGGTTTCGGAGGACCCTCCAACGGCTTGGTCCCCTCCTGGGCTGATGACCCCGCGGCAGGGGCAGCACCGGCCGGGCAGGCCGGTGGCGGAGGCGCAGGGGGCGGCGGCGCGCCACCCTCTGCAGCGCCGCCGGTCGCCCCGAACGGTGACGCTGCGCCGGCCGGGCCATTGACCCAGGCAAGGACCAGGTTCACAAGGTTCGCGAAAACGGGCAGTTCGAGCGAACTGGGCGGAGCCCTTCGACGTCACGTGGCTAGTACAGGCGGCGCCGCCGGCGCGGCGCGCAGGATGGGCGCATCCCGGACCACCGGCGGCGCGCTGCTCGGGATCGTCCGGGACGCCCAGCGCTTCGGCGTGATCGAGGCCCTGCGCTCAAGGGGTTTCGAGCAGTTGGTCGGGCAACCGGCCGAGGCGGTCTATCTGGGCCTGATCGACAGCGTCTGCCTGCCCGGCGGCCCGATCGACGAGGCCATCTCGCGCCAGGCATTGCTGGACGCCATCCAGGACCAAACCGACGCGGGCGTCGTCGACTTCGACGACCTAAGCCCGGACCAGCTCAAGGAATTCTTCCTTGACTATGTCATCCGCTCGATCGAGGGCAAGGTGCTCAGCGACATCGCCGCCAAGAGCATTCGAATCCCCGACAGCGTCCAGGACGCCGTGGAGCTGGAGGTGCAGCTCAAGGACTTCATCGCCGGCGCGACGCGCAGCCATCTCGGACAACTGTTGTCGGGGCCTATCGCCTCATTGTCCGATCCGCAGATCAACGACCTGGTCATGCACATCTACGAGGCCGCCTATTCCCTCGTCGCACGAGCAGGGGAGGCCGCCGAATGAGCCATCAGACCATCATCTTCAGGTTGGGGACAACGGATACAGCACGGGTGCAGCCGTCTAGGCCGGACTCCACCGTCAGCGACATCCCATTCCTGAATCCCTACGGCACGCCACAATTCGGCGTCGATCATCCACTCAATCAGCTCAATGAATGGGGGTTCAATCCATCCGAGGTCGGCGTCGAACTCGTCATGCTGGCCACGGCGTTGACGGCCGCCGACACGCGCATCTCCCGCGGAACCCATGCCCAGGACGGCTGGTCGCGAGAAATCGATCTGCACCTGCCCGTCGCCGACGCGCACCGATGGACCGCACAAACGCTGCTGTTGCAGACCATGCTGCGCTTCCTCACGGGGGACCGCTGGCGGCTATTTTTCCGCCCCCGCACCGTCGGCGCTCCGGCGCTGGTTCGGCCGACCGAGCACCTTCGCATGTTCGAACCGACGTGTGTATGCCTGTTCTCCGGCGGCCTGGACAGTTATATCGGCGCGATCAATCTGCTGCGGCGTGAGGAGACGCCTATCCTCGTGAGCCACTGGTGGGATCCGAACGCCAGCAAGCACCAGACCGACTGCATCGATGCGCTGGCGGAGCGGTTCAAACCCGCGCAGCTGCGGCACGTCAGGGCCCAGATCGGCTTCGACCACGAAACGGTGACTGGGTCATCGGCGGAGGATACTCTGAGGGGCAGATCCTTCTTGTTCTTCGCCTTAGCCGCCGCAGTGGCGAGCGGTCTGGACGGCGCGACCACGATCTACGTCCCCGAGAACGGGCTGATCTCTCTGAACGTGCCCTTAGACCCCCTGCGCGTCGGGGCGCTGAGCACCCGCACAACCCATCCTTTCTACATGGCCCGGTTCAACGAGCTGCTCGCCGGGCTGGGGATCTCCGCGACGCTCTTGAATCCCCATCGCCACGAAACTAAGGGCGAGATGGTGGACCGGTGTATGGACAAGGACTTCCTGGCGAGCACTGCCGCGCTGACGATGTCCTGTTCATCCGAGGGGAAGCACCGGCACGATCCGGACCCGGCCCGGCGCAAGGTGCAGCATTGCGGACACTGCGTCCCCTGCCTGATTCGCCGCGCTTCCCTCCACGCTGGCTTCGGCGAAGACGCAACCTCCTATTGGCTGGAGCGCCTGCATGGCGAAACGGTCGACTCCACCACCGCGGTCGGGGAGCACATCCGGGCATTCCAGTACGCCTTGGCCCGGCTGGCCGCCCAGCCGGGCAGGGCACGCAGGGATATCCATCAGCCGGGCCCGCTGTACGATCACCCCAACGACCTCGCAGCCTACGAAGGCGTTTACGTGCGGGGAATGCAAGAGGTGGGTAGGCTGCTCGACGACGTCGAGGCGAGGCCGATGTGAGATGAGTAGATTTTATGCGCCCACTGTGGGTTGATTTTCACTGTCACCTGGACCTGTACCCCGATCACGCATCGCTGGTCGCGGAGTCGGATCGCGAGCGAGTCGCCACGCTGGCCGTCACCACGACGCCCAAGGCCTGGCGCAGGAATCGCGAAGTCGCAGCCGGGTCAGACTATGTCCGCGTCGCGCTGGGACTGCATCCACAGTTGGTCGCGGAGCGCGCGTCCGAGCTGCTGCTCTTCGAGAAGTTCTTGCCGGAGACCCGCTACGTCGGCGAAATCGGGTTGGACGCCGGACCTAGGTTCTACAAGTCATTCGCCGATCAGGAGCGAGTCTTCAGCAGAATCTTGAGCGCCTGCGCCGAGCAGGGCGACAAGATACTGACGATCCACAGCGTACGGTGTGTCGGCAAGGTCCTCGATCACCTGGAACGCTCATTCCCGCCAGGACGAGGGGTGCCGGTCATGCACTGGTTCACGGGTACCGCTGCCGAAGCACAGAGGGCGTGCGCCTTGGGCTGTTATTTCTCCGTCAACGCGCAAATGCTCACCTCGGCCAAAGGCGCGAAGATGGTCCGCGCGTTGCCGCAGGACCGACTCTTGACGGAGACAGATGGCCCATTCGTCGACTTCGGCGATCGCCCATCGCGGCCGCGAGACGTTGGCGAAACCGTCAAACAACTCGCGTCGATATTGCAGTCCTCCAACGAAGCGGTCAACGAACTGGTGATCGCGAACCTAGGCGCCCTGACCCGCTTCGTGTCGCCGTGATCATCACATCGGGTCAATCGGAGGGATCTTCGGGATCGCGAGGTGCATCGCCTACCCCGGAGTCCGTCGGATATGCCCCATGTGCTGCTGTCCCCATCGCCGGGTTGACCTATTGTTCGCGCATTCGGGGTTGCGTTGAGCGGGTGTTCGCAATGTTCGATCGTCATCGCGACCAGGCGCTGCTGCGCGAAATGTCCCCGCCCTTCGCGTCGGCGCTTTGTGAGGACGCCGGGCTCGGGATGCTCGTCCATAATTTGCAGTTCGCTCGCGGCCGATGAGGGCGGCGGGGCAGGGGCGCGCAGGTGGAGGAAAAAATGCAAATGAGCTTCAATTCCCGGGTGAGGGCCGAAGGACGCTTCAAGAGCATCTACGGACGGCGAACCCTGGGTGGGTTCGATCTCATGCTCACTTTGGAGGTGTCGGTCCCAGCGAATGAGCGGCCGACGGACGCCATCGCGATAGAGCACTGGACGGCCAGCGTGAACTGCGGCCGTACGGGTGCGCCGCTCAAGCCTCTCGGATGGGCCTGGCAGCAGAGCCCGACGATCATTCAGACCTATGACTACCCGAACAGCTCGCAGGTGACACTGGTGCTGGAGCTGACACCCGAGAAGCTTGCCTGTCTTGAGGCCGAGCGCTCCGGCGGCGACCTCGAACTGCAGCTTCAAGTCTCAGCCGTCGGGCGCGGGCTGGTGTACATCCTCAAACCCGGCCCGGGGGGCGTGACCGCTGAATTCCGTGGCCAACTGCATGCTGCACACGCCCATTTAAACCACACCGTGCGCCTGACCGAGTGGATCCAGGTCCTTGAGCAGATGGAGTACCAGCGGGTCATGGTCTTCTCCGTGGCCATCCCCTTCAAGCCGGCGACCGAGCACTTCGACGATGCGTACGCTCTGCTGATCCGGGCCCAGCAACAGCTGATCAGAGGCGATTTCGATGGAGTGGTGTCGCTGTCGCGCAAGGTCCTCGACAGCATGGTGGCCACCGGCGGGGAGCGCGACGCCATCCGCGACGCGGTGAGCAAGTTCCGTGGCGTCAAGGAGTTCCGCGAGGGCATGTCCAAGCAGGAACGTGCGCTGCTGGTCCAGGACGCCATCCGCCACTACACCCACCTGGCGCATCACGTGGACGACCAAAGCGGCTCTCCGGAGTGGTACAGCCGAGGCGACGCCGCTTTCTTGTTGACCTTGGCAAGCGCCGCGTTCTCCGAGGCGGTTGCGCGACACGGAACATGAGCGAGCGCCTGCTGCGTCCTCCACGGCGGCTCCGACCGCGTCCCGACCCAGGCTCCGCGCTGGTCGTGGACCGGCCACAGATTGCCGAGGTGTTGGACGTGGCCGCCGGCGACTTCGTATCGGCTGCGGTGGTGATGGGAACGGACTACGCCAGTCTGGTCCAGCGGCGCATGGAGACGCGCACCCAGATGCGCCGGGGCACGCCCCTATACAAGTGCGCTATCTGCGGGGTCGCGGTCCACATCTGCTGCTCCCGCGATACGGCCAAATTCTTCTTCAAGCACCGTCACGAAGACGGGAACTGTCCGGCCGTGACGGCCGGACAGTTGAATCAGGACGAGATCGATGCTCGCAAGTACAACGGGTTGAAGGAAAGTCGCCTGCATATCCAGATGAAGCAGTGGGTGGTCAACTGCCTGGCGGCGGACAAGTCGTTTACCGATATCCGGACCGAACAGGTGTGGAAGGGGGCCTGGACGGGGCAATGGAGGAAGCCCGACGTTCAAGCGGTCTACGCTGGCCAGCGCGTGGCTTTTGAGATTCAGCTCTCCACCACATACCTGGACGTGATCGCCGGCCGCCGCGACTTCTACCTCGAGCAGGGTGGGCTGCTGTTCTGGATCTTCGCCCGGTTCGACACGGAGAGGCTGCGAATGACCGATGACGATGTTTTCTACAACAACAACGTCAATGCGTTCGTGGTTCACCAGGAAAGTGTGGACGCTTCGCTGGAGGCGGGTGCGTTCCAGCTGGAATGCATTTGGGCGGTTCCGCTGGCTCATGGAGGGACTTCGGGCCTCCACCGGAAGTTGGTGCGCTTCGACGAGTTGACGCTGGATACCGCGCAACAGCGCGCCTATTACTACGACTTCGACAAAGCCAAGGCGCTTCGAAAATCCCGGATGGAGGCAGAACTCGATCAGCTTCGGCAGGACTTCGAACGGATGTTCGAGGAGAGGAGCATCTATGGCGAAGAGGGCCGGGCGGCTTGGTCGGCTTTGAAGCTTCGGTTTGCCAGGGTTGGTGTCCCGCTTGTCCATTACCCACGGGATTTGCCGTTTGAACTGCTGCAAGGCCTTTATTCAGCCAAGCTGGGGAAGCCATTCGCCAGTAAGAGAAAATTGCTCGTGGAGTCGGCACATCAGATGGCGTCGCGCAAATCCATGCTCCGTTGGTTCAGCCAGGCGCTTCGACACTACGGACGCGGCGACCAGCTCAAAAGCGAAGACCGTTCCGGTCTATGGGCACTTAAGGTCAAAGACTTAAGGGCCCAAGAAGCCCAGGATCCGGACGCTTTCTCGCCGGACCGTACCCACCAGACGCTGGTCGAATTCTTGTTTCCAGAGCTTTGCCCGCTAAGCGTATGCGTCCGGCCATCCCATCTTGACCGTTGCAACCCCGTCAAATACGAGCTGAATTCACCTCGTCCGTGAAGCCGCCGCCGTCATAGGCTTTGGCGATAGCCTGATCCAGGCGCTGGAGCAGCGCCGGCAGCGTTTCATCGACACGCCTCACCAGCATTGCCAAGGCGTTGCTTTGGTCGGCAGCAGTAGCAACGCACTTGTGCGGCCACAGCGCGCCAACGGTGATCTCACCTCCGTCGGCAATCAACGCTTCAATGTGTTTCATGGCCGCACATTGTGGATGCGTCAGCTTGCGGTCCAGCGGTGGGGCAGCAACTCGTCGACCTGGCTGGCGCGCTGCGTGGGCAGCCGTGCCAGCACATCCTTGAGATAGGCGTGCGGGTCGTGCCCGTTGAGCTTGGCCGAACGGATCAGGCTCATGACGACGGCCGCCCGCTTGCCGGCGCGCAGCGATCCGGCAAACAGCCAGTTTGAGCGCCCGATGGCGATCGGGCGGATCTGGTTCTCGATCCAGTTGTTGTCTGCAGGCAGGCGCCCGTCATCCACGAACCGTGTCAGCGCCACCCAGCGCTTGAGGCTGTAGTCCAGGGCCTTGGCCGTGGCCGAGCCATCCGTGATCTTCTGGCGCGTCAGCAGCATCCACCGGTGCAGGGCATCCAGCAGCGGTCTTGAGCGGGCTTGGCGGATGCGTTGGCGCTCGTCAGCCGGCAGATCCTGCACCTCGCGCTCGATCTCGTAGACCATGCCGATCTGCTGCAAGGCGCTCTCGGCGACCTGGCTCTTGCTGCTGGCGTGCAGGTCAAAGAATTTTCGCCGCGCGTGGGCCAGACACCCGGCCTCGGTCACGCCGTGGGCAAAGCCTGCCTTGTAACCAGCAAAGTCATCGCACACCAGACTGCCTTTCCATTCGCCCAGGAACGCACGGGCGTTCTCTCCGGCGCGCGTCTCGCAGAAGTCATAGACCACGGCTTTCAGGTCTTCAAACGCTCCGGGCGCATAGGCCCACAGGTACGCCCGGTGCGTCTTGCCATTGCCAGGCTTGAGCATCTGCACCGGCGTCTCGTCCGCATGCAGCACGCTGCGTCTGAGCATGTCGGCCTTGAGCGCATCCACCAGCGGCTGCAACTGCACCCCGCAGGAGCCTACCCACTGAGCCAGTGTCGAGCGCGCAATGCCCAGGCCGGCCCGGGCAAAGATCGCCTCCTGCCGGTACAGCGGCAGGTGATCGGCAAACTTGGCGACCAGCACCTGGGCCAGCAGCCCGGTGGTGGGGATACCTTTGTCGATGACGTGTGCGTCCACCGGGGCTTGCACCAGTGTTTCGCAGTTTGCGCAGGCCCATTTGCCGCGAATGTGGCGCTCTACCGTGAACACGCCCGGCTCGTAGTCCAGTTTCTCGGCCACGTCTTCGCCGATGCGCTTCATCAGGCATCCACAGCCACAGGTAGTGGTTTCGGGCTCGTGGCGGATCTCACGGCGTGGCAGGTGCGCAGGTAGCGGCTGGCGTTTGGGTTGTTGCTGGGCGGGCGCGGGGGCTGCAGGGGATGCCATCTGCGCGATCTCATCGCTGACCGCCTGCAGTTCAGTGTCCAGGGTCTCGTCCAGCAAGCTCTTTTGCTCCGCGCTGTAGCGCTCGGACTGGGCGGCAAACTTCAGCCGTTTGAGCAACGCGTTCTCGTGCGTGAGTTTGTGGATGACGGCTTGCTTGTGCCGCACATCCGTCAGCAGGCGGCTGGCCAGCTCGCGCAGTTGTTCTGCGCTCAAGCCTTCCACGGATTGCTGTTCCAACACCATGGGCGCCAAGTGTGCCAAACGGTCCTTGCTCCAGCCATCGGCACATCTACGGATTGGAGCCATTGCCAGCGTTTCAGACGACGGTGATGATGCCCTCAGCCCCGATGCGCTGCCATGGCAGCCCAAGTACCAGGGCGTCCAGCTGGGAACTGCTGATCGTGAGCTGGCGTGCGCCAGGGGAAGTCGGCCAGACGAAGCGGCCCTGGTGCAGCCGTCTGGCCGCCAGCCAGATGTCAATGCCGTCATGCACCAGCACTTTCATGCGGTTGGCCCGGCGGTTGGCGAACAGGTAGGCCGTGTGCGGGTGGGCAGCGCCAAAGACTTGTACGACCCGCGCCAGCGCGGTGTCTGTGCCTGCTCGCATGTCCAGGGGGTCTATGGCCAGCCATACCGCATCGATGCGGATCACCGCAGCAGCTCGCGCATCCAGGCGGCGCATTCGCCCGCCTGTGCCACGGGCCAGGCCACGTTCACCACCGTGGCGCCTCGGCGCAGCTCGATGCGGATGTCTTGCGCGAGTTTGGCGCTCTCTTCTTCCAGCTTGCCGTGGGCCGTCGGCAGACTCAATGCCACGAAGCCCGATGGCGCCTGCGGCGGCTGGCCCGCGCGTTCGCGTAGCCAGCGGTGAACGATGTTGGCGTTGATGCCGTGGGACAGCGCCACGCCCGCTATCGAGGCGCCGGGCAGGCGCGCCTGGGCAACGACTTGGTTCTTGAGTTCAGGGCTGTACAGGCGTCTCTTGGGGGCTGCGGCGTTCGCCTCGCTCGCCATGGTGTGCATCATCTTCATCGTGCACACGATGCACGAGTGATGGTGCTTTCTCAAGATGGGTTGGCCGGACGTACATGGACGCCCCCTATGCCAAGCTCTCAATCTGCAACGACTCGAAGGTAAAGATTGCACCCGTACATCCGGACTTTGAATGCGGCCTTTTGAGCCACTGTCCCTGATGGGATTTGCTGGTTGACGCCTCGATCGCTTACACGCACTCTGAGTGCCTCGTCCGGCGCGGGCTTTGCCAACCACGGTCTGACCTGTCTTGCCATCACTTCATGATCGCCTGAGCAATCGGTGGTTTGTTCTCCCTGACGTTGTTGCTGCTGCCTACTCTGACTCAGGCCACTACTGCGCTTCGCACGTACCCCGCGTCGAACTGCCGGTCATGCGCAAGCGACGCCCACGCGATTCGAGCATTCTTGTTCGCGAGCGCCACTGCGGCCACGTTCTTGTTTCGTCGGATGACGACAGAGCTGATCCAACTGCATGTGTCGGGCCGCTGGCTCACTCGGTAGATCACCGAGCGCGCGCCGTGGATCAACAATGTCCGCAGGTAGGTGTCGCCACGTTTGCTCATGCCCAGCAGGTTTGACTTTCCACCCGAGGAATGCTGCCGGGGAACCAAGCCAAGCCAGGCAGCGACCTGCCGGCCTCCGTCGAAGTTCTTCGCATCACCGATCGATGCAACCAGCGCGCTGGCGGTGATCGGCCCTATGCCAGGGATCATGGCCAGCTTGCGGCTGAGGTCGCTGCTGCGATGCCATGCATGAATCTTGTCTTCGAGCTCCTCGACCTGACGATCCAGCTCCTTGAGGTGATCAAGCAGTCGCTGGATGAGCAGTCGGAACGCACCCGGCAGTTCGTTGGCACCGTCTTCGATCAGCTCGGGGACACGCGTGGCGATATGGCCGATCCCCTGCGGCACGATGAGGCCCAACTCGCCCAGTAGCCCGCGGATCTGATTCGCCTGCGCGGTGCGAGCCCGCACGAATCCCTGCCGCACCCGGTGAAGCGCCAGGACTGCTTGTTGCTCCACGTTCTTCACCGGGACAAAGCGCATGTTCGGCCGCCCGACCGCTTCGCAGATGGCTTCTGCGTCGGCCGCATCGTTCTTGTTGGTCTTGACGTAAGGCTTGACGAACTGCGGAGCCATCAGCCGCACCTTGTGGCCCATGCTCTGCAGCTTGCGACCCCAGTGGTGCGCGCTGCCGCAAGCCTCCATGCCGATCAGACAAGGCGGCAGGTTGACGAAGAACGCGGCCATCTGGTCGCGCCGCAGCTGCTTCTTCAACACCGCCTTGCCATGCTCGTCGATACCGTGGACCTGGAACACGTTCTTGGCAAGGTCGATGCCAACAGTCGTAATCTTCATGGTGGACGCCCCTTTCGGTTCAGTGGTTGGTGACACTTCCACTGTGGCACGCGAATGCCGTTACGGGTGGGGGCGTCCATCCCATTGCTTACCGTCAAGGGGCGAAAGCCCGCAGGATCGCCAATCCACGCCTGCAGCGCTTCCCTGCGCCATCCCGTTGCCCGACCGCCAAGTGACACCTGAAGTGGAAACTCGCCAGCGGCGATACGCCGGTAGATGCTGGACCGGCTCAAGGCGGTGATGCGGATGACGTCGGCGAGGCGGTAGAACGCCGGCTCGGGGCTGGAAGAAAAAGCTGTAGTTTCCTGCGCATGTGGCATGGGCTGCACCTTCTTGAACATTCCTGACAGCCACGAGGTTGCTACATCCCGCCGAGATGCGAAACCCACTACGGCGAAATCACGCGCAGTGGGTCGTACCGTCGGGGGAATGGCGCACGGCGCACGCCGGACAGCGAGTCCTTGAAGGATTGTTTCCCTCTACTCGGAGTGCTTGACGCCTCTTGCTGCCAACCAACTCTTCATCTCCTCGATCTCATGCTGCTGGGCGGCGATGATTTCGCGTGCCAACTTCCTGTTCGCAGGATCCTTGCCGTACTGGAGTTGAATTTGCGCCATGTCGATGGCACCCTGATGGTGCGGGATCATTCCCAGTACGAATGCCACGTCCGGATCGGGGTGCTGAATGCCCACCTGCATCGGCCCGTGCATCTTTGCCATGCTGGCTTCATAGGCGCCGCGCGCTGAGCCACCTGATGCGCTTGCAGGCGGCGCTGCATGCCCAAGCCCATGAGCGCCCGCAGGGGCGGGTGGCGCGGTCGCTTTGCCGATGGCCTGCGGCCCATGCGGGTGTTCGGCACTGTACGTGTGGGTCGCCATCTCTGCGGTGGTCGGGTTTGCTTCACCGTTCGGGCCGTACAACGCGAGATGCAGGCCCCAGTAGCCGCTCGCAAAAACCACCAGAGCAGCGCTGAGAGCGGCCGGAATGGTCCAGGCCGAGCGCCGGATGGCGAAGCGCACCTGGGGCGTCGGGTCAGCGGCAATGGCCACGATGATCGCCATGATCAAGGCGTGTCCGACCAGGTCGATGCGCCCGAACGGATACACGGCCGCGTTGAAGATCACGAAGAGCGTGATCGCCGACAGGCGCCGCACCAGTGCCGTCCATAGCAGGCCGAAACCCATCGTGAACTCGGCCACGCCCGCCATCGGGATGAACACGTCGCGCGGCATGCCGAATGTGAGGAACGGTTTTTCTTCAACGAGGGGGTAGAACCAGTCCGGATAGGCGAACTTCTCAAGGCTCGACCACATCAGCGCGATGGCCACGCCCCAGCGCAGCACTTCAAACCGGTACTTTCGCCATTCAGGCTTGTTCGACGATTCAAGCACCAGGTAACCCGCAACCGACACCCCGAGCGCCAGGTAGTCCAGCAGGTGGAACAGGTCGTACTCGGTGAGCGCCAGCACCCACAGCAGAATGATGCCGGCGGCCGCCAGCGGCATCGTCCGGCGCGAGAAGACGAAGGCGGCGATCAGCAATTGCATCCACGACACCCATTCGTTCGGCGTCTTCAAGTCTGGCGTCAGATAGACCCCGCCGACCGCGAAGATCGCGACGAAGAAGGCCGCGATGACCACCCGAACGAAATCGTCCAGGCGCAGCCACAGTGGGTTCATCACCTTGTCCATGCCGGCGAGGATGCTTTGTCCGATGGACATCTTCTCGATGGCCCGGGTGGCCAGAAAGAACACCAGCACCAGTGCGATGCCAATCCAGAACCACTGGTTCGTGAGCGTCGCGCTCAAGGGTTGCGGTGGCGCGCCCACAATATAGGGCGCAAACCATTTCACATGGGCCTCAGCGGCCAAGGCCGTCGCAGCGCATCCCAAGGCGGCGATTCGCAGCAACGGTCGCAGCCGCCCGGGACTCGTGCCTTCAATTCGCTTGCTTGCATTCTTCTTCATATTCACTTCCTTCCGGATCGTTTATTCGAATGGCCCGTGCGGACCCCATCAGGGATGAAGCACCGTCACCAACAGCAGGGTGTCGAGGTGCGCCTGCACGCGGTGGGGCTCTGCGGCGGGCAGCATCACCAAGGTGCCTGAAGCCAGTCGGCACGTGCGCGAGGGCGTCACGACATCCGCCTCCCCCGAAAGGCACTGAATCGTGATCTCGCCAGGCACGTGGTGTTCCGGCAGTGCATGCCCTGCTGCCAGCACGACCCGCATCAGTTGCAGATGCGGGGTCTTGAGCAAGCTGCTGCTGACCGCCGTACCACGCGTCTCGTCGGTGGCGTGCAAGTCGATGACCTCCAGGGGCTGAGCGTGTTTGAGTGCCATGGCGCTTTGCGTTTGATATAGATCAGAGAGGGGCGCGGTGAGGTGGCCGCTTGAAGGCATCATAAGATATATTGCAAGTAAATCTTATGAGCGATACGACTTCCCAAACCGCGCAGGACCGGATGCCCGGCAGCGAACTTTGCACCGAGGCCGAGGTCGCTGCCCTCGTGCACACGTTCTATGCGCGGGTCCGCCAGGACGGGGTGCTGGGCCCGATCTTCGACGCACACATCGGCGACTGGGACCACCACCTGGCCAAATTGGTGGACTTCTGGTCAGCCATCCTCAGGCGCACCGGCCGGTTCGCGGGCGCACCCATGCCCAAGCATGCGGTGTTGCCCGGCCTTTCAGCAGAGCTGTTCCAGCGCTGGCTGAAGCTCTTCAGGGAGAACGCGGCCGCCCAGGCCAATCGGGCGATGGCCGGGCAGGCTTGCGCCATGGCCGAGCGCATCGCGCAAAGCCTGTGGATGGGCTACCAGATCAGCCGCGATCCGGACGCCGTGCCCACGGCGCTGGCTTGAGACTGCGTGCCATGACTGAGCTGCTGCAGATCCAGGAGCCGGGGAGGGTGAAACTCCCAGCGCCGCAATGGGCGGCATTTCTGGAACTGGGCTTCCGGCCGTTGTACTTGGCCGGCTGCTTCTGGGCGGCCGTGTCGGTGGCGCTGTGGGTGTTCGCCCCCGTCATGCTGCGCGGGCAGTTGGCCGGTGTCATCTGGCATGCGCACGAGATGCTCTGGGGCTTCATCGCCACCATCGCGGTGGGCTTCCTGCTCACCGCAGGGGCGAACTGGACCGGCATCAATCCTCTCAAAGGAAAGGCGCTGGGCGTGCTCAGCGTACTGTGGGTGACGGCCCATGCCGCCTATCTCATACCCGGTACTACCTCCTTCTGGGTGGCCGTGGCGAGCGAACTGGTGTTCTTCATGGGCGCCGCCATCGCGTTGGGCCGTGCCATCTACGGTACGCGCAGCCAGCGCAACTACGGTGTGCCGCTGCTGGTCCTCGCCTTGGGCGTTGCCGATGCCTTGTTCCTGCTCGCCGCCTGGCAGGGCGACTACGTGCGGCTCATGCAGCACTTCAACACAGGCCTGCTGTGCATGGGAGTGATCGCGCTGCTGGTGGCCAGGCGGGTGATCCCATTCTTTGCCATGCGTGCGGTGCCGGGTTTGAGCATTCCGATGCACACGCACAGCGGCCATTGGCAACTGGCGGCGAGCGGCCTGGCCATCGGCAGCGGGCTGCTCGGCTGGTCGGAGGCGACAGCCCTTTTCCTGACCGTCGCGGGAGTCATCGCCGTGGTCCAGGTATTGGCCTGGAAACCCGGTGCCGTATGGCGCGTGCCGCTGCTGTGGATTCTCTATGTCGGTTACGCCGCGCTTGGCGCGGGGTTGCTGGTGGCGGCTGCGCACGCCGCAGGCGCCGTGCTGCGCGCTGCCTGGCCGGCGCACGTGATCGGCGTGGCGGGGTTTTCCGTGCTGATCATCGGCATGGTGACGCGCACGGCGCTGGGACACCTGGGGCGGCCGCTGCGCACGGACCGCCTGATCGTGTGCTGCTATGGGCTGGTGATCGCGGCGGCGGCGCTGCGCCTGCTGGCGCTGCTGCCCACCGGCCTTGCTCTGGCCGCACTGCACGCCTCCGCCAGCGCCTGGGTGCTGGCCTTCGCACTGTACCTGTGGCGGTTCTTTCCGATGTTGATTCGCCCGCGCATCGATGCGGCGCCGGTGCTCAGACCCGACAAGATCGCGGTTCGCTCGAACCCACCCCAATGAACAAGGCATCGCCATGCGCCTGACCACGATGACCGACTACGCGCTGCGCCTGCTGATGTACGTGGCGCAGCAGCCTGATCGCCTGTGCACCATCTCCGAGGTGGCGCAAGCCTACGCCATATCGGAAGCACACCTGATGAAGGTGACGCACCAGCTCGGTCTGCAGGGCTGGATCGAGACCGTGCGTGGCAAGGGTGGTGGCATGCGCCTGGCCCATGCGCCGCGCGATATCAACCTGGGCGCCGTGGTGCGCGGCATCGAGCCCGACTTCGCCCTGGTCGAGTGCTTCTCCACTGACAATCAGTGCGTGCTGACCGGCCAGTGCCGGCTCGCTGGCGTGCTCGGAGGTGCGCTGCAGGAGTTCATGGCGCACCTGGATGGGTTCTCGCTGGCCGACTTGCTGCCCGGCACCGACCTGCTGATCAACCTGCTGCCCAAAGCGGGCCAGCGGATGAAGCCACAGCGCCGGCAGGTGGCATGAGGAATTGCCCATGAGCTACGGCGTTCTGCTGGTGCTACACCTGCTCGCTGCCATCGCCTTTGTGGGCACGGTGTTCTTCGAGGTGGTGATGTTGGAGGGTGTGCGCAAGCACTTGCCCCAGGAGACGATGCGCGCGGTCGAGCGCGCCATCGGCGACCGCGCCACCGCCGTGATGCCCTGGGTGCTGCTGACACTGTATGCGGCTGGCCTCGGCCTGGCCTGGCAACACCGCGCAGCGCTGACGCAGCCGCTGGCCAGCAGCTTCGGGCTGCTGCTCACGCTCAAGATCGCGTTGGCCCTGAGCGTGTTTGGGCATTTCGCCACGGCCATGGTCTGGCGCCGCCGGGGCGTGCTGGGAGATCAGCGTTCACGCCGGCTGCACCTGAGTGTCTTCTGCCATGTGCTGGCCATCGTGCTGCTGGCCAAGGCCATGTTCTACCTGCAGTGGTGAGGAGGAATAGGGGGATGGCACTGGCCGATCACTATCTCCTGATCAAGGCCGCGCACGTCGGGCTCGCGATGCTCAGCGGAGGCCTCTTTGCCGGCCGGGGCGTGGGCGTGCTGTTGGGCGCTGAGATGCCCATGTTGACTCCCGTCCGTCGGCTGAGCCAGGTGATCGATACCGCCTTGCTCGCGGCCGCTTTGCTGCTGCTGGCGACCTTGCAGCTCAACCCCTTCGCCACACCGTGGCTGCTGACCAAGCTCATGCTGCTGGTGGCCTACATCGTGTTGGGCACGATGGCGCTGCGGCGAGCGCGGACCCTGAGGGGCAAGGCACTGGCGTTTGCCGCAGCCCTCACGTGCTTCCTGATGATGTTCGCCATCGCCAGGACCCACGACCCGCTGGGATTCCTGCGGCTCGTGGGCCTGTGATGAACGTGATTACTTCGACAGCGTGAGCGTGCCCTTCATGATGGACGCGTGGCCCGGGAAAGAGCAGAACCAGGCATAGCTATCTCCAGCCTTGAGCTTGGAGACGTCGAAGCTGACCGAGTCGGTTTCACCGCCGCCGATGACCTTGGTGTGCGCGATGACCCGTGCATCCCCGGGCTTCACATAGGCCTTGTCCAGCCCGGCGGGAATGCCGTCGGCCGCCACGCCCTGTGCATCGGACGCCTTGCTCAATACCCAGTTGTGGCCCATGGCGACCTTGGGAAGCTTGCCCACGTGCTTGAGCTTGACGTTGAACTGCTTGCAACTCGCTGGCACCGCGATGCTGCTCTTGTTGAACTGCATGGCGTCGTTGCTTTCGATTTCCACATCGCACGTGGCGGCCAGCACGGGGCCGGCCGCCAGTGTGGTCAGCATTGCGGCCATTAATGCTCCTACGGTGTATCTCATCTTCATTGTTCTCTTTCAGTTGAATTGAACTCTTTTGCCGGGCTGCGGCACAGATCGACCGCAGCCCGGACCCTCAAACCCGTGCCTGACCCAGGCGCTGTCCAGGCTGTTGCTGCGGGGCGTCCTTGGCCCACAGACCCAACACCACCTGCAGCGCCCTCGCGATGGCGCCGCCGATGAATACCACGTCGCCGAAGGTGCGCACCCAGCGCAGGTTCTGCAGCAGTGGCTGCTGCATGAATTCCTCGCTGCGTGCGTACCACAGGCCTTCGCTGACGCTGGCGTGAAACTGGATGATCCCGATCGGCAGCAGGCTGGTGAAAATCATCAGCACCAGGCCGACATTCAGACCCCAGAAGGCGGTCTTCATCAGCGGTGCGCTGAACTGGTAGTCCGGACGCAGGTAGCGCAGCACCAGCAGCGTGAAGCCCAGCGCCAGGAAGCCGTACACCCCGAAGAGCGCGGCGTGCGCGTGCACTGGCGTGGTGTTCAGGCCCTGGATGTAGTACAGCGAGATCGGCGGGTTGATCATGAAGCCGAAGACACCGGCGCCCAGCATGTTCCAGAACGCCACGGCGACGAAGCACATCAGCGGCCACTTGAGGTTTTCCATCCAGGGCGCGCGTGCCTTCAGGCGCCAGTTCTCCCAGGCCTCATGGCCCAGCACGATCAGCGGCACCACCTCCAGCGCACTGAAGCTGGCGCCGACGGCCATCACCGGGGTGGTGGTGCCAGCGAAATACATGTGGTGGAAGGTGCCGGGAATGCCGCCCAGCATGAAGAGCGAGGCCGAGGCCAGGCTGGCTGCCGTCGCCATACGCGCAGACACCAGGCCGAGCGTGGCAAAGATGAAGGCCAGCGCCGTGGTGGCGAACACCTCGAAGAAGCCTTCCACCCAGAGGTGCACCACCCACCAGCGCCAGTATTCCATCACCGAGAGGTGGGTGCGCTCCCCGTAGAAGAGGCCCGCGCCATAGAACAGGCCGATGGCACCCACCGAGGCCGTGAGCAACGCCAGCAGGTTCTTGTCGCCCCCGGGCTTCAGGAGCGCCGGCACCACGCCGCGCAGCATCAGCACCAGCCACAGCAGGATGCCCACGTACTTGCCGATCTGCCACAGGCGCCCCAGGTCGACGTACTCATAGCCCTGATGGCCGAGCCAGAAGTTCCACTCGGGCGGCATCACCTGCGCGATCGCCAGGTAGTTGCCGGTGAAGGAGCCCACGACCACGGCGACCAGCGCCCAGAACAGCACATCCACGCCGAGCTTCTGGAACTTCGGATCCTTGCCGCCGTTGATCAGCGGTGCCAGGAACAGGCCCGCGGCCAGGAAGCCGGTGGCGATCCAGAACAGCGCGGCCTGGATGTGCCAGGTGCGGGTCAGCGAATAAGGGAACCACCGCGAGACGTCGATGCCATAGAACTGCTGTCCCTCGACCGTGTAGTGCGCGGTGAAACCGCCGATGAAGACCTGGAAGACGAAGAGCGCCACCACCAGGAAGAGGTATTTGCCCAAGCCTCGTTGCGATGGCGTGAGCGCAAAGGTGGTCAAAGGGTCGCGCGCAGCGGGTGCCGGCAGTGGTTCTTCGTGGTTACGCAGGAACGCCCACGCCCAGACGAGAAAGCCCACGCCGGCCAGCAGCACCACGATGCTGGCGATGGACCAGACGATGTTCTCGCTGCTCGGCTGGTTGCCGATCAGGGGCTCGTGCGGCCAGTTGTTGGTGTAGGTGACCTTTTGCCCCGGTCGCTCGGTGGCTGCAGCCCAGGCGGTCCAGAAGAAGAACTGCGTCATCTGCTGGCGCCGCTCGGCACTGGGCAGCGTGTTCTCCTTCATGGCGAAGTGCTCCCGGCTTTTCTGAAGCGCGGGCGCGTCGGAGAACAACTGGTCGTAATAGGCAGCGGTTTGTGCGATGGCCTGGACACGGTGCGCCGAGAGTTTCAGCACCTGCGCGTCATCGACGCGGTTGGAGCGGTATTCAGCCTTGAGCTGCTCGCGCAATGCGGCCTGCGCGGGGCCATCGAGCGCCGCATAGGCCTTGCCGTGTACCTGCTGCGCGGCCAGGTCGAGCCAGGCGGTCAGCTCGCGATGCAGCCAGTCGGCCGTCCAGTCGGGCGCCTGGTAGGCGCCGTGGCCCCAGATCGAACCGAGCTGCATGCCGCCCACCGACTGCCAGGCCGTCTGGCCGTCGAGGATGCCCTCGCGGTCGAACAGCACCTTGCCATCCGGGGTGGTGACCTGCGCCGGGATCGGTGGCGCCTGCCGATAGACCTCGCTGCCGTAGTAGCCCAGCAGCGAGAAGGTGACGATCAGCACGCCGATCAGCGTGAACCAGAGTTTCTTGTACGAGCCCATGGGTTTCTCCTTGGTCAATGCACGGCTGCCGGCGCGAAGCGCTCGAACAGGATGTTGTTTTCGGTGTGGATGTGCGCCATCAGGTCCTGGCGGAAGGTCCGCAGGCCGGCGTAGAGCGCACGCCAGGTGGTGCAGGCCGCGCGCGGCGCGGTGATGCCATCGGTCAGTTCTTCCATCCTGCGCAGCGCGACGCCGTGGTCGTCGTGTTCCATGCGCATGACGGTGATCGGGGCGCCGGCCATCGCGCCATGGCCGCGCGCGATCATGGGGAACAGCACGTCTTCCTCCTTGCGCATGTGGCTCTCCAGCTCCTGCGCCATGGCCGAGAGATGTTCGGCCAGACCAGCCGGACAATCAGTGCGCTCGCCATGCACCTGCTCGACCTTGCGCGCCAGGCGGATGAGTTCGGGCAACTGCTCGCGGTGTACCGCGTGGAAGCGGGTCAGGATGTGGTCCACCAACTCGGTGGGCGTCGCCTGGTCCCAGTCGCGCTCGCCATCCTGCGCGCTGCGGCATTGCAGGGACTGCAACTCCAGCACGATCGGAGCGGGATCCACTCCAGCCGCCGCCGCGGCCGAGCGCAGCGACTGGTTGCCGCCGCAGCAGAAGTCGAAGTGATGGGCGTCGAACACGCGCGTGGCACCGGAGATGCGTCGCGCGAGCTGCCCCAGGGATTGGTCAATGAGTTCCATCGTGGGCTCCTTTTCGTCGGGGGGTTAAAGGGGGCCGGCCTTGTAGACGCCGGGTACCGGCACGCCGGTGACTTCGAGCACACCGACCGCACCTTTGCCGGCGCGCGACAGCGCGTGGTCCACCAGCAGATAGCTGCCCGGGTGCTGGACCTTGATTTCGACGATGGTCGCGCCGCCCGGGGCGACGAGCGTGGTCTGCACGTCGTGCTTGATGCCGCTGAACGAGCCTTCGCTGTACACGGTGTCGAAGATTTCGCCGATGACGTGGAACGACGAGATCTTGTTGGGGCCTCCGACGCCGAAGTAGATGCGCACCGTCTCGCCCACCTTCGCCTGCAGCTTGTGGGTCTTGCTCAAGGCGCCGACCTCGCCATTGAACACGTAGTAGTCGGGGAGTTCGTTGGCCATCTTCTCGAGATCGGCCTCCTGGTGCACCTTGGCGCCGTGCGGCCGGCCCGTGTACATCTCGCCCTGCATCACGTAGTACTCGCGGTCTACCTTGGCCAGGCCCCCTTCGGGCTCCACCAGGATCATTCCGTACATGCCCGCCGCGATGTGCTGCGGGACCAGCGGCGTCGCGCAGTGGTACACGTACAGACCCGGGTTGAGCGCCTTGAACGTGATGGCCTTCTCCTGGCCGGGGGCGACCTGGGTGTGCTCGCCGCCGCCGTGGCCGCCGGTCACGGCATGCAGGTCGATCGAGTGGATCATCTTGCTGTCGCGGGCGTTGGCCAGGGTCAACTCCACCGTGTCGCCCACGCGGGCGCGCAGCATCGGGCCTGGCACCTGGCGGTCGAAGGTCCAGTAGGTGAAGCTGGTGCCGTCATCGAGCTTGCCGGGCAACTCGACCGTCTCCATGCGGTACTTCAGCGTCTTCGGTGCCCGCGTACCGATGGCCGCCGGCACCCCGGCTGGGTTGGCCGCCACGCTGACGGCAGACGGGTCCGCCGCGCGCTGCGGCATAGGGGCGGGGGTGTAGAGCGCGAGTGCCGCCTGGCTCGAATCGGTGTTCGCGGCGGGCACGGTCCCCGCGTCGGCAACCGCAGTCCCGCTCACCTGGAGTTTTCCCTCCATGCCGATCTGCCGGTGGCCGGGAATCGAGCAGTAGTAGGTGAAGGCGCCCGAGCGCGGCACCTTGAAGCGCAATGTGGTCTTGCCGGTGCCGGCGCTGAACTTGGCCGAGGCGACGTTCAGTTCGGGAATCACCAGGTCGTGCTCGGCGCCTTCGCCGCTTTCCAGCACGATCTCGATCGTGTCGCCCGCGTTGGCCGAGAGCGTGGGGTTCACTTGACCCTTGTCGTCGACAAAGACCATCTTGCCGTCGACGATGTTGGTGTGCAGGTCGTAGCGCTTGGTCGCTGCAGGCTGGGCTGCCGCGGTCGCGGTTCCGGAGGATGCCGCTGCGTTGTGCATCGAGTGACCTGCAGGCTGTGCCTGCACGGACAGGGTAACGCCCAGGAGGCAGATGGCAGTGGCAATGGCGCTAGAGCTGAGGGTGCGTTTCATGTTGCTTTCCTTGGTCGGATGCCGGTTCGGCGCTATCACCAATGCGAGTCGCATGCCACAGGAAATCCCATAAAAATCAATAGGTTGAAAACACAATGGTGCTGTAAACCATGCTTTATCAGGGTTTCATTTACCATCCAGGGTGTCCATGACCATTTCCGCCATCCAACTCCTTCTCGTGGCCGACCTCGTGGCTGACCTGCCGGTGGCGGTACGTCTGCAGCGGCTGGTGGGCAGCCTGCGCGTGCATTTCGGATGCGGAGCTGTCGCCTTGCTCAAGCTGGAGCAGGAGCACCTACGGCCGGTGGCGGTGGACGGGCTTTCCAGTGACGCACTGGGACGGCGCTTCGCGGTCAAGGACCATCCGCGCCTGGCGGCCATCCTGCAACGGCGCGGCGTCACCTGTTTCCACCACGATAGCGTGCTGCCCGATCCCTACGATGGTCTGATCGCCGAACGTGCGGGAGAGCCGATGGCGGTGCACGACTGCATGGGCATGGCGCTGGACGTGGAGGGCGAGCGCTGGGGAGTGATCACGCTGGATGCGCTGGAGGTCGGGGCCTTCGGCGCGCAGGCCCAGAGTGACATGGCCGAGCTTGCCTGCGCGGTCGAGGCTGCGGTGCGGGTGACCCGTCTTGAATCGGAGATTCGCGGCCTGCGATTGTCCGCCGGCGCCTTGCCTGCGGGTGCGCCGGAGCAACGCGAAGACAGCGAGATACTGGGCCAGAGTGAAGCCATCACGCACCTGCTGCACGAGTTGCAGGTGGTGGCCGATTCCGAGCTGCCGGTGCTGTTGCTGGGGGAGACGGGTGTGGGCAAGGAACTGTTCGCGCACCGGCTGCACCGGCTGTCGCGGCGTGCGTCCAAGCCGCTGGTGCACGTGAACTGCGCTGCCTTGCCGGAATCATTGGCGGAGAGCGAACTGTTCGGCCATGCGCGCGGAGCATTTTCCGGCGCGGTGAACGACCGGCCCGGTCGTTTCGAGGCGGCAGAGGGCGGCACGCTGTTCCTGGACGAAGTGGGTGAGCTGCCACTGTCCATCCAGGCCAAGCTGCTGCGCACGCTGCAGAACGGCGAGATCCAGCGCCTTGGGGCCGACCGGCCGCGGCGGGTGAACGTGCGCGTGATCGCGGCCACCAACCGAAGTCTGCGCGAGCATGTGCGCGACGGATCGTTTCGTGCGGACCTGTACCACCGGCTGTCGGTGTATCCGATTCCGATCCCGCCGCTGCGCGAGCGGGGCAACGACGTGCTGCTGTTGGCCGGGCGCTTTCTGGAACTCAACCGGGCACGGCTGGGTCTGCGCAGCCTGCGGCTTTCGGCTGCGGCCGAAGAGGCCTTGCGCCGCTACCGCTGGCCGGGCAATGTGCGCGAGTTGGAGCATGTGATCAGTCGCGCGGCGCTGAAGGCGGTGAGCCGGGGCGCCAACCGCAAGGATATCGTGACGCTGGAGGCGGACATGCTGGATCTCGATGCACTGGAGATGGCCGAAGGCGCAGTAGCGGCCGGTGTCGACCAAGCTGTCGGTGCACCCGGTGTGTCGCGATCCGTAGCCCCCCTGCACGAAGTCGTGGAAGCCAGCCAGCGTAAGGCGATCCGGGAGGCACTGGCATTGCATCAGGACAACTGGGCTGCGGCAGCGCGCACATTGGGATTGGATGCCAGCAACCTGCACAAGCTGGCGCGACGGCTCGGACTCAAGAAGTAGCCGGCGGCACGGCGGGCCTGCGGCTCTCCAGACCCATCACAGTGTGTACTTCCTGTTCTGCAATGGCACGGTTGCATCCCAACCCAGTTCGCGCTGGATGCGTTCTCGCAAGGCCTCCGAGGCCTCAGGCTCACCGTGGACGATGAACACCCGCTTGGGAGCACGCTGGAAACCGGATAGCCAGCGCAGCAACTCGCCAGCATCGGCATGTGCGGACAGCATGGGCAGTTCCGCCACATCGGCGCGCACGTTGATCCATTCGCCGTGAATCTTTACCTCCCGCGCGCCTTCCAATAGCTTGCGCCCGCGCGTGCCGGCGGCCTGGAAGCCTGAAAACAGCAGCGTGTTGCGGTGGTCGCCCGCGAAGGCGGCGATGTGGTGCAACACACGCCCCCCCGGTGGCCATGCCGCTGGCCGAGATGATGACCTTGGGGAAGCGATTGGCGGACAAGGCCTTGGATTCCTCCACCTCCTTGACGTAGGTGACCGCAGCGCAGGCAGCTTCGTAGTCGCGCGCGGTGAGCTTGTGCTCGCCCGCGTGCTCATGCAGGAGCTGCGTGGCGCTGCCCGCCATCGGACTGTCGAGGTACAACGGCACGTTGGCCAGCCTGCCGGCCTGGCGCAGCAGCCACAGGTGGTGGATCAGGGACTGCGCCCGGCCGACCGCGAAGGCCGGAATCACCACAGTGCCACCGCGCTGCACGGTGCATTCGATCACGCGTCCGAGTGCCTTTGCGGCAAACACACGGGGCAACACGATCTCCTCGCTCGCACCTTCGCCGAGGATCACCAGACGTGAGAAATAGAGCTCCGGATAGGCCTGCACCGCCTCTCGCACATACTTGTGCGCCTCGACGGTGTCTGGGGGCAGGGTGATGATGGCCACTGCGGTTTGCCGCTTCTCGTTCAAGCGCAGGTAGCGCACGGATTCCGGCGGCACCCGTTTGAGCATCGAGGGCGAGTGCGTGGCGACCACAGCCTGCCCGTCTTCATTGCTGACGAACGCCTTCAGGGCTGCCACGACTCGTCCTAGATAGTGCGGCGAGAGACTGTTCTCCGGCTCCTCCATTGCAATGAGCGTGAAGACCGCAGGGCGTAGTTTCTCCAGATCGAACGCGCTAGTCTTGCCGGCGGCCATCGCATCCCGCGCCACCGTGTGGATGCCGAGAACCAGCGACAGATAGAGCAGCGACTGCTGGCCATCCGACAGTCGCTTAAAGTCCACGAGCGTCTCACCGGGGGCAGGGCCGAAGCCCACGCTCAGTTGCTTGAGCAGCGCCTCGATGTCGCTGCCGGTGAACGAGACTTGGGGAGCACTGTAGTAACCGCCGGTGTGAAGTCCACCCCACTGGGTGGCGATTGCGCCGCTGAGCGCCGCAATTGCAGCGTTGGCTCCCAGCTCATCGCTCATGTTCTTGGCCAAGTCCGCGACCGCTTCACGCTGCTTTGTCCAATCCGCGGCGCGCAGGGCGCGGCCCAGCAGCGAACTCGCGGTGAAGGCGATATGGTCGGCTGAATCGCGGCGCGCCGGCAGATAGTGAACCTGGATCAGGCTGCGTTGTGCCTTATGCAGGGATGCTGCGCGTGTCGGCTGTCCATCCGGATCCGCTTGCAGTACGTACTCCAGCGTCTCCTCGATCTCGCCGTCCGCGTCGAGTGTGGCGGTCAAGCGCACGCGAATGCGTGGCACGCCGTCGGCGGCCTCCAACTGCATGTGGGCGAAGTGACCGGGAACAGTGGCGTGCAGCCCGCTGTCGTCCAGAAGCTCTGGAAACTCGAACTGCGCTTCGACCCACAAGGTCCGCGCCTTGTTGGGTTCACCGGCCTCCCCAATGGGCACGTGGAAATCGGCACGCCGCACCCGTCGCAGGGTCGGATCGGCGCCGAACATCCGCGACAGTGCCTGCAGCACCGCTGTCTTGCCTGCGCCGTTAGGCCCCAGCAAGAACGTCATGTCGTTGAAGCCGATGCGCAGAGGCGCCGGTCCGCAAGATTGGAAGTTGCAAAGGCGCACCCAGGTCAGTTTCATCGCTTGTTTCCTCCTTGTTGTTTTTCTGTCGCGCCGAGAACGGCACCTCGCCATTAAATGGGGCAAAGCGATTTGCATCAACCAACGCCGCTAATTTGTTTTGAAATGGCGCGGTTCTGTGCAAAATAAAAGCATACACATATGGTTTATTACAAATATTCGTGTTTATCTACGATAAATATCTTTTATCGTAGGTAAACGAGGGCGCTGAAGCAGGGCGATGAATCTGAAAAGTTCGAGGGGCGTTCAGCAGCATGAAGTGAATGCGGCGGCCGATACGCTGATCGCTCAAGGCGTGCGGCCGACCATCGAACGCGTTCGTGGCCAGTTGGGGCGTGGTTCTCCGAACACGGTCGCGCCCATGCTGGACACCTGGTTCGCTGGCCTGGCTGGACGACTCGGGCTTGACGCGGGCCTGGAGGAGGGCGGACCACCACCAGAAGTGCGGCAACTGCTTGGACAGCTTTGGTCTGCTGCGGTTGACGCCGGCGAACATCGAGCGGGAGCCGCCCTTTCCGCTCAGCACGGTCAGCTCCAAGCCGATCAGCAGGCCTTGGCCGCAGCCCGCCAGAACCTTGCCGCCCAGGAAGCCGCGTTGGCCGAGAAGGCCGCCGGCATCGACCAGGCCCTGCAGCTGGCCAAGCGACAACTGGATGAACGAAACGCCGAGATGACGCAGCTCCGATCGGAACTGAGCGCCGCGATGGCCGATTTGACCCGGGCACGCTCAAGCCTGGCCGGCGTCGTTCAGGAGCGGGATGCGGATCGCCAGGCGTTCGCCGAGCAGCAACGCGTCCACGCCGCAGAACGGCAACGCATCGAGGAGCGCACCGGCGGTACCGAACGCCGGTTGCTTGAAGACGTCGACCGCAACCGACAGGATGCCAAAGCGGCGCGCGGTGCTCTTGCCGATGCCCAGCGTCTGCAGGAGGGCCTGCGTGAGAAAGTCGAGGCGCTGACCGTCCGGGATCATGATGCCCGCGTGGAGATCGCTGCATTGACCGAGCGACTCGCGGCCGCCAGCCTGAGGGAGTCGGATCTGTTGCAAGCGCTGCAGGCGCACCAGGATGCTGCCAAGGCTCACCGAACGAAACCTGCGGTCAAAACCAAGCGCGCCAGCGTGCGCCCGGCGCGTTAGAATCAGGCTGTAAGCGCTCGGATCCCACGGTTGGAATGCTCGCGAAAGCCAGCATCCAGACGCCGAGACGTAAATGAAACTGCCACGGTGAACCCGTGGTCACTCGGCTGCCTTTGGCAGCCTTTTTTATTGGCGGTGGGCCTTGCGGTGTACGCGATACACCGCAGCCAGAAAGGCGAAAGCCAGATCAACGGATCTGGCTTTCATTCGCTACCCGAAAAACGCATTCATCGAGAGCATGACGCACACGGGCAAAGAAAGCGTACTCGCTAGGACCGAGCAGCTATTTTAAAGAGGAAAAGCCTCACTTCCTGCGCAGTAGCCGTTTTTGCGTAACCAGCTTGGCAAGGGCGCGGCCAACTTTTAGCCGCGGTTGCATGAGTTTTTCGCCAACCACCAGCGTGAGAAAGATGCCAGGTCGGCGTGCTGTGAGTCGATGTGAACAAGCAGATCACCAACATTCGGCGACCCCGACGGCTCGCGCAAAACAAGGGCTCGATGGATTGACGGGGTCACGCCTACAAAGTACGGCAGGAAGTCGTCGACGAATGCGACAGGCTTCAAGGCGTTCAAGGTGTCGGCCTTGGGACTTGCTTCCGTGAGGACATTGTCTGTAGCGTGCACGACCTCAATTGGAAAGCCATGTGCCCGCAGGTTTCGCTCTCTGGCGGCTCGGTACACCTCTGGCAGAGCTGTAACACATACTAGCTCGTAACCTGCGGCATCAAGTGCAACGCAGGCTTCAACAGCACCGGCGATCGCAGGTATGCCGCTCCAGAACTCATCGTCGAAGGCACGGCGAAGTTGTGCCAATCGCTCGTCGTCTTCCAGATGCTCAACATGCCAGCGATCGATGGGCCAATACGCGTCAGGATCTCGTAGAGCTGGGCGGCGGCCGAACGCACGCTGCCAAGCACCGGCGTAGGCCAGCGAGTAGTCCAGGAGGACGCCGTCGGCGTCGAGTGCAATGACAGGCTTAGGCATTGCTTCAATTTTGCGCCATTGAGAATCAGAGACGCGCTAGCGCGCTGCAGACGCGACGGTCACGCGACGCCCCCGTACTTGATCGCAGTAAGGATTTCGCGCACGCGCTGCGCGCCGCAAGAAGTCGCCGCCGCTTTGATCGGAGACTCGCCCAGCATAGGATGGGAGCTCTTGAGCCAACCGTGAGCAGCATCTTCAGAGGCGAACACCTGCAGTGCCAGCGCCTCGAGTACCTTCAAGCGCAGAGAGATCTCCGCGCTCTGGGGTAGGGCAGTTTTCGAATTCACACGACAATGTAATACATCAAAGACCGGATTCGCTTCCGAGTTTCAGCTGCGGTACACTCAGCGGGCGCATCGGCAAGGCATTACCCATTAGGGCGCCGCGGTGCACAGAGCAAAGGCCTCCCTATGGAGGCCTTTTGCTTTTGTCGCGACAAACCCGCGCTCGGGAAACCGTGAAGCCACCCGGCACGCTACTGCCTAATTGTCGCCTGCGGCCTTGAAAAGTGAGTGCAGCCCCGGTTTACTTCCTTGAAGCACACCCATTTCGCCGCCGTCCTTCACAACGTAGGCTAGCGAATAGTCCAGGAGGTCGCCGTCGGTGCCACCAGGCGCTGCCTACCAAGAGCTTCTAAGGTCAGGAGATGCCAATTTCCTAAACGTCAGAAGTTGCGCGAGCAAAAGAAAACCCCGCCTTTTGCACGCTTCTTGCGGAAGACCTTGTCCTAGAACAAGACGTGGGGCGGGGTGTGTTGCCCCCTATTTTACCTCACGGATATCGCCGGCGGTTGTGTCCTCTGCCGCGTTTTACCTGTGTTGATCTCGAAGGGGCCATCGGTATAGCGAAGTCTACTGGTGAGATGGATAGTTGCGCTAGAAATTGGATAGTAGTAGGCTATTTAGCCGTGCCGCCAGTTAACAACTTTACTGGTTTTATACGGTACAAGTTTACTTGTTCAGACGGGACTTTTGGAAACGGGCCAAAGTATCTGATCCATTTATTAACATAATATACATCGTATAAAATAACAGGCATCAGATAATCGCGCCGTGGACCTCTTCGACAGCACTCCGCCGACACCACCGCCCCAGCGCCCGTCTGCCGCCAAGGTACGGGCCGTGGACCTCAACGCCGATCTTCTGAAGCTCGCGAACGCGATGCCTCCACAGCTTCGGCTGGGCACTTCGTCGTGGACCTTCCAGGGCTGGAAAGGTCTGGTCTGGGACGCCGACTACAGCGAATCCATCTTGTCGCGCCACGGTTTACCGGCCTATGCCCAGCACCCGATGCTGCGCACCGTCAGCCTTGACCGCGCCTTTTACCGGCCACTGTCCGCCAGCCAGTACGCTGCGTACGCGGCCCAGGTTCCATCCGGCTTCCGCTTCGTCGTCAAGGCGCCGAGTCTGGTCGCCGATGCCATGGTGCGTGGTGAATCCGGCCGCGGCATGCAACCGAATCCGTCATTTCTCGACCCGGCACTCGCCAGCTCGGAATTCATCCAGCCCGCGCTGGACGGTCTTGGCGACCGGATTGGCGCGCTGGTGTTCCAGCTCAGTCCGTTGCCCGCCTACTGGGTGGCGCGCAAGGCCGAGTTTTTTGACCGGCTTTCGATGATGCTCCAGTCGCTGCCGCCGCTTCGGCCTGCGGCACCCGATGGGGTCATTGCCGTGGAAGTCCGCAACCCTGAACTGCTTGGCCCGGCGCTGGCCAGCGTACTCAAGGCGAACAGGGCAACTTACTGCCTGGGCCTGCACGCCAAAATGCCGCCGATTGAGGCCCAATTGCCCATGCTGCGCGCGCTTTGGCCAGGCCCGCTGGTCTGCCGCTGGAATTTGCACCGAAAGCATGGCGCCTACGGCTACGAAGACGCCAAGGGGCTGTACGAGCCCTTTGACCGGCTGGTGGACCCGGACCCCGAGACCCGCCACAGTCTGGCGCGTGTGATCGCCGCCACGGTCGGCGCCGGACACAACGCCTACGTCACGATCAACAACAAGGCCGAGGGCTCCGCCCCGTTGTCGGTGTTCGAACTCGCGCGGGCCGTGATTGAAAAACCCGCTTAGGCCGAGCCGCCCGAGAGGTTGAAGCTGACCGTTGGAACGGTAAAGTCACTGAAAGGTGCCCCGAGCGCAATGTCGCCATTGCCATGCAGGACGCATTCGCCACGCCGCAGGGCGAGCTCGGTGTCGCTGCCGGCGAACTTCACCCAGGTTCCGTAGCTGCTCAGGTCGCTCAGCACAAAATGGTTGTCGCGCCATTCAATCTTGGCGTGCAGCCGCGACACACGCTGGTCGTTCACCACAAAGTCGGCCTCGCTGACGCGGCCGAGGTGGATGGGCATGTCCCCCGACTTGAACGTCGCATTGACATCCAGCCAGTTCAACTCGATCTGCCCGGGTGCCGACTCACCCCGCGGGTTGAGGTGGTCCAGCGAGGCGGGCGCGGTGAACAGTGCCGACACGACCTCTTCCTGCCACTCGATGCGGTAGATCACCCGCTGCTCGGCCTTGCCGCGAATGCTGATCGGCCCCAGACTGCGGAAGCGGACGCCCTCGCCCGGCTCCGGCACCTGTTCGATCACCGAATCCGTGGCCCAGATCTGGTCAGCGCCTGACAGATCCGACAGGCGCGACGCCACATTGACGGCGTCCCCGTAGCAATCGCCATCCACCTCCACCACCTCGCCTGACGCCACGCCCACCTGCAGGCGCATGCGCAGCTTGGGGGGCCAGTTCAGGATGCGCTTGAGATGGTTGCGCTGCAGTTCAACCACGGCAGCCACCGCGTCGCTGCAGCGTGGAAAGACGGCCAGGACGCCGTCACCCAGCGTCTTGACCACACGGCCGTCGTGCGCTTCGCAGACCTGGCTGATCCACTGCGTCAGCCGGGTGATGGCCTCGGTGGCCTTGGCGTTGCCCAGCGTCTCGAAGACGCCGGTGCTGCCCGTCAGGTCAGCAAATACAACCGTCGTGTTGACACCCATGCCCTGGCCGTGGAGTTGTTGTGGCGCTAGTTTAGAGCATCAACCCGGCCTGTCACGCAGCCTTCAGTTGCATCGCCTTGTATTCCAGGAATTCCTCGAAACCGAACCGGCCGTTCTCGCGGCCGTTGCCCGACTGCTTGTAGCCGCCAAATGGCGCATTGCCGTTGAACGGCCCGCCATTGATGTCCACCTGGCCGGTGCGAATGCGACGCGCCACGGCGATGGCATGCGCTTCGTCCTTGCTCCAGACGCCGCCGCCCAACCCGTAGATCGTGTCGTTGGCGATCTGCACGGCTTCGTCCTCGTCCTTGTAGGTCAGTACCACCAGCACCGGGCCAAAGATCTCCTCGCGCGCCAGCGTGTCGGTGGGTCTGACACGCAAAATCGTCGGCTGCACAAAGTAGCCCTTGTCGCGCGCGGGTGTGGTCGCGCCTCCGGCGATCACTTCCGCACCTTCGCGGATGCCCTGGGCAATGAAGCCGAGAACCCGGTCGCGCTGGGCCGCGCTGACCAGTGGACCCAGCTTGCTGCCCTCTTCCAGACTGGGGCCGATGTTGAATTTCGCGATCGCCGCCTGCGCCAGCGCCTTCACTTCGTCGTAGCGGTCCTCGGGCACCAGCATGCGGGTGTGCGCCGAGCAGGTCTGCCCACTGTTGAGCAGGCAGGCCGACACCGTTCCCTTGACCGCCGCTTCGAAGTCCGCGTCCGGCAGGATCACGCTGGCGGACTTGCCCCCCAGCTCCAGCGCCACGCGCTTGACGGTCTGGCTCGCCAGTTCGGCCACGCGCTTGCCCGCACGGGTCGAGCCGGTGAAGCTCACCATGTCCACCGCGGGGTGCGTTGCCAGCACTTCGCCCACTTCGGGCCCTGTTCCGTTGACCAGATTGAAAACACCTGGCGGCAGGCCCGCCTCATGGATGATTTCGGCCAGGATCATGGCGTTGACCGGTGCGATCTCGCTGGGCTTGAGCACCACCGTGCAGCCGGCGGCCAGCGCCGGCGCCACCTTGAGGGTGATCTGGTTCAGCGGAAAGTTCCAGGGCGTGATGCAGCCCACCACACCAATCGGCTCGCGCACCACCAGCGACTTGCCATACGGCCCGGCCACTTCTTCTTCCCACTCAAATGCCCGGGCCACCCGGGCGAAGTTGGCCCAGTTCCAGACCGGGGTCCCCACCTGCACCGGCTTGGCCAGCTTGAGCGGCATGCCGACTTCGCGTGCAATCGCGGTCCCCATTTCGTCCATGCGGGCCTTGAGCCCGGCCGAAATCCTGTCAAGGAAAGCGGCCCGGGTTTCCACAGGCAATCCGGCCCAGCCGTCAAAAGCCGCGCGCGCGGCCAGCACTGCCTCGGCCGCCTCGGCGGCGGTGCCAGCGGGCACGGTGGCCATGACCTCTTCCGTGCTGGAGTCGTACACGGTGAAGTGGTCCGCTGAACGGGCTGGCACCCACTGGCCATTGATGTAGTGAGAGGAGTAAGTTTTCATGAGTTTTATTGCGCTTTCAGCATCTGATTATGAAATAAATTGCATTTTTTGACCACGCAACCTCGGCACGCCAGCCACCGGCGCCGAACTGTCAACGACGGACGACGGCGCACAAACAAATAGAAACAACATCACGTTTCGTTACCAATCTGTTGATTCTGTTTGTTGTTTTCCGTTAACTACGTCACACAGTTGACTTGCCTGCCGGGCACGCTCGGCGTAACTTGTCGCCTCAAACATCAAATTTGTCCAGTACGGGCAAAAGAAGTCTCATGCGTTGGATCAAACCCAATCTTCGTAGCAGTATCTACAGCCTTCTGGGCACGCCCGCTCCCCCCTCGGAGTCGGCGCTTGAGAATGCCACGGAAGACATCCGCCAGGCCATGCTGGATGCGCTGGGTGACATGGGCGCACGCCAGTTCACGGCGGTCACACGGCGCGTGCGCTATGCCAACGATGTGCAGGCACTGTGGTATCTGCGCGGGGACCTGATGGCCTGCCTGTCCGACATGCATGGCGAAGTCCAGGCGCGTGAACGCATTGCGCGACTCACCAAAATGTTCCATGGCCTGCTGCCTGCGGGATTGACCTCACGGTCCAGCCCGCTGATCGGCTGAGCCCGCACGGGCCCCTCAATGGCGGTGACCCCACAGCAGGAATGCGTCACGGCCCTCGACTGAGAGCGTCACCTTGGCACCCACCGGCAGCACGACCTTGGTCGCGACATGCCCGAATGGCAGGTTCTGCAGCACCGGCGCCTTGATCTGCCGCTGCAACCAGTCCACCACCGTCTGCAGCTTGAAGCCCTTGTCATGCGGCACCAGCTTGTAGTTGGTGAACTGCCCGAACACCACGGCCTTCTGCTTCGCCAGGACGCCGGCGTGCAGCAGTTGGGTCAGCAACCGCTCGATGCGGTACGGGTGCTCGTGGACGTCCTCGATGAAAAGGATGCCCCGCGGGGGCTGGGGCAGCCAGGGTGTGCCGACCAGGCTGCCCAGCACCGCCAGATTGCCACCCCACAGCACGGCGTCCCGGGCCTGCCATGCCCCCTCGCGGTTGACTGGCAGGGCAGGCGTGTTGCGCGGCAGCTGCCAGCCAGCGCCCTCGCCCTGCCCCGTGGCCAGATCCTCGAAGCAAGCCTCCATGATGTCGTCGGGCGTGCCCTCCGTGCCGAAGTCTTCCCCCAGTGCGGGGCCGGCCCAGGTGACGGCGCCGGTTCTGGCGAGCACCGCATTCTGGAATGCCGTGAAGTCGCTCAGCCCGACGAAGCGGGTGCCGCGGTCCACCGCTCGGGCCACGGCCTTGTAGTTGATGCGCGGCAGGATGCGCGTCAAGCCGTAGCCCCCCCGGGAGATGAGCGCCACGTCCGCGCCACTGGCGCAGGCACGCTCGATGGCGGCCAGCCGGGTGTCGTCATCGCCGGCAAAGCGCATGCTGCTGGCCAGCGCTGCCGGGTCCACTTCCACCTGGTAGCCCAGCGCTTTCAGGCGCTGCACGCCGCGGCGGAACGCGGCTTTGTCCCGCACGGCACTGGACGGCGAAAAAATGTAGATATGTTGGGTCACGGCTGGAAGTATCCCACCGCCGCGCGGGCGATGGGCTCACCATGCTCCTGTACAAAATGCCCGCCCTGTTCGATGACCAGCGGCTCCGGGCAGCCGCGAATGAGCTGCTGGAGGCCGCGCATCACGGGCGGCCCGAGCACCGGGTCCTGCGCACCAACGGCCATGAACGTCCGGCCCTGCCAGCGGTCGCGCCAGAAGTCACGCGCTGCGCGCGAGGTGGCCGCGCCGTCCGCGTCCCCGGACGCCGGCACCATGGACGGAAACGCCCGCAACGCCGCGCGGTGGCCCCGGTCGGGGAACGGGGCGTTGTAGGCGGCACACTCTGCGGCCGTCATCTGCGGATTGCCGCGTGCGAACAGGCGCGCCACGTCAAATTCGGGGTTGTTGGCGCACATCTCGCGCCAGGCCAGAAAGCCCGGGCTCAGGGGTGCATCGCCCGTACCCAGCGTGGTGTTCATGACCAGCAGGCCACGGTAGCGCCCGGGCGCTTCCATCGGCAACGTCAGGCCCAGCAGGCCACCCCAGTCCTGCACCACCAGCACCACATCGCGCAGGTCCAGCCTGTCGATGAATTCCAGCAGCACCTGCCGGTGCCAGCCGAAGCTGTGGGCGGCGTCCTTTTTCGGCTTGTCGCTCTTGCCAAAGCCGATCAGGTCGGGCGCCACCACCCGGTGCCCGGCCTGCAGGAACACCGGGATCATCTTGCGGTACAGGTAGCTCCAGGCCGGGTTGCCGTGCAGGCACAGCCAGGTCAGCGGCGCGTCGCGCGGCCCTTCGTCGAGATAATGCAGCCGCAAGCCGGCCAGCACCGGCAGGTCGCTCAAATAGTGAGGCGGCCACGGATAGCCTGGCAAGCCGGCGAACCGTTCATCGGGTGTGCGCAGCGCGTCGTCGCGCAGGGGGCTGGCGGTCATGCGGATCTCCTGCCGGCGGTGCCGGAAAAAGTGACTGAGCAAGGCGCTGCATTCGTCGGCCAGCACGCCGCCTTGCCACTGCGTCTGGTGGTTCAGCCGGGGCTCGGTGAACAGGTTGAGCACGGAGCCGGCGGCGCCGGTTTTGGGGTCGGCAGCACCGAACACGACGCGCGCCAGGCGCGCATGCAGCATCGCACCGCTGCACATGGCGCAGGGCTCCAGCGTCACATACAGCGTGCAGCCGTCCAGCCGGTAGTTGCCCAGGGCCTGCGCCGCCGAACGCAGCGCCACCACTTCGGCATGCGCGGTCGGGTCGTGGGCGTCGATGGGGGCGTTGCGACCGGTGGCGATGACCTGGCCGTCGCGCACGACCACCGCACCAACCGGAACCTCGCCTGCCGCGGCGGCAGCGCGCGCCTGCGCCAGTGCCTGCGCCATGAAAACCGAGTCCAGATTGCTATGCATTTGATAGCGCCTCACGCAGTATCGGTGCGGGTTACAGGCACTTTTATACCTCCGGCGCCTGGCCAAGACCCAACTGGTCCATCCACGCGGCCAGCGCGCGCTGGTGGTCGTTGCCGCCGGCGTAGGCAGCCCGCAGCGCCCGGTGGGACTCCGGCCGGTGCTGGTTGAGCTTGAGCTTGCATTGCACTTCGGTCACATGAAGCTCAAACGCCATGATGCCAGCCAGCATCCTGTGTGCGAAGTCCTCGCCCAGTCCCCGCCAATGCTCGGCGTACGGCGGCTCATGGTCGCCGATCAGCTTCTTGAGCAGGCGGTCCTTCTGCTCAGGGTCGTCCACGAGAACGGCTTGCACCACACAGTGCACAGCCAGGTAATTCCAGCTCGGGACGCGGGCCAGATCGGGGTACACCTTGGGCGACAGGTAGGCGTGTGGCCCCAGGAAGGTGACCACCGCCTTCGGCCGTGCCTGCAGGTAGCGCCAATGGGCATTGGGCCGCGCGAAATGGCCCAGCAGAACAAATTCCGCGGCGGCACCCGGCGTGGCTACCCGTTCGTCCAGGTGCAGCGGCAGGTGCGTCACATACGGGAGACCGTCGTCATCGTTGGAGATCAGACTGGCCAGCGGATGCTCCCGCATGAGGCGGGCCGCGACGGCGCGGTCGGTGGACTTGAACTGGGGCGGCTGGTACATGGGCGGATTGTGCCGCGCCCTGCCCCGCCACGCCCAGGGCCCGGTGTGGCTCAGGCCTCGAGCCGCGCCAGCGCTGTGGCCCACAGCTCGGTGGCCGGACTGGCCGAGGTGGCCTCGTGCAGGAACGCGAGCCCGAAGGCCAGCTCCAGTTCCAGGTCCAGCTGCAGCCCCGGGGTGTCGAGCCGGGCCTTGGGAAAGGTGAACTCGGCCAGCCGTTCTTCCACCTCCAGCGGCGTGGCACCCGGGACCAGCGCGCAAAAATCCCGTTGGCCCAGGCTGGCCAGGGCGCCGGCCTCCGGCAAGCGGCGCCGCAGGACTTGCGCCAGCAACTGGCGGATCAGGTCCATCTGCGCCGGGCTGCTGTTGGCCGTCAGCGCCGCGAAGTTGTTTACCCGGACGTAGCACAGCGCCAATGCGGTGCCGGCGCGCGCCGCATCGTCCACCGCCATGCTGACCAGTTGCCGGAAGCCCCGTACCGTCCAGCACCCCGTGGCCGGGTCCAGGCTGGCCCGGCGCTCCATCTGGTTAAGCGTCGCCAGCAGGCGCTTTTGTGCATCGGCCATGGCATCCAGCCGCAACTCGGCCTCGGCCATGGCCGCGAGGTCTTCCATGCCGGCCACGTCTTCCGCCGTGAATTCGCGCACCCGGGTGTCCAGGGCGCAAAGCGTGCCGACGCGCACCCCGGGGGCAATGCTCAGTGGAATGCCAAGGTAGGCGCGGATATGGGGCGAACTGGTCACCAGCGGGTTGTCCCAGAAGCGCGGGTCGCTGGTGGCATCCGGCACCACCAGGGGCTTCTTGCTGGCGATGGCATGTCCGCAAAACGAGATGCTGCGTGGCGTCTCGGCCTCCAGCAAGCCCTGGGCCGAGCGGAACCACTGCACGTCGCGCTCCACGATGGAAATCAGGGCCAGCGGCACGTCCAGCAACCGCTTCACGGTGCGGGTAATGCGGTCAAAGCGCTCCTCGCGTGGCACGAAGGCGCACATCGCAGCGTCCAGCGCTTCAGCGCGCTGCGATTCGTTGTCAAGTGTTGGGGCTTCGATCACGGGGCGACGACTCCTGTATGGCAACGCGCAGGGTACTCAGAAACATGGCGGGCAGATGCAGTACGGCCAGCCATGCCCCTTACTCCCACTCGATCGTTGCAGGCGGCTTGCTGCTCACATCGTAGGTGACCCGGTTGATGCCGCGCACTTCGTTGATGATTCGGCTCGACACTTTCTTGAGCAGCGCATACGGCAGCTCGGCCCAGTCGGCCGTCATGAAGTCACTGGTCTGCACGGCACGCAGCGCCACCACGTAGTCGTAGGTGCGGCCATCGCCCATCACGCCCACGCTCTTGACCGGCAGGAACACGGTGAAGGCCTGGCTGGTCAGGTCGTACCAGCTCTTGCCAGTGGCTTCGTCGTGGAAGTTGCGCAGTTCCTCGATGAAGATGGCGTCGGCCCGGCGCAGGAGGTCGGCATATTCCTTTTTCACCTCACCCAGGATGCGCACGCCCAGGCCGGGGCCGGGAAACGGGTGGCGGTAGACCATCTCCGGCGGCAGACCCAGCGCCACGCCCAGTTCGCGAACCTCGTCCTTGAACAGGTCGCGCAGCGGCTCCAGCAGCTTCAGGCCGAGTTGCTCGGGCAGACCGCCCACGTTGTGGTGGCTCTTGATGGTCACGGCCTTCTTGCTCTTGGCGCCGCCGGATTCAATCACGTCCGGGTAAATCGTGCCCTGGGCCAGCCAGGTGGCGCCCTTGACGGCCGGTCGGCCGTCAACTCCAAGCTTTCCGCCGGCGCTCGCTTTCAATTTGGCTGCCTCTGCCTTGAACACCGTCACAAACTCGCTGCCGATGATCTTGCGCTTGGCCTCGGGCTCGCTCACGCCGGCCAGCTTGCCCAGGAACAGTTCGCTGGCGTCCACCCGGATCACCTTGGCATGCAGCTTGCCGACGAACATGTCCATGACCATGTCGCCCTCGTTCAGGCGCAGCAGGCCGTGGTCCACAAACACGCAGGTCAGCTGGTCGCCGATGGCGCGGTGAATCAGCGCCGCTGCCACCGATGAATCCACCCCGCCCGACAGGCCCAGGATCACTTCTTCATCGCCCACCTGCTGGCGGATGGCTTCCACCGCCTCGGCGATGTGGTCGCGCATCACCCAGTCGGGCCGGGCGGCGCAAATGCCGATGACGAACCGCTCGAGGATGGCCTTGCCCTGCTGGGTGTGCGTGACCTCCGGGTGGAACTGCACGGCGTAGAAGCGCCTGCTTTCATCGGCCATGCCGGCAATCGGACAGCTGTCGGTGCTGGCCATGAGCTTGAAGCCGGGCGGCAGCTCGGTCACCTTGTCGCCATGGCTCATCCACACATTGAGCATGCCGTGGCCGTCGGCCGTGGTGAAGTCGGCGATGTCTTTCAGCAGCGCCGTGTGGCCCCGGGCGCGCACGGCCGCAAAGCCAAACTCACGCTTGTGGCCGCCTTCGACCTTGCCGCCCAGCTGGTGGGCCATGGTCTGCATGCCGTAACAGATGCCCAGCACGGGCACGCCCAGCTCGAACACCGCCGGGGGCGCCTTGTCGGTGGTGTCCTCGTACACGCTGGCATGGCTGCCAGAGAGGATGACGCCCTTCAGGGTCCCGTCGGCGGCGTATTGCCTCACCCACTCGTCGGTCACATCACAGGGATGGACCTCACAGTACACATGGGCTTCACGCACGCGGCGGGCGATCAGCTGGGTGACCTGGGAGCCGAAATCGAGAATCAGGATTTTCTGGTGCATGGGGACTTGGCCTCAGTCGGCCCGGTAGTTCGGCGCTTCCTTGGTGATCTGCACGTCATGGACATGGCTTTCACGCATGCCGGCTGCGGTGATCTGCACGAACTCGGCGCGGTCCTTCATCTCGTCAATGGTGGCGCAGCCGCAATACCCCATGCTGGCCCGCACGCCGCCGGCCATCTGGAAGATGATGGACACCAGCGAGCCCTTGTAGGGCACGCGGCCTTCAATGCCCTCGGGCACCAGCTTGTCGGCATTCGGGTTGCCGGTGGTCGCCTCCTGGAAATAGCGGTCGGCACTGCCTTGCTGCATGGCGCCGATGCTGCCCATGCCGCGGTAGCTCTTGTAGCTGCGTCCCTGGTACAGCACGATTTCACCAGGGGCCTCTTCGGTGCCGGCAAACATGCCGCCCATCATCACGGTGCTGGCGCCGGCAGCGATGGCCTTGGAAATGTCACCACTGAAGCGGATGCCGCCGTCTGCGATCAGCGGCACATCGGTACCCTGCAGCGCAGTGGCCACGTTGTCGATGGCGGTGATTTGCGGCACGCCCACACCGGCCACGATGCGGGTGGTGCAGATGGAGCCCGGGCCAATGCCCACCTTGACGGCATCGGCGCCCGCCTCCACCAGCGCCAGCGCGGCCGCGCCGGTGGCGATGTTGCCGCCAATCACGTCCACCTGCGGGTAGTTCTGCTTGACCCAGCGCACCCGCTCGATGACGCCCTTGCTGTGGCCGTGCGCAGTGTCGACCACGATGGCATCCACGCCAGCCTTGACCAGCGCCTCCACGCGCTCCTCGGTGCCCTCCCCCACGCCGACCGCGGCGCCCACCCGCAGCCGGCCTGAGGCGTCACGGGCCGCGTTGGGGAAGCTGGTCTGTTTGGTGATGTCCTTGACGGTGATCAGACCCTTGAGTTCAAAACCGTCGTTCACCACCAGAAGCCGCTCCAGCTTGTGCTTGTTCAGCAGTGCCTTGGCGTCGGCCAGCGTGGTGCCATCGGGCACGGTGATCAGCCGTTCGCGCGGCGTCATGATGTCGCGCACCTTGACGTCGTAGCGGGTTTCAAAGCGCAGGTCTCGGCCGGTCACGATGCCCACCACCTTGCCGCCATCCAGCACCGGAAAGCCGGAGATGCCCAGCTCTTCAGACAGCTGCATCACCTGTAGCACGGTATGTTCGGGTGTGATGGCCACCGGATCCCGCAGCACGCCGGACTCGTAGCGCTTGACGCGTGCCACTTCGGCGGCCTGCTGTTTCGGCGTGAGGTTCTTGTGGACGATGCCAATGCCGCCTTCCTGGGCGATGGCAATCGCCAGACGTGCCTCTGTCACGGTGTCCATGGCAGCGGACACCAGTGGCAGATTCAGGCGGATGTTTCGGGAGAGGCGGGTCGCAAGGGACGTGTCCTTGGGCAGGACCTGGGAGAACGCTGGCACCAGCAACACATCGTCGAAGGTGAGCGCTTTTCCAAGAAGGCGCATGTGAAAGCTCCAAAAAACGGATTGTACCCGCGTACTTGGTACTTACTCTGAAGCGGAATCTGTCAGCGGGGGCGCCAGCATCGCGTGTAAAAGTGTGATGCCCGGGGAGGCGCGGCGCTAAACTGCCAGCATGAAGCTGACCCGCCCCCTCTTCCTCGCATTCGTTTGCATGGTTCCACTGCTGGCTGCCGCCCAATGGCAGTGGATCGACAAGGACGGGCGCAAGGTCTTCAGTGACCGGGCACCGCCCGCCGATGTTCCGGCCAAAAACATTCTCAAACAGCCTGCGGCGGCAGCCCCCGCCGCCGCTGCAGCCGCCCCGGCCCAGGCCGAGACGGCCGCGGCACCGGCGACTGCGACCGCCACCCCCAAACCGGCCGCCAACGCCCCCAAGCTGAGCGGCAAAGACAAGGAACTGGAAGACAAGAAAAAGGCCGCCGAAGCGGCCGAGGCCGAGAAGAAGAAGGCCGAGGCCGAAAAGGTGGCCAAGGCCAAGGCCGAAAACTGCGCTCGCGCCAAAAAGGCCAAGGCCACGTTCGATTCGGGTGCGCGCATCGCCACCACCAACGCCAAGGGCGAGCGCGAAATCATGGACGACGCGGCCCGTGCCGTGGAGACCAAACGCCTGGAAGGCATCATCGCCACCGAGTGCGGCCCGGCGCTCTGAACGCCGAGGTCAGTAGCCCGCCTTGGCCCCCGCGCGGCGGCGGGCAAACAGGCCCGCGCTTCGGGCCCCCTGCTGGTTGAAGCGCTCCCGCCGGGCCACTTTAGGGTCCACGCGAAGCGGGCGGTAGATTTCCACCCGGTCGCCGTCGCGCAGGATATGGCCCATGCGTGTCTTGCGGCCCCAGACACCGAGCACGGTGGAGCCCAGGTCCAGCGTCGGGAAGGCGGCCAGCACCCCGCTGGCCTGCACCGCATCCGCTACCGTCGCGCCGGAAGGCAACCGCAGGGCCTTCTCCCACACCTGGCGCGGCGCGGGGGACCACCAGACCAGCACCGCCACGGACGGGGCCGGATCAGCCATAGGCCTGCTCCGCGCGCTTGACAAAAGCATCCACCAGGCTGCCGGCAATGCGGTCAAACACCGGCCCCACCAGGGCGCCGAGGGCAGCGTTGTCAAAGCCGTAGTGCAGACTCAGTTCCACGCGGCAGGCGCGCTGGCCTTCGTCTCCGAGCGGAATGAAGTTCCAGGCGCCGTCCAGGCGCGAGAACGGCCCATTGAGCAGCTTCATGGCGACCTGCCGGCCCGGCGTATGGTCGTTGCGGGTGGTGAAGGTCTGGCGGATGCCACTGAAGGCAATGCCGACCTCGGCCTTCATGCCACCGTCGTCTGATTCCAGCACCGACGCATGGTCGCACCAGGGCAGGAACTCGGGATAACGCGCCACGTCGGTGACCAGGGCGAACATTTCTTCGGCGCTGTACCAGATCAGGACGGACTTGTGGACGTGTTTCATTCGTGGGAGCAGCGGGGCTTGAACGTAAAATCTCGGCCCACGGCGCAATTGTATTGAGGCCATGGACCCCCACCTGAGCACATGGCCAAGAAACCCGACACCCAAGCCCGCATCGCCGACAACAAGAAGGCCGCGTACAACTACTTCTTCGAAGAACGCTTCGAGGCCGGCATGGTGCTGCAGGGCTGGGAAGTCAAGGCCCTGCGCGAGGGCAAGGTCCAGCTCACCGACGGCTACGTGGTCATCAAGAACGGCGAGCTGTACGTGATTGGCTGCCAGATCAACCCGCTCAAGACGGCGTCCACCCATGTGAGCCCGGACGCCGTGCGCACCAAGAAGCTGCTGCTGCACAAGGACGAGATCCGCCGCCTGATTGGCAAGGTCGAGCAGAAGGGCTACACCCTGGTGCCGCTGAACCTGCACTGGAAGGCCGGCAAGGTGAAGTGCGAGATCGCGCTGGCCAAGGGCAAGGCCGAGCACGACAAGCGCGACACCATCAAGGACCGCGAAGGCAAGCGCGAGGTGGAACGCGCGATGAAGAGCAGGAACAGGTAACCCCCCTGAGCCGCTTCGCGGCTTCCCCCCAGGGGGACGCCACCTGCGGCCCGGCTGAGCCGGTTCCGCGGTGGCCGCTGGAAGCGGTCAGCTCAGCGCGGCGAGGGGGTGCGCATGCCTCGGCCACGGGCTCTGGAAGAACGGCGCCACCATGTCGGGCGTGACGTCTTCGATGCGGCCGGGGTTCCAGCGTGGCGCATGGTCCTTGTCGATGGCCAGGGCGCGGATGCCTTCCACGGTTTCGCTGCTCGCGCCACTGCGCTGCAGGTGCCCGGTGTGGAAACAGTGGCGGACCAGGTCGCGCTCCATGCGCAGGTCGTCGGCCAGCGTCATGTGGCGGGCGCGGCGCACCTGCGCCAGCACCACGTGCAGCATCAGCGGCGAGCGCTGGCGCAACACGGTGGCGGTGGCGCGTGCCCAATCGCTGCCGGCGGCTTCCAGCGACTGGACGATGGCCAGCACCGTTTCATGCCCAAAATGTTGATCAATTTCGGCTACGGCCCCCGCCAAATCTGCGTGAGGCGCTATGAATTTTGTAGCAGATAGCGGGCGCAGTGCGCGGCTGTCGAGGTCGGGCAGCTGCGACCACAGGCCGTCGAGCTGCTCCACGGCCACCAGCCCGTCCGCGAGCCCGGCCATCACGGCATCGGCGCCACCGATGACCTGCCCGGTGAGCGCCAGGTACTCGCCCAGATGGCCCGGGCAGCGGCTCAGGAAGTACCCGCCGCCCACGTCCGGGAACAGCCCGATGTTGGTCTCGGGCATCGCCATCCTGGTCCGCGGGGTGACGATGCGCAGGCTGTTGGCGCCACCATGCCCTGAAATTCCCATGCCACCGCCCATGACGATGCCGTCCATGAAGGCGATATAGGGCTTGGGGTAGTGATGGATCAGGTGGTTGAGGGTGTATTCCTCGGTAAAAAAATCTTCCAGCGCCGGGTCGCCCGCCAGCGCCGCCTGGTGGAAGAACCGGATGTCACCGCCGGCGCAGAAGGCGCCGAAGGGCCCCTCTTTTCCGCTGCCCCGGATCGCCACGGCGCGGATGCCCGCGTCGTCCCGCCAGGCCAGCAGCGCTGCCGTCAGCGCGCGTACCATGGTCAGCGACAGCGCGTTGAGCGCCCGTGGCCGGTTCAGCGTGATGAAGCCGACGCCGCCCTTTTCTTCCAGCAAAACATCCGTGCTCACGCGCGTTGCCTCCAGCCAATCAGTTCATTCACCACCAGCGCGCCCAGCACCAGTGCGCCACCGGCCAGCACGTTGGCGCCGGGTTGTTCATTGGCGCCGAACCAGGCCAGCGCAATGCCGAAGATGATTTCCAGCAGCGCCAGCAGCGAGACCTCGGGCGCCTTCAGTACCCGGGCGCAGACCACCGACAGCGTGCACGGAATCGCCAGTTGAACCAGACCCAGCAAGCCCAGCCATGCGATATCGGTGCCGGTGGCCATGAAAGGGAACGACAGCGGGAACGTCAGCGCCGTCGAGATGACGGCCCCCACCAGCACGCAGGGCACCAGGTCGAGCTGCTCGCCATGGGCCTGGCTGCGCTGCGCCACCGTCCATTGCACCGCGCCCGCGATCGGCACGCACAGCGCGACCAGCGAGCCCGCCAGCACGCCCGGCGCGCCGATGCTGACCTGCGAACCGTACATCCACACAATGCCCACGCCCGCCACCACGATCGCGGCCCAGGTGCGCGCCGGCAGCCTGTGGCCGATGAAGATGCGCGAGATCAGTGCGGTGAACAGCGGGCCCAGCGCCATCGTGACCAGCACATTGGCCACGGTGGTCAGCGTCAGTGCCACCATGAAGGCGGTGAACATCACGCTCCAGCAGACACCGGACAGCCAGAAATACGGGCTGCGCCAGTGCATGCGGGCAAACACGCCGCGCCCCTGCCACAGCGGCAGGATCACCAGCAGCGACAGCATGGTGAAGAAGCTGCGCCAGAAAGTGACTTCGAAACTCTTTGCGTGTTCCAGCTGGCGCGTCACCACGCCGGCGATGGACCACATCAGCGTCACCGCCACCATCAGCCACACGGCCTGACCGTGCCGCAGTTTCATGCCTCGCGGCTGGCGCGCTTGCGCTCGTGCTCTTTCAGGAACCGCTTGCGCAGGCGGATGCTCTTGGGCGTGATCTCGACCAGCTCGTCGTCCTCGATGAACTCCACGCCGTACTCCAGCGTGAGCTGGATCGGCGGCGTGATCTTGATCGCGTCTTCCTTGCCGCTGACACGGAAGTTGGTCAGCTGCTTGGTCCGGGTAGCGTTTACCACCAGGTCGTTGTCGCGGTTGTGGATGCCGACGATCATGCCCTCGTACACCGGGTCGTTGGCGCGCACGAACATGCGGCCGCGGTCGTCCAGCTTGCCCAGGGCGTAGTTGAAGATCTCGCCGTCGTCCATCGAAATCAGCACACCGTTCTTGCGCCCGCCGATGTCGCCCTTGTGCGGCTCGTAGCCGTCAAAGATGTTGGAGATCAGGCCCGAGCCGCGTGTGAGGTTCAGGAATTCGTTGGTGAAGCCGATCAGCCCGCGCGCCGGGATGCGGTACTCCAGCCGCACGCGGCCGCGGCCGTCCGGCTCCATGTTGATCAGGTCGCCCTTGCGCTCGCCCAGCGCCTGCATCACGCCGCCCTGGTGCTGTTCTTCAATGTCCGCCGTCACCATTTCGATCGGTTCATGACGCACGCCGTCCACGTCGCGGAACACCACGCGCGGCTTCGACACCGCCAGCTCATAGCCTTCGCGGCGCATGTTCTCCAGCAGGATGGTCAGGTGCAGTTCGCCACGGCCCATCACCTCGAACACGCCCTCTTCGTCCGTTTCGCTGACGCGCAGCGCTACGTTGGACTGCAGCTCCTTTTGCAGCCGGTCCCAGATCTGCCGGCTGGTCACATACTTCCCTTCGCGCCCCGCCAGCGGGCTGGTGTTGACGCAGAAGTTCATGGTCAGCGTGGGTTCGTCGACCTTGAGCATGGGCAGCGGCGCCGGGGTGACCGGGTCGGTCACGGTGACGCCAATGCCGATGTCGGCAATGCCGTTGATCAGCACGATGTCGCCCGGGCCGGCTTCCGTCACCTGCACGCGGTCCAGGCCCTGGAAGGTCAGCACCTGGTTGACGCGGCCCTTGACGGCCTTGCCGTCCGGGCCTTCCATCACCAGCACGTCCATCATCGGCTTGATGGTGCCGGCGCTCACGCGGCCCACGCCAATGCGGCCGACAAAGCTGGAAAAGTCCAGCGCCGAGATCTGCAGCTGCAGCGGCGCGGCCGGGTCACCCTGGTGGGCCGGCACATGCTCGAGGATCGTGTCGAACAGCGCCGACATGTCGGGGCCCCATTGCTCGCCCTGCGCGCCCTGCTCTTTCGACGACCAGCCGTTGATGCCCGAGGCGTACACCACCGGGAAGTCCAGCTGCTCGTCGGTCGCGCCGAGCTTGTCGAACAGGTCGAATGCGGCATTCACCACGTAATCCGGCCGGGCGCCGGGCTTGTCGACCTTGTTCACCACCAGGATCGGACGCAGGCCCAGGGCCAGCGCCTTCTTGGTGACAAAGCGGGTCTGCGGCATCGGGCCTTCCTGCGCGTCGATCAGCAGCACCACACCGTCCACCATCGACAGCGCACGCTCCACCTCGCCGCCAAAGTCGGCGTGGCCGGGCGTGTCCACGATGTTGATGTGCATCCCCTTCCAGCTGACCGCACAGTTCTTGGCCAGGATGGTGATGCCGCGCTCGCGCTCGATGGCGTTGTTGTCCATCACGGTGTCCACCACCTTCTCGTGTTCGGCGAAGGTGCCCGACTGGCGCAGCAGCTGGTCGACCATGGTGGTTTTGCCATGGTCCACGTGGGCAATGATGGCAATGTTGCGGATTTGTTTGTTGCTCATGTTTTCGCTTCCAGGATTTGCTGTATTTCAGGGGGGCTCAGCAGTCGCCCCGGGATCAGTTCGCCCGCCTTCACATGGCCTGTGCCGAGCAAGGCGCCCGGCGGGCCGTAGACGGCGATGTGTTCTTGGTCTGGCCAGACGCCGCGACGGCGCAGGCCACTGAGGAACCGGCCCGCATTGTCGGCGTCGAGCGTGACAGCCTGGTGGCCGGGCAGCAGTGCCTCGACCGGCCGCAGGCAGGCCAGGCGTTCGGCTTCGCCCATGGCTTCCAGTGCCGCCAGCGTGACGCATTGCGATTCATCGAACTGGCCGGTGGCAATGCGGCGCAGCGACGACAGGTGCGCACCGCACCCGAGGGCCTCGCCAATGTCTTCCCCCAGCGTGCGGATGTAGGTTCCCTTGCTCACAGTTGCTATGATTTTGATAGCGTCCTGCGCAGTTTCCGTGCGGGTTGGCACCAGATTCAATGCATGGATCGTGACGTCGCGGGCCGGCCGCTCCACGTCAATGCCTTCGCGGGCGTATTCATACAGGGCCTTGCCGTCGCGCTTGAGCGCGCTGTGCATGGGCGGCACCTGCCGGATCGCGCCGGTGAACTGGAGGGCCACCGCAGCAAGCCGCTCGGGCGTGATGGCGGGCACCGGGCGGCGCTCAATCACCTCGCCCTCGGCGTCGCCGGTGCTGGTCTTGACGCCCAGCACGGCGGTGGCTTCGTAGGTCTTGTCGGCATCGAGCTGGAGCTGGCTGAACTTGGTCGCGGCGCCAAAGCACAGCGGCAGGACGCCAGTGGCAAGCGGGTCCAGCGTGCCGGTGTGGCCGGCTTTTTCAGCCCGCAGCAGCCATTTGCATTTCTGCAGCGCGTTGTTGCTCGACAGGCCCAGCGGCTTGTCCAGCAACAGCACCCCATGCACGGGGCGCCTCACGACCCTCGTGCGCGGCGCGTTCATGGCTATTCCTCGTTTTTGGAACGGGAAGCAACGGCCTGCGCAATCAGCGCATTCATGTCGGCCGCGCGCTCGGTGGTGCGGTCAAACACAAAATGCAGTGTCGGCACCGTGTGAATGTGCAAACGCTTGAACAGCCCGCTTCGAAGGAAGCCCGCTGCATGATTCAGCGCTTCCTCGCATTCGGCCGGGGCTCCTACCAGCACGCTGAAAAAGACCTTGGCGTGGGCGTAGTCTGGCGTTACCTCCACCGAACTGAGCGTCACCATGCCCAACCGCGGATCCTTGATCTCACGGATGAGTTCCGCCAGGTCGCGCTGGATCTGATCGGCGACCTGGTAAGAACGGTTGGGCTTGGCGGACTTTTTCGCGGGCATGGCTTACAGCGTACGGGCGATTTCCTTGACCTCGAAGAACTCCAGCTGATCACCTTCCTTGATGTCGTTGTAGTTCTTGAGCTTGATGCCGCACTCGAAGCCTTCCTTGACTTCGCGCACGTCGTCTTTCAGGCGCTTGAGCGAGTCGAGTTCGCCGGTATAGACCACCACGTTGTCGCGCAGCAGGCGGAACTTGGCCGAGCGCGTGACCAGGCCCGAGGTGACCATGCAGCCGGCCACGGTGCCGATCTTGGACGCCACGAACACGGTGCGGATCTCGGCCGTGCCGATGACTTCCTCGCGCTTTTCGGGCGCCAGCATGCCGGACATGGCCGCCTTCAGCTCGTCGACCGCGTCGTAGATGATGTTGTAGTAGCGGATGTCCACGCCATTGCCTTCGGCCAGCTTGCGCGCGCCGGCATCGGCCCGCGTGTTGAAGCCGATGATCAGCGCCTTGGAAGCGATCGCCAGGTTCACGTCCGACTCACTGATGCCACCCACGGCGGCATAGACCAGCTGCACCTTGACCTCGTCGGTCGAAAGCTTGAGCAGCGACGCGGCCAGCGCTTCCTGCGAACCCTGCACGTCGGCCTTGACGATGATGGGCACGGACTTGACCTCGCCGGCCGTCATGTCGGTGAACATGTTCTCCAGCTTGGCGGCCTGCTGCTTGGCCAGCTTGGTGTTGCGGAACTTGCCGGCACGGTAGGTGGCGATTTCGCGCGCACGGCGCTCGTCGGCCAGCACCATGAACTCGTCGCCCGCCTGCGGCACTTCGGTCAGACCCTGGATTTCCACCGGGATCGACGGGCCGGCCGACTTGATCGGCTTGCCGTTCTCGTCGAGCATGGCGCGCACACGGCCATAGGTCTGGCCCGCCAGCACCACATCGCCGGTCTTGAGCGTGCCGGACTGCACCAGCACGGTCGCTACCGGGCCGCGGCCCTTGTCGAGCTGGGCTTCAATCACCAGCCCCTTGGCCATGGCGTCCACCGGTGCCTTCAGTTCCAGCACTTCGGCCTGGAGCAGCACCTGTTCCAGCAGCTCGTCAATGCCCTGGCCGGTCTTGGCCGAGACCGAGACGAAAGGCGAATCACCCCCAAACTCTTCCGGCACCACTTCTTCGGCCACCAGCTCGCTCTTCACGCGCTCGGGGTTGGCATCGGGCTTGTCGATCTTGTTGACCGCCACCACGATGGGCACGCCTGCCGCCTTCGCGTGCTTCACGGCTTCCTTGGTCTGGGGCATGACACCGTCATCCGCAGCCACCACGAGGATCACGATGTCGGTGGCCTGGGCACCGCGGGCACGCATGGCCGTGAAGGCCTCGTGACCGGGGGTGTCGAGGAACGAGATCATGCCGCGCGGGGTTTCCACGTGGTAGGCGCCAATGTGCTGGGTAATGCCACCGGCTTCGCCCGCGGCCACCTTGGCGCGGCGGATGTAGTCCAGCAGCGAGGTCTTGCCGTGGTCCACGTGGCCCATGACCGTGACCACCGGGGCCCGCGGCAGGGCTTCGCCCTCGGCTGCGGCCACGTCCTGGTCGGTAAAGGCTTCCGGGTCGTCCAGCGCCGCCACGATGGCCTTGTGGCCCATTTCCTCGACCACAATCATGGCCGTGTCCTGGTCCAGCGGCTGGTTGATGGTGACCATCTGGCCCAGCTTCATCAGGTGCTTGATCACCTCGGACGACTTCACCGCCATCTTGTGGGCGAGTTCAGCCACGGTGATGGTTTCGGGCACGTGCACTTCCAGCACACGCACTTCCACCGGCGCGGCCGGGGCCTGGTCTTCGCGGTCGCGGTCGTTGCCGCGACGGCCGCGCGGACCGCCACGCCAGCTGTTGCGGCCCACGCCACCCGAGGCATCGCCCCGGGTCTTGATTTCCTTCTTCTTGGCCGGGTCACCCGCCCAGCTGGACGACAGCTTGGCCGACTTGACTTCCTTGCCAGCCCCGGCTCCGCCCGCCGGTGCCGCCGCAGGCGCGGCGGGGCGGCCAGTGCCGGTGCCCACGGCCGGCTTGTGCAAGGTGCCCTTGGCACCCGGCTTGGCGGCCTCGCCCGGCTTGGCAACAGGCTTGGGCTCTTCCGGCTTCTTGGCGACCAGCACCTTCTTGGGCGTGGACATCATCGAGCGGATGGCAGCGGCTTCGGCCTCGGCCTTGCGGCGGCGCTCGCCCAGATCGGCGGCACGCACGGCCTCTTCCTCGGCCCGAGCCTTGGACTCGGCGGCGGCGGCTTCCCGCGCCAGCGCTGCCGCAGCGGCGCGCGCAGCCGCAGCCGCAGCCGCTTCCTGCGACGCTTCGGCCTTGTTGCTCGATTCCTGGGCCTTTTTCTGTTCTTCGGTGGCCGCGTAGCTGGCGGCACGCTCTTCGGCCTCGCGCTCGCGCTTCTCGGCCTCCTCGCGCTGACGGCGCTTTTCCGCCAGGTCTTCTTCCTGGCGGCGGATCAGTTCAGCCTGCCGGCGCGCTTCTTCCTCGCGACGGGCGAGCTCGGCTTCATCGACGCCCTGCGCAGCGGACACGGGCGCCTGCTGGGCGACCTCGGGCTCGGGTGCTTCCACCACGGCCGTGTCCGAACCCTCGTCACGCTTGACGAAGGTGCGCTTCTTGCGGACTTCCACCTGGATGGTACGGGCCTTGCCTGTCGAGTCGGCCTGCTTGATCTCGCTGGTGGACTTCTTCACCAGGGTGATCTTCTTGCGCTCGGGCGAAGCCGTGCCATGGCTGGCCTGCAGGTAGCCCAGCAGCTTCTGCTTGTCGGCATCGCTGAGAGGGTCCGCCGGCGATGCCTTGGGCACGCCTGCGCTCTTGAGCTGCTCAAGCAGCGTGTCGGTGGGTTTCTTGAGTTCGGCTGCAAACTCGGCGACGGTCGTGCTGGACATGTGTCGTGATACCTTTCATGACCATTACTCTTGAGAGGCGGTGGCACTGGTGAACCAGTGCTCGCGCGCCTTCATGATCAGGGCTTTGGCCTCGTCCGCAGACTGGCCGGTGATGTCTGTCAATTCATCGACGGCCAGGTCGGCCAGGTCGTCGCGGGTGTGCACGCCGGACTCGGCGAGCTTGGCAATCAGGTCGGGCGTCAGGCCCTCCAGGTCACGCAGGTCCTGCGAGACTTCCTCGACGCTTTCCTCGCGCGCGATTTCCATGGTCAGCAGGGCGTCCTTGGCGCGGGCGCGCAGCTCGTTCACGGTGTCTTCGTCGAAGCTTTCGATTTCCAGCATCTCGGAGATCGGCACATAGGCCACTTCCTCCAGGCTGGTGAAGCCTTCGGAAATCAGGATGTCGGCAATTTCCTGGTCCACGTCGAGCTTTTCCATGAACAGCTTGCGGGTGGAGTCGGTCTCCTCCGCCTGCTTCTGGGCCGACTCGTTGGCGTCCATGATGTTGATCTTCCAGCCCGTGAGCTCGGACGCTAGCCGCACGTTCTGGCCACCGCGGCCGATGGCGATGGCAAGGTTTTCCTCGTCCACCACCACGTCCATGGCGTGCTTTTCTTCGTCCACCACGATCGACGAGACGTTGGCCGGGGCCAGCGCGCCAATGACAAACTGGGCCGGGTCTTCCGACCACAGCACGATGTCCACGCGCTCGCCCGCCAGCTCGTTGGTGACGGCATTGACGCGGGTGCCGCGCACGCCGACACAGGTGCCGATCGGGTCGACGCGCTTGTCATGGCTCAGCACCGCTATCTTGGCGCGCGAGCCCGGGTCGCGGGCGCAGCTCTTGATCTCCAGCAGGCCCTGTTCGATCTCGGGCACTTCCTGGCGGAACAACTCGATCATGTATTCCGGCGCGGAACGCGACAGGATGATGGGCGCGCCGCGCAGCGTCAGGTCGACTTCCATGATCATGGCCCGCACGCGGTCGCCGTTGCGCAGGTTTTCCTTGGGGATCATCTCGCTGCGGCGCAGACGGCCTTCGACGCGGCCGCTCTCGACGATAATGTCGCCCTTGTCCATGCGCTTGACGGTGCCGACAAAGATCTTGTCGCCACGCGACATGAAGTCGTTGAGCAGCATCTCACGCTCGGCGTCGCGGATCTTCTGCAGGATGACCTGCTTGGCCGCCATCGCACCAATGCGGCCGATCGGCACCGACGGCACCGGCTCCTCGATGTAGTCGCCCTCTTCCACGTCGGCGATGCGTTCGCGGGCGTCCATCAGCATTTCTTCGGCGTCCGGGTTCTGCAGGCCGGCTTCGTCCGGCACCACCAGCCAGCGGCGGAAGGTTTCGTAGTCGCCGCTGTCACGGTCCACTGCGACGCGGATGTCCACCTCGCCCTGGTACAGCTTCTTGGTGGCCTGCGCCAGCGCAGACTCCACCGCACCAAACACCACGTCGCGCTCGACGTTCTTCTCGCGCGAGATGGCTTCCACCAGCATCAACATTTCGCGATTCATTTCACGACTCTCCTGTCTGCCTGGGCTTCTTGCCCTTGAAATCCACAATCGGGGCCAGACGCGCTTCACGAAGCTCGTCCAGCACAAAACCTAGTGCCTGCAACGGGGCAGGCGGCCTTTTCCTGCTGACCTTCTGACCGGGCTTGACCTCGGGCTCATCGCGCCAGACGATCTGCCAGCCGCCGCCATCGGCGCGCTCCAGCGTGCCGCGGAACTTCTTGCGGTTGGCCGCCACCTGGCCGCCCGCCGCGGCGCCCATGGGCGCCTTCAGCGTGATGTCAATCACCTCGCCGGCAAAACGCTCAAAATCCTTTTCGCCGCGCAGGGGGCGGTCAATACCGGGCGAGGACACCTCCAGCCGCTTGTATTCAATTTCGTCCACTTCCAGTGCAAACTGCAGCTGGCGCGTGACCTTTTCGCAGTCTTCCACATTGACGAACTGCTCGACGCCCGGCTGCCAGGGCAGATCGATCGTGATGCGCAGGTGGCCCCCGGCGGAGCGGTCGATCTCCACCAACTCGTAACCGAGCCCGGTCACGGTTTGTTCGACGATGTCCTGTAGCGCCACGTGCGTCTGGTTGCCCTGAAAAAAACTGCCTGCCTGAAAGCGATCGACCAAAAAAAACGGGCGGTGAGAACCCGCCCGTTTGGTCGTGAAGTGCGGATTGTACAGCGTAAATGCTTGATTTGCAACGGTTTAGCAGCTCAATCCGCCACCCGGCCGCGCAGCAGTTTGACCTGCCCGCGCAGCTTCTTGCCCTCCAGCCGGCGCTGGCGCGAGGCCTTGGTGGGCCGGGTCGCGCGCCGCACCCGGGGTGGCTGCGCCACGCTGTCAACCAGTTCCTGCAGCCGGCCCAGGGCTTCGGCGCGGTTCATGTCCTGGCTGCGGTGGGTCTGGGCCTTGATGACCAGCACCCCGTCGCGGGTGATGCGCTGGTCGGGCAGCGCCAGCAGCCGGGCCTTGTGGTCGTCCGCCAGCGATGATTTCGGGATGTCAAACCGCAGGTGGATGGCACTGGAGACCTTGTTGACGTTCTGGCCCCCTGCGCCCTGGGCCCGCATGGCCGAGATGTCCACCTCGGACTCGGGTATCACCGTGGGCGTGACCGCGTCGCTCATGCCTGCCAGACCGATCAGGCGGCCGCCGCCACCAGCACGCGGGTGTACTCGTGCCGGGGGTGGTCCAGCACCTGGTCCAGCGGACCGGCTTCCAGCACTTCGCCCTCGCGCATCACCATCACATCGTGTGCCATCGCCCGGATCACGTCCACGTCGTGGGTGATCAGCAGGTAGGCCAGCCCCTTTTCGCGCTGCAGCCGCTGCAGCAGGCTGAGCACCTGTTTCTGGATGGTCACGTCCAGCGCGCTGGTGGGTTCGTCCAGCACCAGCAACTGCGGCTGCACGATCAGCGCACGGGCAATCGCCAGCCGCTGGCGCTGACCGCCGGAAAACTCGTGCGGGTAGCGCGCCAGCAGGCCCGGAAACTGCACCTCGTCGAGGCCGACTTCGGCCAGCGCGGCCAGCACGCGCTCGCGCCGTTGCGCACCCGGCAGGCCCGGTTCGTGCACCAGCAGGCCTTCGCCCACGATTTCCTCGACCGTCATGCGCGGGGACAAAGACGAGAACGGGTCCTGGAACACCACCTGCACGGTTCGGCGCAAAGCGGTGTTGGCCGTGGCGTCCCGGCTCCAGGCCTGCCCGGTGACCTGCAGGGTGCCGGTGGACGGCATGAGCCCCAGCGCCGCCAGCGCCAGCGTGGACTTGCCGGAGCCGGACTCGCCAATCACCCCCAGCGTGCGGCCCGGTGCCACGGCAAAGCTCGCTCCCTTGACGGCCACAAATTCGCCGCGGCGGAACCAGCCGCGTACGCCGGCGATGGGCACCGGGTAGACCACACGCAGACCGTCGGCCCGCATCACAGGCGCCCCGACAGGGGCTGGCGCTTCCGCCGCGTCGCGCTGCGGCCGGCTGTCGATCAGCTTGCGCGTGTAGGCGTGCTGCGGGTCGGCGAACACCTCCGCCACGGCGCCCTGCTCCACCAGGTGGCCGTTTTCCATCACCGCCACGCGGTCGGCAAACTTGCGCACCAGGTTCAGGTCGTGCGTGATCATCAGCACCGCCATGCCGTTGCGCGCCTGCAGGTCGGACAGCAGGTCCAGGATCTGCGCCCGCAGTGTCACGTCCAGCGCGGTGGTGGGTTCGTCGGCCAGCAGCAGCTTGGGCTGGCAGGCCAGCGCCATGGCGATCATCGCGCGCTGGCGCTGCCCGCCCGAGAGCTGGTGCGGGAACGCGCGGGCGCGCCGTTCGGGCTCGGGGATACCGGTACTTGCTATCAATTTGATAGCGGCCTGCGCAGCTTCCTTGCGGGTCAGCGCCTGTTTCAGCTCCAGAACCTCGGCAATCTGGTCGCCCACGGTGAACAGCGGGTTGAGCGCCGTCATGGGCTCCTGGAAGATCATCGCGATCTCGCTGCCGCGGATGCCGCGCAGTTCGCGCTCCGGCAAGGCCAGCAGGTCACGGCCGCCAAACTGCGCCTGGCCGGACACGTCGGCATTCAGCGCCAGCTTGAGCAAACTCAGGGCGGTGACGGTCTTGCCCGAGCCCGACTCGCCCACCAGGGCGAGCTTTTCGCCGGGCTGGATGGAGAAGTCGACGCCGTGCACGACTTCCTTGCCACCGAACGCGACACGCAGGGCCTTCACGTCGAGCAAGGCGGTCATTTGTCGGCCTTCCGCGGGTCGAGCGCATCGCGCAGGGCGTCGCCCATGAAGGTCAGCAGCAACAGGGTGATGACCAGCACGGCGAAGGTGGACAGCGAAATCCACCAGGCATCGATGCTGTTCTTGCCCTGGCTCAGCAGTTCGCCCAGCGACGGTGTGCCGGGCGGCACGCCCAGGCCCAGAAAATCCAGCGAGGTCAGCGCCAGGATGGCCGCGCTCATGCGAAACGGCAGGAAGGTCACCACCGGCGTCAGGCTGTTGGGCAGGATGTGCCGCCACATGATGCGCGCGTTGCTCACGCCCAGGGCGCGGGCAGCCCGCACATAGTCCATCTGCCGGTTGCGCAGGAACTCGGCGCGCACATAGTCCGACAGGCTCATCCAGCCAAACATACTCAGCAAAATCAGCAGCAGCGCGACGCTGGGCGCGAACACGGCGCTGAAAATGATCAGCAGGTACAGCTCGGGCATGGAGCCCCAGATCTCGATGAAGCGCTGGAACGCCAGATCGGTCTTGCCGCCAAAGTAGCCCTGGATGGCACCCGTGGCCACGCCGATCAGCACGCCAATGATGGTCAGCGCCAGGCCGAACAGCACGTTCAGCCGGAAGCCGTAGATCAGCTGGGCCAGCAGGTCGCGCCCACGGTCGTCGGTTCCCAGCAGGTTGTCCAGCGTCGGGCCGGCCGGGTTCGGCGACTTGGCGAAGTAATTGATGGTCTTGGCGCCATACGGGTTGGGCGGGTAGATCGCCCAATTGCCGTCTTTGGTGAGCTGCTCGCGGATGAAGGGGTCGAGGTAGTCGGTGGCGGTCTGGAAGTCGCCGCCGAAGGTGGTTTCGGGGTAGTCCTTCACCAGCGGGAGGTAGAACTCGCCGTTGTAGCGCACCACCAGCGGCTTGTCGTTGGAGATGACCTCGGCGAACAGGCTCAGCACCACCAGGGTGCAGAAGATCACCAGGCTGACAAAGCCCAGCCGGTTGCGCCGGAAGCGCCGCCAGGCTCGCTGGCTGGGAGAAGATGGGCTAGTCAAACTTGACACGCGGGTCCACCCAGACATAACAGAGATCGGAGATCAGCTTGGTCACCAGCCCGATCAGGGTAAACAGGTACAGCGTCCCCAGCACCACCGGGTAGTCGCGCCGGATCACGCTTTCGTAGCTCAGCAGGCCCAGCCCGTCGAGCGAGAACAGTGTCTCGATCAGCAGCGAGCCGGTGAAAAACGCGCCAATGAAGGCCGCCGGAAAGCCGGTGACGATGGGGATGAGCGCGTTGCGGAAAATGTGCTTCCACAGCACCTGCCGGTCGGCCAGACCCTTGGCGCGCGCGGTCAACACGTACTGTTTGCGGATTTCTTCAAGAAACGCGTTCTTGGTCAGCATGGCCGTCACCGCAAAGCTGCCCAGTACCATGGCCGTGACCGGCAGCGTGATGTGCCACAGGTAGTCCACGATGCGCGCACCCCAGCTCAGCTCCTCCCAGTTGCTGGAGGTCAACCCCCGCAGCGGGAACCACTGCAACTGCCCGCCAAACACCACCAGCAGGGCCACGCCCAGCACAAAACCCGGAATGGCATACCCCACCAGCACCAGCAGCGTGGTGAGCAAATCAAACCGGGTGCCGGCGCGCACCGCCTTGGCCACGCCCAGTGGCACCGCCACCAGGTAGCTGATGAAGAAGGTCCACAGGCCCAGGCTGATGGACACCGGCAGCTTTTCCACCACCAGCTGCCACACGTCCTTGTTCTGGAAGAAGCTCTTGCCCAGGTCAAACTGCGCAAACTGCTTGAGCATCTGCCAGAAGCGCTCGTGCGCCGGTTTGTCAAAGCCGTACAGGGCCTTGATCTGCTCCAGCCGCTTCGGGTCCACCCCCTGCGCGCCGCGATAGCTCAAGCCGCCACCCTCGGCCGAGCCGCCCGAGCCGGCTTTGGCCTCCGCCAGGTACTGTTCCACCGGCCCACCCGGCACAAATTGCGTGACGACAAACGTCACCAGCAGCACCCCCAGCAGCGTGGGGATCATCAACAACAGGCGCTTGAGGATGTAGGACGCCATTTACTTGGCCCACCAGGTGTCGATGGCCCAGGCCTCGCTGTTGGCGTAGGGCGGGCTTGATTGGGGCAAGGCGAGCCGCCAGGCGTTGTAGGCAATGCGGTGGGTGCCCGCTGTCCACTGCGGTATCAGGTAATGGCTGTGGGCAATGATGCGCTCCAGCGCCCGGCAGGCCGGCAACAGCTCGGCCTTGGTCCGTGCGCCGGTCATGCGCTGCACCATGTCGTCCACCGCCGGGCTTTTGACGCCCGCGTGGTTGCCCGAGTCTTCGGTGTCCGCGGCCTTGCTGCCGAACAGGTCGGCAAACTCCTGGCCCGGCGTGTGCGTGCCCTGGTAGGCCAGCGACGTGACTTCAAAGTCAAACTTCTGCAGGCGCTGCTGGTACAGCGCGAAGTCCACCGGCCGGAAGCGCAGCTGGATGCCCAGCTTCTCGAGGTTGCGCATCCAGGGCGACACCACGCGGGCGCCGGCCTCGTTGCTGTCCATGTACTCCAGCGTGAACGCCTCGCCCCTGGCATTGCGCAGCACACCATCCCTGATTTCCCAGCCGGCCTGCCGGAGCAGCTCGCGCGCCTTGCGCAGGTTGGCGCGCAGGGATGAATCGCCGTCGGTTCGCGGCGGCACATACATGGGGCCGAATACGGCGTCCGGCACCTTGCCGCGCCAGGGCTCCAGCAGTGCCAGCTCCTGCGGCCCCGGCAAGCCCGTGGCCTGGCAGTCGGTGTTGCCGAACAGCCCCGCCACGCGCTGGTAGGCGTTGTAGAACATCTGCCGGTTCATCCACTCGTAGTCCACGGCCAGGCCCAGCGCTTCCCGCACCCGCACGTCCCTGAGCTTGTCCTTGCGGGTATTGAGCACATAGCTCTGGAAGCCCGAAGGCAGACGGTGCTTGAATTCCCCCTTGACCAGCTCGCCGGTGTTGAACCGCCGGCCATTCACACGCCGGGCCCAGTCGCCGGCCGAGAAAAAGCGCATCAGGTCGAATTCACCGGCCTTCAGCGCCTCCAGCCGCGCCGTGTTGTCCTTGTAGATCTTGACGGTGATGCGGTCAAAGTTGGCGGTGCCGCGCTTGACGTTGAGGTTGCGGGCCCAGTAGTTCGGGTCGCGCACGTAGGTGATGTCCTTGCCGAAGCGCACCGGGCCAATCTTGTACGGCCCGCTGCCGATCGGGATGTCCATCACCACCTGGTCGAAGCGCTTGGGCTTGCCGTTTTCCATGCCCCACTTGCGGCTGAACACCGGCAGCCCGCCCACGGTGAGGGGCACCTCGCGATTGACGCGCTTGAAGCGGTAGCGCACGGTGCGCTCGTCCAGCACGTCCAGGCCCGCCACGTCTTCTAGTGACGTCTTCCAGGCGGGCGAGGTATAGGGCCCCATCAGCGTGTCGAAGCTGTGCTTGACGTCGGCCGCCAGCACCGGATCACCGTTGTGGAAACGCGCCTCGGGGCGCAGTCGGAAAGTGGCGCTCAGGCTGTCGGCCGCCACCTCGACGTCTTCGGCCAGCAGGCCGTAGCCCGCGCCGGTTTCGTCCAGCGATCCGGCCAGCAGGCCCTCAAACATCAGGCCCGACAGGTAGGCCGGCGCAGAGCCCTTGATGGTGAACGGGTTGTACTTGTCGAAGATGGACACGCGCAGGTTGCTCACCAGGCGCAGCTCGCCGCCCTTCGGTGCAGCCGGGTTCACGTAGTCGAAATGGGCAAAACCGGGCGGGTATTTCAGGTCGCCCCACAGCGCATAGCCGTGCGCCGCCCACAGTGGTGACGACGCACCCACCGAGACGCCCAGCAGGAGCCCGACCACCAATTTGCGCATGCGACAATTCTGCACAGATTTTTAACCCGAGAGACTTATGGGCTTCCTCACCGGCAAAAAACTCCTCATCACCGGCGTGCTGAGCAACCGCTCCATCGCCTACGGCATTGCCAAAGCCTGCCACGCCCAGGGCGCCGAGCTGGCGTTCAGCTACGTGGGCGAGCGCTTCAAGGACCGCATCACCGAATTTGCCGCCGACTTCGGCTCGAGGCTGGTTTTCGACTGCGATGTGGGCAGCGACGAACAGATTGAGCGCCTGTTCAAGGACCTGTCGGCCCACTGGCCGAAGTTCGACGGCTTTGTGCACGCCATCGGGTTCGCGCCGCGCGAGGCCATCGCCGGGGATTTTCTTGACGGCCTGAGCCGCGAAGGCTTCAAGATTGCGCACGACATCAGCGCCTACAGCTTTCCCGGCATGGCCAAGGCCGCCCTGCCCTACCTGAACGACAAGTCGGCCCTGCTGACGCTCACCTACCTGGGCGCCATCCGCACTGTGCCCAACTACAACACCATGGGCCTGGCCAAGGCCAGTCTGGAAGCGTCGGTGCGCTACCTCGCCGAATCCATGGGCCCGCGGGGCATCCGCGTCAACGGCATCAGCGCGGGCCCCATCAAGACACTCGCCGCCAGCGGCATCAAGGGCTTTGGCAAGATCCTCAGCGTGGTGGCCGAAGCCTCGCCCATCCGCCGCAACGTGACCATTGACGACGTCGGCAACGTGGCGGCCTTCCTGCTGAGCGACCTGGCCGGCGGGGTCAGCGCAGAAATCACCTACGTGGATGGCGGCTTCAGCAATGTGGTGGGCGGCATTGCGGAGCCGGCTTCAGAGTAAAAAGTGCTTGCAGCCCGCGCTGGATCTGCGTGAGGCGCTATCAAAGTGATAGCGCCTCAGGGCGGGCATAGCTTCAGGCCCGGACGCAGTCAGCGTAGTAACGAACGACACCATCGGCACCGGTTTCTTCCACCAGGCCATGAATGTCGGTCTCGAAGCCCGGGCACTGGGCGTTGAACTCGCGCGAGAACTTCAGGTAGTCCACGATCTTCTTGTTGAACACTTCGCCCGGGATCAGCAGCGGGATGCCAGGCGGGTACGGCGTGACGAGGCCCACCGTGATGCGGCCTTCAAGATGGTCAATCTCCACCCGCTCGGTCTTGCGGTGGGCAATGTGGGCATAGGCGTCGGCCGGCTTCATGGCGGGCGCCAGGTCTGACAGGTACATCTCGGTTGTCAGGCGCGCGATGTCATAACGGGCGTACAGCGCGTGCACATGCTGGCACAGGTCACGCAGTCCCATGCGTTCGTACTGGCGGTGCGCCTGGCAGAACTCCGGCAGGATGCGCCACATCGGCTGGTTCTTCTCGTAGTCGTCCTTGAACTGCTGCAGCGCCGTCAGCAACGTGTTCCAGCGGCCCTTGGTGATGCCGATGGTGAACATGATGAAGAAGCTGTACAGGCCGGTCTTTTCCACCACCACGCCGTGTTCTGCCAGGAATTTGGTGACGATGGACGCGGGGATGCCGGTCTTGTCGAACTTGCCGTCCAGGTTCAGGCCCGGTGTGACGATGGTGGCCTTGATCGGGTCCAGCATGTTGAAGCCGTCCGCCAGCTGGCCAAAGCCGTGCCACTTGCTGCCCTTCTTGCCCTTGGCGTCGCTGCGGATGATCCAGTCCTCGGCGCGGCCCACGCCCTCGTCCACCAGCTTTTCAGGGCCCCAGACCTTGAACCACCAGTCGTCGCCATACTCGTCGTCGATCTTGCGCATGGCGCGACGGAAGTCCAGCGCCTCCATGATCGACTCTTCCACCAGCGCGGTGCCGCCGGGCGGCTCCATCATGGCAGCGGCCACATCGCAGCTGGCGATGATGCTGTACTGCGGGCTGGTGCTGGTGTGCATCAGGTAGGCCTCGTTGAAGAGGTGGCGGTCCAGCTTGGTGTTCTGGGCGTCCTGCACCAGCACATGGCTGGCCTGGCTGATGCCGGCCAGCAGCTTGTGAATGGACTGGGTGGAATACACCACGGCCTCCTTGGGCCGCATGCGCTTCTTGCCCATGGCATGGTAGGCGCCGTAGAAAGGATGAAAGGCGGCATGCGGCAGCCAGGCCTCGTCAAAGTGCAGGTTGTCGACGTAGCCGTCCAGCATGCCCTTGATGGTTTCCGTGTTGTAGAGCACGCCGTCGTAGGTGGACTGCGTGAGGGTCATGACCCGCGGCTTGACCTTCTTCGCATCAACGCCCTTGAGCAGGGGGTTGGCGCGGATCTTGGCCTGGATGGCCGCCGGCTCGAACTCGCTCTGCGGGATCGGCCCGATGATGCCGAAGTGGTTGCGTGTGGGCTTGAGGAACACCGGGATCGCCCCGGTCATGATGATGCTGTGCAGGATGGACTTGTGGCAGTTGCGGTCCACCACCACCACGTCACCGGGCGCCACCGTGTGGTGCCACACCATCTTGTTGCTGGTGCTGGTGCCGTTGGTGACAAAGAAGCAATGGTCGGCATTGAAAATGCGCGCGGCATTGCGCTCGCTCTCACCAATGGCGCCGTTGTGGTCCAGCAACTGGCCCAGCTCTTCCACCGCATTGCACACGTCAGCGCGCAGCATGTTCTCGCCGTAGAACTGGTGGAACATCTGGCCCACCGGCGTCTTCAGGAAGGCCACGCCACCCGAGTGACCGGGGCAGTGCCACGAGTAGGAGCCGTCTTCCGCGTAGTCGAGCAACGCCTTGAAGAACGGTGGCTGCACGCCTTCGAGGTAACTCTTGGCCTCGCGGATGATGTGGCGCGCCACAAACTCGGGCGTGTCCTCGAACATGTGGATGAAGCCGTGCAACTCGCGCAGGATGTCGTTGGGCATGTGGCGCGAGGTCTTGGTCTCGCCATACACATAGATCGGCACATCGAGGTTCTTGCGCCGCACCTCCTGGATGAAGTTGCGCAGGTTCAGCACCACCGGGTCCAGCTCAGGGCCGGGGGTGAATTCCTCGTCGTCAATCGACAGGATGAAGGCACTGGCGCGCGACTGCTGCTGGGCAAACTGCGACAGGTCGCCGTAGCTGGTGACCCCGAGCACTTCAAAGCCTTCGGTTTCGATGGCCTGCGCCAGCGCACGAATGCCCAGACCGGAGGTGTTCTCCGAGCGGTAGTCTTCGTCAATGATGACGATGGGAAAGCGGAACTTCATGCGGGGCCTCCAGACAGCCTGGCCAAAAAAGCGAAACAGGCGCGAAGTGTAGGTAAAAAACAGGGCACGCCCCTTGCACTGTCATTGATTGGGCCCAAAATGTGGTGCGATCAATACAAAGGAGGGCTGCATGAGTGAACCTGTTGTCTGGTGGCTGATGGCGGGCGCGGCAGTGGCTGTCGAGTTGCTGACGGGCACCTTCTACCTGCTGATGCTGGCCCTGGGGCTCGCTGCGGCAGCACTGGCGGCGCATGCAGGCATGCCCGTCCCTGTGCAGCTGGTGGTGGCCGCCGTGGTGGGGGGCGGCGCCGTGGTGGCCTGGCACCTCAAACGCGAGCGGGCGCCCAAGGCGGCACCCGCCAGCGCCAACCGCGATGTGAACCTGGACGTGGGCGAGTCGGTGCACATCGACAGCTGGAACGCCGACGGCACTGCCACTGTCAAATACCGCGGCGCGAACTGGACCGTGGTCCACGCACCCGGCGTGACGCCTGGCACCGGCGCCCACCGTGTGCGCGAGGTGGTGGGCAACCGCCTTGTTGTTGAAAAAGCCTGAAACCAGTCAAAGGGAAACGGAAACACCATGGAAATCGCCATCCTCATTCTTGTCATCGCCGTCATCTTCATCACCCGCTCGATCAAGGTGGTCCCCCAGCAGAACGCCTGGGTGGTGGAGCGGCTGGGCAAGTACCACGCCGCGCTGACGCCGGGGCTGAACTTCCTCGTGCCCTTCATTGACAAGGTGGCCTACAAGCACAGCCTGAAGGAAATTCCGCTGGACGTGCCCAGCCAGGTCTGCATCACGCGCGACAACACACAGCTGCAGGTGGACGGCATCCTGTATTTCCAGGTGACGGACCCGATGCGCGCCAGCTATGGCTCGTCCAACTACATCGTGGCGGTGACGCAGCTGGCCCAGACCTCGCTGCGCAGCGTGATCGGCAAGCTGGAGCTGGACAAGACCTTTGAGGAACGCGACATCATCAACGCGCAGGTGGTGCAGGCCATCGACGAAGCCGCGCTGAATTGGGGCGTGAAGGTGCTGCGCTACGAGATCAAGGACCTGACGCCGCCGAAGGAGATCCTGCACGCGATGCAGGCGCAGATCACGGCCGAGCGCGAGAAGCGTGCGCTGATTGCCGCATCCGAGGGCCGCCGCCAGGAGCAGATCAACATCGCCACCGGCGAGCGCGAGGCCTTCATCGCGCGGTCCGAGGGCGAGAAGCAGGCCGCCATCAACGCCGCGCTGGGCGAGGCGGCGGCCATCACGTCGGTGGCTGACGCCACAGCGCAGGCCATCGAACGCATTGCCGCCGCGATCCGGCAGCCCGGCGGCGAGCAGGCGGTGCAGCTGAAGGTGGCCGAAAAGGCCGTGGAAGCGTATGGCAAGGTGGCCGCAGACGCCACCACCACCCTCATCGTGCCCAGCAACATGACCGAGGTGTCGGCCTTGATCGGCTCGGCCATGAAGATGGTGCAGGCGGGCAAGACGGCGGGCTGAGCCGGCGATGACCCCGATGTGCGCTGCTACAATCAGGGGCTTCGGAGCGGTGGATGAGTGGTTTAAGTCGCACGCCTGGAAAGCGTGTGAGGGTTAATAGCCCTCCGCGGGTTCGAATCCCGCCTGCTCCGCCAAATTCTTGACCACGCACAATAAAAAAAGCCACCTTGCGGTGGCTTTTTTGTTGGCTGCGGAACTGTCGATCAGTTCAGCGGGGACTTCTTGCCGTCCTTGTAGACGTACAGGGTCATGGCCGGGTTCTTCAGTTCGCCGTTGGGTTCGAACTGCACCTGGGTGGTCACGCCCTTGTAGTTGGTCTCGGCAATCTTGGGGGTGTAGACCTTCGGGTCGGCCGAGTTGGCGCGGACCATGGCATCGGCCAGCACCATCACGGCGTCATAGACGTACGGGCTGTAAACCTGGAACTGGTTCGGGTACTTGGCGTCGTAGCGGGCCTTCCAGGCCTTGCCGCCAGGCATCTTTTCCAGCGAGGCGCCGCCTTCAGCGCACACCACGTTGCCCAGGGTCTTGGCACCAGCCGACAGCTTGGCCAGCTCGGACGTGCAGATGCCGTCGCCGCCGAAGAACTTGACGTTGCCCAGGCCGAGCTGCTCCATCTGGCGCAGCATCGGGCCGGCTTGCGGGTCCATGCCGCCGTAGAAGATGCCGTCCGGTGCCTTGGCCTTGATGGCGGTCAGGATGGCCATGAAGTCGGTAGCCTTGTCGGTGGTGAACTGCTCGTCCACGATCTGGATGCCCTTGGAGGCAGCCGTTTTCTTGAACACTTCGGCAACGCCCTGGCCGTAAGCGGTGCGGTCGTCGATGATGGCAACCTTCTTCAGCTTCAGCGTGTCAGCCGCGTAGAAGGCCAGACCAGCGCCCAGGGCGTTGTCGTTGGCCAGCAGGCGGAAGGTGGTCTTGTAGCCGGGCTTGGTCAGGTTGGGGTTGGTGGCCGACGGGGTGATGTGGGGGATGCCACAGTCGTTGTAGACCTTGGAGGCGGGGATGGTGGTGCCCGAGTTCAGGTGACCGGCCACACCAGCCACTTTGGCGTCGCACAGTTTTTGTGCGGCGGCAGTGCCCTGCTTCGGGTCAGCGGCGTCGTCTTCCGCGACCAGTTCAAACTTGACCTTCTTGCCACCGATGGTGACGCCCTTGGCATTGAGGTCTTCAATGGCCATGCGTGCGCCGTTTTCGTTGTCCTTGCCGTAGTGGGCCTGGGCACCCGACACCGGGGCCACGTGGCCAATCTTCACGACCATGTCTTGGGCAGACGCCACACCCGCCACTGCAGCCAGGGCAGCAACCACGGTCAGTTTCAACTTCATTTGCATAAAAGCCTCCAGAATTAAGGAAAAGGTTGAGATGTAATTTGTGACTCAACGGCCGCGAACATATCGCAATTTTCGGGCCCGAACCATAGGGAACACGCTAGTGTCCCTGCGATAAGCGGGATTACCGCCACGGTAGTTCACCTAATGCGGGCCCGCCGCCTCAGCCCTGCCCGCCCAGTTCCTGCGCCACCGCCTCGGCCACCGACTGGCGCACCACCGATTCAATCTCCTCGCGCAGCAGCGGGCCCAGGTTGCGGGTTTGTTCCAGCACCAGCGTGGCCACCGCCTCGCGCAAACGTCGCTCCAGTGACAAATCCACGCGCTGCATCACCCGGTGAATGATCTGTTCCTGCAGCAGTTCGATGGACGGCGGTGGCACCACCCCGGGCGCCGGCGCTTCCGGCGTGACCACTTCGGTCAGCGTCGGCACATAGCGCGGCGGGGTGCGGGGGGAAGCGGGCATCAGGTGCGGTCCTTCAGGGCCAGGTCGTGGCGGATGATGGCATAGCCCCGGTCGGCGTAATGTTTCCAGCGGTGACGGGCCCGTTGACGGTCGTCGTCGTCCTGGGCGACGACCTCGATCAGCCGCGCAAACCGCTCAAAGCCCGACGGCACCGGCGCCCCCAGGTTGACCAGCACCTCGTGATGCGGCGCCTGATCGAGCGACGGCGCCAGCACCACCGGCGACGCCGCCAGCACCTGCTGCTGGGCACTGCTGTGGCAATGCGGCAGGAATTCCAGCGGCGCAAAGCTCCAGAGTGACACGTCCAGCCGGCGCAGCAGCGCGTCTTCAGCGGTCACGACCACGCGGGAGCCAGCGCCCACGGCCTTGCGCAGCAGGCGACAGGCGTAGCCCACCTTGTCAGGCGCATTGAAATGAAAGGCAACTTCGGTCATGCGTCCTGGTCAACGCTTGCCGGCCGGCTTGCGGCGCGACAAGACCCGGGGTGCAGCGCCGCCAGCGCCCGCCTGAGCGGCGATATACCCCAGCAACAGGCCCACCGGGCGCCCGGTCGCCCCCTTGGCGGCGCCACTCTTCCACGCAGTACCGGCAATGTCCAGGTGCGCCCACGGCATTTTGGCCACGAAGCGCTGCAGGAACTTGGCGGCGGTGATGGCCCCTCCCGCCCGGCCGGCAACGTTGGCCACGTCGGCAAAATGGGTTTTGAGACCGTCCGCGTAGTCGTCGTCCAGCGGCATGCGCCAGCACGGGTCCAGCGCCTGCTCGCCCGCAGCGTGCAGGGCGCCCGCCAGCGCATCGTCGGAGGCAAACAGCCCGCTGCGCACGCCCCCAAGCGCAATCACGCAGGCGCCGGTCAGGGTGGCGATGTCGATCACGGCGCGTGGCTTGAACCGCTCGGCATAGGTCAGCGCGTCGCACAGGATCAGCCGCCCCTCGGCGTCGGTGTTCAGGATCTCGATGGTCTGGCCGCTCATGCTCGTGACCACATCACCCGGCTTGACGGCCTTGCCGTCCGGCATGTTCTCGCAGGTCGGGATCAGCCCCACCACATTGACCGCCGGCCGCAGCTCGCCCAGGGCGCTGAACACCCCCAGCACGCTGGCGGCGCCGCACATGTCGAACTTCATTTCATCCATTTCGGGCGCGGGCTTGATCGAGATGCCACCGGTGTCAAACGTGATGCCCTTGCCCACCAACACCACCGGGGCGTCGGCCTTGGCCGCGCCCTGGTAGCGCAGCACAATGAAGCGCAGCGGCTCGGCCGAGCCCTGCGCCACCGCCATGAATGAGCCCATGCCCAGCGAGGCCACGTCCTTCGGTCCCAGCACTTCACACTTGACCGGCCCTTTGGCCAGCGCCCGCGCGGCGTCGGCCAGGTGGGTGGGCGTGGCGTGGTTGGGCGGGCGGTTGCCCCATTCCTTGGCGGTTTCAATGCCTTTCACCGCGGCGCTGCCATGGGCAAATGCTGCCCGCAGGGGCGCCGCGTCCGTCACACCCAGCACCACCTGCTGCAGCTTGCGGGCCTCGGCCTTGGGTTTGGTGGTGGTGTAGACATAGCTGGCATCGGCGGCAGCCAGCATGGCGGCTTGCAGCGCGTCAGCCGCCGGTGCGCCGGCGAAGACCAGCACCAGCCGCTTGACCGGTGCAGACTTCACCGCACCCACCGCCGCCAGCACCGCCGAGCGCGCCGATCGGGCCGAGCCGTCGCCAGCGCCAGCCAGCAGCACACGCGCCGCGCCGAAGCCCTCGGGCTTGTACAGCGCCAGCAGCTTGCCGGCCTTGGCTTCAAAGTCGCCCGCTTTCTGCGCCGCCGCGAGCGTGCGCGACAGCACGTCACGGCCAGGCTTGAAGGCTTCGGGCACCAGCACCACGAGGGCGTCGCACTTTTCAGCGGCCGCGCCGGCCAGGTCAAGGGTTTTGAGTTGAAAGTCCATAATTGGAAGTTTGCTGCGAACTGCGCAGGATTGCCCGACCAATGTTATTCCATTCCTCCCTTCGCAAGGAGCTGGCACGCAGCTTCGGCGCGTCGCTGGTGGTGCTGGTCACCATCGTGATGACCATGACGCTGATCCGCACGCTGAGCCAGGCCACGCGCGGGGCCGTCAACCCGCAGGAGGTGCTGATGGTCATGGGCTACACCGTGCTGGGCTACCTGCCGCCCATCCTCACGCTGTGCCTGTTCATCGCCATCGTGGGCACCATTTCGCGGATGTACCGCGACAGTGAAATGGTCATCTGGTTTGCCAGCGGCCGGGGGCTGGCAGGCTTTCTCGGGCCGCTGTTCCGGTTCGCCTGGCCGGTGCTGGTGGTGATCGCGGTGCTGGCACTGGGCATCTGGCCCTGGGCCAACCAGCAGACGCAGGAGCTGAAAGACCGCTACGGCCGCCGCGGCGACCTGGAGCGCGTCACGCCCGGGCAGTTCCAGGAATCGGCCAGTGGCAGCCGCGTGTTCTTCCTGGACAAGGACACACCCGACAACCGCTCGGGCCGCAACATCTTCATTTCCACCAACGAACGCGGGAAGGAAACCGTGACCTCCGCGCGCAGCGGCCGGGTGGAAATTGTGGGCGACCAGCAGTTCCTGCTGCTGCTCAATGGCCAGCGGCTGGAAAGCAGCGGCAACGGCTCGGAGCTCAAGATCAGCGAATTCGAGGAGTACGGCAACCGCGTCGGCTCCAACGACCTGGGCGATGTCAACAACTCGCCGGCCAAAACCCGATCCACGCTCACGCTGCTGCTGGAGCCCACCCGGCTGCACCTGGGCGAGCTGGCCTGGCGCATCGGGCTGGCGCTGGCGGCGCTGAATTTTGTGGTGATCGCGGTCACCGCGTCGAGCGTGAACCCGCGCGCAGGGCGCAGCGGCAACCTGATGTTCGCGCTGTTTGCCTTCATCGTCTATTACAACCTGCTGAACCTCGGGCAAAGCTGGATCAGCGCGGGCCGCGTGGGCTTTGTCAACTTCCAGCTGGGGCTGCATGGCGGTGCGCTGTTGCTGAGCCTGCTGTGGCTGGCCAAGCAGCACAACAACTGGACCTGGCGCGCCCTGCTGCGCCGGCGGCCGCCGCGTCCGGAGGCCGCGGCGTGAAAACCATCCGCCGCCTGATCTACAGCGAGGTGCTGGCCGCCGTGCTGTTTGTGGCGCTGGGCTTCCTGGCGCTGTTCTTCTTCTTCGACTTCGTGGACGAACTGCCCAACGTGGGCCGCAACGGGGACGATGGCTACCAGCTGGTCCATGCGCTGGCCTATGTGGCCCTGCTGGTGCCCAGCCACCTGTACGAACTGCTGCCGATCGCGGTGCTGATTGGCACCATCTTCGTGATGGCGCGGCTGGCGCAAAGCTCGGAATACACCATCCTGCGCACCAGCGGCCTGGGCCCCTGGCGGGCGTTGCGCATGCTGCTGAGCCTGGGTCTGGTGTTTGTGGTGCTGACGTTTGCCACGGGCGACTATGTGGCCCCGGTGGCCGATCGCACCGCCCAGTTGCTGAAGACCCGCTACCAGGGCCGCATCACCGTGGGCCAGACCGGCGCCTGGATCAAGGAGCGCCAGGCCGACCGCGCCTACACCGTGAACGTCGGCGCCCTGTCGCCCGACGGCGACCTGCTGGGCGTGCGGATTTTTGAATTCGACGGCCGGGGGGCGCTGGCCTCGCAAACCCAGGCGCCCCGGGCGCGCTTTGCCGATGACGCCGCCTGGGTGCTGGAAGGCGCCGAACGAAGTGAATTCATGACCCGCGGCACCGAGGGCGTGAAGATCGAGCACCGCAGCATCCCGAGCTACCGCTGGCCCACCGAGATCAGCCCCGAGATGGTGTCGGTGGCGCTGCTCAAGCCCGACCGCATGAGCGCCATCGACCTGTTCCAGTACATCCGCCACCTGGAGGCCAACAGCCAGACCTCGCAGCGCTACGAAATCGAGTTCTGGCGCAAGGTGTTCTACCCGCTGAGCTGCCTGGTGATGGTGGTGCTGGCCCTGCCCTTTGCCTACCTGCATTTCCGCAGCGGCAGCATTACCACCTATGTGTTTGGCGGGGTGCTGATCGGCATCAGCTTCTTCCTGCTGAACAACGTCTTTGGCTATATCGGCAACCTGCAGAGCTGGTGGCCCTGGCTCACGGCGGCAGCGCCGGGGCTGATCTACACGGTGCTGTCGCTCGGTGCGTTTGGCTGGCTGGTTTTGCGAAGGTAGTCCATGCTTGGCGTCATATTGTTTGCCCACGGGTCGCGCGACCCGCTCTGGCGCCAGCCGATCGAGGCGGTGGCCGAGCGCATCCGCGCCAGCGCACCGCAGGTGCCGGTGCGCTGCGCCTACCTGGAGCTGACCACCCCGGACCTGCCCACAGCTGCTACAGATTTGATAGCGGCTGGCGCAACGCTGGTGCGGGTGACACCGCTTTTTCTGGGTACGGGCAAGCACGCCCGGGAAGACCTGCCGCTGCTGATGGCCCAGCTCCGCAGCGCCCATCCGGCGGTGCAGTTTGAGCTGCAACCGCCCGTCGGCGAAGACCCGCGCGTGACCGCCCTTATGGCCGAGATCGCCCTCGGCTGAGGTTCAATAGACTTTCACGGCATAATGAATTTCAGTTTTAGCCGAAATTCAATATGAACCTGCATCAGTTCCGTTTTGTCCAGGAAGCGGCCCGGCGCAACCTGAACCTGACCGAGGCAGCCAAGGCGCTGCACACCTCCCAGCCCGGCGTGTCCAAGGCCATCATCGAGCTGGAAGAAGAGCTGGGCGTGGAAATCTTTGCGCGCCACGGCAAGCGCCTCAAGCGCATCACCGAGCCCGGCCAGCATGTGCTCAAGAGCATCGAACTCATCATGCGCGAGGTCAGCAACCTCAAGCGCATTGGCGAACAGTTCAGCGCCCAGGACAGTGGCACGCTGTCGATTGCCACCACCCACACCCAGGCCCGCTATGTGCTGCCGGTGCCGGTGGCCAAACTGCGCGAGGCTTACCCCAAGGTCAACGTCAGCCTGCACCAGGGCGCGCCCGACCAGGTGGCCCGCATGGTGCTGGACGAGGTGGCGGAGATCGGCATCGCCACCGAGTCGCTGCAGGACTACCCCGACCTCGTCACCCTTCCCTGCTACGAATGGCAGCATGTGCTGGTGCTGCCCGCCGCGCACCCGCTGGCCAAAAAGGAGCGCTTCTCGCTGGAGGACCTGGCGGCCGAACCGATCATCACCTACCACCCGTCGTTCACCGGCCGCACGCGCATTGACACCGCCTTTGCCAGCCGCAAGCTGACGCCGCGCATTGCGCTGGAAGCGATTGATTCCGACGTGATCAAGACCTATGTGCGGCTGGGGCTGGGCATCGGCATCGTGGCCGAAATGGCGGTGCGCGATGACGGCAGCAACAGCGACCTGGTGGTGCGTCCGCTAGGCCACCTGTTCGGCCAGAACGTGGCACGCGTGGCCTTCAAGCGCAGCGCCTACCTGCGCAACTTTGTGTACAAGTTTGCCGAGCTGCTGAGCGACCGGCTCGACCGCAACCTGATCGCCAAGGCCATGACCGGCCATGTGAACGACTACGAGCTTTGACACCGCCATGAACACCCCAGTGACCGAACGCACCCCCGTCCTGCAAACCAAGCTGCCCGCCGTCGGCACCACCATCTTCACCGTGATGTCGGGCCTGGCGGCCGAAAAAGGCGCCGTCAACCTGGGCCAGGGCTTCCCCGACTTTGACTGCGACCCGCGGCTGGTGAATGCCGTCACAGACGCGATGGTCAAGGGCCTGAACCAGTACCCGCCCATGACGGGTGTGCCCGTGCTTCGCGAAGCCATCGCGCAGAAAGTGCAGGCCATGTACGGCCGCCAGTACGACGCGGCCACGGAAATCACCGTCACCGCCGGTGCCACACAGGCCATCATCACCGCCATCCTGGCCGTGGTGCGGCCGGGCGACGAGGTGATCGTGCTGGAACCCTGCTACGACAGCTACGTGCCCAACATCGACCTGGCCGGCGGCACCGTGGTACGCGTGCCGCTCACGCCGGGGACCTTCCGGCCCGACTTCGACAACATCGCCGCGGCCATTACGCCCAGAACCCGCGCCATCCTGATCAACAGCCCGCACAACCCCAGCGCCACCGTGTGGACGCGCGACGACATGCTGCAGCTGCAGGCGCTGCTGGCCCCCACCGACGTGCTGCTGATCAGCGACGAGGTGTACGAACACATGGTGTACGACGGGCAGGACCACCAGAGCGCGGCGCGCTTCCCGGGCCTGGCGGCGCGCGCCTTCATCGTCAGCAGCTTCGGCAAGACCTACCACGTCACCGGCTGGAAGGTGGGCTACGTGGCCGCCCCCGCGCCGCTGACGGCCGAGTTCCGCAAGGTGCACCAGTTCAACGTGTTCACCGTCAACACGCCGGTGCAGTACGGCCTGGCCAGCTTCATGGCCGACCCGCAGCCGCACCTGCAGCTGCCCGCCTTCTACCAGCGCAAGCGCGACCTGTTCCGCGAGGGCCTGAAGGCCACCAAGTTCCGCCTGCTGCCCAGCGAGGGCAGCTACTTCCAGTGCGTGGACATCTCGGGCCTGGCCGTGCCCGAGCGCGACCTGCCCGAAGCCGACTTCTGCAAGTGGCTCACCACCGAAGTCGGCGTGGCCGCCATTCCGCTGTCGGCCTTCTACGGCAGCGGCTTCGACCAGCGCGTGGTGCGCTTCTGCTACGCCGGCAGGACGAGACGCCGCAGACGGCGCTGGGGCGGCTGGCGCGGCTGTAGGCGCAGTCGGACACCCGCAGCACCTCGGCGGAAACGCTCTGGTCAGGGTTGAAAATCACCAGCGACGAACCCCGCCGTACCACCGTGAAGCAGCGTTCCTGGCCCGCCCGGATCTTCTGCCAGGTGGCGCAGTAACCTTTGTCCGTCATTTTCCACGTGCCGGTATCGGTCATGTTGCCAATCGCAATCTGTGCCGTGCCGTCCGCCCGCATCACCGTCCAGCAAGCCGCCCGTCCCCGCCCGTGCAAACAGCTTCTTGCCCACCATGGCGCTGCGGATCTCATCGCCTGTGAGTTGGTCCTGCGCGAAGGTGCTACCTGCCGAACCCAACACGAACAGCCCGGAAGCTTCGAGAAGATACAAAACACAGTTTCGACAACAGTTTTCTCCTGATTCATCGAATCTGACACTTTTGATTCTGCGCACGGAGTTGATGATATCGGTTCGAGGACCTTCGTGAATTCTGTCGATGCTTAAAATTTTCTACCCAGTTCAATACGTACAGAGTGCCGAAACCACAGCCTGGAGTCACTTCAGGACTTTGGGCGACTTCGATTTCGAGCTACACGAACCTCTTCTCGAATTCTCAAATCCATCCACAAATGCACAAGTGATTCTTTGTTGGGAACGCCTTCAATTTGAGTCAGCAATTTGGAATAGCTTTTGTCATAGCTAAAGTTAGTACTGAGACGTCTTCAACCCTGTCAGTCTTGTACGCTCGAATTATTTTTATAAAGTCTCGGAGATTTGCAAATTTTTGTGTGATTTTGACAATAAGTTGCGCTGATCTTAAGATCATTTTTAATCCCTTCGAGACTCAGACTGAACAGGTCAGAACTGCCAGTCTTCCTAGCCAACCGTCTTGATTTACTCTGCTCATTGGCTACGTCTCCTTCTTTTATTCCACGTGGCCGCCCCCGCACCGCTGACGGCCGAGTTCCGAAAGGTGCACCAGTTCAACGTGTTCACCGTCAACACGCCGGTGCAGTACGGCCTGGCCAGCTTCATGGCCGACCCGCAGCCGCACCTGCAGCTGCCCGCCTTCTACCAGCGCAAGCGCGACCTGTTCCGCGAGGGCCTGAAGGCCACCAAGTTCCGCCTGCTGCCCAGCGAGGGCAGCTACTTCCAGTGCGTGGACATCTCGGGCCTGGCCGTGCCCGAGCGCGACCTGCCCGAAGCCGACTTCTGCAAGTGGCTCACCACCGAAGTCGGCGTGGCCGCCATTCCGCTGTCGGCCTTCTACGGCAGCGGCTTCGACCAGCGCGTCGTGCGCTTCTGCTACGCCAAGAAGGACGAGACGCTGCAGACGGCGCTGGGGCGGCTGGCGCGGCTCTAAGGCGTCAGTCTGACACCCGCAGCACCTCGGCGGAAACGCTCTGGTCAGGGTTGAAGATCACCAGCGACGAACCTCGCCGGGCACACGGTCACTGGTTCAACTGCCCCCACACCTTGTCCAGCCGCTTGATGCTCACGGGCTGCGGCGTACGCAGCTCCTGCGCGAAGAAGCTCACGCGCAACTCTTCCAGCAGCCAGCGGAATTCGCTCATGCGGGCGTCCACCGTGCCCTTGCGCTCGGCCACCAGGCGCCAGTAGCGCTGCTCCTGCGGACGCAGCTCGGCCAGCTTTTGCGCGTCGCGCGCCGGGTCGGTGCGCAGCTTGTCCAGCCGCAACGTGATGGCCTTCAGGTAGCGGGCAAAGTGCTGGAGCTGCGGCCAGGGCGTGCTCGCCAGGAACCGTTTGGGCACCAGGCGCTGCAGCTGCTGCACCACGTCGGCGGTGGCGTCGGGCTGGTTCTTCGTGTCCTTCAGTTTGCGCATGGCGGCGCCGTATTCCAGCAGGATCACGCCCGCCAGCCGCGCCACCTCGTTGGCAATCAGCGTCAGCCGGCCGCGGCCCTCGTCCACACGGCGTTTGAAGTCGAACTCATCCTGGGGCAGCGGCTCCAGCAGGAAGGCGCGGTCCAGCGCGACGTCAATGATCTGGTCGCGCAGCTCCTCCTGCGTGCCCAGCGGCATGTAGGCCACCGCCATCTTCTGCAAGTCGGGAATGTTCTTTTCCAGGTACTTCAGCGCGTCCTTGATCTGCAGCGCAAACAGGCGTCGCAGGCCGGCGCGGTGTCTGGCAGTCGCCACCTCGGGCTCGTCGAACACCTCGATGCGCACCGCCTCGCCATCATCGATCAGCGCTGGAAAGCCAATCAGCGTCTGCCCGCCCTTGCGGATTTCCATCAGCTCCGGCAGCTCGCCAAAGGTCCAGCCGGTGTAGCGCTGGTCGGCGGGCCGGGCCGGGCTGGCTGGAGTTGCTACATTTTTTGTAGCGCCTTGCGCAGCATCGGTGCGGGCTGCAGCAATTTTTGGCTCTGAACCGGGCGCAGTGGCCGGGGCCGCAGCGACTTTCAGTCCCGCCAGCGCCTGGAAGGCGCCGCGCGCCTGGGCGCCCAGCTCGGCCTTCAGCGCGCCCAGGTTGCGGCCGGTGCCGAGCTGGCGGCCATGCTCGTCCACCACGCGGAAGTTCATGAACAGGTGCGCCGGCAGCATGTCGAGCTTGAAGTCGGCGCGCTTCACGTCCAGGCTGGTTTCGTCGCGCACACGCTTGAGCAGTGCGTCCGTCAGGCTGCCGTGGCCCCAGGCTTCCGGCGTGCTGAGGGCCGCCGCCAACCGGCTGGCGGATTCGGGCAACGGCACAAAGCGCGAGCGCGGACGCTGCGGCAGGCTTTTCAGCAGCGCCTGGATCTTGTCTTTCAGCATGCCGGGCACCAGCCATTCGGCCCGCTCGTCGCTCACCTGGTTCAGCACAAACAGCGGCACCGTCACCGTCAGGCCGTCACGCGGGTCGCCGGGTTCGTGCAGGTAGGTCGCGGCGCAGTCCACGCCGCCCATGCGCAAGGTTTTGGGGAACGCGTTGGTGGTGATGCCCGCGGCTTCATGGCGCATCAGCTCGTCGCGTGTGAGCTTGAGCAAATCCGGGTTCTGCCGCACTTCGGCGCGGTACCACTGCTCGAACGCGTGACCACTGCAGATGTCGGCCGGCACCTGCTGGTCGTAGAAGGCAAAAATCAGCTCGTCGTCCACCAGTACGTCCTGCCGGCGCGACTTGTGCTCCAGCTCCTCCACCTGGCGGATCAGCTTCTGGTTGGCGGCCAGGAACGGGAGCTTCGTTTCCCACTGGCCCGCGACCAGCGCCTCGCGGATGAAAATCTCGCGCGCGGCATGCAGGTCCACGCGGCCGAAGTTCACGCGCCGGCCGCTGTACACCACCAGGCCGTACAGCGTGGCGCGCTCCAGCGCCATCACCTCGGCGGCCTTTTTCTCCCAGTGCGGGTCGAGCAGCTGCTTCTTGAGCAAATGGCCCGCCACCTGTTCGATCCACTGCGGCTCGATGTTGGCCAGCCCGCGGCCAAACAGGCGCGTGGTCTCCACCAGCTCGGCCGCCACAATCCAGCGGCCCGGCTTCTTGCTCAGGTGCGCGCCGGGGTGGCGGTGGAACTTGATGCCCCGGGCGCCTAGGTACACGTCCTCGTCTTCCAGCTTGCAGCCAATGTTGCCGAGCAGCCCGGCCAGCATGGACTTGTGCAGCTCCTCGTAGCTCGCGGGCTGGGTGTTCAGCCGCCACTGGTGCTCGGCCACCACGGTGTGCAACTGGGTGTGAATGTCGCGCCACTCGCGCACCCGGCGCATGTTCACAAAGTTCTGCCGCAGCAGCGCTTCGTACTGGCGGTTGCTGAGCTTGTGTTCCTTGTTGTGGCCCCCGCGCGCGTCATTGATCCACTTCCACAGCTTCAGGTAGCCGCTGAACTCGCTTTTCTCGTCGTCAAACTTGGCATGGGCCTGGTCAGCCTGCTGCTGCGCGTCCATCGGGCGGTCGCGCACATCCTGCACGCTCAGGGCGCTGGCGATCACCAGCACCTCGTCCAGCGCGCCACGGCTGCGCGCCTCCAGAATCATGCGGCCCACGCGCGGGTCCAGCGGCAGCTTGGCCAGCTCCCGGCCGATGGGGGTGAGCTCGTTGGCATCGTCCACTGCGCCCAGCTCGTTGAGCAGCTGGTAGCCGTCGGCAATCGCCCGGCCCGAAGGCGCCTCGATGAACGGGAACTGCGCCACGTCGCCCAGGTGCAGCGACTTCATGCGCAGGATCACGCCCGCCAGCGAGCTGCGCAGGATTTCCGGGTCTGTGAAGCGCGGGCGGCTGTTGAAGTCCTTCTCGTCGTACAGGCGGATGCAGATGCCGTTGGCCACCCGGCCGCAGCGCCCTGCCCGCTGGTTGGCCGCCGCCTGGCTCACCGGCTCCACCAGCAGCTGCTCGACCTTGCTGCGGAAGCTGTAGCGCTTGACGCGCGCGGTGCCGCTGTCGATCACATAGCGGATGCCGGGCACCGTGAGCGAGGTTTCCGCCACGTTGGTGGCCAGCACGATGCGCCGGCCACTGTGGCTGTCGAACACGCGGTCCTGTTCGGCCTGGCTCAGGCGCGCGAACAGCGGCAGCACCTCGGCGTTGCGCGTCAGCGGGCTGTGCGACAGGTGTTTGCGCAGGTGGTCGGCCGCCTCGCGGATTTCGCGCTCGCCGGGCAGAAACACCAGAATGTCGCCCCCCGCATTGCCCACCCACAGCTCGTCCACCGCCTCGGCGATGGCGTCGTTCAGGTCGTGCTCGCGGGTCTCCTCGAACGGCCGCCAGCGCTGTTCCACCGGGAACATGCGGCCCGAGACCATGATCACCGGCGCCGGGCCGTTCCTGGAGGCGAAATGGCGTGCAAACCGGTCGGCGTCAATCGTGGCCGACGTGACAATGACCTTCAGGTCGGGCCGGCGCGGCAGGATCTCGCGCAGGTAGCCCAGCAGAAAGTCGATGTTCAGGCTGCGCTCGTGCGCCTCGTCGATGATGAGGGTGTCGTACGCCTTGAGCAGCGGATCGGTCTGCGTCTCGGCCAGCAAGATGCCGTCGGTCATGAGCTTGACCGAAGCGTCGCGGCTCAGCCGGTCCTGGAAGCGCACCTTGTAGCCCACCACCTCGCCCAGCGGCGTGTTCAGCTCTTCGGCAATGCGCTTGGCCACGCTGCTGGCGGCAATGCGCCGCGGCTGGGTGTGGCCGATCAGCTGGCCCTTCTGCCCCGCAGGCGCATTGAGCTTGCCGCGCCCCATGGCGAGTGCGATCTTGGGCAGCTGCGTGGTTTTGCCGGAACCCGTTTCGCCGCAGACAATGACCACCTGGTTCGCCGCGATGGCGGCGGTGATCTCGTCGCGCTTGCCCGAGACGGGCAGGGATTCGGGGAAGGTGATGCTCAGGGGCGGCAAGGCTCGGTCACTCAAAGCCCGTGATTATCGGCGCTCGGGCGGCGCGGCGCGGGGGCGCTACACCGAGTCGCCGCCCGGCAGCTCGGCGATCTGGCCCGCGGACTGGTCGAACCACGCCACCCGGCTCGGGTAAGCCCAGGCGCTGCGCGACATCGCGCGCGCCATGGCCACCGCGCTGGCCGCCCGGATGTTCGGGTGCGCCGCCGCCAGTACCCCCACCCCCAGGTCGGCCACCCAATGGGTTTCGCTTTCGTCCTTGAGGGTGGTTTCGTCGCTGGTGTTGAGCGCCACCGGTCGGCTCAACCGGGTGGCGATCGAGCGGGCCATGCGCACCAGCCGCTCGGGGTTGCGCAGGTTGCGCATCAGCAGCAGGAACCCGTCGTCGCCCAGCCGCCCCATCTCCACCTGGCCGCCCACCGCCCGGCGCAACCGGCCGGCGCTGACAAACAGCGCATGGTTGACCGCCGCGCGCCCATGCAGCTTTTCCAGCGCATACAGGTTGCTGATGGACACCGCGATCACGCCCACCGACAGCGGCTCGCCGTCGTGGCGGTAAAACGCCGCACCCACCATCTGGCCGGTTTCGGCATGCGAACGCATGCGCGTGACCGGGTCGTAGGCGGGGCCGTAGGCCATCACCTGGCGCAGCTCGATGAGGTACGAATAGCGCCCCCACAGCACCGCCGCAATCACGCCCAGGTAGGCCATGGCGGACACCGCATTCAGGGCGTGCAGGGTCCAGTGCACGTGGCCGCCGGCCACGGCCGTCCAGCTCAGGCCGCACAGCGCCAGCAGCATGAAGAACACCGACGACACCGCCGCCCAGGTGAGCCGGTCGCCGCGCAGCGCGCTGCGCACGGCCACGCCCAGCGCCACCACGCCCAGCAGGCAGGCCACCACCGAGCTGAACACCAGCGCCTGGTGTGGCTCCAGCGCCCAGCCCAGTGCCAGTACCCCCAGGCCCAGGCAGGCCAGCCCGCCCTGCGCACGACGGGCCGCGCTGCGGCGGCGCAGGTGGCCCAGCATGAACAGCAGCATGTAGGCCAGCAAGGTCGACGTGACAACCGCCACGTGGGCCAGCACGCGGTCCTGGGTGGCGACGTCGTCCATGGGCAGCCAGCGCAGGTAGGCCAGCACGAACAGGGCCGAGGCGACGGCGGAGATGGCAGCGTTGGTGGCCACGCGGCGCAGCCCGCGCACATAGGCAAACACCGAGCCGGCGAGCATCAGTGCCACAGTGCCGAAGTAGCCGCCCCAGAACCCTACTGCAATTGTTTCCATGCCGGCGTGACGCCCTTTTGAACAGGCCTGACTGTAGTGGCTGCCATGGGGCGGCGCAACGGGCGGCAAACGCACTTACACTCGATGCGCAATACAGCACCGCCGAAAACGGCCTTAAGTCACAAGAATCGCACACCGCCACCGCGCCATGTCTGCCGTCTTCAACTTCACCTTCGTGCCCTGGTTCCGCTCGGTGGCGCCCTACATCCACACGCACCGCGGCAAGACCTTCGTGGTCGGCATCTGTGGCGAGGCGATTGCCGCCGGCAAGCTGCAGCACCTGGCGCAGGACCTGGCCCTGATCCAGAGCATGGGCGTGAAGATCGTGCTGGTGCACGGCTTCCGGCCGCAGGTGAACGAGCAGCTCAAGGCCAAGGGCCACGAGGCCCGCTACTCGCACGGCATGCGCATCACCGACGAAGTGGCACTCGACTGTGCGCAGGAGGCCGCTGGCCAGCTGCGCTACGAGATTGAGGCCGCTTTCAGCCAGGGCTTGCCCAATACACCGATGGCCGGCTCCACGGTTCGCGTCATATCCGGCAACTTCATCACCGCGCGACCCGTCGGCGTGCTCGATGGCGTGGACTTCCAGCACAGCGGCCTGGTGCGCAAGGTGGACGTGGCCGGCATCACCCGCACGCTGGATTTTGGCGCGATGGTGCTGCTGTCACCGTTCGGCTTCTCCCCCACGGGCGAAGCCTTCAACCTGACGATGGAAGAAGTCGCCACCAGCGTGGCCATCGCGCTGCAGGCCGACAAGCTGATTTTCGTGACCGAGATCCCGGGCATCCGCATCAAGCCCGACGAGCCCGAGAGCGACGACAACCCGATCGACACCGAACTGCCCCTGGCCGCCGCCGAGGCCCTGCTGGCCCGGGCTGAACCCGGCCAGCGCCCGACCGACACCGCGTTCTACCTGCAGCACTGCGTGAAGGCCTGCAAGGCCGGTGTGGAGCGCAGCCACATCCTGCCGTTTGCACTGGATGGCGCGCTGCTGCTCGAAATCTACGTGCACGACGGGGTGGGCACGATGATCATTGACGAAAAGCTGGAGAGCCTGCGCGAGGCCACGGCCGACGACGTGGGCGGCATCCTGCAGCTGATCGAACCGTTCGAGAAGGACGGCACGCTGGTCAAGCGCAGCCGCACCGAGATCGAGCGCGACGCGGCCAACTACAGCGTCATTGAGCACGATGGCGTGATCTTCGCCTGCGCCGCGCTCTACCCCTACCCCGAGGCCCGTACCGCCGAGATGGCGGCGCTGACCGTGTCACCGCAAAGCCAGGGCCAGGGCGATGGGGAAAAGGTGCTCAAGCGCATCGAGCAGCGCGCCCGCGCCATGGGGCTGGACAGCATTTTTGTGCTGACCACCCGCACCATGCACTGGTTCTTGAAGCGCGGCTTTGTGCAGGTGGACCCGGACTGGCTGCCCGAGGCGCGCAAGCGCAAGTACAACTGGGACCGCAAGAGCCTGGTGCTGGTGAAAAAGCTCACCTGAGCCCGGGCCCGGGTGCCAGTCAGCGGCGCCGCAGCAGCCGCGCCAGCAGCACCGCAAACGCAACACTGAACAGCGCGAACCACAGGAACGACCAGTTGGCGATGGAGCCGCCGAGGAAGGTCCAGTCCACCTTGGTGCAGTCGCCACTGCCCTTGAAGATCATGGGCACGGCGCGCTTGAGCGGGAAGGTCTCGATCATCCCGTAGAAATCGCGCCCGCAGGACACGATCTCGGGCGGGTACCACTGCAGCCAGCTCTGGCGCGCCGCGACAAAGGCGCCGAAGCCGGCGAACAGCAGGGCCACCCCGCCGAACCCGAGCATCAGGCCTTTTCGGGCTGTAGCCCCCGCCAGCGCTGCGCAGACTGCTATCAAAATGAGTGCATAGCGCTGCACGATGCACATCGGGCAAGGCTCCAGGCCCAACCCGTGCTGCAGGTACAGGCCAAACGCCAGCATGGCCACACAGACCAGGGCCACCCCACCAAACACCCGGCGCGGGTGCGTTTCAAACCAGTTCAGCAAAGCACGTTCCCCAACACGGCACAGCCGCGTCAGGCGGTGCCCTCCTCAAACACACGGGCGCGGCGCGGTGTGGCCACCAGCGTCTCGCCCTCCCGAAAACCAAGCGACCGGAATTGTTGCGCAGGAATCTGCGCCTCAATCACCGGGTCCCTGGCGGCATTGTCCGCTGGTTGGTGGTCATCCACGGGAATAAGTTCCAGCCGCGCAATCGGCCCCACCACAATGGCGCGGCCCAGCTGCACCACGATGCCGCGCTGGCGGCCAGTGCTGTCCACGCCAGCGCCCGGCGCGTAACGCTCCAGGTCCAGTTCATGCGGGCGCACATAGCCGGTGCCGGGAATCAGGTTCACATCGCCCAGGAAGCCATAGACAAAGGGGCTGGCCGGGTGGTCCCACACCGCCTGCGGCGAACCCACCTGCTCCACCCGGCCGCTGTTCATCAGCACCACGCGGTCGGCCACTTCCAGCGCCTCTTCCTGGTCGTGCGTCACGAACACGCTGGTCACGTGCAGTTCGTCGTGCAGGCGGCGCAGCCAGCGGCGCAGTTCCTTGCGCACCTTGGCGTCCAGCGCGCCGAACGGCTCGTCCAGCAGCAGCACCTTGGGCTCCACGGCCAGCGCACGGGCCAGCGCAATGCGCTGGCGCTGCCCGCCCGACAGCTGAGACGGGAAGCGGTCGGCCAGCCAGTCCAGCTGCACCAGACCCAGCAGGTCGTGCACCTTCTGCCTGATCTGCGCTTCGCTGGGGCGCTGGCTGCGCGGCTTGACACGCAGGCCAAAGGCCACGTTCTCGAACACCGTCATGTGGCGGAACAGCGCGTAGTGCTGGAACACAAAGCCCACCTGACGCTCGCGCACGTGCACGTCGGTGGTGTCTTCCCCGCTGAACAGGATGCTGCCGCGGTCGGCGGTTTCCAGCCCCGCGATGATGCGCAGCAGCGTGGTCTTGCCGCAGCCTGACGGGCCCAGCAGGGCCACCAGTTCGCCGGAGTCGATGTCCAGCGACACATCGCGCAGCGCGTGGAAGTCGCCAAACTGCTTGCTGACATTGCGGATTTCGATGCTCATGTGCTTTCCTTCAGGATCAGGGGCGCCACGGCATGCGGCGCCTCGGGGGGCAGCTCGGCGGCCGCCTTCATCTCACGCTCGTGGCGCCACTCCACGACCGACTTGATCGCCAGCGTGACCAGCGCCAGCAGCGCCAGCAGCGAAGCCACGGCAAACGCGGCCACCGACTGGTATTCGTTGTAGAGCACTTCCACGTGCAGCGGCATGGTGTTGGTCTGCCCGCGGATGTGGCCCGACACCACCGACACCGCGCCGAACTCGCCCATGGCCCGCGCGTTGCACAGGATCACGCCGTACAGCAGGCCCCACTTGATGTTGGGCAGCGTGACGTACCAGAAGGTCTGCCAGCCGGTGGCGCCCAGTACGATGGCCGCCTGCTCCTCTTCATTGCCCTGGGCCTGCATCAGCGGGATGAGTTCGCGGGCGATGAACGGAAACGTCACGAAGATCGTGGCCAGCACGATGCCCGGCACCGCAAAGATGATCTTGATGTCATGCGCCGCCAGCCACGGGCCCAGCCAGCCCTGGGCGCCGAACACCAGCACGTAGATCAGCCCCGCTACCACCGGCGAGACGGAAAACGGCAGGTCGACCAGCGTGATGAGAAAGGCCTTGCCACGGAACTCGTACTTGGCGATTGCCCAGGCGGCCGCGATGCCGAACACCAGGTTCAGCGGCACCGCAATGGCCGCCGTGATGAGTGTGAGGCGGATGGCGCTCCAGGCGTCGGGTTCCTTCAGGGCTTCCCAGTAGGCGCCCCAGCCCTTGCGCAGCGCTTCGGCAAACACCGCCGCCAGGGGCAGCACCAGAAACAGCGCCATGAAGGCCAGCGCCAGCCCGATCAGCGTGTAGCGGACCCAGGCCGCCTCGGTGGAGGTGTGGGATTTGCGTTCAATGCCGCTCATGCCGGTGCCCCCGAACGCTTGCGCTGCCAGGCCTGCAAGCCGTTGATGACCAGCAGCAGGATGAAGCTGAGCACCAGCATCACCAGCGCGACCGCCGTGGCGCCGGCATAGTCGTACTGCTCCAGCTTGCTGATGATGATCAGCGGCGTGATTTCCGACACCATGGGCATGTTGCCCGCGATGAAGATCACCGAGCCGTACTCGCCGATGGCACGCGCAAAGGCCAGCGCAAAGCCGGTCAGCAGCGCCGGCAGGATGGCTGGCAGGATCACGCGCAGAAAGGTCTGCAGCCGCGTCGCGCCCAGGCACAGCGCAGCCTCTTCCAGCTCCTTTTCAGCGTCTTCCAGCACCGGCTGCACCGTACGCACCACAAACGGCAGGCCGATGAAGATCAGCGCAATCACCACGCCCGTGGGGTTGAAGGCCAGCTTGATGCCGTGGGGCTCGAAGAACTGCCCCACCCAGCCATTGCCGGCCAGCAGCGCGGTGAGCGAGATGCCGGCCACGGCGGTGGGCAATGCAAAAGGCAGGTCCACCAGCGCATCCACGATCTTCTTGCCCGGGAAGCTGTAGCGAACCAGCACCCAGGCCACCAGCAGCCCGGCCACCAGGTTGACCAGCGCCGCGAGCAACGAGGCGCCAAACGTCAGCCGGTACGACGCCACCACGCGCGGCGAGCTGATGGCGGCCCAGAAGGCGTCCCCGCTCAGCGTGAATGTCTTGAAGACCAGCGCCGACAGCGGCACCAGCACGATCAGGCTCAGGTAGAAAAGCGTGAAGCCCAGCGTCAGCCGGAAGCCGGGCAGCACGCGCCGCGTGGGGCGACGTACTGGCGCCGCGCCCGCAGGCGGGCTGGTCAATGCAGCAGCGGACATGGCTTAGCGGACGGTGTAGAGCTTGTCAAACTGGCCGCCGTCGTTGAAGTGCACCTTTTGCGCTTCGGACAGCGAGCCAAAAAACTCCGACACCGGCACCAGCGTCAGCGGCTTGAACACGCTGGCGTGTCTGGTCAGCACGGCGGCCGAACGCGGGCGGATGGCGTGGCGGGCGGCAATCTCCTGCCCTTCGTCGGAGTACAGATAGTCCAGGTAGGCCTTGGCCAGCTCACCAGTGCCCTTCTTGGCGGTGGACCGCTCCACCACGGCCACCGGGTTTTCGGCCACGATGCTGATGGACGGGTGGATCGCATCCACCTTGCCGGCGCCAAACTCCTTGTCCACCGACAGCACTTCCGACTCAAACGTCACCAGCACGTCGCCGATGTTGCGCTGCAGGAAGACTGCCGTGGCGTCGCGCCCGCCGCGGGCCAGCACCGGCACGTTCTTGTAGAGCTTGCCCACAAACTCGGCGGCCTGGGCGTCCGTGCCACCCTTCTTGCGCACATAGCTCCAGGCGGCCAGGTAAGCCATGCGGCCATTGCCGCCGGTCTTGGGGTTCACCACCACCACCTGGATGCCGGGCTTGACCAGGTCGTCCCAGTCCTTGATGCCCTTGGGGTTGCCGTTGCGCACCAGGAACAGCATGGTCGAGGTGGTGGGCGCCGCATTGTTGGGGAAGCGCTTCGCCCAGTCCTTGGCGACCACGCCTTTTTCAGCGAGGAACTCCACGTCCGTGGTGGTGTTCATGGTCACCACATCGGCATCCAGCCCGTCAGCCACGGCCCGTGCCTGCGCGCTGGACCCGCCATGCGACTGGTCCACCTTCACGTCCTTGCCGGTGGTCTTCTTGTAGTGGGCGGCAAAGGCGGCGTTGAAGTCCTTGTAGAACTCGCGGGAGACGTCATACGACGCGTTCAGCAGCGTCTGGGCCGACGCCAGCGAGCCGGTGGCCAGCGCCAGGCTGGCCAGGAGGGATTTGAGGTTTTTCATGCGGTAGCAAGCGGTTGGTTCAATGGGGAAACGGGGGCCGAAGCGGCCAGGGGTGCGCCTGTCAACGACTGCAGCAGGGCCAGGCCGAGCGGCCAGTCGCCATGGCCCGACTCGACATTGATGTGGCCCGCGCCGGTGAGGCGCACAAACTCGCTGCCCCAGGCCCGGGCATAGGCGCCCGCCAGGCGCACCGGGCAGTAGGGGTCGTTGCTGCTGCCCACCACGATGCTGCGGTACGGCAGCCGGGCATACGGCACCGGGGCAAAGTCCTGCAGCACGGCGCGGCGCTCGGGGTCGGCCGGTGCCACCAGCAGTGCGCCGGCAATGCGGTGCGCGACTTCTGTTGGCAAGTGACTGGTGGCAATGCAGCCCAAGCTGTGGGCGGCCACCACCACAGGGCCGGGCGCTTCAAGAATCTGTCGCGCCAGCGAGTCCACCCAGGCGGCGCGGGTGGGCGTGATCCAGTCGTCCTGCACCACGCGACGCGCACCCGGAATCTGCTCGGCCCACAGGCTTTGCCAGTGGCCAGGGCCCGAGTCGCGCCAGCCGGGCACGATGACCACAGTCGCGGAGGAAGCGCGTTCGCCTATATGCATAAAAGCATTGTGGAGAACGATCTTCAGATCTCAAACGACTGAGTTTTCGTTAACTTATGGGTGTTTGCTTATAGCGAAACTGGCTAAGACCGGGGCGCGGGCACACCTCACCGGTACTGGCCCGAGGTGATGAACTGCTGGAAGGCTTCGCACCAGACCAGCACGCCCCGGTACTGCGCCACGTCCACGCCGGCGGGCACGGGGGCAATGAAGCCGTCAAAGTTCTTGATGTCGGCCAATGCGACCGACCGGGCCTTGATGCGCTGGAAATCCGCGCCGCTCTGCACGAATTCAGGCGTCAGGTACAGGCGGTAAGCCGGCCCGGGCGCCAGCCGGCCGGTGTGGGTGATGCTGCGCGCCCCCACGGCCACCGTGCCCTCGCCCCAGTGCAGCGCGTCGCTGCCCGGCAGGTCGCGCCGCAAGCTCGCGCGGAAGCTGGCGTCGGCCGCGGCCTGCGCCAGCGCGGTGGCGGCAATCGGCGGCGGCGCCGCGAGGATGGGCAGGAAGTACACGCCCAGCGCAAAACCCAGCGCCAGCGCCGCTGAATGGCTGGCCGCCAGCAGGACAAGTTTTTTCATCGGGGTGAGTCGGGCCATGGGTTCACCGCCTTACACGGCCCGGCGCGTCACCTTCGGCCACCACCTGCTCGGCCAGAAAGTCCAGAAACCGCCGCACCGCCGGCAGCAGCCCCCGGCGCGAAGGGAACACGGCATGAAAGATGCCGGGGCGCGGCGCCCAGCCCGGCAGCACCTCCACCAGCCTGCGGTCCAGCAGTTCGTCGCGGCACATGTAGTCGGGCAGCACGCAAATCCCGGTGCCGCGCACCACCGCCTGCTTCAGCGTGTGCAGGTCGTCCGCTACATAGCGCGGCTGGTGCGTCCAGGGATGCAGGCCCCCGTCGGGCCCCACCAGCTGCCAGGTGGTGCGGCCGTCGGCGGCGCCCATGCTCACGGTGTCTAGCCTGGCCAGGTCTTCCAGCCGGGCGGGCCGCCCCTGGCGCGCCAGCTGGGCGGGGCTGCCCACCAGCAGCGTCTGGGTGATGGCCAGCTGCTTGACCACCAGGCTGCCGCTGTCGTCGAGCGTGGGGCGCACCCGCAGCGCCACGTCAATGCCCTCTTCCACCAGATTCACCACCCGGTTGCTGACTTGCATTTCCACCCGCACCTCGGGGTGCCGCGCGAGAAACTGCGGCAGGATGGGCCCGAGCGTGCTCTGCGCCAGCGTGACCGGGCAGGCCACGCGGATGGTGCCGCGCGGCTCGGTTTGCACCTGGGCCACCGCCTCGGCGGCGGCAGCGGCCTCGTCGCGCATGGCGCTGCAATGCCGGTGGTACAGCTCACCGGCTTCCGTGAGTGACAGCTTGCGGGTGGTGCGCTGCAGCAGCCGCACGCCCAGCCGGGCCTCCAGCTCCGCCACCCGCCGCGACAGGCGCGATTTCGGGATGCCCAAGGCCCGCCCGGCCGCGGCAAAACCGCCCCGGTCCACCACCTCCGCGAAGTACAGCATGTCGTTCAAGTCCTGCATGGCAACCCAAATTGTTCTATAGACAGGACAATCTATCGCGAAATTGCCTGCTTATCAATGGATAAGGCACGCCCAACAATTCATCCATCGCCGCAAACGCGGTTAACCAACGGAGATGGCCATGAAACTGCTTCACATTGATTCGAGCATCCTGGGCGGCAATTCGGTGTCGCGCCAATTGACGGAACGCATCACCGCCCAGTGGCGGGCGACCCACCCCGGTACCGTGGTGGAGTACCTGGACCTGGCCATCGACGCGCCCAGCCACCTGTCGATCGACTCACTGGGCTTCCGCGCCCCGGCCGGCGCCGAGCTGACGGACCTGCAGCGGCGCGAGAACGAAGTCTCGGAAAAACTGGTCAGCCAGTTCCTGGCGGCAGACGTGGTGGTGGTGGGCGCACCGTTCTACAACTTTTCCATCCCCAGCCAGCTCAAGGCCTGGATTGACCGCATTGCCCAGGTGGGCCGCACCTTCAAGTACACCGACAAGGGCCCGGTGGGCCTGGCCGGCGGCAAGACGGTGATCGTGGCCTCCACCCGTGGCGGCGTGTATTCCACCAGCGAGGCCGGCAACGCCATGGAGCACCAGGAAAGCTACCTCAAGACGGTGTTCGGCTTCCTGGGCGTGACCGACGTGCGCTTTGTGCGGGCCGAGGGTGTGGCCATGGGCGATGCGGCCAAGGGGCAGGCGCTGGCATCGGCCGAGGCCGAGATCAAGGCCATCAGCGGCGTCGCGGCCAACCAGGCCAGCGTGGCCGTGGCGGCCTGAGTCTTTTGAGGCGCTATCTTTTTGATAGCGCCTCACGCATGCTGTAAAGGGGCCACAGCCAGATTGGTCATTTCCGGGTGTAGATCTGGTCAAAGGTGCCGCCATCGGCAAAGTGATCCTTCGCGGCCTTGTCCCAGCCACCGAAGGCCTCTTCAATCCTGAACAGGTTGAGCTTGGGCAGCTGTTTGGCGTACTTGGCCTGGGCCTTGGCGCTGGTCGGGCGGTAGAAGTGCTTGCCAATGATGTCCTGCGCTTCTTCGCTGTACAGGTACTTCAGGTACTCCTCGGCCACGGCGCGGGTGCCCTTCTTGTCCACGTTCTTGTCCACCACGGTCACGGCCGGCTCGGCCAGGATGGACAGCGACGGGTAGATGAAGTCCACCTTGTTGCCGAACTCCTTTTCCAGCAGGTAGGCTTCGTTTTCCCAGCTGATGAACACGTCGCCCTGGTTGCGCTGGGCAAACGTCACCGACGAACCGCGCGCACCGGTGTCCAGCACCGGCACGTTGGCGTAAAGCCTGGCCACGAATTCCTTTGCCTTGGCATCGCCGCCGTACTTGCGCTTGGCAAATTCCCAGGCGGCCAGGTAATTCCAGCGGGCGCCGCCCGACGTCTTGGGGTTGGGCGTGATCACGCTGATGCCGGGCTTGACGAGGTCGTCCCAGTCCTTGATGCCCTTGGGGTTGCCCTGGCGGACGACCAGCACGATGGTTGAGGTGTAGGGCGAGCTGTTGAGCGGCAGGCGCTTCTGCCAGTCCTTGGGGATCCAGCCGCCATTGGTGTGCAGCGCGTCGGTGTCGCCGGCCAGCGCCAGGGTGGCCACGTCGGCCTCCAGCCCGTCGATGATCGAACGCGCCTGCCGGCCCGAGCCGCCATGGCTTTGCTTGATGGTCACGTCCTGGCCGGTCTTGGCCTTCCAGTGTTTCGTGAAGGCGGCGTTGTACTCCACGTACAGCTCGCGCGTCGGGTCGTAGGACACGTTGAGCAGCGTGACCGGCGCGTTCGCCTGGGCGAATGCGGTCACGCTGGGCAGGGACAAGGCGGCAGCCGCGGCGGCGGCCAGGGGAATCTTGATAAAGTTGCGGCGTTGCGTCATAACGGTCTCTGAAAGGGTTGAACACTGAACAGAGCCGATTCTGGAAGCCACTCCTCAAAACTGGAACCAATAAGATTTCAGTTGTTAATAGCTTAAACATCCAAAGGCGCCCATGGCACGTACCGTCAACTGCATCAAGCTCGGCCAGGAGGCCGAAGGCTTGGACTTCCCGCCCTACCCCGGTGAACTGGGCAAGCGCATCTGGGAAAACGTGAGCAAGGAGGCCTGGGCCGCCTGGCTCAAGCAGCAAACCATGCTGGTCAATGAGAACCGCCTGAACCTGGCCGACCAGCGGGCCCGCGAGTACCTGAAACGCCAGATGGAGAACCATTTCTTCGGCAGTGGCGCCGACGTGGCCCAGGGCTACGTGCCGCCCAGCGCCTGACGGGTGCCCCCTTTCCACCCATGACGCAAACCCCCACACAAGGCCCGCCCGGGCCTTGTGTCGTTGTGGGTGGCGGCATTGCCGGGGCTGCGGTGGCGGCCAGTCTGGCGCGGCGCGGCGGGCCGGTCCAGGTACTCGACGCGGCGGCCGAGCCGGCCGGTGGTGCCTCGGCCCTGCCGGTCGGGCTGTTTGCGCCGCATGTATCGCCCGACGACGCCATCCTCTCGCGCCTGACCCGCGCCGGCGTGCAGGCCACGCTGGCACAGGCCCGCGCGCTGCTGCGCGAGGGGCTGGACTGGCAGCTCACCGGCGTGCTGGAGCATGGACTCAAGCCCGCAGCGCGTGAACGGCGGCAACTGCCGGCCGGCGCGACGGAATTCCACGGCACGCGCCTGGCCGCGGCGGCCGAGCTGCAACGCGCGGGCCTGCCCGCGGATGCCCCCGCGCTGTGGCACGCGCAGGCCGGCTGGCTCAAACCCGCAGCGCTGGTGCGGGCCCTGTTGGCGCAACCGGGCATTGTGTGGCGGGGCCGCACGCCTGTGAGCGGGCTGGTACACGACGGCAGCGCCTGGCAGGTGCTCGACGCACAAGGCGCGCTGCTGGCCCGCGCCGCGCAGGTGGTGGTGGCGGCCGGGCCCGCCAGCAGTGCCCTGCTGGGTGGCCACCTGCCGCTGCAGCCATTGCGCGGCCAGATCGCCTGGGCCCCCCACGCCCCCGGCGCGGCGGGGCTGCCGCCGTTCCCAGTCAATGGCCATGGCAGCCTGATCGCCGGCATTCCGCACCGCGGCGCCCCAGCCTGGTTTGTGGGCTCCACTTTCGAGCGCGACAGCACCGACGGCGCGGTACGCCCGGCCGACCATGCGGCCAACCTGGCGCGACTGCACACCCTGCTGCCCGCTGCCGGCCTGGCGCTGGCCGGCGAGTTCGCAGCAGGCCGGGTGCAGGGCTGGGCCGGCGTGCGCGCCACCCTGCCCGACCGGCTGCCAGCGGTGGGCCCGGTGGATGCAGCCAACGCGCCAGGCCTGCTGGCCTGCACCGGCATGGGCGCGCGCGGCCTGACGCTCGCCGTGCTGTGTGGCGAGTTGCTGGCCGCCGGGCTGCACGGCGAGCCGCTGCCACTGGACGCCGCCCTGGCCCGGGCCCTGGCGGCGAGCCGGTTCCGCCCCACAGGCCCAAGCCAGAATGGGCTCCAGCCCGCTTCCGCACTGCGCAAGGCGCTATAGTTTTTGTAGCAACTCGTGCAGTTGGGCCGGGTCAAATGGTTTGGCCAGGCAGGCCTGGGCACCGGCCCGCCGGGCGCGAAGCGGGGCCAACAGCGGCGACGCTGCGGTGGTGACCCAGACCGCGCCAGGTGCGGTGGGCGCGGCGCGCAGTTCGCGCAACAACTGCCAGCCGTCACGGTCCGGCAGGGCCAGGTCCAGCAGCACCAGGGTGTACGGCTGGGCCTGCACCAGCGCCAGGGCGTCAGCCGCCGTGGCGGCTTCGTCGGTGAACACCAGACCAGCCAGGGCCAGCCGCGCCCGCAGGTACAGCCGCTCCTCGGCGCTGGTGTTGACCACCAGTGCCCGCCGCCCGGAAGCATCGGGCTCAGGTGGTTGGGTGTCGGGGCCGGCATCAAAGCCGAGGTCAAAGTCCAGCTCGGCCGGCGGGCCGTACAGGCTGTCCATGGCCTGGACGACATGGGGCCAGTGCAGCGGCCGCTCGAAGCTGCGCCAGGCCTGCGCGGGCGGCTGCGGGCCGACCCAGATGAGCTTGACCGCCGGGTCCACGCCCGTGGTTTCCAGCGACAGGCGCGCCTCGTAGCTTTCGCCGTCCACCAGCGCCAGCACAGCGGGTGCGGGCGCGTCTTCGGCCCAGAGCATGTAGTGCACCGCCTGGCCGGCCGACAGGCGGAACAGCGTGTTCAGCGCATGGCGCTCCACGTCCGAAAAGCCCACCACCTTCACGAATACCGGTTCAGCCATGGGCCCGATTCTGCAACAGGCCGGGCGCCTTCCCGCCGCTTGGCGCCTTATCCGGCTGGCCCGCCAAAAGCCCCGCAAACCCGCGCCAGCATTGGCGCATAAGCTTATCTGCATAAGGCGTGAACCAAAAAATCGTTTGGTTTCATATGCCGCCCCCGTACAGTCGCGCCCATGCATGAACTGGCGTTTGTCCTGGCGGGTTTTGTGGTCGGCACCGTCGTCGGCCTGACCGGCGTGGGCGGTGGCTCGCTGATGACGCCCATCCTGATTTTCGGCTTCGGCATCAAGCCGTACCTGGCCATCGGCACCGATTTGCTGTTCGCCGCCTTCACCAAGGGCGGCGGCGCACTGGCGCTGGCCCGCGCCCGGCTGATTGACTGGCCGGTGGTGGGCCTGCTGTCACTGGGCAGCATTCCGGCCGCGCTGGCCACCATCTGGGTGCTGCACCGGCTGGGCCCGGCCGACCCCGCCGTGCAACACCTCATGACCACCACACTGGGCGTGGCGCTGCTGCTCACCGCGGCCGCCACGCTGTACAAGGCCGTCAAGGGCAAAACCACCCCGCGCCACATTGAGCCCGCCCAGCTGAAGCAGGCCGCCCGCCCGCGCCACTGGGCGCTGCCGGTGCTGTTTGGTGCGGCCATTGGCACGCTGGTGTCGCTCACCTCCGTGGGCGCGGGTGCCATTGGCGTGACCGCGCTGATGCTGCTGTACCCGGCCCTGCCGTTGCCGCGCATTGTGGCGGCCGACATTGCCTACGCCGTGCCATTGACGCTGGTGGCCGGCCTCGGTCACGCCTCCATTGGATCGGTGGACTGGCGGTTGCTGGGCCTGTTGCTCACCGGCTCGCTGCCGGGCATCTGGCTGGGCTCGCGACTGGTGGCCAAAACGCCCGACCGCGTGATCCGCTCGCTGCTGTCCGTGCTGCTGGCCTATGCCGGCGCCAAGCTGATCTCCATCTGATTCCCCCGAGAAAAGACCACGATGTACCAGTACACCGAATTCGACCGACAGTTCGTCCAGAAGCGCGCCGCGCAGTACCGCGACCAGCTGCAGCGCCACCTGGCGGGCCAGCTGGGCGAGGATGAGTTCCGCCCGCTGCGGCTGCAAAACGGCTGGTATGTGCAACGCTACGCGCCCATGCTGCGCGTGGCCGTGCCCTATGGCGAGTTGTCCAGCGCCCAGCTGCGGGTGCTGGCCAGGATTGCGCGCGACTACGACCAGCCCAGCGCCGAGCTGTTCGCCGAGGCCCGCGCCAAACAGAACGCCCTGGGCACCATGCCGTCGCGCCTGACCACCGGCTACGGCCACTTCACGACGCGCCAGAACGTGCAGTTCAACTGGATCCCGCTGGACAAGAGCGCCGACGTGATGGACCTGCTGGCCAGCGTCAACATGCATGGCATCCAGACCAGCGGCAACTGCATCCGCAACATCACCAGCGACGAGCGCGCCGGCATCGCGGTGGACGAGATTGCCGACCCGCGGCCGTTCGCCGAAATCATGCGCCAGTGGAGCACGCTGCACCCCGAGTTCGCGTTCCTGCCGCGCAAGTTCAAGATCGCCATCACCGGCGCGCGGGAAGACCGCGCGGCCGTGGCCTGGCACGACGTGGGGCTGCACGTCATCCGCTCGAGCGATGGCGAGGTCGGGTTCAAGGTGCTGGTGGGCGGCGGCATGGGCCGCACGCCGGTGATTGCCAGCACCATCCGCGAGTTTTTGCCCTGGCACCAGATCCTGAACTACCTGGAAGCCGTGGTGCGTGTGTACAACCGCTGGGGCCGCCGCGACAACAAGTACAAGGCCCGCATCAAGATCCTGGTGAAGGCCGAGGGCCAGCGCTTCGTGGACGAGGTGGAAGCCGAGTACCGCGACATTCTGGAGAAAGACGGCGCGCCGCACACCATCACCCAGGCCGAGCTGGACCGCGTGGCGGCCTCCTTTGTGCCGCCCAGCCTGCAATGCGACCGCAAGACGGCCGACGCCAAGATTGCCCACATCCTGCGCGCGGCGGCAGAAGACGACGTGGAGTTCAGCCGCTGGCTCCAGCAGAACGTGGCGCCGCACAAGAACCCCGACCTGCGCGCCGTGACGCTGTCGTTCAAGCGCCTGGGCCAGGCCCCCGGCGACGCCACGGCCGACCAGCTGGAAACCGCGGCCGCGCTGGCCGACCAGTTCAGCGCCGGCGAAGCACGCGTCACGCACGACCAGAACCTGCTGCTGCCCTGGGTGCGCTGCGACGCCCTGCCCGAGCTGTGGCGCGCCGCCCGCAAGGCCGGCCTGGCGCGGCCCAACATCCGGCTGCTGACCGACATGATCGCCTGCCCCGGCGGCGACTTCTGCTCGCTGGCCAATGCGCGCAGCCTGCCGCTGGCCGAAGCCATCACCGCCCGCTACCAGGACCTGGACGAGCTGCACGACCTGGGCGAGATCGACCTGCACATCAGCGGCTGCATCAACAGCTGCGGCCACCACCACAGCGGCCACATCGGCATCCTGGGCGTCGACAAGGACGGCAAGGAGTGGTACCAGGTCACGCTGGGCGGCTCTGACGGCTCGGCCCTGAGCGGCGAGCCTGTGCCCGGCAAGGTGGTGGGCCCGTCGTTCAGCGCGGCCGAAGTGCCGGAAGTGATCGAGGCCGTGCTCGACACCTACCGCCGCCTGCGCCAGAGCGCGGGCGACCGGGCCGAGACCTTCATCGCCACAGTCAAGCGCGTCGGGCTGGAGCCGTTCAAGGCCGCCGCCAATGCCGCGCGCGTCACCCCCCCGCAAGCCGCCTGAGCCGGAGTCACTATGAAATTGATAGCACCCCACGCAGATTCCACGCGGGCTGACGGCCAGAATGATGGCCAGACCACCCTGAAACTCGCGAACGACGTGGACCCGCGCACCGTGCCACTGGCCGGCGTGGACCGCATCGAGCTGCACTTCCCGGCCTTCACTGACGGCCGCGCCTTCAGCCAGGCCTTCCTGCTGCGCCGCCGGCTCGGCTTCCAGGGCGACATCCGCGCCACCGGCGACGTGCTGGTGGACCAGCTGGCGCAGATGCAGCGCACCGGCTTCAGCAGCGCCGTGCTGCGCGCCGACCAGGACGCCGCCACCGGCGAGCGCCTGCTGCGGCACTACCCGGCCTTCTACCAGGGCGATGCGGTCAACACCGCGCCCCTTTTCGCGAAAGCAGCCTGAGATGAGCGCCATCGACATCCATGCCCGCGCGTCGAAAGACTTCGACGTCAAGCTGGCCGAAACCAAAGCCCTGCTGCGCCGCGCGGCCAGTGCCTACGCGCCGGTGACGCAGGCGTCCAGCCTGGGCGCTGAAGACGTGGTCATCACCCACCTGATCAACAGCCTGGCGCTGGACATCCCGGTGTTTGTGCTGGACACCGGCATGCTGCACCCCCAGACCCTGGAATTGCTGGCGCAGACCCGGGCCAGCTCGCGCGCACCGGTCACCGTGTACCGGCCGGTGGCCGAGCAGGTGGTGCAGTTCGTGGCCCGCGAAGGCCAGGACGCGATGTACCGCAGCATCGCGCTGCGCAAGGCCTGCTGCCACATCCGCAAGATCGAGCCGCTGGCGCGCGCGCTGGACGGCCAGCGCGCCTGGATCACCGGCCTGCGCAAGGAGCAGTCGCAGGCCCGCGCCGAGGTGCCGCTGATTGACACCAGCGAGGAAGGCCAGACCGGCCGCGTCAAGTTCAACCCGCTGGCGGCCTGGACCTGGGGCGACGTGTGGCACTACATCCAGCAGCACCAGGTGGCCTACAACCCGCTGCACGACGAGTTTTACCCCAGCATCGGCTGCGCGCCCTGCACCCGCGCCATCAGCCTGGGCGAGGACTTCCGCGCCGGCCGCTGGTGGTGGGAAGACGAAGCCGCCAAGGAATGCGGCTTGCATGTGAAACACGACAACCCCACGGAACAGGTGGCCGCATGAACGCACGCACCGAACCCCAACTGCTGGCCCAGCTCAGCAACCGCCACCTCGACGCGCTGGAGGAAGAAACCATCTTCATCCTGCGCGAGGTGGCCGCCACCTTCGAGCGGCCTGCGCTGCTGTTCTCGGGCGGCAAGGACTCGCTGGTGCTGCTGAAGTGCGCCGAGAAGGCATTTGGCACAGGCCGCATCCCCTACCCGCTGCTGATGATCGACACCGGCCACAACTTTCCTGAAGTGACGGACTTCCGCGACTTCCGTGCGCAGGAGCTGGGGGCCGAGCTCATCGTGCGCAGCGTCGAAGACTCCATGAAGCGCGGCACCGTGCGCCTGGCCCACCCGGGGGAAAGCCGTAACGTGCACCAGTCGGTCACGCTGCTGGAGGCGATTGAGGAGTTCCGCTTTGACGCGCTGATCGGCGGCGCCCGCCGCGACGAGGAAAAGGCCCGCGCCAAGGAGCGCATCTTTTCCCACCGCGACAGCTTCGGCCAGTGGCAGCCCAAGGCCCAGCGGCCCGAGCTGTGGACCCTGTTCAACACCCGGCTGCACCCGGGCGAGCATTTCCGGGTGTTCCCGATTTCCAACTGGACCGAGCTGGACGTGTGGCAGTACATCGAGCGCGAGCAGATCGCCCTGCCCTCGATCTACTACGCCCACCCGCGCGAGGTGGTGGAACGCAAGGGCCTGCTGGTGCCTGTGACCGAACTCACGCCGCCGCGCGACGGCGAGCAGGTGCAGACGCGCACCGTGCGCTTCCGCACCGTGGGCGACATCACCTGCACCTGCCCGGTCGACAGCCCGGCCGCCACCGCCGCCGAGATCGTGCTCGAAACGCTGGCCGCCGACGTGAGCGAGCGCGGCGCCACGCGCATGGACGACAAGACCTCTGACGCTTCGATGGAGAAGCGCAAGAAAGACGGGTATTTCTGATGACCGCCACCGTTTCAATCGCGCAGGACCACGCCTCGGCGCTGAGATTCATCACCTGCGGCAGCGTGGACGACGGCAAGAGCACGCTGATCGGCCGTCTGCTGGTGGACAGCAAGTCGGTGCTGCAGGACCAGCTCGCCGGCGTGCAGCGCTCGGGCGAGACCGACCTGGCGCTGCTGACCGACGGCCTGAGCGCCGAGCGTGAACAGGGCATCACCATCGACGTGGCCTACCGCTACTTCGCCACACCGGGGCGCAAATTCATCATTGGCGACGCGCCGGGCCACGAGCAGTACACCCGCAACATGGTGACGGCCGCGTCCAGCGCTGACGCTGCCGTGGTGCTGGTGGACGCGACCAAGCTCGACTGGGCCCGCTCCGGGCTGGAGCTTTTGCCGCAAACCCGCCGCCATTCACTGCTGGTCAACCTGCTGCGGGTGCCGTCCATCGTGTTCGCGGTGAACAAGCTCGACGCCGTGGCCGACCCGGCGCTGGCGTTCCGCCATATCCGTGAGGCGCTGGAGGCTTTCGCTGCGGCGGCCCGCATCAGCGTGCGCGCCACGGTGCCGATCTCGGCACTCAAGGGCCACAACGTGGTGACGCCCGAGCCCGGCTGGGCCGGCTACGACGGCCTGTCGCTGCTGGAACTGCTGGAGCAACTGCCCGCCACGCCGGCCGAGACCACCGAGGCCTTTGCCTTCCCGGTGCAGTGGGTGGAGAAGTTCTCAGGCTCTTCCGACACCTCGCGGGGCCGCCGCGTGTTCTGGGGCCGCGTCGCCACCGGCGGTGTGCAGCCCGGCCAGACCGTGCGGGTGCTGCCCAGCGGGCAGACGGCCCGCGTGGCCCAGGTGCTGGACCATGTGCGCGTGCCGCGCCCCATCCTGGCGGGCCACAGCGCCGGCATCGTGCTCGACCGTGAGGTGGACGTGTCGCGCGGCGACTGGCTGCTGGCCGCACCGGACGACAGCGAAGGCGACGGCAACGGCACGCTGGAGCCGGTGCGCGAGATCCGCGCCACCGTGGCCTGGCTGGACGACGAAGCCCTGGTGGCCGGCCGCGTGTACTGGGCGCTGCACGGGCACCGCTGGGTCAAGGCCAGGGTCAAGCGCATCGTGCACCGGCTGGACGTGAACACCCTGGAACAGCAGGACGCGAGCCAGCTGGAGCCCAACGCCATCGGCCACGTGGAGCTGGCGCTGCAGGAGCCGCTGGCCACCCTGCCCTATGCGCGTTCGCGCGTGCTGGGCTCGCTGGTGCTGGTGGACACCGCCACGCACAAAACCGCCGGCGCCGTGCTGATTCACTGACCGGTGTCAACCTGACCCCTTTCGCAGCGTGCCTACGCTGCGGGAGGAATGCTGTAAAACACAATAAAATCAAGGGTTTTCCCCCAAGCCCCCAAACTCACATGACCCACGTCGTCACCGAATCCTGTATCCGCTGCAAGTACACCGACTGTGTAGACGTTTGCCCCGTGGACTGCTTCCGCGAAGGCCCGAACATGCTGGTGATCGACCCGGACGAGTGCATTGACTGCGCCGTCTGCATCCCCGAGTGCCCGGTGAATGCCATCTATGCCGAGGAAGACGTGCCGGCTGACCAGATCGCCTTCATCAAGCTCAACGTGGAGCTGAGCCAGCAGGCGGGCTGGAAGAGCATCACCAAACGCAAGCCGGCGCTGCCGGACGCGGACGAATGGAAGGACAAGCCGGGCAAGATCTCCGAGCTGGTTCGCTGAAGGAATCATGGAACCTCAACTCAACCAACAAGTGATTGACACCGCTGCAGCCCACGACGGCCCGATTGAAACCGATGCCGTGATCATCGGCGCCGGCCCGGTGGGCCTGTTCCAGGTGTTCGAGCTGGGCCTGCTGGAAATCAAGGCCCACGTGATCGACTCGCTGGCTTACCCCGGTGGCCAGCCCGTGGAGCTGTACCCCGACAAGCCGATTTACGACATTCCGGCCATTCCGGTGTGCACCGGCCAGGAGCTGACGGACGCGCTGCTCAAGCAGATCGAGCCGTTTGGCGCGACCTTCCACCTGGGCCAGACGGTCACCACGGTGCAGAAGCAGGACGACGGCCGCTTCTTTGTCGAAACCTCCAAGGGCACGAAGTTCTTCACCAAGACCATCTTCATCGCCGCCGGTGTCGGCGCCTTCGAGCCGCGCACCCTCAAGGTGGACGGGCTGGAGAAGTTTGACGGCTCGCAGCTGTTCTACCGCGTCAAGAACCCGGCCGACTTTGCCGGCAAGAACCTGGTGATCGTGGGCGGCGGCGACTCCGCGCTCGACTGGGCGCTGAACTTCGTCAATGAAGGCCCGAACAAGGCCGAGAGCGTGATCCTCATCCACCGCCGCGACGGCTTCAAGGCAGCGCCCGCCAGCGTGGCCAAAATGAAGGAGCTGTGCGACGCCTACGAAATGCAGTTCATCGTCGGCCAGGTGACGGGCTACGACGAGAAAGACGGCAAGCTCACCGGCGCCAAGGTCACCGGCGCCGACGGCGTGACGCGCGTGGTGCCGCTGGACATGCTGCTGGTGTTCTTTGGCCTGAGCCCCAAGCTCGGCCCGATTGCCGACTGGGGCCTGCAGATCGAGCGCAAGCAGCTGGTGGTGGACACGGAAAAGTTCTCCACCAACGTGCCGGGCATCTTTGCCGTGGGCGACATCAACACCTACCCGGGCAAGAAGAAGCTCATCCTGAGCGGCTTCCATGAATGCGCGCTGGCGGCCTTTGCCGCCGCGGCCATCATCTTCCCCGAGAAGGGCAAGATCCACCTGCAGTACACGACCACAAGCCCGAAGCTGCACAAAGTGCTGGGCGTGGAGAGCCCGGTCTTCGATTAAACTTCGCACCGCATCCGCAAGGGTGCACACCGCTAGGGGTGTTGCCGGCCTGCCAAGGCTGGCGACTGAGAAAGTCCCTTTGAACCTGATTGAGGTAATCCTCGCGCAGGGAAGCAAGCTCCTCGACGGCGCCCGTTTCTCCCGGGCATTCTTCCGTCAAAGCAAGCCGACCTGCCATTGCGTTGAAAGACAAACGTCATGGCACACCACACGCCTTTTCATTCGATTCACAAGCCCAACTGGCCGCTAACCCGCGTCGCAGCTGCGCTGGCCGCTACATTTTTTGCAGCAAACGGCGCGCAAGCCCAAGCCGACGCGACGCTCAAACCCGTGACCGTGAACGACCGCAGCGCCCCCGCGCAGGCCGACGTGACCGGTTTTGGCGACCTGCCGCTGAAAGAAGTGCCGGTGTCGGCCACCGTGGTCGGGCGCGAACAGCTGCAGCAAAGCGGCGCACGCCGCCTGGCCGACCTGACGCAGTTCGACGCGTCCGTCACCGACGCCTACAACGCACCCGGCTACTGGGACTACCTGACGATTCGCGGCTTCACGCTGGACAACCGCTTCAACTACCGGCGCGAGGGCCTGCCCATCAGCGCCGAAACCAGCATCCCGCTGGACAACAAGGAGCGCATTGAAATCCTCAAGGGCACCAGCGGCATCCAGGCTGGCACCAGCGCGCCCGGCGGGCTGGTGAACTACGTCGTCAAGCGCCCGACGCAACAAGACCTGCGTGAGGTGAAGCTCGAAGCCACCAGCCGCGCCAGCGTGCTCGCCGCAGCCGACCTGGGCGGCCGCTTTGGCGTCGACAAGGCCTTTGGCTACCGCCTGAACGTCGCCAGCGAGCGGCTGCGCCCGCTGACCCGCGCGCTGGACGGCGAGCGGCAACTGCTGGCGCTGGCGACTGACTGGCGCATCAACAAGGATTCCGTGCTGGAGGCGGAATTCGAGTGGAGCCACAAGCAGCAGCCCAGCCAGGCCGCCTACAGCCTGCTGGGCAACCGCCTGCCGGCGGTGGTGGACCCGCGCCTGAACCTGAACAACCAGCCCTGGTCGCAAGCGTCGGTGTTTGACGCACTGACCGGCACCGTGCGCTTTGAGCAGGCGCTGAACAGCCAGTGGCGCTGGAGCGCCCAGCTCGGCAGCCAGACGCTCAAGACCGACGACCGGCTGGCTTATGCGTTTGGCTGTGGCGCCGAAGGCAACTTCGACCGCTACTGCTCGGACGGCACGTTTGACTTTTACGACTTCCGCTCCGAGAACGAGCGCCGCCGCCAGCAGGCCGCCGCGCTGAGCCTGAAGGGCAAGCTCAGCACCGGCAGCGTGGCGCACGAGCTGGGCTTTGGCATCGTCAACAGCCGGGTGCGAAACCGCTTTGACCGCCAGGCTTTCAATTACGTGGGCATCGGCAACATCCAGGGCACGGCGGTGGTGCCGGCCGACCCGGCGCTGACCGACGAGAACACCAACCGCGACGAAAAGTCGCTCGAGTTTTCGGTGCAGGACGCCATCCGCTGGAACGCCCAGTTCACCACCTGGCTGGGCCTCCGCCACACGCGGCTGGACCGCCGCAGCGTGCGCACCAATGGCTCGCGCGCCACGGCCTACACCGACAGCCTGACCACGCCCTGGCTGGCTGCGAGCTACCAGTTCACCCCGGCACTGATGGCCTACGCCAGCTACGGCGAGGGTGTCGAGTCGCAAGTGGTACCCAACCGCGCCGCGCAATACACCAACGCCGGCGTCGCGCTGCCGGCGCTCAAGTCGAAGCAGTACGAACTGGGCCTGAAGGGCGGCGACGCCGCTACCGGCTGGCAGGTGGCGTGGTTCCAGATCGAGCGCCCCGTGAGCAACCTGGACGCCTGCGGCCGGCTGGGCATCACGCCCTGCCTGGGCCAGTACGACGGCGACGCCCTGCACCGCGGCCTGGAAGCCAGTGCCCAGTGGGCCGCCGGCCCCTGGCGCGTGGGCGGCGGCGTGACCCTGCTGGACGCCAAACGCCGCGGCAGCACGGCCGAGCCCGCCATCAACGGCAAGCGCCCAACCAATGTGCCGCGCCAGGTGCTGCGCGCCAACGCCGCCTGGAAGCTGGTCGCCGTGCCGGGGCTGGAACTGCAAGGCCAGCTCTCGCACGAAGGCCGCAGGGCCGTGACGCCGGACGAAACCATCACCCTGCCCGGCTGGACGCGCATCGACGCGGCGCTGCACTACGACACCCGGCTCAACGGTGCCAGCACCCGCTGGACGCTGGGCATCGAGAACCTGGCCAACAAGCGCTACTGGAAGGAATCGCCCTACCAGTTCGGCCATGTGTACCTGTACCCTGGTGCGGCGCGAACGATTCGTCTGTCATTCACCGCCAGCCTTTGAAAAGCGGCCGAAAATGACGCTATAATCTGAGGCTGTTCCTCGATAGCTCAGTCGGTAGAGCGCCGGACTGTTAATCCGTAGGTCCCTGGTTCGAGCCCAGGTCGAGGAGCCATATAAATCAAGGGGTTACGTGCAAACGTAACCCCTTTTCTTTTGGTCTTGTCAGACCAGATCTGTGGCGCCTCGGACCATTCGCCAACAGCATTCTCCGCCCGGAAGGGCCAAGTTTCATCTCGCGCTCCTCATCAGAAGTGATTAGGTCGATGCTTGACCCTCGGGAAGATTCCAGTTCGAATGGGCTTGGACAATCCGCGCCGGCCGGACACCGGCATCACAACACTGGAGACAACCATGCGAGGAATACTTGTGCTCGTAGCGGCAGCAATTCTGGCGACGCCAGCCCTGGCTAAGTCAAGCCACGGGGTGAAGGGCTATACAAAAAAGGACGGCACTTACGTTGCCCCACACCGGGCAACAGATCGAGACAGCAGCAAAACGAATAACTGGAGCCCAAAAGGCAACACGAATCCCTACACAGGCAAAGAAGGCACCAAGGACTGAGGAGTCAAAAATGATTGCAAGACGCCTGATGCTGCTCGCCGCACTTGCGGCCATTTCAATTCCATCCGAAGCGCGCCGCAGGGGTTGCAGTTACGGACCACGCAAAGCGAATGGAAAGTGCCCCTCCCGGAACGAGAAGTAGCAGTCACTCTTGCACGGCTCAAGCCACCTATATTGCTCCTTGCACGCGGGCAGCTCCACGCCTCAGTGGCCAACCATGTCGCACTGCGCGCAAAACGCGTACTTGCCTGGCTTGGCCGGGATGTTGGTGGCGGTACGCGTCTCCAAGCTGTGCTTTATGGCGTTGAAGCGGCTGAGTCTTGCAGCGCGGACAATTGGTGTAGGAGCGGTGTGGGTGGTAATCCGTCTCCGGATCGTCCTCCACCAGATCCGGCGGCGCGCTCCAGCTGTGCTTGCACGCAGAACAGCGGAAGTTCAAGTGATCGAGCCGGGCGGTCCAGTCTTTGGGCATGGTCGGCCATCATCCGGGCCGCGCCAGTGCAGAAAAAGGGGGCAAAGTGGCACCCCTACAGGCAGAAAAAAGGCCCGCATCGCTGCGGGCCTGAAAGGTTGCTTGTTTTGAACCGAGGAGACGCCTCTCATGGCGCTGCATGTACAGTAGGCGTCCTGTGCCACTGTGTCAACGCATGCACATCAACCTGTCCTACGGCTTTGGTAGCAGCGGCGTGTTGACCGGGGCCAAACTAGATATCAATGGTGAGGATCTATGCTGCGTGGATTCGGCTTTGTTGACACCTCCGTCAAGTACCTGTTCATTGATGGGGGTTACCTTGACGTCTTAATTCAGACGTACAGCAAGAAGTTTTATCCAAGCGGAAATGCGGATTTCGACTATTCGAAGCTTGGATTGGGATTCACAAAAGTTTTTTACTATCACTCGCCGCCGAACGACGAGAGCACACCGGAGAAGCACGACGCCGCCAAGGCTGAACGCTACGATCGCCTTATTGAAAGCCTCCAGTTGCCGGGTTGGCATGTTTCTCACGGCCGACGAAAGCTCGGTAAGTACAACCGCTATACGCAGAAGCAAGTCGATGTTCAGATTGCAGTCGATCTACTGTCACACTCTTACAAGCGCAACATGCACAGCGCGACACTCCTAGCCGGCGACGAAGACTTCGTTCCAGTGGTTGATGCAGTTGTGAAAGAAGGAATGCAACTGACAGTCTGGGATGACTTGATACAGCACAGCCCACACCTAAGAGCTGCGGCGGATGATCGAAAGGTGTTCGATCCATGGCAGTTCAACGCTCTGCGAAGCCAAGCTTCACGTGGCGGCGCATGTCGACTGCCAACCCTAACGTACTCGTCAGAACCGATTCCCGATGGTTATCAGGCGTTCGAGAAAGCTACGTCAAATTTTGGTAAAGAGTTCCTCTTGTGTCACCATGCAGTAAACAATGCTCCGCTCGTCATTTGCCCTCAGCAGCGTGATGTAGGGGGCAACTACCGCTGCTACCTAGACAACGACATCGATTTCCTAAAACAGTTTGTCGACACGCTTCACGAAAAGCTGACTTGGACAAGCTGGCCGAATGAGTAGCAACTTCGCCGTAGGCAGTGTTCGTAACTTTCGGGCTTGCAACACATCATCGATGCAGTCCTATTCCACGGTGACCAACGTCTTTCAGACGAACGAAGCCAAGCTCAGTAGGTGGAATCCCATCAAGTACGAGTTCGGAAAGAGTCCAAGAGCCTGGGGCCAATGACTCTGAAAAAATGACTTCTCTCGATTTTGCTTTGTCGTTTTGGGCTACGCCTTTTTCATTCACAGTCCCCCACTCGATCTTCGCCTTCAGGCCGTCGACTTTCGCCGAGGTAAGATTCCCAAACTGTAGGGAGATTTTGCTTCCATTCGCGTAAGGCTTCACGTCTTGTATCTTCACTGTGACTATGCCAAGGTCATATCTGATTGCAGAGTAGCCGCTATCCCCCGGCTTCATGAACGCGATGCGATCCCAATCCGAAGTCTCCACTTGAAACTCAAGCATTTGGACCCTTAGATTCAAGGCCTTATTGGCGGCTTCCAAGTCAGAAATCTTCGCATCGAGATCCTTCAACCTTGCCGCGTCAGTGCAGCCGGTCAGCAGCAGCGCAAAAAGCAAAAACGCACCGGAAAAGCTTCGAGTCTTCATTGATGGATCTCCACGTTCTCAGCACGTATGATAAGGACTATGGCCTGACTGCACGTATAGCCTCTAGCAGTTCTCGGGAATCGCAAGTTAACGCTTTACTACGTTCACGTCAGATGTCTGAAAGTCCATCGCACATCGCGCCCTGGGCGCGTAACTACCAGATTCTGCAGGGACGAAAACGGTGGCTTCAAGGACCGTTATGCGGACAAGCTGCTCCCCGACATCTGCTGGCTGATTCGTGGCCTGATAACCGCCCTCGTGCGCAAAATAACCGGCCAAAACGTCCTTCGCAACACCAACCTGCTCTTTCTCTGACCATGTGTAGTTGAGTAGTGCCCCCTTAGCCCACTTTATGCTGTCCACGCATTCAGCATCGGTACCTTTCCCTACGAAGTTCACCTTAAGGCGAAGACGATTCGCGTTCCAGTCGTAATTTGCAGAACCGAAGAAAAACTTGCCGGCCTGGTTCGTCTTCAATGACTTCAGTTCGGATATCTTTTTGTCAATCTTGTAGATGCCCCAGTCGAAAAGCGACATCGGCTCGCCCATTAGCCACCGTTCGACCCTGCCTGGCTCAGAAAGCGCAGACGTGCTGGATCCTGCGAATAGCAAAAACGCGACAAGTGGCATGCAGCTCGTCTTCATAGTTAAACCTTAAGTCTACTGCGTCACTCTTCATGATAGTGCGATGCAATGGTTATCCCAAGTGCCGTCGCGTTGGCGGAATTTCTGTGTGGGGGGTTCATTGACACGCCATGGATACGAGCCTAGAAGTATCTGCCGCGGACAAGCTCGGTCGGGGCACATGAACGCGTTTGGTTCGCAGTGAGCATCCGACGGGAAGCCACCACAATAAGGGCCTGCAACGGTGTCGTTGCAGGCCCTTTTCCATTGGCTCATGCAAAAACTCCCCTGGCTCGAACCTGGCGAACCTTTCCCCGACGCCGAGCGCGCCTGGGGCCCGGAGGCACCCGCGCCCGGCCTGCTGGCCGCCGGCGGTGCGCTGGACGTGGCCACGCTGCAGCGCGCCTACAGCGCAGGCATCTTTCCCTGGTTCAGCGAAGGCCAGCCCATCCTCTGGTGGAGCCCCGACCCGCGCATGGTGCTGCACACGGCCGAGTTCCGGCTGCACCGCTCGCTGCGCAAGGTGCTGACCCGCTTTGCCACCGCCTCTGGCTGCGAGGTGCGGTTTGACACGGCGTTCGAACAGGTGATCCGCGCGTGCTCGCAAAGCCCGCGGCCGGGCCAGTCGGGCACGTGGATCGTGCCGGCCATGGTGTCGGCCTACTGCGCGCTGCACCGCGCCGGTCTGGCCCACAGTGTGGAGACCTGGATCGACGGCGAGCTGGCCGGCGGCCTGTACTGCGTGGGCCTGGGCCGCGCGGTGTTTGGCGAATCGATGTTCACACGGGTACCCGATGCGTCGAAGATTGCGCTGGCCGCGCTGGTGGCTTTTTGCCGCGCGCAAGGCGTGGCCATGATCGACTGCCAGCAGAACACGCGGCACCTGGCCTCGCTGGGTGCGCGTGAGGTTCCGCGCCACAGCTTCGTGACGCATGTCGCGGCAGCGGCGGTGCTGCCGGCGCCGGCCTGGCGCTTCGAGCCCGTATACTGGAATCACCTTTTGCCGCCCATGTAGTTCCGCGTGACGCACCTCAAGGATCTCCCGCTCCAGACCTTGCAGTTCTATGCAACGGCGCCCTACCCGTGCAGCTACCTGCCGGGCAAGCAGGCGCGGTCGCAAGTGGCCACGCCCAGCCACCTGATCCACAACGACACCTACTCCGACCTGGTCACCAGCGGCTTCCGCCGCAGCGGCATGTTCACTTACCGGCCCTATTGCGACGGCTGCCGGGCCTGTGTGCCGCTGCGCGTGCTGGTCAACGCGTTCAAGCCAGACCGCAGCCAGCGTCGCGCCTGGACGCGCCACGCCGGGCTGCAGGCGCGTGTGCTCAAACTGTGCTTTGTACCTGAGCACTACCACCTGTACCTGCGCTACCAGACGGGTCGCCACGCGGGCGGAGGCATGGACCATGACAGCATCGACCAGTACACACAGTTCCTGCTGCAAAGCCGGGTCAACTCGAGGCTGGTCGAGTTCCGCGACGCCACGCAGGACGGCACGCCAGGCACGCTGCGCATGGTGTCGATCCTGGACGTGCTCAACGACGGCATCTCGGCCGTGTACACCTTCTACGAGCCCGAGCCGGCCGCGAGCTATGGCACGTACAGCGTGCTGTGGCAGATCGACCAGGCGCGCCGCCTGGGCCTGCCGCATGTGTACCTGGGGTACTGGATCGGCCAGAGCCCCAAGATGAACTACAAGGCCCGGTTCCTGCCGCACGAGACGCTGCTGGACGGCGTGTGGACGCCCGGCGAGGCTGCTGCGTTGCACAAGACCTGATTTCACAAGATAAAATAAGGGCTTTTCCACCTCTGGGGAGTCCATGAGAAAAACAGACCCCAACGTTGTTGCGACGCCGACCATCCAGGTCATCGAGCGCATGTTCTCGCTGATTGACGTGCTGGCCTCTCGTGAAGAGGCGATTTCACTCAAGGAGATCAGCGAGAAAACGGGTTTGCACCCGTCCACCGCCCACCGCATCCTGAACGACCTGGCCACCGGCCGGTTTGTGGACCGGCCTGAGGCTGGCAATTACCGCCTTGGCATGCGCCTGCTGGAGCTGGGCAACCTGGTCAAGGGCCGCCTGAACGTGCGCGACGCGGCGCTGGCGCCCATGCGCGAGTTGCACAAGCTGATCCAGCAGCCGGTGAACCTGAGCATGCGTCAGGGCGACGAAATCGTGTACATCGAGCGGGCTTACAGCGAACGCTCGGGCATGCAGGTGGTGCGGGCCATCGGCGGCCGCGCGCCGCTGCACCTGACGTCCACCGGCAAGCTGTTTCTGGCGGTGGACGACCCGCAGCGCGTGCGCGCCTATGCCACCCGCACGGGGCTGGCCGGCCACACCAAGAACAGCATCACGCAGCTGCCGGTGCTGGAGCGGGAGCTGGCGAAGGCCCGGCAATACGGCATTGCGCGGGACAACGAAGAGCTGGAGCTGGGCGTGCGCTGCATGGCCGCCGGCATCTATGACGACCAGAACAAGCTCGTGGCGGGCCTGTCCATTTCCGCCCCGGCCGACCGGCTGGACGACAGCTGGCTGCCCAAGCTGCAGGCCACCGCGAGTGAAATTTCAACCGCGCTGGGCTACAAAACATGAACGGGCCCCGGGGGCCCGTTGTCGTCAGCCGTTGACCTGGCGTATTAGCGTACTGGGGGGCTCGGAGGGAATCGACTCCACCCAGCGGCGCACCCGCTCGGCATCACCCAGGCGGCTGAGCTTGCCCGCCGAGTCCAGGAACACCATGATGAGCTTGCGTCCCGCAATCTTGGCCTGCATGACCAGGCATTGACCGGCTTCGGAGATGTAGCCGGTCTTTTGCAGGCCGATCTCCCACTGCGGGTTCTTGACCAGCCGGTTCGTGTTGTTGTACTGCAGGGTGCGGTTGCCCACCGCCACCTGATAGCCGGGCGAGGTGGACAGCTCGCGCAGCAGCGGGTCGTTGTAGGCCACTCCGACGAGGGTGGCGAGGTCCTTGGCGCTGGACTGGTTGCGGCTGGACAAGCCGGTCGGCTCCACATAGGACGTGTCACGCATGCCCAGCGCACGGGCCTTGTTGTTCATGAGGGTGACAAAAGCGCCCAACCCGCCCGGGTAAGTTCGGCCCAGCGCGTGCGCTGCGCGATTTTCACTGGACATGAGCGCCAGGTGAAGCAACTCGCCACGGCTGAGTTCGGTGCCCACGCGCAGACGCGACGTGCTGCCCTTTTCCGTGTCCACATCGTCCTGGGTGATGGTGATCATTTCATCCATCGGCAGCCGGGCCTCGCTGATCAGCAGGCCGGTCATCAGCTTGGTGAGCGACGCAATCGGCAGCACAGCCGAATCGTTCTTGCTGAACAGCACTTCACGCGTGTCCTGGTCAATCACCAGGGCCACGCTGGACTTCAGGTCCAGCTGGTCCTGCGTGGTGTGCAGACCGGCAATCTGACCATAGGAAGGCCGCGCCGGGGCCGCCACTCGAACCACCGACTTGCGCTTGGCAACCGGCTGAGCGCGCACCGCCTTGCGTTTGGAGACGGCAGTGGATTTGCTCTTTTTGACAATATTGCCCGTCTCCGCCGCCTGGGCCAGCGGCAAGGCCAGCACGCCGCCCAGCAGGCAAATTGAAAGGGATTGCAGGAGACGTTTCAAGGTTTTGCTCAGCATTGGGGCGTCATGGCAGGTCATCAGGCGATACTCCTTAACGCAACAGCGATGCCGGAGTGTACAAGCCAAAAAAAAATCACGCAAGATCAAAGACTTGCGTGATTTTCCTAAACCACGTGATCAATAACTGGTATTAACCCTAGCCTTGGGCCGCCACACGGTCAGCTTTGCTCTGTAACTTGTTGAGTGCACTGAGATACGCCTTGGCGGATGCCACCACGATATCGGGGTCAGAGCCCACACCATTGACCACCCGGCCAGAGTTCTGCAGTCGGACCGTGACTTCCCCCTGGCTCTCGGTGGAGCCGCTGATCGCATTGACCGAATACAGCACCATTTCGGCGCCGCTTTTCACATGGGTTTCGATGGCCTTGAGCGACGCATCCACCGGGCCGTTGCCGTCCGACTGGCCCTGCACTTCCTTGCCATTGACCGTGAACACGATGCTGGCGTGCGGGCGCTCGCCGGTTTCGCTGTGTTGCGACAGCGAGACAAAGCCGTATTGCTCTTTTTCATGCGTCACGCTTTCATCGCTGACCAGGGCGAGGATGTCCTCGTCAAAGATTTCGCTTTTGCGGTCGGCCAGCTCCTTGAAGCGCGCAAAGGCGGTGTTGACGTCGGCCTCGCTTTCCATTGACACGCCCAGCTCCTGCAGGCGCTGCTTGAAGGCATTGCGGCCGCTGAGCTTGCCCAGCACGATCTTGTTGGCGCTCCAGCCCACGTCTTCGGCCCGCATGATTTCGTAGGTGTCGCGCGCCTTGAGCACGCCGTCCTGGTGGATGCCGCTGGCGTGCGCAAAGGCGTTGGCCCCCACCACCGCCTTGTTCGGCTGCACCACGAAGCCCGTGGTCTGGCTGACCATGCGGCTGGCCGCCACGATGTGGACCGGGTCGATGTTCATGGTCAGACCGAAGTAGTCCTTGCGCGTCTTCACCGCCATCACGATCTCTTCCAGCGAGCAGTTGCCGGCGCGTTCGCCCAGCCCGTTGATGGTGCATTCCACCTGGCGCGCGCCGCCAATCTTCACCCCGGCCAGCGAGTTGGCCACCGCCATGCCCAGGTCGTTGTGGCAATGCACGGACCAGACCGCCTTGTCGCTGTTGGGGATGCGTTCACGCAGCGTCTTGATGAACTCGCCGTACAGCTCAGGCACGGCGTAACCCACGGTGTCCGGCACGTTGATGGTGGTGGCGCCTTCGGCAATCACGGATTCCAGCACGCGGCACAGGAAGTCCATTTCGCTGCGGTAGCCGTCTTCCGGCGAAAACTCGATGTCGCCACACAGGTTGCGGGCAAAGCGCACCGACTGCTTGGCCTGCTCCAGCACCTGGTCGGGCGTCATGCGCAGCTTCTTCTCCATGTGCAGCGGCGACGTCGCAATGAAGGTGTGGATGCGGGCACGCGCCGCGCCCTTGAGCGCCTCGGCAGCGCGTGAGATGTCGCGGTCATTGGCGCGCGACAGCGAGCACACGGTGGAGTCCTTGATGGCGTTGGCAATGCCCTGCACCGCTTCGAAGTCGCCATTGGAGCTGGCGGCGAAGCCGGCCTCGATCACGTCCACCTTCAGCCGCTCGAGCTGCCGCGCGATGCGCAGCTTCTCGTCCTTGGTCATCGACGCGCCGGGCGACTGTTCGCCGTCTCGCAAGGTGGTGTCAAAAATGATCAACTGGTCAGCCATGTGGTTTCTCCTTGGTTCCTGGAAGCCCGCAGCGCGAAATTTCAAACACAAAACAAAAGGCCCGCTGCGGGTGCATACGGGCCTTTGGTGAAGGATAAGCGCGTGCGCTACCGACTCCGCCCGTGGCGAATTAGCAGTAGCGACAGCGAAATCGTGTTCATGTCAGGAATGTAGCACAACCGCGCCATCACTTGTGCAGGCCCCGTTCCTCGGGCTCGTCGGTGGAGGTGCTGATCACACTCGTCTGCTGGCCCTTGGCGCGGCGCCAGCCGTACAGGATGTAGCCCGACAGGCCGTAGATCACGAACAGGCCGAACAGCACGATCGGCGGGTGGATGTTGATGACGGCAATGCCCAGCGCGATCAGCACGATCACCACGAACGGCACGCTCTTTTTCATTTGCACGTCCTTGAAGCTGTAGAACGGCACGTTCGTCACCATGGTCAGCCCCGCATACAGCGCCAGCGCGAACATCACCCAGGCCACCTCATAGCCCTTGACCCCCACATCGGTGGCCACACCGATGAAGCCGGCCACCAGCGCCGCCGCTGCCGGTGACGGCAGGCCCTGGAAGTACCGCTTGTCCACGACGGCGGTGTTCACATTGAAGCGCGCCAGCCGCAGTGCGGCGCAGGCGCAGTACACGAAAGCCGCGATCCAGCCCCAGCGGCCCAGGCCCTTGAGCGACCACTCGTAGGCGATCAGCGCCGGCGCAGCGCCGAACGACACCATGTCGGACAACGAATCCATCTGCTCGCCAAAGGCGCTCTGGGTGTTCGTCATGCGTGCCACCCGGCCGTCCAGGCTGTCGAGCACCATGGCGCAGAACACGCCCGCAGCCGCCAGGTCGAAGCGGCCGTTCATGGCCATGACGATGGCGTAGAACCCGCCGAACAGCGCCGCCAGCGTGAACAGGTTGGGCAGAATGTAGATGCCCTTGCGCCGCTTGCGCACCACAATGCCTTCGGCGGCGTCGGACCCGTGATCAGTGTTCATGCGCCGAGTTTAAGTCAGCAAGCAGTCCGGAAATGCGAAAAGGCCACCGAAGTGGCCTTTTGACCGCGCTCGGGGGCCAGGTCAGTTGCGGGTCTGGTCGACCAGCTTGTTCTTGGCGATCCAGGGCATCATGGCGCGCAGCTGGGCGCCCACCACCTCGATGCTGTGGTCTGCCGTGTTGCGGCGGCGCGCCGTCATGCTGGGGTAGCCAGTGCGGCCTTCCAGGATGAACATCTTGGCGTAATCACCGTTCTGGATGCGCTTGAGCGCATTGCGCATGGCCACGCGCGACTGCTCGTTGATCACCTCGGGGCCCGTCACGTACTCGCCGTACTCGGCGTTGTTCGAGATCGAGTAGTTCATGTTGGCGATGCCGCCTTCGTAGATCAGGTCCACGATGAGCTTGAGCTCGTGCAGGCACTCGAAGTAGGCCATCTCGGGCGCGTAGCCGGCTTCCACCAGCGTCTCGTAGCCCATCTTGATGAGTTCGACCGCGCCGCCGCACAGCACGGCCTGCTCGCCGAACAGGTCGGTCTCGGTCTCTTCCTTGAAGTTGGTCTCGATGATGCCGGCCTTGCCGCCACCGTTGGCCATGGCGTAGCTCAGGGCCAGGTCACGGGCCTTGCCCGACTTGTCCTGGTGCACCGCCACCAGGTGGGGCACGCCACCACCCTGGGTGTAGGTGTTGCGCACGGTGTGGCCGGGGGCCTTGGGTGCGACCATCCAGACGTCCAGATCGGCACGGGGCACCACTTGGTTGTAGTGAACGTTGAAGCCGTGGGCGAACGCCAGCGAGCCGCCCTTCTTGATGTTGGGCTCGACGTTGTTGCGGTAGACCTCGGCGATCTGCTCGTCGGGAAGCAGGATCATGACCACGTCGGCGGCCTTGACGGCGTCGTTGACTTCCATCACGGTCAGGCCGGCCTTGCCAACCTTGTCCCAGCTGGCGCCGCCTTTGCGCAGGCCGACCACGACCTTCACGCCGCTGTCGTTGAGGTTCTGGGCATGGGCATGGCCCTGCGAACCGTAGCCGATGATGGCAACCGTCTTGCCCTTGATCAGGCTCAGGTCACAGTCCTTGTCGTAATAAACCTTCATGGTTTCTCCTGTTGAAATTGTTGGATTGAAAAGTGGGTCATACCCGCAGGATGCGCTCGCCGCGGCCAATGCCGCTGGATCCGGTGCGCACCGTCTCCAGGATCGCGCTGCGGTCGATTGCTTCCAGAAAAGCGTCGTTCTTGGACTGGTCGCCGGTCAGCTCGATGGTGTAGCTCTTTTCCGTCACGTCGATGATGCGGCCGCGGAAGATGTCGGCCATGCGCTTCATTTCCTCGCGCTCCTTGCCGACGGCCCGGACCTTCACCATCATGAGCTCACGCTCGGTGTAGGCGCCCTCGGTCAGGTCCACGACCTTGACGACCTCGATCAGGCGGTTCAGGTGCTTGGTGATCTGCTCGATCACGTCGTCCGAGCCGGTGGTCTGGATCGTCATGCGCGACAGCGACGGGTCTTCCGTCGGCGCCACGGTCAGCGACTCGATGTTGTAGCCACGGGCCGAGAACAGGCCCACCACGCGGGAAAGAGCACCGGGCTCGTTTTCCAGCAGTACTGCAATGATGTGTTTCATGGTGTGTGATTCCTCTTTTCGGCGGCCCTCCCCGCCGGGCGGTAACCCGGCGGCTCGGCCGCCAATAGATTCGTCAGGAAGTTGCGGTGATTGCTATCGATTTTGTAGCGCCGTACGCAGCATCTGCGCGGGCTACAGGCCTATTTCTTACAAATCTTCGCTGCCGAGCAGCATTTCGGTGATGCCCTTGCCGGCCTGCACCATCGGGAACACGTTCTCGGTGGGGTCGGTCCGGAAGTCCATGAACACCGTGCGGTCCTTGAGCTTGCGCGCCTCGCGCAGCGCGGGCTCCACGTCCTGCGGCCGCTCGATCAGCATGCCCACATGGCCATAGGCCTCGGCCAGCTTCACGAAGTTGGGCAGCGCGTCCATGTAGCTGTGGCTGTAGCGGCCCTCGTAGTCGAGTTCCTGCCACTGGCGCACCATGCCGAGGTATCGGTTGTTAAGCGAGACGATCTTGATCGGCGTGTTGTACTGCAGGCAGGTGGACAGCTCTTGGATGCACATCTGCACCGAGCCTTCGCCGGTGATGCAGTACACCTCGCTGTCGGGCTTGGCCAGCTTGATGCCCATGGCATAGGGAATGCCCACGCCCATGGTGCCCAGCCCGCCCGAGTTGATCCAGCGGCGCGGCTCGTCAAAACGGTAGTACTGCGCTGCCCACATCTGGTGTTGGCCCACGTCGGACGTGATGTAGGTGTCGGCGTCCCGCGTCATGTTCCACAGCGTTTCCACCACGTACTGGGGCTTGATCACGTCCTTGTTGTGGCGGTCGTACTTGAGGCAGTCGCGCTTGCGCCAGCCTTCAATGGTCTCCCACCAGCCACCCAGGGCGTCGGCGTCCGGCTTGAGGCCCGACTCCTTCACCATCGCGATGAGTTCGGTCAGCACTTCCTTCACGTCACCGACGATCGGGATGTCCACCTTCACCCGCTTGGAAATGCTCGACGGGTCGATATCGATGTGAATGATCTTGCGCTCGTTCTGGGCAAAGTGCTTCGGGTTGCCGATCACGCGGTCGTCAAACCGCGCGCCCACGGCCAGCAGCACGTCGCAGTTCTGCATGGCGTTGTTGGCTTCGATGGTGCCGTGCATGCCCAGCATGCCCAGGAACTTGCGGTCGCTGGCCGGATAGGCGCCCAGGCCCATCAGCGTGTTGGTGCACGGGTAGCCCAGCATGTCCACCAGGGTGCGCAGCTCCTGCGTGGCATTGCCCAGCAGCACGCCGCCGCCGGTGTAGATGTAGGGCCGCTTGGCGTTCATCAACAGCTGCAGGGCCTTGCGGATCTGGCCGCCATGGCCCTTGCGCACCGGGTTGTAGGAACGCATTTCCACCGTCTCGGGATAGCCGGTGTAGGCGGTCTTGTTGAACGACACGTCCTTCGGGATGTCCACCACCACCGGGCCAGGACGGCCGCTGCGTGCAATGTGAAAAGCCTTCTTCATCACGTCGGCCAGGTGGCGCACGTCCTTGACCAGGAAGTTGTGCTTCACGATGGGGCGCGTGATGCCGACCGTGTCGCATTCCTGGAAGGCGTCCAGCCCGATGGCGTGCGTTGGCACCTGCCCGGTGATGATCACCATCGGAATGCTGTCCATGTAGGCCGTGGCGATGCCGGTCACGGCATTGGTGACCCCGGGGCCCGACGTGACCAGCGCCACGCCGACATCCCCGGTAGCACGGGCGTAGCCGTCAGCAGCGTGCACGGCCGCCTGCTCGTGGCGCACCAGCACATGCTGGATGGTGTCCTGCTTGTAGAACGCGTCATAGATGTGCAGCACCGCACCGCCGGGATAGCCCCAGACGTATTTCACGCCTTCAGCCTGGAGTGCCGTGACGAGGATTTCGGAGCCCCGCAGGTCCTGCGGATTCGAAGGATTTGCCGCAGACGCCGCGGCAGCCGACATTTCGGCCTTTGAGATTTCCATGATCAACCTTTGTGAATTTCTCTGACGAAAAACCTTGGGTGCCCCTTCAACGGTCTCTTGTGGAGCCGGACCGGGACTTAGAACCCAAACCATGGGCGGGCTGCTTGCACCGCCGGATCAGGGCTCGTTTGCCTTTTGACTTGCAGCGCGCATTATCGCACTGCAACACACCGGTTGCCCCGAAACGGGGTGGCGCGGTGCCATAATTTCGCGGTGCCGACGGCCCAGCCGCCGGAAAATGCGTCCAAAACGAGACAAAAGCCCCGGGCCCACCACCGCAGCATCTGACCCTTGGCCACCGAAAAAGAACTCTCCGACTTCCTCAAAAGCGTTGAAAAGCGCGCCTTCAAGCGTTCGCTTTACCACGTCCGCGACGAGGAAGCGGCGCTGGACATCGTGCAGGACAGCATGATGAAGCTGGCCGAGCACTACGGCGACAAGCCGCTGGACGAACTGCCGATGCTGTTCCAGCGCATCCTGTCGAACTGCATGCTCGACTGGTTCCGGCGCCAGAAGACCCGCAACGCGCTGTTTTCCGACATGCGGGACTTCGAATCCGGCTCGGACGAGGGAGATTTCGATCTTCTTGAAACTTATTCCGGCCCGGAAGGCTCCCAAGCTGTGGAAAGTTCCGAAGATTCCCTGCGGCGGGCGCAGATATTGCGTGAGATCGAGACCGAGATCCAGCAGTTGCCGGGTCGTCAACGGGAAGCGTTCCTCATGCGTTACTGGGAGGAGATGGACGTGGCAGAAACCGCTGCGGCCATGGGCTGTTCGGAAGGCAGTGTCAAAACGCACTGTTCCCGTGCGGTCCAGGCCCTCAGTAAAGCGCTGAAGGCAAAGGGAATGAAACCATGATGCAACAACAAAATTCTTACTCTGCATCCGGCCTGCAAGACGACTTCGGCCGGCGAATTGCAGCCCGTCTGTCGGCGGGCACGGGCGACATGCCCTACGAGATCACCGAGCGTCTGCGGGCCGCGCGTGCCCAAGCGCTGGCACGACGCAAACTTTCGGTCACCCGTACGGCGCCGGTGCTGGCCATGGCCGGTGGCAACGCCACACTCGGCTTTGACGGCGACGGGCTGGGGTTCTGGGGTCGCATCGCTTCGGCCCTGCCGATCGTGGCGCTGGCAGCGGGCCTGGTGGCCATCAATGTTGTCCAGAACGAATACCGTGCCCAGGAAGTCGCTGAGGTCGATGCCGCCTTGCTGACCGACGACCTGCCGCCCGCAGCCTACGCCGACCCGGGCTTCGTCCAGTTCCTCAAGACCAGCAGCGAACGCAGCCAGTAAGAACGCGCCGGACCGCCATGCACCCTGCCCGTCCGCCCCTGCCTGTTGCCCGTTTGGGCTGGCACCAGCACGGGGTGGCGTTGGTAGGACTGGTGGTGGCGGTTGGCACCGCCTCTGCAGCCTTCACACCCTCCACCCAGGCCCAGACCGCAGTGCCTGCGGTGGTCGCCCAGGCCGCCGCGGACACCCATGCGGTGCCCGCCAAGCCAGCCACCCGCCCCGCGGCCTCCCCGCCGCGCACTGGCAAGGTGGCGGCCGGCGGGCCGGCCTGGACCGAGCTCAATCCGGCCCAGCAGCAGGCACTGAAGCCGCTCGCAGCGCAATGGACCACGATCAGCGAGGCGCAGAAGCGCAAATGGCTGGCCCTGTCCCAGAACTACCCCAAGCTGCCGGCGGCCGAGCAGGCCAAGCTGCACAGCCGCATGACCGAATGGGTGGCACTGAGCCCGCAGCAGCGCGCGGCGGCCCGGCTGAATTTCGCTGACACCCAGCAGCTGTCGCCCGACGACAAGAAGGCCAAGTGGGAGGCCTACCAGTCACTCAGCGACGAAGAGAAGCGCAAGCTCGCGGCCAAGGCAGCGCCCAAGCCCGCCGGCGCCGCCACGGCCGTCAAGCCCGTGCCGCCGCAGAAGCTGGCCAAGGTCAAAGACAAGTCCGACCCCAAGGACAAGCCGAAAATCGCGGACACAGCGCCGCGCGTGAATCACAATACGCTTCTGCCCACGCAGCAGACGGCTGCGCCGCTAACCGCGCCGGTGCAGCACAACTGATTTTTCCGGTTTCCCCGATGACTGTTTCGACCGATGGGCGCAGCGCTGCGCCTGCTGCGGCCCTGCCGCCCGTTGTACCTGACCTGACCGCCCCGCCCCTGGGCCGGCGCATGGCCTGCTGGCTTTATGAAGGCATGCTGCTGTTTGCGGTGGTGTTCGTGGCCGGCTGGCTGTTCAGCACGCTCGGCCAGATGCGCAACGCCATGGACGAGCGCCGCCACCTGCTGCAGGCCTTCCTGTTCATCGTGTTCGGCATCTACTTTGCCTGGTTCTGGGCGCGCGGCCAGACGCTGGCCATGAAAACCTGGAACCTGCGGCTGGTGGACGTGGCCGGCCGGCCGGTAACCCAATTGCGCGCCCTCGGCCGATATGCGCTGAGCTGGCTGTGGTTCCTGCCGCCCCTGGCGGCCATTGCCCCCTTCAGGTTGTCGGCGGGCGAGTCGGTGGTCATCCTGCTGGGCTGGGTGGCGGTGTACGCGCTGCTCAGCCGCTTTCACCCGCAGCGCCAGTTCTGGCACGACGCGCTGGCGGGCACCCGGCTGGTGTCGTCACCGCCGCTGAGCCGCTGAGCCTGTCACTGTGGTGCGCCACAATCCACGCATGCCCGCTCCGATTCCCCACGACGTCAATCCCCAGAAGGCCCGTACCGGGCTCAGCCGCGTCTGGCATGCCACCGGCTATTCGCTGGAAGGCTTGCGCGCGGGCTGGGGTGAAACCGCGTTCCGCCAGGAGGCCATTGCCGCCGCCGTGCTGCTGCCCGCTTCGTTCTGGCTGGGTCGCACCTGGGTGGAGGTGGCGCTGCTGGCCGGCTCGGTGCTGATCCTGATGATCGTGGAGCTGCTGAACACCGGCATTGAAACGGCCATCGACCGCATTGGCCCCGAGTGGCACGACCTGTCCAAACGCGCCAAGGACATGGGCAGTGCCGCCGTGCTGCTGAGCCTGCTGCTGTGCATCGGCATCTGGTGTGCGGCGCTGTGGCACCGGTTTGTCGCATGACACCGGCCTTCTCGATCTGTGTGTACTGCGGCTCGCGACCGGGCAACGAGCCCGGCTTTGCCGGTCTCGCGCGCGCGGTCGGTGACTGGATTGGCCGCCACGGCGGGCAGCTGGTTTATGGCGGCGGCAACAACGGCCTGATGGGGGTGGTGGCCGACGCCACGCTGGCTGCCGGCGGCCGGGTGGTCGGCATCATTCCCAAAGCGCTGGTCGAGCGCGAATGGGCCAAGCTCGACTGCACCGAGCTGCATGTGGTGGACACCATGCACGAGCGCAAGCGCCTGATGGCCGAACGCGCCGACGCCTTTCTGGCGCTGCCGGGCGGCATTGGCACGTTCGAGGAACTGTTTGAGGTCTGGACCTGGCGCCAGCTGGGCTACCACGACAAGCCAGTGGGCCTGCTCAACGCCGCGGGCTATTACGACAGCCTCCTGGTTTTCCTGCGCAGCAGCGTGGCGCACGGCTTCATGAGCGACTGGCAAATGGGCCTGCTGCAGGTGGGCAGCGACCCATCGCAACTGCTGCCGGCCCTGGTGCAGGCGGCCGGGCTCACGGCCAACCGCGTGAACCTCAGCGATATCTAGGCCGATTCAGACGGCCGATTCGTCGGTCTCGCCGGTGCGGATGCGCACCACCCGCTCGACGGTGGTGATGAAGATCTTGCCGTCGCCGATCTTGCCGGTGCGCGCGGCCTTGACGATGGCGTCCACGCAGCGGTCGGTGTCGTCGTCCTTCACCACCACCTCCACCTTCACCTTGGGCAGGAAGTCCACCACGTATTCGGCGCCGCGGTACAGCTCGGTGTGGCCCTTCTGGCGGCCAAAGCCCTTGACCTCGGTGACCGTCAGGCCCGTCACGCCGCACTCGGCCAGGGCTTCGCGCACTTCTTCCAGCTTGAACGGCTTGACGATGGCGGTGATCTGCTTCATGGAATGTGTCCCCTCAAAGAAATTTGCTGGTAATAGGATAGCGCCAATCCTTGCCGAAGCTGCGGTGGCTGACCCGGATGCCCACCGGCGCCTGGCGGCGCTTGTACTCGTTGATCTTGATCAGCCGCGTCACGCGGTCCACGTCGGCCCTGGCAAAACCGGCGGCCAGGATCTCGGCAGCCGACTGGTCGTTTTCCATGTAGCGCTCCAGGATTGCGTCCAGCACCTCGTACGGTGGCAGGCTGTCCTGGTCTTTCTGGTCGGGTCGCAGCTCGGCACTGGGCGGGCGCGTGATGATGCGTTCGGGAATCGGGTTGGCGCCGGTGCCATAGGGGTCATGTGCGTTGCGCCAGTGCGCCAGGCGGAACACCCGGGTCTTGAGCACGTCCTTGATCACCGCAAAGCCGCCGGCCATGTCGCCGTACAGCGTGCAGTAGCCGGTGGCCATCTCGCTCTTGTTGCCGGTGGTCAGCACGATGCTGCCGAACTTGTTGGACAGCGCCATCAGCAGCGTGCCGCGGATGCGCGCCTGGATGTTTTCTTCGGTGGTGTCTTCGGCCCGGCCGGCAAACTCGCCGGCCAGCGCGGCCTTGAAGGCCTCGAACTGGGGCACGATGGAGATCTCGTCGTAGCGCACGCCGAGCCGGCGCGCCATCTCGCGCGCGTCGATCCATGAAATGTCGGCGGTGTAGGGCGACGGCATCATCACCGCACGCACCCGGTCGCGGCCCAGCGCGTCCACCGCCACGGCCAGCACCAGGGCCGAATCGATGCCGCCCGACAGGCCGAGGATGGCGCCCGGAAAGCCGTTCTTGCCGATGTAGTCGCGCACGCCTAGCACCAGCGCGTCCCAGAGATCGGCGTCCTCGGTGCCCGCCGGTTCCGTGGTTGCTACGATTTTGATAGCGCCCTGCGCAGATTCCACGCGGGCTGCGAACAGGTTTTCCTTGAAGCTCGGGGCCCGCCCTGCGAGTGTGGCGTCGGCGTTGATGGCAAACGACCGGCCCTCGAACACCACCTCGTCCTGCCCGCCCACCAGGTGCGCGTAGACCAGCGGCAGGCCACAGGCCCGCACGCGTTCGCGCATCGTGTCCTCACGCTCGCCGCCCTTGCCCACATGGAAGGGCGAGGCATTGATCACCGCCAGCAGCTCGGCCCCGGCGTCCTTGGCTGCCTGCGCGGGCGCCTCGAACCACGCGTCTTCACAGATCAGCAGGCCGACCTTGACGCCTTCGACCTCAAACACGCAGCTGCCCGTGCCGGGCGTGAAATAGCGCCGCTCGTCAAACACCTGGTAGTTGGGCAGCTCGCGCTTGGCGTACGTGGCAATGACCGCACCGTCGCGCAGCACGCTCGCCGCGTTGTGCCGCTGCTGAACGGCCACGCTGCGGGTGCGCCGGTCGCCGCCAGTCGGGTGGCCCACCACCACCGTCATGCCCTTTAACCCGGCCAGCGCGCGGGCCACCTCGTTCACGGCATCATCACAGGCCGCAATGAAGGCGGGGCGCAGGAACAGGTCTTCGGCGGCGTAGCCGCAAATCGACAGCTCGGGGGTCAGCAGCAGGCGGGCGCCGTCGGCGTAAGCTGCACGGGCCGCCTCCACAATCTTCCTGGCGTTGCCCGGCATGTCGCCCACGACGAAATTGAGTTGGGCGACGCAGAGTTTGAGAGTCATGTCAGCAGTGCAAAACAGTTCAAACGATTATGTCACCCGGGTATTGGCCTCGCCGCTGGCGGTGAATGCCGGCGACTGGAACGCCCTGCACGCACTGCAGCCGCATGGCAGCCCGTTCATGCGCCACGAGTACCTGGCCGCCCTGCACGAAAGCGGCAGCGCCACCCCCGCCACCGGCTGGACGCCGCGTTTTGTGACGCTGTGGCGCGGCGATGAACTGCACGCCGCCTGTGCGCTGTACCTCAAAACCCATTCCTACGGCGAGTACGTGTTCGACTGGGCCTGGGCCAACGCCTACGAGCAGCACGGCCTGGCCTACTACCCCAAGGCGCTGGTAGCGGCGCCCTTCACGCCGGTGCCCGGCGCGCGGCTGCTGGCGCGCGACGCCACCGCGCGGGCGGCGCTGCTGCGGGCGCTGCTGCAGTGGTGCTCGGCGGAAAAGCTGTCGTCGCTGCACCTGCTGTTCGCGGCGGATGATGACGTGGCGGCGTGTGAACAAGCCGGCCTGATGCTGCGCCATACCGTCCAGTTCCACTGGAAGAACATGGCCCCCACGCTCGGCACTGGCGTGTCCTCGCTGCCCCCCGAGGGGGCGCGTTTCGCCTTGGGGCGGCCCGGCGGCGAAACCCGCTATCGTGACTTCGACGCCTTCCTCGCCACCCTGAGCCAGGACAAGCGCAAGAAGATCCGCCAGGAGCGGCGCAAGGTGGCCGATGCGGGCGTGACCTTCCGCCACGCCCAGGGCCGCGCCATCACGCCTGCCGACTGGGACTTCTTCTACCGCTGCTACGAGCGCACCTACCTCGAGCATGGCAACGCGCCCTACCTCACCCGCGACTTCTTCCAGCGCATGGCCGACACCCTGCCCGAGGCCTGGCTGCTGTTCACCGCCGAGCGCGGCGGCCGCCCGATTGCTACAAGTTTGATAGCGCTTCACGCAAGCGCCGCGAGGGCTACAGGCCAATTTGACTCAAACGCCGGCGAGAAGGTGGCCTATGGCCGCTACTGGGGCGCACTGGAGCGGGTGGACTGCCTGCACTTTGAGGCCTGCTACTACCAGCCGCTGCAGTGGTGCATCACCCAGGGCTATGACCGGTTCGAGGGCGGCGCCCAGGGCGAGCACAAGATGGCGCGCGCGCTGATGCCGGTGCGCACCACCAGCGCCCACTGGCTGGCCCACCCGGCCTTCGCCGATGCGGTGCAGCGCTTCCTGGAACGCGAGGGCGAAGGCATCGACCACTATGTGGACCACCTCGCGCAGCGCAGCCCGTTCCGGCAAGACAAACCCTGATGCTGAGCGCGGGGCGCCGGGTTAAGGTGGGCCCACCCGGAGACAACGCATGAAAACACTGAGCGGGCTGGACGCCACCTTCCTCTACCTTGAAACACCCGAGACGCCCATGCATGTGGGCTCGCTGCACCTGTATGAGCTGCCACGCGGCTTCCGGGGCAGCTTTCGCAACGCGGTGCAGGCGCACATTGCCAAACGCATGCACCTGGCGCCGATCTTTCACCGGCGGCTGGCCTTCATGCCGCTGGACCTGGGGCACCCGGCCTGGGTCGAGGCCGACGCGGTGGACCTGGACCATCACATCCGCAAGGCCCGTGGTGGCAGGCTCACGGTGCAGCAGGTGCAGGCCGAGGCCGCACGGCTGCATGGCGTGCTGATCGACCGCAGCCGGCCGCTGTGGGAGTTCCACATCTTCGAAAATGTGGCCCCGCCCGACGGCATGGCCGTGCAGGGCAAGCTGGTGGCGTTCTATTCCAAGGTGCACCACGCGGCACTGGACGGCAAGGGCGGCACGGTGCTGGCCAATGCCATCCTCGACCTCAGCGCCACCCCGCGCGAGGTGCCGCCACCCGACCCGGCACGGCGCCGCCGCACCGCGGGCGACCTGAAGATCGGCGAAATGATTGGCGCCATCTTCAGCAATTCGCTCACGCAGTACGCCAAGCTGGCCCGCGCCCTGCCCTCGGCCGCCAGTTCCATCGGCGGCACCATGGCGCGCCAGTCGGTCAAGGGTGGCGGCACAGGGCTCACCGGCCTGCGGCCGCGTTCGCCCATTGCGCTGGCGCCGCGCACGATGTTCAACACCGGCATCACGCCCGAGCGGGTGTTCGCCACCGCCAGCCTGCCGTTTGCGGAATGCAAAGCCATGGCCAAAGCCGTGGGCGGCTCATTCAACGACATCGTGCTGTGGCTGTGTTCCACGGCGCTGCGCAGCTACCTGGCGCAGCACGGCAGCATCCCGCGCAAACCGCTGATCGCGGCCATGCCAGTTAGCCTGCGCGAGGAGAACAACAAGGAACTGAACAACCAGGCCTCCATGAGCCTGGTGGACCTGGGCACCCAGTACGCCCACCCCATGAAGCGCATGAACGCCATCATGGCGTCGACGGCCAAGGTGAAGCAGGCGCTGGTCAGCCTCAAGAGCGTGTTGCCCACCGACTACCCCTCGTTGCTGGCGCCCTGGATCGTGGGCAAGGCGGCCCGCGCCGCGCTCAAGACCTACGGCAGGTCGGGCTTCGCCGAGCGGCTGCCGATGGTGGCCAACCTCGCCATCAGCAACGTGCCCGGGCCCCAGGTGCCGCTGTACCTGGCCGGCGCGCGCATGCTGACGTTCCACCCACTGTCCATCGTGATGCACGGGCTGGCGTTGAACATCACCATCCAGACCTATGCCGGCAGCGTGGACTTCGGCGTGATTGCCGACCGGCAGGCGGTGCCGCAAGTGCAGGACCTCGCCGACGCCCTGGTGGCCGCGTTTGAAGAAGCCCGAAAGTTGTACGCGCTGGCGCCGCCCTCGGTAGTAACCACTACAGGCCCCGTCACCAAGGAGACCCAAACAAGGAGCCGCGCCTCTAAACCGGCGTCTTCCCTCACAGTGAAAAAGCCCAAAGCTGCTACCGTGCACGCAGGCAAGACAACAACGGGAAAGAAGCCCCCTCATGCTCATGGCAACGAAGCGCCCCAAACCTCCGCTCGACGACCTCGCGCCACCCAGCCTTGCCCTGCTGGCGCTTGAGTTTCGTGCGCCCTGGGAGTTCGGCGCGGTGCTGCCGGCCTGGCCGCTACTGCAGCGTGCCCCGGCCGGCGACGGCCACAGCGTGGTGGTGTTTCCGGGCCTGAGCGCCAGCGACGCGTCGACCGTGCCGCTGCGCCGCTACCTCGACTCGATTGGCCACGACACCCATGGATGGCAGCAGGGTTTCAATTTCGGTCCCCGCGCCGGTGTGCTGGACGCCGCACGCCGCCACATCCAGGCGCGCTGCGACGCCACCGGCCGCAAGGTCAGCCTGATCGGCTGGAGTCTGGGCGGTGTCTACGCGCGCGAACTGGCCAAGGAAATGCCGGAATCGGTGCGCTGCGTCATCACGCTGGGCACACCGTTCGCCGGCCCGCCCAAGTCCACCAACGCCTGGCGCATCTACGAGCTGACTAGCGGCCGCAACATCGACCGCGAGGCCGAGCGCTTCCAGCTGCACGAGGCGCCGCCGGTGCCCACCACCAGCGTGTTCTCGCGCAGCGACGGCATCGTGGCCTGGCAGGGCAGCGTGCAGCACCCGGCCGATCACAACCCGCACACCGAGAACATTGAAGTGGTGGCCAGCCATATCGGTATCGGCCTGAACCCCAGCGCCTGGTGGGCGGTGGCCGACCGGCTGGCCCAGCCCGAAGACCAGTGGCGCCCGTTCGACCGCCAGGGCCTGCGCGGTTTCAAGGGCCTGTTCTACCCCGATCCGCACCGCTGACGCTTACTTTCGCGCTATATTGTCTCCAACGTGACGATGGAGACCTGAGTGGAGCCTGTTGCTGGTGCCGACACCGACCTGTACAGCCTGCTGTACTGCAGCCACGCGACCCCGGAGATGACAGACGACGAGCTGCCGCGCATCGTCGGCAGCGCCTGGCGCCACAACCCGGCCCAGGGCATCACCGGCCTGCTGGTGTTTGGCGGCGGCATGTTCCTGCAGTGGCTCGAGGGGCCGCGCAGCAACGTGCGGGCGCTGATGCAGCGGCTGCAACACGACCGGCGGCATGACTGCGTGATGGAACTGCACGCCTTCACCGGCGTGACGCACCGGCTCTACCCGTCCTGGAGCATGCAGCTGGTCAGCCCCATGGATATCCTCGCGGTGCTGGATCAGGAACGCCGCAAGTCACCCCACCCGCGCCACGCGCAGGCCATCACCATGCTGATGGACCTGCTGCAGACCGAAGAAGGCCCGCTCGCGCCGCTGCGACGCTAGGGCCGTTCAGGCCGGGTGGGCCTTGTTGTAGTTGGCAATGCCGTCCAGGATTTCCTGCTTGGCGGCTTCCGGGCCTTCCCAGCCCAGGATCTTGACCCATTTGCCGGGTTCCAGGTCCTTGTAGTGCTCGAAGAAATGGGCAATGGTCTTCAGGCGCAACGGGTTCAGGTCTTCGGGCTTCTGCCACTGGGTGTAGATCGACAGGATCTTGTCGGTCGGCACGGCCAGCACCTTGCCGTCTTCACCGGCCTCGTCCTGCATCTTCAGGATGCCGATGGGGCGGCAGGTCACCACCACGCCGGGGATCAGCGGCACGGGGGTGATCACCAGCACGTCCACCGGGTCGCCGTCGCCGCTGATGGTCTTGGGCACATAGCCATAGTTGGTGGGGTAGTGCATGGACGTGCTCATGAAGCGGTCCACAAAAATCGCACCGGACTCCTTGTCCACCTCGTACTTCACGGGGTCGGCGTTCATCGGGATTTCAATGATCACGTTGAACGCGTCAGGAACATTCTTGCCGGGGGAAACTTTGTCGAGGGCCATGGTTTTCTTCTGTGGGGATACGAGGGTTTGAGGAAGATCAGGATTAACCCTGATTTTACTTTCGCGAGCCTTGCTTTCGGGGGCACCGTCCCGGAATCGCCCTGGTTTGCGCTTATATTCCGCCCGTTGGCCAATCGTCTCCGCCAGTTGGGAGCGACGAGGAAGCAACGCAGCGGGGGTACCGCTCGCGTGGCACCCCCTCCAAGCGAAACAACGTAGGAGATTCAAAAATGACAGGCAACTCAGCGCTGATTCTGGCGCTCGTCTGCGGGCTCATTGCCGTGGCATACGGCATCTGGGCCCGTGGCTGGATCCTTTCCCAGGACGCCGGCAACCCCCGCATGCAGGAAATCGCAGCCGCCATCCAGGCGGGTGCAGCGGCCTACCTGGCCCGGCAGTACAAGACCATCGCCATCGTCGGCGTGGTGCTGGCCGTGCTGATCGGGCTGTTCCTTGACGTCAAGACATCCATTGGCTTCGTGATCGGCGCGGTGCTCTCCGGCGCCTGCGGCTTCATCGGCATGAACGTCTCGGTGCGCGCCAACGTGCGCACCGCGCAGGCCGCCACCAAAGGCATCGGCCCGGCGCTGGATGTGGCCTTCCGCGGCGGCGCCATCACCGGCATGCTGGTGGTGGGCCTGGGCCTGCTGGGCGTGGCTGGTTTCTACTGGTACCTCACCGCGGGCGGCATTCCGGCCGACGGCAAGGCCTTTGCCACGCTGCTGAACCCGCTGATCGGCTTTGCCTTCGGCTCGTCGCTGATCTCCATCTTCGCCCGGCTGGGCGGCGGCATCTTCACCAAGGGCGCTGACGTCGGCGCCGACCTGGTGGGCAAGGTGGAAGCCGGCATCCCCGAGGACGACCCCCGCAACCCGGCCGTGATTGCCGACAACGTGGGTGACAACGTGGGCGACTGCGCCGGCATGGCGGCCGACCTGTTCGAGACCTACGCCGTGACGCTGATCGCCACCATGGTGCTGGGCGCCCTGCTGGTGGCTGCCGCCCCGATCAACGCGGTGCTGTACCCGCTGGCGCTGGGCGGCGTGTCCATCGTGGCGTCGATCATCGGCTGCTTCTTCGTCAAGGCCTCGCCGGGCATGAAGAACGTCATGCCGGCCCTGTACAAGGGCCTGGCGATCGCCGGCGTGCTGAGCCTGATCGCGTTCTTCTTCGTCACCAAGCAGCTGATTCCGGACAATGCCCTGGGCGGCAGCGGCGGCGCGCAGATGAAGCTGTTCGGCGCCTGCGTGGTCGGCCTGGCCCTGACCGGCCTGCTGGTGTGGATCACCGAGTTCTACACCGGCACGCAGTATTCGCCGGTGCGCCACATCGCGCAGGCGTCCACCACCGGTCACGGCACCAACATCATTGCCGGCCTGGGCGTGTCCATGCGCTCCACGGCCTGGCCGGTGGTGTTTGTGTGTATCGCCATCCTGGTGGCCTACAACCTGGCCGGCCTGTACGGCATTGCGATTGCCGCCACCTCCATGCTGAGCATGGCGGGCATCGTCGTTGCGCTGGACGCCTATGGCCCCATCACGGACAACGCCGGTGGCATTGCCGAAATGGCCGAGCTGCCCGCCTCCGTGCGCGACATCACCGACCCGCTGGACGCCGTGGGCAACACCACCAAGGCGGTGACCAAGGGCTACGCCATCGGCTCGGCCGGCCTGGCCGCGCTGGTGCTGTTTGCCGACTACACCCACAAGCTGGAAACCTATGGCAAGGCCATCACCTTTGACCTGAGCGACCCGATGGTGATCGTCGGCCTGTTCATTGGCGGGCTGATTCCCTACCTGTTCGGTGCGATGGCCATGGAGGCCGTGGGCCGCGCCGCCGGCGCCGTGGTGGTGGAAGTGCGCCGCCAGTTCCGCGACATCAAGGGCATCATGGAAGGCACGGCCAAGCCGGAATACGGCAAGGCCGTGGACATGCTGACCACCGCCGCCATCAAGGAAATGATCGTGCCGTCGCTGCTGCCCGTGGTGGTGCCGATCGTGGTCGGCCTGGCGCTGGGTCCCAAGGCACTGGGCGGCCTGCTGATGGGCACCATCATCACCGGCCTGTTCGTCGCCATCTCCATGTGCACCGGCGGCGGCGCCTGGGACAACGCCAAGAAGCTGATCGAGGACGACTTTGTCGACAAGGACGGCGTGACCCACAAGAAGGGCGGCGAAACCCACAAGGCCGCCGTGACCGGTGACACCGTGGGCGACCCCTACAAGGACACCGCCGGCCCGGCCATCAACCCGCTGATCAAGATCATCAACATCGTGGCGCTGCTGATCGTGCCGCTGGTGGTGAAGTTCCACGCTGGCTGATCCCGCCCTGCCCCCAAACAAAAGGCCCGCACTGCGGGCCTTTTTCGTTGCTATTATTTTTGTAGCGGCTCACGCAGCCCCCATGCGGGCTGCGGCCACTTTTCGCTCAGATCAGGCCCAGACCACCGGGCCCTTGGCGCTGTACCACTTCTCGACCTGCTCGCCCACCACGGCTTCGATCTTGTTGCGCTTGATCTTCATGGTGGGGGTGAGGCAGCCGTTTTCGATGGACCAGGGCTCGCGCGCCACCACGATCATGCGCAGCTGCTCGTAGTCGGACACGCTGGCGTTGACGCGCTTGAGCACGGCGGCCAGTTCGGCCTCGAACTCGGCGCGGAAGGCCGGGTCGGCCAGCTTGGGACGCACCGCTTCGGCCGGTACCACCATGGCATAGGCCGACTGCTGGCCCACGCCCGAGACCAGCGACAGTTCCACCAGCGGGCATTCGTTGATCATGTTCTCGATCGGTGCGGGCGCCACGTACTTGCCCTTGCCGGTCTTGAACAGTTCCTTCTTGCGGCCGGTCAGCTTGAGCTGGCCGCCGGCGCCGATCTCGCCCAGGTCACCGGTGCGGAAGAAGCCGTCGGGCGTGAAGGCCTCGGCCGTCAGCTCGGGCTGCTTGTAGTAGCCCACCATGGTGCCGGGCGACTTGATCAGCACCTCGCCGTCTTCGCCCAGCTTGCGCTCCACGCCCGGGAAGGTGATGCCCACATGGCCCGGTGCGTTCAGCGTCTTGGTGGTGGTGTGCGAATAGGCGAAGTCTTCGGTCATGCCGTAGCCCTCGACCAGGTGCAGGCCCAGGCGCCGGTACCAGGCGATCAGCGCGGGCGGAATCGGGGCCGAGCCGCTGCCAGCCATCACCACCTCGTTCAGGCCCAGCTTGGTCAACACCTTTTTGGCAACGATCTTGCCCAGGATGGGAATGGACAGCAGCGTGTCCAGCTTCTTCTGCGGCATGTTGGCAAACACGCCCTGCTGGAACTTGAGCCACAGGCGCGGCACTGAAATGAACACCGTCGGGCGGGCCCGCTGCAGGTCCTGCAGGAAGGTGTCCAGGCTTTCGGCAAAAAAGATGTGGCCGCGGCCCATGACGAAGCCCGCGCATTCCACCCAGGCCCGCTCGAAGATATGGGCCAGCGGCAGGTACGACAGCACGCGGTAGGTAAAGCCGGCGCCCAGTTCCTTCTCTTCATAGGCCACGATGCCTTCGCTGGCACGGGTGGCACGCTCGAAGCTGTGGATCACGCCCTTGGGCGTGCCGGTGGAGCCCGAGGTGTACATCAGCAGCGCCATGTCTTCCGGCGCACGGGCCGGCTTGCCGGCGATGGGCTCGGTTTTGGCCGTGATGCTGTCCCAGGTTTCGTAGCTGTTCTTGGGCGACAGCGGCAGCGCGATGCAGGGCAGCCCGGCCGGGATGCCGCCGACCTGCTGGTCGAAGCTGTCGAGCTTGCCCACAAACAGCAGGCTGGCACCGCTGTGCTCCAGCACGTACTTCACGGTCTCGGCCGACTCGGTGGGGAAAATCGCCACCGTGGTGCCGCCCGACATCCAGATGGCCAGTTCGGCCATCATGAAATGCGCGGTGTTCTTGGACAGGATAGCGATGCGCGCGCCCGGCTCGAAGCCGCGGCCCTTCAGGTGGGTGGCCATGCGGCGGGCCTGGTCCATCATCTGGCGCCAGGTGTAGTCCACCACCTTGCCGCCGCCCACAGGCTGCGTCAGGAAGACCTGGTCGGCACGCGCGGTTTCGTGCTCGTAGATGTAGTCAAGAATCAGTTTCTGGCTCGGCATGGGGGTGGTTTCCTTGGGGTTGAGCTGGGTTGCGTGGACTCGGCGCCACGTTCAGCCCCGCAGGCTAGGGCTTGTGTCAAGCCGCGACAACCGGGGAAACGCCCATTGGTTTTTGAGGCGCGTCCCTAGAAACGACGCGCGCCGGTGGCTAGCGAACCGCCCCCGTCACCGCCCGCACCAGTGCGCTGGCGGGCCCGGCCAGCGCCTGCAGGCTGTCGAGCCGGTCGTCTTCAATGGCCTGCAGCACCAGCTCGTGCACGCCGCCGACCACGGCCATGGCCATGGCGGGGCTGATCCGCTCCCGCCCGTCGGCGTTGATCACGGCCTGCATGAAGCCGGCAATTTCGGCATTCATGCGCCGGCGCACCGCCAGGCCCGGCGCGCCAATGCCCAGGATCTCGATGAACAGCGTGCGCAGCAACGTCGGGTTGAGCGCCAGGCAGCCAAGGTACGCCGCCATCGCCTGCTCGACCTGGGTCTGCCAGCTGCGCGCCGGGTCGATGGCATGGCGCAGCACCTTCAGGGCGTTGTGGCTGGCCGCCTCGTACAGCGCCATCAGGCAGTCGGCCTTGGTGCCGAAATGCTCATAGAAGGTACGGCGCGACACGGCCGCTTCGCGCACGATGTCGGCAATGGTGGTGTCCGCGTAGCCTTTGGCGGCCACCGCGCGGGCCATGCCTTCCAGCAGCCGGTGGCGGTGTTCGGTGGCAGGAGCGTCCAGGTCGGGCATGCGGGCGATTGTGCGGGGTTTTGCGGAGGCAGCCCCGATGGTACTTGACAGTACCAAATGCGGACTGCATCATCAGGCCTTACGGTACACCCGCGTACCAAACCCTGGAAAACTCCCCATGACCGACCTCGTCGTCCGCCGCCTGTTGATTGACCTGGAAGCCCCGTTCGAGCGCCACTGGTGTGGCGGCGACGCGTTTCGCAGCGCGCTGTTCAACGCCCTGTCCATGAGCTTTCCGGTCGGAGAGCAGTTTTTCATCGATTCGGTGCGCAACGGCTTCAAGGCGCTGCCGCCCGCGCAGCAGGAAAAGTTCAAGGCCGAAGTCCAGGGCTTCATCGGGCAGGAAGCCACGCACCGCCGCATCCATGCCCTGTTCAATGGCCATCTGGAAAAACAGGGCCTGGTCAACGACTGGGCGCCGCGCGCGCAGGAACGCATGAAGCTGATGGACGGGCTGGACCCGCGCCACCACCTGGGCATCACCGCGGCCAACGAGCACTTCACCGCCATCATGGCCGACTGGATGCTGGCCAATCCCGACCTCCTGGCCACCACCGACGAGCGGCTGCGCACCCTGTGGCTCTGGCACAGCGCCGAGGAATCCGAACACAAGAGCACGGCGTTCGACCTGTACAAGGCGCTGGGCGGGAATGAGGAATGGCGCATCAAGTGGTTCAAGCGCATCACCACCGTGTTTCTGGTGGACACGCTGCGCCAGACCGTCAACAACCTGCGGCGTGACGGCACGTTGTGGAAGTGGAGCACCTGGAAGAGCGCGGCCAGCTACCTGTTTGGCCCGCGCGGCCTGATCCGCCAGACCTACAAGCCCTGGCGCGAGTACAAGCGCGCTGATTTCCACCCGCGCCAGCTCGAGAGCGCCCTGTCCGAGCGCTGGCTGGCCGACAACCGCGAGCGCTATTCGCCCGTGGGGGCCTGAGCGGCCGGGCCGCCCTGCCCGGCCAGCCGCTGCAGGGTGGCCAGGTCCAGGATTTCCAGCCCGCCGCGGCCCAGCCGCAACACGCCGCGTGCCTCCAGCGCCTTCAGGTTCTGGTTGATGGTCTGCCGCGACGCGGCGAGCATCAGCGCCAGCTGCTCCTGAGACACCGCCACGCTGCGACGATGCATGCCCTGCGACGTGTCGCGGCGCGTGCCGTAGCCTTCGGCCATCAACACCAGGCGGCGGGCCAGCCGCTGCGCCACCGGCAGCGAAGCCGCTTCCTCCAGCGCCACAAAGGCCAGCCGGAGCTTGTGGCTCATCAGCAGGCCCAGTTCGCGCCAGTGCGCGGGTTCGCGCGCGAGCAGTTGCACCAGCGCCGGCTGCGGCACCTGCAGCAGCAGCGTGGTGCCTTCGGCATGGGCGTCGTGGGTGCGGGGCGCGCCGTCGAACAGCGACACCTCGCCAAACCACTGGGGCGGCTCCAGTAGCGTGAGCAGCACTTCGCGGCTGTCACCCGCGTTGCCGCCTGTGCCCGAGATGCGTACCGCGCCCTCCAGCACGGCGTACAGGCCGCAGGGCGCGTCGCCGCGCAGAAACAGCGCCTGCCCTGCGGCGAGTCGGCGCAGCCGGGCCGCGGCCAGCAGGGCGTCGCGCAGCGGCGCCGACAGGGCGGCAAACCAAAGCCCGGCATCCAGCAGCGGCCGCCAGCGGGCGACGTCATCGGGGGCTTGGTGCGGCATGGAAAAAAGTGCAGACTTGGGCGTTGTGTCGGCCGGACGACAGACCCGCCGCACCAGCAGACCCAGAATTCTGCGCACGACATCCGAAGGAGACGCCCATGAAAACCCTGACCGACCAGTTGGCCAACTACGCCGCCTACCACCGTGACCCGCGCAACATTGCCAGCCACTTCATCGGCATTCCGATGATCGTGCTGGCCGTGGCGGTGCTGCTGTCGCGCCCCGCGATGGGCGTGGCCGGCGGCCTGGCACTGACGCCCGCGCTGCTGGTGACCCTGGCCACCGTGCTGTATTACTTGCGGCTGGACCTGCGCTTCGGTGCCCTCATGGGGGTGCTGATGGCGCTGAACCTGCTGGCCGCGCAGTGGTTTGCAGCGCAGTCCACCGCGTTCTGGCTGGGCTCGGGCATCGGCCTGTTTGTGGTGGGCTGGCTGATCCAGTTCATCGGCCACTACTACGAGGGCAAGAAGCCCGCGTTCGTGGACGACATCATGGGCCTGATCATCGGCCCGCTGTTTGTGGTGGCCGAAGTGGTGTTCGCGCTGGGCCTGCGCGCCAGCGTGCTGCAGGCCATCGAGGCGCGCGTGGGGCCGGTTCGCAAACGTGACATGACGGCCGGCGCGGCGTAATCCATTTCACTCAATTCCTGCGTCATTTGCTATTATTTTTATAGCGCCTCACGCAGATTCCGTGCGGGTTACAGCCTGATTTGGCGTTAGAGTCAAGAGCGCCACGGGTTTGGAGCAAAATCGCTGGCATGCAATTCAACTACATCGCCAACGCCTCCATTCCGTCGGTTTCAGGCCGCACCATCCCCGTGATCGACCCGTCCGACGGCCAGCCGTTTGACGAACTCCAGCGCAGCAACGCGCACGACATTGACACCGCCGTGCGCGCCGCGCGCCAGTGCTACGAGGCGGTGTGGAGCAAGCTCAGCGCGGCCGAGCGCGGGCGGCTGTTGATGAAGCTGTCGGCGAAGGTGGCCGAGCATGCCGACGAGCTCGCGGCCCTGGAGCAGCGCGACTGCGGCAAACCCACCAAACAGGCCCGCGCCGACGCGGTGGCGCTTGTGCGCTACTTCGAGTTCTATGCCGGCGCCTGCGACAAGCTGCATGGCGACACCATTCCCTATCTGGACGGCTACAGCGTGCTGACCTGGCGCGAGGCCTTTGGCGTGGTGGGCAGCATCATTCCCTGGAATTACCCGATGCAGATCTTCGGGCGCAGCGTGGGCGGCGCACTGGCGGCCGGCAACGTGTGCGTGGTGAAGCCGGCCGAAGACGCCTGCCTGAGCCTGATCCGCGTGGCGCAGCTCGCGGCCGAAGTGGGCTTTCCCGCCGGCGCGATCAACATCGTCACCGGCTATGGCCACGAGGTCGGTGACGCGCTGGCCCGGCACCCGGGCATCGACCACATCAGCTTCACCGGCAGCCCCAAGGTGGGCACGCTGATCCAGCAGGTGGCGGCCGAGCGGCACTGCCCGGTGACGCTGGAGCTGGGCGGCAAGAGTCCGCAGATCGTCTTTGCCGACGCCGACCTCGACGCCGCGCTGCCGGCGGTGATCAACGCCATCGTGCAGAACGCCGGCCAGACCTGCAGTGCCGGCTCGCGCCTGCTGGTGGACCAGGCCATTTACGAGCCGCTGCTGGAACGCCTGGGCGCGGCGTTCGAGAATCTGCGCGTCGGCCCCGCCACGATGGACCTGGACGTCGGCCCGCTGATCCGAGCCAGCCAGCAGCAGCGTGTCTGGGATTTCCTGAGCGACGCCCAGGTGGCCGGTATCCCGATGGTGGCGCAGGGCCAGATCGTCGACGAAGCACCCGAGACCGGCTTCTACCAGGCCCCCACCCTGCTGCGCGACGTGCCGGTGGACCATCGCATCGCCCAGGAAGAAGTGTTCGGCCCGGTGCTGTCAGCGATGAGCTTCAAGGACGAAGACCACGCCGTCCAGCTGGCCAACGCCACCCAGTTTGGCCTGGTGGCCGGTGTCTGGACGCGCGACGGCGGACGCCAGCTGCGCATGGCGAAGCGCGTCAAGAGCGGCCAGGTCTTCATCAACAACTACGGCGCCGGCGGCGGCGTGGAGCTGCCGTTCGGCGGCGTCAAGTCATCCGGCTACGGCCGCGAGAAGGGCTTCGAGGCGCTGTACGGCTTTACCACCGTGAAGACGGTGGCGATCAAACACGGATAACAACAGGAGCAGTCAACATGCGCGTCAAGGACAAATCCATCATCGTCACCGGCTCCGGTGGCGGCATCGGCGAAGGCATCGCCAAACGCCTGGCCGAGCAAGGGGCCAAGGTCATCGTGAACGACATCAACACGGCGCTGGGCGAGAAGGTCGTGGCCGACATCACGACAGCGGGCGGCACGGCCTCGTTCTTCGCCGCCGACGTGACAAAAAGCGCCGACGTCAAGGCACTGGTCGACGCCGCGGTGCAGCGCTACGGCAAGCTTGATGTCATGGTCAACAACGCCGGCTGGACGCACCGCAACCGCCCGGCGCTGGAGGTGTCGGAAGACGAGTTCGACAAGTGCTACGCCGTCAACATGAAGAGCATCTACCTGGCAACCATCCACGCCACGCCCGTGTTCCGTGCCGGCAAGGGCGGCAGTTTCATCAACATCGCGTCCACCGCCGGCGTGCGGCCGCGCCCGGGCCTGACCTGGTACAACGGCTCCAAGGGTGCCGTCATCACCACCAGCAAGTCACTCGCGGCCGAGCTGGGGCCGGACAACATCCGGGTGAACTGCATCAACCCGGTGTTCAACCCCGACACCGGCCTGAGCGCCGAATTCGCCGGCGGCCCGGTCGACGAGGCACGCCGGGCCAAGTTCCTGGCCACCATTCCGCTGGGCCGCTTCTCCACGGCGCTGGACGTGGCCAACGCCTGCCTGTACCTGGCGAGTGACGAGGCCGCATTCATCAGTGGCGTGTGCATCGAGGTGGACGGCGCGCGCTGCGTCTGAGCGCAAAGGCCCGGTGAATCACGACGTTTCCCGCGGCGTGACACACTGGGGCTTTTCGGGGAAACCGCATGCTCATCCAGCTGACCTACGCGAGCCGCACCACGGGCAACCTGGGCCCGGCCGACATCAAGGACATCCTGGCTGCCTCGCAGCGCAACAACGCGCGGCTGGGCGTGACCGGCGCACTGTGCCTGAACAACGGCATCTTCCTGCAGCAGCTCGAAGGCGATCGAGAGATCGTCAATGCGCTGTACCACCGCATCCTGCTGGATTCGCGCCACCGTGACCCGGCCATCCTGGACTTCAGCGAAATCCATGCCCGCCGCTTTGGCGTCTGGTCGATGGGGCTGCTGTCGTCCACTGAGGACAACCGCAACCTGTTCCTCAAGTATTCGAGCAGCGCCAGCTTCGACCCTTATGGCATGAGCACTGCCACCCTGCGCAGCTTCTTTGACGAAGTGCTGGGCAACGTGCGCTGGATCGGGTAACGAACCATGGCCGAGCGCGTCATTCCGCTGACCGACCTGCGCGTGGCGGCCCGGGCCGCGGTCGTGCCGGCACAGCCGATTGCCGCCACCGGCCTGCTGGGCGACGCGCTGGGCCGGCCACTGCGCGACCTGCGCATCAGCGTTACGGACCGCTGCAACTTCCGCTGCAGCTACTGCATGCCCAAGGAAGTGTTCAACAAGGACTACCCTTACCTGCCCCATTCATCGTTGCTGACGTTTGAAGAAATCACCCGCGTGGCACGCCAGTTTGTGGCGCATGGCGTGCGCAAGATCCGCCTGACCGGTGGTGAGCCCCTGCTGCGCAAGAACATCGAGGTGCTGATCGAACAACTGGCGGCACTGCGCACCCCGGACGGCCACGCGCTGGACCTGACGCTCACCACCAATGGCTCGCTGCTCGCGCGCAAGGCCGCGGCGCTGAAGGCTGCAGGCCTCCAGCGCGTGACGGTCAGCCTGGACGGGCTGGATGACGCGGTGTTTCGCGCGATGAACGATGTGGACTTCCCGGTGGCCGATGTGCTGCGCGGCATTGAAGCGGCGCAGGCGGCGGGCCTGGGCAACATCAAGGTCAACATGGTGGTCAAGCGCGGCACCAACGACCACGAAATCCTGCCGATGGCGCGCCACTTCCGTGGCACCGGCATCGTGCTGCGCTTCATCGAGTACATGGACGTTGGCGCCACCAACGGCTGGCGCATGGACGAGGTGCTGCCTTCGGCCGAGGTGGTGCAGCGCCTTCATGCCGAGTTGCCCCTGGTGCCCCTGGCGGCCAGCGCACCCGGCGAAACGGCCGAACGCTGGGCGTACGCCGACGGCGGCGGCGAGATCGGCGTGATCAGCAGCGTCACGCAAGCCTTCTGTGGCGACTGCAACCGGGCCCGCCTGTCCACCGAAGGCCAGCTTTACCTGTGCCTGTTTGCCAGCCACGGGCATGACCTGCGTGGGCTGGTGCGCGCCGGCGCAACCGACGAAGCCCTGGCCTCGGCCATCGCCCACATCTGGCAGGGACGCACCGACCGCTACTCCGAACTGCGCAGCACCCAGGCCCCTGACACGGGCACCGGCGCGCGGCGGGTCGAGATGAGCTACATCGGGGGCTGAGCTGGTCGCGCCGGCCGACATCACGGGCCTGGTGCTGGCTGGCGGGCGCGGAACGCGCATGGGCGGGCTCGACAAGGGCCTGCAGCCCTGGCATGGAAAGCCCCTCGCGCAGCACGCCATGGCGCGACTGGCCGCGCAGACCGGCCCGGTGCTGATCAGCGCCAACCGCCATCTGGACCGCTATGCCGCACTGGGCGCACCGGTGGTCGGGGACACGCGCGCCGAGTTTGCCGGGCCGCTGGCCGGCCTGCTCGCCGGGCTGGACATGTGCACGACACCGTGGCTGGCAGCGGTGCCATGCGATGCCCCCTGGTTCCCGCCGGACCTGGTGCAACGGCTTGCCGGCGCCGCGCAGCAGGCCAGCGCCCAGGCCGCGGTGGCCGCCACCACCAGCGCCGACGGTTCGACCCGATGGCAACCGGTGTTTTGCCTGGTGCATGTGGCACTGCGGCCTTCACTGGCCCGCTGGCTGGATGCCGGTGGACGCAAGGCAGGTGACTGGTTCGCCGCGCAAAACGCTGCCTGTGCCCTCTATGACGAAGGCCCGGCGACAAACCGGGCCTTCATGAACATCAACACGCTGGCCGAACTGGCCAGCCCATCCGACCACTGATTTACTTGGCGAGCACGGCGTCCTGACCCACTTCGTCGTCGCCGTGGTAGCCGGGCTGTTCCTTCGCCTCCGCCTTGTTGGCGCCTGGCACCTTGCTGCGGGCAAACAGCGAGTACATGGTCGGCACCACAAAGATGGTGAGCAACGTGCCCAGCGACATGCCGCCCACGATCACCCAGCCGATCTGCTGGCGGCTCTCGGCCCCGGCGCCGGTGGCAATGGCCAGTGGCACCGCGCCCAGCACCATGGCGCCGGTCGTCATCAGGATCGGGCGCAGGCGCTGGGCCGAGGCCTTGATCAGCGCGTCAATCATCTCCATGCCCTCTTCCCGCAGCTGGTTGGTGAACTCCACAATCAGGATCCCGTGCTTGGTGATCAACCCCACCAGCGTGATCAGCCCGATCTGTGAATAGACGTTGAGCGACCCCCCGCTCCACTTGAGCGCCAACAGCGCGCCAATCATTGACAGCGGCACCGACAGCATGATGACAAACGGGTCCACAAAGCTCTCGAACTGTGCGGCCAGCACCAGGAAAATGAACAGCAGCGCCAGGCCGAACACCACCGCCAGCGCGCCCTGCGAGGCCTTGAATTCCCGCGAGGTGCCGTTCAGGTCGGTGCTGTAGCCCGTCTTGAGGACCTTCGCCGCCGTCTGGTCCAGGAACACCAGCGCCTGACCGAGCGAGTAGTCGGGCGCCAGGTTGGCCGTGATCGACACCGAGCGCCGCTGGCCGAAGTGGTTGAGCTCGCGCGGGCTCACGCTTTCGCGCGTCTTGACCAGCGCCGACAGCGGGATCATGGTGTCGTTGCGGCCGCGCACATAGACGCTGTCGATGTCTTCCGGCGTGCTGCGGCCACTCGCCTGGGTCTGCACGATCACGTCGTACTGCTCGGCGTCGCGCTTGTAGCGCGTGACCTGCCGCCCGCCCAGCATGGTCTCCAGCGCCTTGGCCACCACTTCCACGCTGACGCCCAGGTCGGCGGCCTTCTCGCGGTTGACTTCAATGCGCAGCTCAGGCTTGTTCAGCCGCAGGTCCACATCGGGCGAGACGATGCCCGGGTTCTTGGCGATCTCGTCCAGCATCTGGCGGGTGACGCGGTTCAGGTTTTCGTAGCTGTCCGACGTCTGGATCACAAAGTTCACCGGCCGGTCCCGGAAGCCCTGCCCCAGCGATGGCGGCGTGATGGTGAAGGCGTTGACGCCAGGCAAGGCATTGAACTTGGGCTGGAGCTCGCGCGCCAGTTCCAGCGTGGTGCGCTTGCGGTCTTCCCAGTCCACCGTGCGGTAGACCACGCTGGCCTGTGCCACCGTCGGGTTGCCCACGTTGGCAAAGATCCGGTCGAACTCCTTGTAGGGCTGGCCCATGCGTTCCAGGGCCTGGGCGTAGCGGTTGGTGTACTCGAGCGTGGAACCGTCGGGCGCATTCACCGTGGCCAGGATGGTCCCGCGGTCCTCCAGCGGTGACAGCTCGGACTTCATGTTCGGGTACACCCAGGCAATCGCCGCCGCGCTCAGGAACATCACCGCGATCACCAGCCAGCGCGCCTGCGGCACCAGGATGCCCCAGCCACTGGCGGCCGGCTGGCCCGAGCCACCGAACCGTGCCGTCACCACCCAGCGCAACAGCCGGCCGTAAGCGTCGGACAGCCGGGTCAGCCAGCGTTCCATGCTGCGGTCAAACCAGTTGGGCTTGGGGTTGTGCTTGAGCAGCAGCGAACACATCATGGGTGTGAGCGTCAGCGCCACAAAGCCCGACACCACCACGGCGCCGGCCAGCGCCAGCGCAAACTCCACGAACAGCCGCCCGGTGCGCCCCGGGGTGAACGCCAGCGGCGCATACACCGCCACCAGCGTCATCGTCATGGTGATCACGGCAAAACCGATTTCCCGCGCGCCCTTGATGGCCGCCGAAAACGGGTCCAGCCCCTCCTCGATGTGGCGGTAGATGTTCTCCAGCATCACGATGGCATCGTCCACCACCAGACCGATGGCCAGCACCAGCGCCAGCAGCGTCAGCGTGTTGATGGTGAAGCCGGCCAGCGCCATCATGGCAAAGGTGCCGATCAGGCTCACCGGAATGGTCACGATGGGGATGATCGAGGCGCGGAACGTACGCAGGAACACGAAAATCACCAGCGCCACCAGCACAATGGCCTCGACGATGGTGCGATACACGTTCTTGACCGAGCGATCGATGAACACCGAGTTGTCGTTCGCGATGTCAATGGTGATGTCGTCCGGCAAGTCCGCCTTCAGCTTGGGGATCATGTCGCGCACGCCCTGCGACAACGTCAGCGGGTTGGCCGTGGCCTGCCGGATCACGCCCGCCGAAATCGCCTGGCGCCCGTTCAGGCGCACCGAACTCCGCTCGTCGGCCGCGCCCTCCTGCACCCGCGCCACATCGCGGATCTTCACCGGAAAGCCGTTGACGTTCTTGACCACGATCTCGGCAAACTGGCCGGGCCGCACCAGGTCGGTCTGCGACGTGACGCTGAACTCACGCTGCTGCGACTCAATGCGACCGGCCGGCAGCTCGAGGTTGCTGCGGCGGATGGCATCTTCCACGTCCTGGGTGGTCAGGCGGTAGCCCGCAAGCTTTTCGGGGTCGAGCCAGACCCGCATCGCGTATTTGCGCTCACCGAAAATCCGGACGTCGGCCACGCCTGACACGGTTTGCAGGCGTGACTTCACCACCCGGTTGATCAGGTCGTTGATCTGCAGCGGTGACAGCGTGTCACTGGTGAACGCCAGCCAGATCACCGGGAAGGCATCGGCCTCGACCTTGGCGATCACCGGCTCGTCGATCGCGGCTGGCAGGCGGTTGCGCACGCGCGAGGTGCGGTCGCGCACCTCGGCAGCGGCGGCATCGGCGTCCTTTTCGAGCCGGAACCGCACCGAGATCTGGCTCTGTTCGGCCCGGCTGATCGATGTAATGACGTCTACCGCGTCAATGCCGGCAATCGAATCTTCCAGCGGCTTGGTCACCTGCGACTCGATCACCTCGGCCGACGCGCCCGGGTAGCGCACGCTGACCGTAACCACCGGCTCATCGATCTTGGGGTATTCGCGCACCGACAGGCGGGTGAAGCTCACCGCGCCAATCAGCAGCACCAGCAGCGACAGCACGGTGGCAAACACCGGCCGGCGGATCGATATTTCAGCAAGTTGCATGGTGGCGCTCCATCAGGACCTGGCGGGCCGGCGCGGGGTTTCGTTCGACGCCGTGGCTGCACAGGGGTTGGGGCCGGCCATGCGTGCCGGCGGCAGCTTGGCGGGCATGGCGGGCGCTGCAGCAATGGCCGCACTGGCGGGGGCCCCGGCCGGCAAGGCACCGGGGGTGCCAGCGCCCGGTGTGCCTGGCGCACCGGCAGGACCCGCCGGGCTGCCCGGCGCACCCGGCGCGCCGGTCGGGCCGCCGGGCCGGCCGCCACCTTGACGAGCCATGTCCACCACCCGCACCGGCATGCCGTCGCGCTGCACACGCTGGTGCCCGGCTGTCACCACCACGTCACCGGGCTGCAGTCCCTCGGTGATTTCCACGCGGCCAGGCCGGCGGATGCCGACCTTCACTTCCACCCGCTGGGCGATCTTGGTGTCGCCGTCGGGGCCGTCCACCAGCTTGATCACCGTCTGGCGGCCGCCCTGCGGCACGATGGCTTCTTCCGGAATGACGCGCGCGTTGTCGCGCTCACCAAACACGGCGTTGACCCGTGCAAACATGCCGGGCCGCAACTGCAGGCTGCGGTTGTCGATGCAGCCGCGCACGCCGACCGAGCGGCCGTTGGCGTCCACCAGCGGGTCGATCGCCTGCACGATGGCGGTGAACTTGCGGCCCGGCAATGCGTCGATGTCCACCACCGCCCGCTGGCCGCGCTGCACCTTGGTCTGGAACCGCTCGGGCAACCGGAAGTCCACAAAAATCGCTTCGATGTCCTCGATGTTGACGATGTCGGCGCCGTCCTTGAGGTAGTCGCCCACGTTCACCGTGCGGATGCCGGTGATGCCGTCAAACGGCGCCAGGATGCGCAGCCGCGCGGCCGTGGCCTGCGCCAGCGCCAGTTTGGCCTGTGCCACCTGCAGGTTGGCCGCGCTCTCGTCCACCGAACGCTGGCTGATGAAGTTCTGCGCCACCAGCTCCTGGTTGCGCTTGTGGTTGGCCTGTGCAATCGACAGCTCGGCCTGGGCCTGCTGCACCTGGGCCAGTGGCAGCTGGTCGTCCAGCTGCACCAGCAACTGGCCCTTGCGTACCCGGTCGCCGTCACGGAAATTGAGCTGTGTCACGCGGCCACTGACCTCGGGCCGCACCATCACCCCCTGGCGCGAACGCAGGCTGCCCACCGCCTGGGCGTCGTCGGTCAGCTTGACGGTTTCAACCCGGGCCACCTCCACCGTAGGTGGGCGGCCCTGGCCTGCGGGCCCTGGCGCGCTCGCACCCGCTGCCGGGGCGTTGGCGGCCGGCGCCGCAGTCGTGCCATCGATGTTTTTCGCCGTGCTGGAGGGCTTGTTCTGGAACCACCAGGCCGCGCCCGAGGCGACGCCAATGCCAACAACGGCGACAGCTGTATAGATTGCTTTCGATGCCATGAAGAAAACCGGGTTGATTGATCTTGCGCAGCCAGGGCGTTTGTTGGCGTGCCAACCAGCGACACAATGTAGCAGGACACAGGCCAGCCGAGCCTGAACACCCCGCAAAACCCCGTGGTTGCGGCCCCGGTTTGGGTCCGGTTTTACCGTCTCTTTACACAGCGGCGCGGGCCGCCGCGCGGCTCAGCGGCGACCCAGCGCCTGCTCCACACCCATGTTGGCCAGCGCGTCGGCCCGCTCGTTGCCCGGGTCACCGTTGTGGCCCCGCACCCAGCGCCATTCGATCTGGTGGCCGCCGCCGGTGACCAGCGCGTCCAGCCGTTGCCACAGGTCCACGTTCTTCACTGGCTGCTTTGACGCGGTGCGCCAGCCTTTGGCCTTCCAGCCCGGCAACCACTCGGTGATGCCTTTGAGCACGTACTGGCTGTCGACGTTCAGGGTCACCGCGCAGGGCCGCTTGAGCGCCGACAGCGCCTCGATCACGGCCATCATCTCCATGCGGTTGTTGGTGGTGACCCGTTCGCCGCCAAACAGTTCGCGCTCGGTCGCGCCGGACTTCAGCAGCACGCCCCAGCCACCCGGGCCGGGGTTGCCCTTGCAGGCGCCGTCGGTGTAGATCTCTACGGAATTCAAATCAAAATCCTTCCCTGGCCCGCTCCGGGTGGGCCTTGTTTGCAACGGACACAGGGGCCGCCGATATCTGCCGCGCTGGCCGCCAGGCCGGCCCCAGCAGCTTCATGCCACGCACCCGCTTGACGGCCACCATGAAGTACGCCGCACCAAAGATGGGCCACCAGCGGTCGCCGGCACGGTCCATCCATTCGAAACGACCCAGCCACTTGTCGCTGTTCAGGGCCGGCCGGTAGCAGCCGAAGCGCGAGGACTCGACCTCGAAGCTCAGCAGTCGCAACCAGTCGCGCAGCCGCCAGTAGCCAATGAATTCACCCGCGTCCGGCAGAAACAGCTGGCCAAACCCCAGCCGCTGGTACAGATGGGCCCGGCGCTGGCGCAGGCCCCACAGACTGGCCGGGTTGAGCCCGCAGATCACCACACGGCCCTCGGGCACCAGGACACGCTCCACCTCGCGCAGGGTGGCATGGGGGTCGGTGTTCAGTTCCAGGGCATGCGGCAACACCACCAGGTCCAGGCTGTTCTCGGGAAACGGCAATGCAGCAAAGTCGGTCATCAGCGCGGTGACAGGCCCGGCGCCTTCGCCCTGCCCGGCCAGCGCCAGCCACTGGTGCGGCATGCGGTTGGCCCGCAGGCCCTGCAGTTCCGGCAAGCCCAGCTGCAGTGCGTGGTAGCCAAAAATATCGGCCACGGCTTCGTCAAATCGCGCGCGTTCCCAGTCCAGCAGATACCTGCCGGGCGGGGTCTCAAACCATTGACGCAAACCTATAATTCCGGCACTCATGATGAAGTTGATTCCGCTGCCCGCCTTCACCGACAACTACATCTGGATGTTGCACGACGGCCGCAAGGCTGTGGTGGTGGACCCGGGCGACGCGCAGCCTGTGTGGGACGCCCTGGCCTCGCACGGCCTGCAGCTCAGCGCGATTCTAGTCACGCACCACCACCCCGACCATGTCGGCGGTGTGGACGCGCTGCGCAATGGCACCGGCGCTGTGGTGTTCGGCCCCGCGCGCGAGCGGATCCCCGAACCGGTGCAGCGCCTGCAGGGTGGCGACCATTGTGACGTGATGGGCCTGCGCTTCGAGGTGCTGGACGTGCCGGGCCACACCGCCGGCCACATCGCCTACTGGTGCGCAGACCTGGATGGCGCGCCGCTGCTGTTCTGTGGCGACACGCTTTTTTCCGGCGGCTGCGGGCGCCTGTTTGAAGGCACCCCTGCGCAGATGCTGGCCTCGCTCGATGCGCTGGCCGCGCTGCCGGGCGCCACGCGCGTATGCTGCACCCATGAGTACACCATGAGCAACCTGCGATTCGCCCGAGCCGTGGAGCCGCACAATGCGGCGCTTCAGGCGTACTTTGCGCACTGCGAAGCCTTGCGCCTGCGGGACCAGCCGACACTGCCATCCACCCTCGCGCAGGAGCTGCAGATCAACCCCTTCCTGCGAACACGCGAGCCGGCCGTGATGGCCGCCGCCCGCGCATTCGACAGCCAGGCTGACGACGAAACACGGGTCTTCGCCGCCATCCGCCAATGGAAAAACGAGTTCAAATGAAACTGCTCCACATCGCCAGCCTGGCTGGCCTGGTCTGGCTTGGCGGCTGCGCCACCCAGACCGCCGCGCCGGGCGCTCCACCCTTGGCTCCCGCGGCCCCGCCAGTAGCAGCGGCCCCGGCCACACCCGCGCCCCATGTGGCCATCATTCCGCGCGGGCCCTTGCAACCGATCTCGGCCGCCGAGGCGGCGTCGCGCGGCGTCGCGCGTGCGGCGCCGCCGGCCGACCTGTGGGAACGCATCCGCCGCGGCTTTGCCATGCCCAACCTGGACACCGACCTGGTGCGCCAGCAGGAGCAGTGGTACGCGAGCCGGCCCGACTACATCCAGCGCATGACCGAGCGGTCGCGCAAGTACCTGTTCCACATCGTCGAGGAACTGGAGCGACGCAACATGCCGACCGAGCTGGCGCTGCTGCCGTTCATTGAAAGTGCGTTCAATCCGCAGGCCGTCTCCAGCGCCAAGGCGGCCGGCATGTGGCAGTTCATGCCCGCCACTGGCACCTATTTCGAACTCAAGCAGAACGTGTTCCGCGACGACCGTCGCGACGTGCTGGCCTCGACCCGCGCCGCGCTGGATTACCTGCAGAAGCTGCATGGGATGTTCGGCGACTGGCACCTGGCACTGGCCGCCTACAACTGGGGCGAAGGCAGTGTGGGCCGCGCCATCGCGCGCAACCAGCGCAGCGGCGCCGGCACCGCGTACACCGATCTCAACATGCCCAATGAAACCCGCATGTACGTGCCCAAGCTGCAGGCGGTGAAGAACATCGTGGCCACGCCCGACGCCTTCCGGACCGAGCTCCCGTTGATTGAAAACCACCCCTACTTCCTGACGGTGGACATCACCCGTGACATCGACGTCGAGCTGGCGGCCCGCCTGGCCGACGTGAAACTGGAAGACTTCAAGGCGCTCAACCCGTCGGCCAACCGACCGGTGATCCTGGCCGCCGGTACGCCTCAGATTTTGCTGCCCTGGGACAACGCCACCGTCTTCAAGCGCAACTTCGAAGCCCACAACGCCGGCCAGTACGCCAGCTGGACGGCCTGGACCGCGCCCACCACCATGACGGTGGCGGCAGCGGCGCAGCGCGCCGGGATGAGTGAGGCAGACTTCCGCGCGATCAACCAGATTCCGCCGCGCATGCTGATCCGGGCCGGCTCGACCGTGCTGGTGCCGCGTTCGGCCAAGGTCGAAAACGACGTTGCCAGCCACATTGCCGACAACGCCCAGCTGAGCCTGGCACCGGAGGTGGTGACCCGGCGCACCGTGATCAAGGCGCGCAAGGGCGACAGCGTGGCCAGCATCGCCCGGCGCTACCGCCTGAGTGCGGCGCAGGTGGCCGACTGGAATGACGTCGGCGCCTCCGCGGCCTTCAAACTGGGCCAGCAGGTCGTGGTGTACCTTCCCGTACGTGCCAGTGGAAACGCTGCACGCAAGCCTGTGTCAAAGGCTCCCGTGCAGCGTTCGGTGCGGCCGCAAGGCCGCAAGCGTTAAGCCGGTTTCAGGTTACAGATTGCGCACCAGGGCGCCGTTTTCCACGCGCACCCGGTCACCCACCTTGTAGCCCGGATCGGTCGGGAAGCTGATGGTCTGGGCACCGCCGCCTTCCAGGCGCGTGACCACTTCAAACACCTGCGACTTGTTGACGTTCTTTTCAATCTCGCGGCCCGCATAGGCACCGCCAGCGGCACCCAGCACTTGCGCCGCCGTCTTTCCGTCGCCCTTGCCCACCTGGCTGCCCAGCACGGCGCCGGCGAGGCCGCCCGCGATCAGGCCGATGTAGCTGCCAGGGCCCTTGACTTCCAGCACGTTCACGGCTTCGACCACACCGCAGTTGGCGCAAAACTGGCGCGGGCGATTGACCGGGGCCACCGCCTGCAGCGACGCGCCCAGGTTGGCCGTGACGCTGCGGTTGCCCGAGCGCAGGGTGGCCGTGGCCGGCGTGGTGGACACAATGCGGTCCGCGGCGGCAACACGGTGGATGCCTTCGTACTGGCCGGGCGACACTTCATTCAGCCAGGTCTTTCCCGGCACGCCCTGCACACGCACGCTGGCCTGTGCGTTCGGGGTGCCAATCAGGCGGAACACCAGTTCACTGCCGACCACGATCGGATTCACCGGCTCGACGGTGAAGCGGTTGATCAGCGGTGCGCCAGCGGCCTGGGCGTCTGCGGCGCGCTGGGCGGCATTGCGCCAGGGCGCGCCGTACAGCAGCGATTCGTCCAGCACGGCGGTCACGACCTGGTTGCGCAGGCGCAGGTTGGCACTGACCGCTGAATTGGCTGTGAGCTTGTCGCCGGTGCGCAGGGTGTAGGTGCCCCGGTAGATGCCGGTGTCGACTTCATTCAGGTAGTACTGCGTGCCCACGCCTTCAATGGCAATGCGGGCTTCAGCGCCCGGGGTGCCGCGCAGTGTGAACAGCAGCACGGCTCCGGGCGTCAGCTTGCGCACCTGCTCGACGTCAAAGCCGGTAATGACCGGGGCGCCGGTGTTGGTCTGCGCCGCGGCCCCGAGGGGTGCGAATGCCATCGGCAGTACGGCGGCCAGCGCCAGCCAGCCGCTGAGCAATTTGTTTCGAAATAGGTTCATGGGGGTCTCCCGTTGTTGGAATCAACCCATTAACGTCCGCACGCCAGCGCGCGCGTGTAGGACGCTGCGCCCTGCGCTGCCTCACGAAGGCGCAACTGTGGCGCCGCCGGGGTGCGTCAGAGCTTTTCGGTTTCGCCCGAGCGCGGCTGCCATTTCATGAGCCGCTTTTCGATGCGGCCAACCACACCATCCAGCACCAGCGCAAACGCCGTGAGCACCACAATGCCCGCAAACACGGTGTTCACGTCAAAGGTGCCCTCGGCCTGCAGGATCAGGTAGCCCACACCACGTGCCGAGCCCAGGTACTCGCCCACCACCGCGCCCACAAACGCCAGCCCCACCGAAGTGTGCAGGCTGGAAAACACCCAGCTGGTGGCGCTGGGCAGGTACACCGTGCGCAGCAGCTGCCGCTGGTTGGCCCCCAGCATGCGGGCATTGGCCAGCACCACGGGGCTGACCTCCTTGACGCCCTGGTACACATTGAAAAACACGATGAAGAACACCAGCGTGACCGCCAGTGCCACCTTGCTCCAGATGCCCAGCCCGAACCACAATGCGAAAATCGGCGCCAGGATCACCCGCGGCATGGAATTGGCGGCCTTGATGTAGGGGTCGAGAATGGCGCTGGCCGTGGGCGCGAGCGCCAGCCACAGGCCGAACACCAGGCCCAGCACGGTGCCAATGACAAACGCCAGGGATGTCTCCAGCAGCGTGATGCCCAGGTGCACGTAAATGTCGGCCCGGCCGGGCAATCCGTCCGGGAACAGCGCGCCCGGGCCAAAGCCGAACGGCATGAACCACGACCAGATGCGCCCGGCCACCTTCACCGGCTCGCCCAGGAAGAACGCGTACTGCTGGTTACGCGACACCAGCTGCCATGCCAGCAGGAACGCCACCAGCACGCCGAACTGCCACCAGCGCAGGTTCCGCTCCGACGGTTTCAGCGCCGCCCACATGTCAGGCGGCCTTCTTGAGCTGCTGGGCGTAACCCTTGAGCACTTCTTCGCGCATCACCGCCCAGATCTGCGTGTGCAGCGTCACAAAACGCGGGTGGGCCCGCACCTCCGACACATCGCGTGGACGGGTCAGGTCGATATCAAACTCGCCAATGGGCCGTGTGCCAGGCCCGGCCGACAGCACCACCACCCGGTCGCTCATGGCGATGGCTTCATCCAGGTCGTGGGTGATGAACAGCACCGCCTTCTTCTTCGCGGCCCAGAGGTCCAGCACCTCGTTTTCCATGAGCTGCCGGGTCTGGATGTCGAGCGCGGAAAACGGCTCGTCCATGAGGATGATGTCCGGGTCCAGCGCCAGCACCTGGGCCAGCGCGGTGCGTTTGCGCATGCCCCCTGAGAGCTGGTGCGGATAGCGGTCGCCAAAGCCGCCCAGCCCCACCCGCTCCAGCCAGGCCTGCGCCTGCACGCGGGCCTCGGCGTCGGGCACGCCGCGGTACTGAAGGCCGACCATGACGTTGTCGATCGCGCTGCGCCAGGGCATCAGTGCCTCGGTCTGGAACATGTAGCCGGCCCGGCGGTTGATGCCCTGCAACGGCTCGCCAAACACCCGGACCTCGCCCGACGAAGCCTCCAGCAGCCCCGCGCCAATGTTCAGCAGGGTGGATTTGCCGCAGCCCGTGGGCCCTACCACCGACACAAACTCGCCCGCGCGGATGCGCAGCGTGGTGTTGGCCACTGCGGTGTACCGCTGCGACTTGTCTTCCCGCGAACGGAAGGTGACCGTGATATCGGTCAGCTCAAGCGCGAATTCAGACATCCGCGAATCTCAAGCCTTGAACCTATCCTTGGCCCGGCGGGCGAATTCGTTGGTGTAGGTCTTGGCCAGGTCGATCTTGTCGGCCTTGATGGCCGGGTCGAAGCTGGCCAGCGCCTTCAGCGCCGTGCGCGGCCCTTCATCCGAAATGATGCCGTCCAGCGAGATCGCCTCACGCACCTTGTTGAACGAGGCCAGGTACAGCGCGCGGTCGCCCAGCAGATAGCCCTCGGGCACGGTCTTGATGATGTCGCTCGGCCCGGCCGTCTGCAGCCACTTGAGGCCGTGCACGATGGCATTGGCCAGGGCCTGGCAGGTGTTGGGGTTCTTCTGCACGAACTCGGTGTGGGTGTAGAAGCAGGCGGCGGGCATGGGGCCGCCAAACACCTCCTGCGTGCCCTTGAGCGTGCGGGTGTCGCTGATGATCTTCACGTCGCCCTTTTGCTCCAGCATGGTCATCACCGGGTCGGTGTTGCTCATGGCGTCAATCTGCCCCGAACGCAGCGCCGCCAGCGCACCCGCTGCCGTCCCCACGCCCACGAAGCTCACGTCACTGGCCTTCAGCCCCGCGCGCGACAGCACCAGGTTGGCCACCATGTTGGTGGACGAACCAGGCGCCGACACACCGATCTTCTTGCCCTTCAGGTCGGCCAGCGACTTGTAGTTGGGCATGGCCTTGGTGGACACGCCCACTGCGATCTGGGGCGCCCGACCCTGCAGCACGATGGACTGGATGAGCTGGTTCTTGCTCTGCATGTTGATGGTGTGCTCGTACGCACCGCTCACGATGTCGGCCGAGCCGCCCACCAGCGCCTGCAGTGCGCGCGCACCTCCGGCAAAGTCTGAAATCTCCACTTCCAGGCCCTCGGCCTTGAAGTAGCCCAGCTGCTCGGAAATGGTCAGTGGCAGGTAGTAGAACGCGGCCTTGCCCCCCACGGCGATGGAGACCTTGCTCTTCTCCAGCTTGCCCTGCGCGCGCAGCGAGGGCACGGCCACCGAGGCGGCGGCCAGTGTGGCCATGGCGGTGAATGTGCGACGGCTGAATGTGATGTTTTTCATTGGACTTCCTCTCTTGACTGGCGTGCCGTGAGCTTACGCAGGCGCAAAAAAACCCGCATCGGGAACATCCCGTGCGGGTTTGTACGTAAGGTCAAAAAACGCTCAGCGGTAGCCCACAAAAAGAATACCAATGTTGACCAGCAGCGCGAGCGTCCACACGCCCGAACGGACCATGGGCAGGCCGGCGACATACATCGTGATGTAGATGAACCGCAACACGATGTAAACAAACGCGAGGATGTCCAGCCGTGCCTGCGGGGCGCCCAGCTGGTGCGCAATGATCACGGCACCAATGAAAAAGGGCAGCGCCTCGAAGCTGTTGGCCTGGGCCGCGTTGGCGCGGGCGCGCCAGTCCTTCTGGCGCGCCAGCCAGCCCCGCGGGTCGTGGTTGTCGTAGCCGCCATCCTTGCGCGGCTTGCCGGACATGCCGGACTTGGCCAGCATCGAGCAGCCCAGTGGCATCAGCGCGGCCAGCAGTACGCACCAGTAGGCAACGGTAAATCCAATGTGATTCATTTTTTCTATCTCCTGTCGACCAGCGCGTGGGCAATGGTCCCCAAATCCACGTATTCCAGTTCACTGCCGGCCGGCACGCCCCGCGCCAGCCGCGTGACCTGCAGACCCCGGGCCTTGAGCGCCTCGCCAATCACGTGGGCCGTGGCTTCGCCCTCGGCCGTGAAGTTGGTGGCCAGGATCACCTCCTGCACCACGCCGTCCAGCGCGCGGTTGAACAGCTTCTGCAAGCCGATGTCCTTCGGGCCGATGCCGTCCAGCGGGCTCAGCTTGCCCATCAGCACAAAGTACAAGCCCTTGTAGGCGCTGGTGCGCTCCACGGCCGACTGGTCGGCCGGCGTCTCGACCACGCAGAGCTTGCTGCGGTCGCGCTGCGGGTCGCGGCAGGTGCTGCACACCTCTGCCTCGGTGAAGGTGTGGCATTCGTTGCAGTGGCGCACGCTGCCCGCGGCCTGGTGCAGCGCATGCGACAGCAGCTGCGCGCCCTCGCGGTCGTGCTGCAGCAAATGGAACGCCATGCGCGAGGCCGACTTGACCCCCACGCCCGGCAGGCGCCGCAGCGCCTGGACCAGCGCCTCCAGCGAGTTGGAATCTGCCACGCAGCCGGCTTAGAAAGGAAACTTCATGCCGCCGGGCAGGCCCGGCATGCCGGCGGTGAGCTTGCCCATCTTTTCCTGGCTGGTTTCTTCGGCCTTGCGCACGGCGGCGTTGAAGGCGGCGGCCACCAGGTCTTCCAGCATGTCCTTGTCGTCGGCCAGCAGCGACGGGTCGATGGTGATGCGCTTGACGTCGTGCTTGCAGGTCATGACCACCTTGACCAGCCCGGCGCCCGACTCGCCCGTGACTTCAATGAACGCCAGCTCTTCCTGCGCCTTCTTGATGTTGTCCTGCATCGCCTGGGCCTGCTTCATGAGGCCGGCGAGTTGTCCTTTGTTGAACATGGTGTGTCCTATGGGTTCGGGTTGTGTACGGGTTTGATGCTTCCAGGCACGATTTTCGCGCCAAAGTCGCGCATCATCGTCTGGACGAACGGGTCATTGAGGATGATCTCTTCGGCGGCCTTCTGCTTCGCCTCGGCCACGGCCTGGTTGCGCCGGGCGGGGCTGTCGCTGACGACGCCCACCTCCACGCTCAGCGACACCTCGTGCCCGGCGGCCTTGAGCGCGGTTTGCAGCCGTTCACGGCTGGCCGGCTGGTTGAGCGACTCGCGCTCGACCCGCAGCATCCAGTGGCCGGTGTCGCGTGCCATCAGCTGCGACTGCAGCGCCAGCTCGCGCACCAGGGCCGTCACCGCCTCGGCCGCCACCAGCTGCTGCACCGTGGCGTGCCAGAAGTCGCCCTCTTCGGTGAACACCAGCGGCGTGGACGGGCGCGACGAGGGCGCGTCCAGACGCGGCTCGGACTGCACCCGCACCGGCACGCCCATCACCGGGCTGGCAGGCTGGCCGGGGGCGGCAGGCTGCGCCGGGCGCTGCGGCGGGCGCGGCACCGCAGGCTCCACCACCGGCAGTACGCGGCCGGGGGGCGCGGCCACAGCGGGGACGGCGACCGGAGCCGCCACCGGTGCGGCAACAGGAACGGCGGCCGGTGCAGCAGCGGCGACGGCCGGGGCCACCACCGGCGCTGCCGCCTGAACGGGCACCGGCCGTGCCGGCTCAGCTAGAGTTTTTTTTTCAGCCGGGGCGCGGGTAGCGCCAGGCTTGAAGGCCAGCAAGCGCAGCAGCACCATGGTGAGTGCGGCGTACTCGTCGGGCGCCAGGCCCAGCTCGGCGCGGCCATGCAGGCACAGGCTGTAGAGCAGCTGGGTTTCGTCGGCCGGCATCTCGGCGGCCAGGCGGGCAATCTCGGCGGCTTCGGGGTCGGCCTCGTCCGTCATGCCGGGCACGGCCTGCACCACGGCCATGCGCTGCAGCACGGCGGTCATTTCTTCCAGCGTGCTGGCGGCGCTCAGGCCATTGACGCGCAGCGCTTCCGACGTGTCCACCACCGTCTTGCCATCACCGCGCGCCAGCGCGTCGATCAGGCGGAACACATGGCCGCGGTCGGCGCTGCCCAGCATCAGGCGCACCGTGGCTTCTTCGAGCTTGCCGCTGCCAAAGGCGATGGCCTGGTCCGTCAGGCTCAGGGCGTCGCGCATGGAGCCGCGGGCGGCGCGCGCCAGCAGGCGCAGCGCGGGTGTGTCGGCCGGCACGCTTTCGGCCTGCAGCACGCGCTGCAGGTGCTCCAGCACCGTCTCGGGCGCCATCGGGCGCAGATTGAACTGCAGGCAGCGGCTCAGCACCGTGACGGGCACTTTTTGCGGGTCGGTCGTGGCGAGCACGAATTTCAGGTACTCGGGCGGCTCTTCCAGCGTCTTGAGCATGGCATTGAAGGCCGTGTTGGTGAGCATGTGCACTTCGTCGATCATGAAGACCTTGAAGCGGCCCTGCACCGGCTTGTACACCGCCTGCTCCAGCAGGCTCTGCACCTCGTCCACCCCGCGGTTGGAGGCCGCGTCCAGCTCGGTGTAGTCCACAAACCGGCCCGAATCAATGTCGGTACAGGCCTGGCACACGCCGCAGGGCGTGGCGGTGATGCCGCCCTGCCCGTCCGGCCCCTGGCAATTGAGCGACTTCGCCAGGATGCGCGACACGGTCGTCTTGCCCACGCCGCGGGTGCCGGTGAACAGGTAGGCGTGGTGCAGCCGCTGCTGCGTGAGGGCGTTGGTCAGGGCCTGCACCACATGCTCCTGGCCCACCATCTCCGTGAAATTGCGGGGACGGTATTTGCGGGCGAGCACGAGGTACGACATGCGGCTGATTCTAGGGGAAGGCATGACCCATTCCGGTCGCCTACAATTGCGGTTGACGGGCCTCCCCGCATGGTGAAGCGGCCAACCGGGTCAGGTGGGGAACCAAGCAGCCCTAACTGTGGAGCCAGTGCCGGGGGTAAGGCTCGTCAACTTCCTCCTCTTTTTCTCTTTGGCCCCGCGGGCTGACGGCGACGGGCGCCTGCCTCCGCTCGTGTCCCCCGCCAGCGGCTGCGCCGCCGGCTCCTCCTTTACCTCGCTGCGGCAGGCACCCATCACCGCCAGCCCGCTGCGTCCGAGCAAAAACTAGTACAGACGAAGAGCTACTTGTCCGGCAATCACCAAAATCGGCAGTCCTCCAACGTCATACGTATTCGACGAATTGCTCCCGGCTTTCGGTCTGACCTTGTTACCCTCTACAACCCACGTATTTGAACTGGTGGCTCCAGATTTTGGCTTCAGCTCTTTTCCGTTCCAAATCCAAGTATTTGAAGAACTCGCTCCGCTTTTCGGCTTGATCTCCTTCCCGTCAAACATCCACGTGTTTGAGCTATTTCCGCCACTCTTGGGTTTCAGTTCCCGCCCGTCACAAATCCAATCTCGAGGTAGTTCAATCGAGCTAGCCATTTCCGTCTCCTAGTGACTAAAGTAAGGCGCTGAGGCACAGAGTTCACTACTTTTCAATCAGTTGCCGAATAAAAATCCCAGTGTTCGTGAGGCCGAGGTCCGACTGAGGCCAAGATAAATGGGATACGACCACCAGCTTTTTGCCGTCGACGTGGGCGTACATTAGTCGCTTTGTCTTTCCAGCGCCGTGTTGGACGTCTGTGCGTAGCAACGGCACGGATCTTCCAAAGACGGCACGACTGAATTGGTCGCTGTTCATGAGACCGACGCCAATGACCACCTGGGGTCGGTATTCTTCAATCCAAGACGCCAGAACAGGCAGCCTGAACTCATCACACCAGCGGCGATACTCTTCTTTCGACATGCCGGTTTCAGCCTCAGCTTCAGGCGGCCAACTTGACACGTCGCTGCACGCTATCGGATAGATATTGCCCTTGAAAAAACCCTTGCTTCCTTTGACAAAGGGCTGCTTCATTCGCGCGAAATTGATGTAGTCCTTCACAGGATGATCGAAAATGGCTGCCAACAACGCAAATGCGTTGTTGTTGAATCGGTACTTAAGCTGCGTCGCTATCGAATAGCTGCCGTCAGATTCGGCAGGAGCAGTTGAAGACGGATCATTCACGCCGTTTTTGATGCCGTGCTCAATTCCCAGCACCCAAATCGATGGAAACTGGGCACTGCCCGGATCGCCTCCGTCGCAACCTACAAACTTTTCCAACGCCGCCGTCCGGAACTCGGTGACCATTTTTTCATCCCTATAAAGATGTCTGCAACATGATATGCGACGCGTGACCTGCAAATGTCAGGATGTTTCGATCGCCTCAAGTTTCATCGCGCTGATGGTTCGATAGTGCAAAAGTGCTTGGACGCGAGTACGATGAAGCCGGAGGCGCCAGCCATGAAGTACGGCGTCCGTTCCCTCAAGTCCGCAGGTCGGCTCAACCTGCACCGCACGGCCCTTGGGCTGCTGCTCTCGCTGGCCTGCGCCAGCGCATTCGCGCAAGCGGAGCCTGCGCCACAGCGATGGCAGTTCCAGCTGTCGCCTTCGGCCCTGCCGCGCTACGAGCCCCTGTTTGGCCTCACCACCCCCCGCGCCGCCGTGACCGGCTGGGCGTTCAGCTCACCGCGGTCCGCCCTTGGTTTGACGTTTGACGCCTCCATGCCGCAAGGCACAGGCTTGCTGGCGCCGATGGGCAAGCCGCTGGTGACGGGGGTAGACCTGGGCCTGCGCTGGCGCACCGAGTTCAGCCGCACGTCGCGGCTCGACTGGTCGGCCTGGCGCCGTGCGGGCACACAAACCGATCCGCTGGGCCTGGCGAACGACCCGCTCTATGGCACCAGTGTGGAAATGCAGTTTGACGCGCCGACCACCTTTGGCTTCGCGCCGAAGCAAAGCGCCATCGGCCTGCAGATCAACAGCGGCGGCACCACGCTCAAGGGCAACCAGTCCACGCTGTACTACCGCGCCAGGTTCTGAAGCCAGGCGCGAGCTCCCTCCCCCGCCACCCGCCCGCTCGCAAAGCACGCGGTCAGCAGGTAGCCGCCGGTGGGGGCTTCCCAGTCGAGCATTTCGCCGGCGCAGAACACGCCGGGCAGCGCATTCAGCATCAGGTGCGCGTCCATCGCCTCGAACGGCACGCCGCCGGCGGTGCTGATGGCTTCGTCAATCGGCCTTGGGGCGGCCAGGGTGATGGGCAGGGCCTTGAGGGCGGCGGCCAGGCGGGGCGGGTCGTTCAGGGTGGCTTTGTCCAGCAGCTCGTGCAGCAGCGCTGCCTTGATGCCGTCGATGCGCAACCGGCTTTTGAGGTGGCTGGACAGCGAGCGCGAGCCGCGCGGGTGCGCCACCTCGGCCAGCACCTGGGCGGGGGTGCGGTCGGGCAGCAAGTCCAGCGCCAACGTGGCCTGGCCGGTGGCGGCAATCTCGTCGCGCAGCAGGGCTGATGCGGCATAGACGAGGCTGCCCTCCACCCCCGTGGCGGTGGCCACGAATTCGCCCTTGCGCTCAAACCGCTGGCCCTGGCGGTTGGTGAAGCGGATGGCCACGCTCTTGAACGGCTGGCCGGCAAAGCGGCTGGCAAAAAATTCGCTCCAGCCACCGGCTTTGTCAAAACCGCAGTTGGCGGGCACGAGCGGCGCCACCGGCACGCCGCGCGCTTGCAGCTGCGGCACCCAAGCGCCGTTGCTGCCCAGCCGGGCCCAGCTGGCGCCGCCCAGGGCCAGCACCACGGCGCGGGCGCTGCGCGTCACCTCGCCCTGCGGGGTGGCAAAGCGCAGGTCCCCCGTCTCAGTCCAGCCCGTCCAGCGCTCGCGCATGTGGAAGCGCACGCCCGCCTCGCGCAGCCGGTGCAGCCAGGCGCGCAGCAGCGGCGCGGCCTTCATGTCGGTGGGGAACACGCGGCCCGAGCTGCCGACAAAGGTGTCCACCCCCAGTGCCTGCGCCCAGGCGCGCAGCGCATCGGGCCCAAAACCTTGCAGCAGCCGCGCCACCTGCGGCTGGCGCGCGCCGTAGCGCTGCTCAAACTGCGGCAGCGGCTCGGCGTGCGTCAGGTTCAGCCCGCCCTTGCCAGCCAACAGAAACTTGCGGCCCACCGAGGGCATGGCGTCCGCCACGTCCACTGCCACACCGGCTGCGGCCAGCACTTCGGCGGCCATCAGGCCGGCCGGGCCGGCGCCCACCACCAACACATTGTTCATTGCACGTTCACCTGTTTGCCCTGGGCCGTGAGGTACGCGGCGCGCACCACCGCCTGCGGGTACGCGGCCTGCACCGCGGCGCGGTACAGCGCCATTTGCTGCTGCAGCCCGGCCTTGCGCTCGGGCTGCCATTCGCTCTTGTAGTCCAGCACCCACCATTCGCCGGTGTCACGCCGGTGCACCAGCCGGTCCAGCCGCAGCGCCTCGCCCGCGTGCTGCATGGCCACCTCGTTGCCCTGCCAGTCAATGACGGCACGGTCCCAGGCCCAGGCGCCCTCGCCCGCCAGCACGTGCTGCGCCATGCCGGCGGCAGCGTCCATCTGCGCGGGCGTGAGGCCGAATTCGCGCTGCACCGACAGGCGCTGCGCCGCCGACCAGCCCGCCCCGCCCGGCCGCCACCATTCCAGCAGCCGGTGCATGGCCTCGCCGATGCGTGATGCGTCGGTGGCTTCGTCGTCAGTTGCTATGGTTTTGATAGCGGCTTGCGCAGTATCGGCGGGGGCTGCAGGCAGTTGTGGCAAAAGGAACGTCGCGTTTTCGGCCTCTTGTGGCAATCCCCGGGCCTCGTCTGCCGGCGGCGCCAGCGGCTCGGCCAGCGGCAGCAGGCGCTGCCACCAGCTGCCCGCGTCCCCGCGGTGCGGCTGGGTGGACGACAGCACCAGCTGCGTGCGGGCGCGTGTGAGCGCCACGTACAGGGCGTTGAGCTCCTCGCGCTGGCGGGCGGCCTGCTCGGCGGCCAGCGCGTCACGCGTGCAGGCGGGCGGGCGGCTTTCGCTGGCCAGAAAGGTATAGCGCCGGGGCACGGCGTCTTCGCCCGGCCAGTCCACCAGCACGCCCATGGACTCGGCCTTCGGCGCTTCGCCATCGGTGTCGAGCAGCAGCACCACCGGCGCCTCCAGCCCCTTGGCGCCGTGCACCGTGAGCAGGCGCACCACGCCCTCGCCCGCCAGCGCGGGCGCGCGGGCGCCGCCTGCCCCACCACTGCGCAGGGCCCGCACCAGCGCATAGGGCGTGAGAAAGCGCCCGCCGTCCAGCTGCAGCGCCGCACCCAGCAGCGCACCCAGGTTGGCCAGCACCGACGGGCGCAGCGCGGCCGGCGCCGCCGCGGCAAAGCGCGCGGGCACCTCCGCCGCATGGAAGATGGCGGCCAGCGCGTCATGCGGCGGCAAGGCCGCCACCCAGCCCTGCCATTCAAGCAAAACCGGCCCCAGCCCGCGCAGAGGCTGCGTGAGGCGCTCCTGTTTTTGTAGCAAGTCAAACCAGCTCACAGCCTCATTGCGGGCCTGCGCCTCGCGCTTGAGCAGGGCCAGCTGCACCAGCGCGTCGTCCGGCACGCCAAACAGCGGCGACTTGAGCGCCCGCGCCAGAGAAAGGTCGTGCGCGGGCGAGACCAGCGCGTCCAGCAGGGCCACGATGTCCTGCACCTCGGGCGCGTCGGCCAGGTCTTTCTTCTCGGGCTGCAGCGCGGCGATGTGCAGCGCGCGCAGCTCGTCCTGCAGCACGCCCAGCGCCACCCGCTTGCGCGCCAGCACCATGATGTCGCCGGGCGGGCGGCCCACCGCAATTTCCGCCGCAATCCAGCGCGCGGCCTGGCGGCATTCCAGCGTGCGCAGGCTGTCTTCGGGCAGCTCGCGCGGGGTGGTGAGGCTGTTGCGCCACGCAGGCACGCCGTCCGTGTCGGCGTCCGGTTCATCCGCGCCAGCCGCGCCGCGCTCGATCTGCGGCAGCCGCAGCACTGCGCCCGTCTCGGCCGACTCGGTGGTGTGGGCGCGGTAGCCGGCATATTCACCCGCGTCCTGCGCGTCGGCCATGGCCTGGTTCACCACGGCCAGCACGCGCTGCGCGTTGCGGTGGGTGTGGTCGCAGCTCAGCAAGTCGCCGCCCAGGCCCTCCACCACAAACTGCTGCGCCGCGCGGAACACCTGCGGCTCGGCCCGGCGGAAGCGGTAAATGCTCTGCTTCGGGTCGCCCACGATGAAGACGCTGGGCGCTTCCCCCCCCGCGCCCGCGTAACCCGCGAGCCACGCGTGCAGCGCCTGCCACTGCAGCGGGTTGGTGTCCTGGAATTCGTCGATCAGCAGGTGGCGCACCCGCGCGTCCAGCCGCTCCTGCACCCAGCCGCTGAGCACCGGGTCGCTCAGCATGACCAGGGCCGCGCGCTCCACGTCGTTCATGTCCACCCAGCCACGCTCGCGCTTGAGGGCCGAGAACTCGGCCACCAGCAGCCGAGTGAGGCGCGCCATGCGCTGCTGGTGCAGCCAGGCGGCATGCTGGGCGCTGGCGGCTTGCAGGTGCAGGGCCAGGTCGCGCGCGGCCGTCACGTCGGCGTGGTCGGCCAGCTTGCCAAACTTGCGCGGCTCGCCCTTCTGCGTGAGCAGGGCTTCCAGCACGCCGGGCAGGCTGGCAGCGGTCACGGCCTGCTCCAGCTTGCTGCCCAGCGCGGCAAACGTGGGGGCGCCGGTGCCCAGCACCCGCGCGGCGTCCAGCAGCACGGCGCGCACCCGGGCGCCGTGCAGGGCGTCGGCCGGCTCGACGAGGCCCGCCAGGTCGGCAAACTGCCCGGTGAAATGCTTCACCGACGCGTCCACCACGCCATGCTCATCGGCCAGGCCAAACTCCACGCGCTTGGCCAGCGCGGCCTCCAGCGCCTTCAGGGTGTTGAAGCGGCCAAAGGCGGCCACGGCGTCCAGGTAGTCCTGCCGGGCGGCGGGCTCGCGCACCACCGCCGCGTGGAAGCGCCTCCACACGGCGGCCACGGCTTCGGCGTCGTCTTCCAGCAGCTCGTAGCTGGCGGGCAGGCCCAGCGCGTGCAGCACGGCCAGCGGCGCGTTGCGCAGCAGCGCCGCAAACCAGCTGTGGAAGGTGCGCACCTGCACCGGCCGGCCCGACTGCAGCAGGGCTTGATACAAATTTGATAGCGCCTCACGCAGCGCTGGTGCGGGCTGCGGGCCGATTCCGCGTATTTCCAGCTCGTGTGCGAGCTGCTCCGGCGAGGCCTGCGCAAACTCGCGCAGCCACTTGTGCAGGCGCTCGCGCATCTCGCCCGCCGCCTTCTTGGTGAATGTGATGGCCAGGATCTCATGCGGCTGCGCCCCGGCCAGCAGCGCGCGCAGCATGCGCGAGACCAGCATCCAGGTTTTGCCGGCACCGGCGCAGGCCTCCACCGCCACGCTGCGCCGCGGGTCGCAGGCCACGGCGTAGAACGCGGCGCGCGGCACGCGCTGGCCGTTCAGCTCGTAGGCAAAGTCCTGCTCGCTCATGCCCAGAAGTCCTTGCGGCACAGGCCGCGCGCGGCGCAGAAGTCGCACACCGTGCCCTCGCCCAGCGCGGGCAGCGGCGCCCCGTCGGCAATGGCGGCCAGGTCGGCGCGGATGCCGCCCAGCAATGCGTCGCGGGCGGCGACCACGTCTTTCTGCTCGAACGGCCGGGTTTCGCGCTCGCTGATGTTCACGTAGGCCGCGCGCAGCGTGTCGTCGGGCAGCAGCGCGGCATAGAAGGCGAGCTGCGTGTCTTCGTTCGCGCTTTTCACGCGGTCGGCGGTGGTGGACTGGCTCTCGGTCTTGTAGTCCATCACCATCCGCTCCCCGTCGGCCAGCTGGTCGACGCGGTCCAGCCGGCCCACGAGCGTGAGGGCGCCCAGCGGCGTGTTGCGCTGTACCTCGGCCTCGCTGAACTGTGCGCCCTGGGCCTCGTGCCTTTCGAGCCAGCCCAGGTAGCCGTCGCGCACCCGCGGCCAGCCCGCGGCAAAGGGCAAGAACTCACCTTCGTCCAGGCCCAGGGCGCGGGTCTGCGCTTCGGCGGCTTCATCGATCAACGCCACCCGCTGGGCGCCGGGCGGCACCGGTTGCTGCGCCAGGGACTGATGAAACTGGCGCAGCACCGCGTGCAGCCAGGTGCCGAAGTCGCGCTTGTCCAGCTCGGCGTCGAGCTCGTCGGCTTCTTTCAGGCCGAGCTGGCGCAGCGCAAAAAAGCGGTAGGGGCAGCGGCGCAGGTCTTCGTAGGCCGTGGTGGAAAGCTGCTGCAGTGGCAGCGCCGCACCCACCGGCTGTGGGCGCGCAGTCGGTGCCACGGTCACGGCGTGGGGCACGCGCGCATCGGTGCCCGGCTGGCCCGCGCCACTCAACTGCAGCAGCTGCACCAGCGGGCTGGGCAGCACCGGCTCGCCAGCGGCGTCGGCCGTGCGCCAGAGCACGTCCACTTGCGGCACGGCCAGCGCCTGCTGCCAGCCGGCGCGTTGCGCGGCCTCCAGCGCCTCGCGCGTGGGCAGGCCCAGGCCTTCGCGCTGGCGGGCCGTCCAGGGGCCGGCGGGCTCGGGCGCGGCGGGCAGGCTGGTCTCGTCGCAGCCGGGCAGCACGGCAGCGGCAAAGGGTTGCCCCAGCATCTGCGGGAACGGCAGGATCACCACCTGCTCGTCCCGCGGATGGGCGGGCTTGAAGCTCGCGGCTTCGAGCACCTCCGTCACCCAGGCACTGAAGTCGCCGAGCGCCATGCGGCGCGCGGCCTGCGGCAGCGCGGCCCATTCGGCCTGCGCGCCGTCGTCCAGCCGCAGCGCGGCGATGGCCGCGTCCCCGGCGGCGTCGCCCGCCAGCAAGGCCCATTGGCCGGTGGCCTGCAGCAGTTCGCGCAGGGCCAGCAGCCAGGCCGCCAGCGGCCGCGCGCGCTGCAGGCTGGCCCGCCAAGCATCGACCTGGGCCAGCAGCGGGGCCAGGGCTTCGTGGCTGCCCAGGCGCGCGGCAGCGGGGGCCCAGTCGCGCACGGCGGCGTCGCGCAGGGCTTTTTCAAGCGGTTGCAGCGCGGGCGCGGCCAGCGCCGGTGCGTGCTTGAGCCAGTCGAGCACGGCGTCGGTCGACGCGTCGTGCCGGGCGGCGCGCAGCGCCGTCATCAGGTGCGCAGCGGCACGGGTGGTGGACAGCTTCCAGCCAGTTTCGTCGCGGATGCGCAGGCCCTGCGCCCCCAGCAGCGCGCGGATGCGGCGCGTAAGCACGCGGTCGGTGGCGGCCAGCGCCACCGGGCTGCGGCCTTCGGCCAGGTGCCGCAGCACGCAGGCGGCGGCGCGTGCGGCCTCGTCTTCCGGGTCTTGCGCGGCGTGCAGCGCCACCAGGCCTGGCGCCGGCGTGCCGGCCAGCGGCAGCGCCACCGCCTTGTCACCAAAGTGCGCGCGAATCGCCTCCACCAGCGGCTCGTCCTGGTAGCCCTGCAGCATCACCAGGCAGTCCACCTCGCTGGGCGCGCTGTCGTGCAGCAAACAGTCGGTGGCGTAGGCCGACGCGGCCACCCATTCCAGCGCGACGCGCGCCACTGCCAGCTCCAGCGCCAGCACTGGAGCGTCCAGCCCGCCGGCCACCACCGGACGCAGGCGGGCCGCCCAGGCACTGCGTTGCGCGGGCGGCACGGCGGCGGCCAGCGGGGCCAGCTGGCTGGCGGCCTCCACCACGCGGCCGGCCAGCAGGTCACGCTGCTCGCCCAGCCCGGCCTGCGCCAGCAGCGCCTGGGCGGTGAGCAGGTCGCGCGCGGCGTCGTGGCACAGGTCCAGCGGGCCCGGCACGAAGCCGCCTTGCGCGCCGCCCTGGCTGCGGGCCCAGTTCATGGTGGATTCAAAGCGCGGTGCAAAACCGCTGGGCACGACATGCGCCCAGGCCTTGCGCGCCTGCGGCATCAGCTGCGCGTAGGGCACCAGCACCACGCTGCGCGCCGGGTGGGCGCCCCGCGTGTGCAGCAGCGTCGCCACCTGCGCCATCACGCTGTGAAGCGGGCCCGGCGCGCCATCGTTTTGCACTATCGCAGCCATAGCGTCCAGGCGGCTTTCCACAGCCTGTGAGGGGACTTGGTTTCTGTCACAATTCCCCCACTTTAGCTGTACCGCCAACCAAGACCCAAGGAACCACCATGGCCAGCGACCTCATCAAACACATCTCTGACACCAGCTTCGAAGCCGATGTGCTCAAGGCCGACAAACCCGTGCTGGTGGACTACTGGGCCGAGTGGTGCGGCCCCTGCAAGATGATCGCCCCGATCCTGGACGAAGTCTCCAACACTTACCAGGGCAAGCTGCAGATCGCCAAGATGAATGTGGACGAGAACCGCGACATCCCGGCCAAGTTCGGCATCCGCGGCATCCCCACGCTGATGCTGTTCAAGGATGGCCAGCTCGCCGCCACCAAGGTGGGTGCGATGAGCAAGGCGCAGCTCACCGCCTTCATTGACCAGCAGCTGGCCTGAGCCGCGCTGCGCGGCACCTGCCGCATCCTGCATGAACACGGCCCCCGCGGCCGTGTTTTGTCTTATACTTCGCCCAGATCACCGGCCGCACAGGCAGCCGGTTCGAGTTCCCGGTCTGTGAGGCCCCCTCGCCTCTCACCCCACCTCCCCCAGATTTCCGTAGAACTCCCCTGAAGGGGTCATTCCATGCACTTAAACGAACTCAAGGCACTGCACGTGTCTGAAGTCCTCAAGCAGGCTGAAGAGCTTGAGATTGAAAACACCGGCCGCATGCGCAAGCAGGAGCTGATGTTCGCCATCATCAAGAAGCGCGCGAAAGCTGGCGAACAGGTGTTCGCCGATGGCGTGCTCGAGATCCTGCCCGACGGCTTCGGCTTCCTGCGCAGCCCCGACACCAGCTACACCGCCAGCACCGACGACATCTACATCAGCCCCAGCCAGGTGCGCCGCTTCAACCTGCACACCGGCGACATGATCGAAGGTGAAGTGCGCATCCCCAAGGACGGCGAGCGCTACTTCGCACTGACCAAGCTCGACATGGTCAACGGCGGCCCGCCGGAGCAGAACAAGCACAAGGTGATGTTCGAGAACCTCACGCCGCTGTTCCCCAAGGAGCAGATGAAACTGGAGCGTGACAACTTCAAGGGCGACGAAAACATCACCGCCCGCGTGATCGACATCATTGCCCCGATCGGCAAGGGCCAGCGGGCCCTGCTGGTGGCGCCGCCCAAGAGCGGCAAGACGGTGATGATGCAGCACATCGCCCACGCCATCGCCGCCAACTACCCCGACAGCTACATGATGGTGCTGCTGGTGGACGAGCGGCCTGAGGAAGTGACTGAAATGCAGCGCTCGGTGAAGGCCGAGGTGATTGCCTCCACCTTTGACGAACCCGCCGCCCGCCACGTGCACGTGGCCGAGATGGTGATCGAGCGCGCCAAGCGCCTGGTGGAGCTCAAGAAGGACGTGGTGATCCTGCTGGACTCCATCACCCGCCTGGCCCGCGCCTACAACAACGTGGTGCCCAGCTCCGGCAAGGTGCTGACCGGCGGCGTGGACGCCAACGCCCTGCAGCGGCCCAAGCGCTTCCTGGGCGCAGCCCGCAATGTGGAAGAAGGCGGCAGCCTGACCATCATCGCCACCGCGCTGGTGGACACCGGCTCGCGCATGGACGAAGTGATCTTTGAAGAGTTCAAGGGCACCGGCAACTGCGAAATCCACCTCGACCGCCGCCTGTACGAAAAGCGCGTGTTCCCCTCCATCCAGCTCAACCGCAGCGGCACCCGCCGCGAAGAACTGCTGCTGGCCCCCGAGATCCTGCAGAAGACCCGCATCCTGCGCCAGTTCATGTACAACATGGACGAGATCGAGTCCATGGAAATGGTGCTCAAGAGCATGAAGGCCACCAAGACCAACGTCGAGTTCTTCGACATGATGCGCCGCGGCGGCTAAGCCCGGAAAAAGTTATATAATTCAAGGCTTTTCTGCGGAAAGTACGCCGGACGGTCCGGCGCGGCTCCCGCACCTGACACAAGGAATCATCATGGCCAAAGAAGGCATTCACCCCAACTACCGCGACGTCCTGTTCGTGGACCTGTCCAACGGTTTCAAGTTCGTCACGCGCTCCTGCGTGAACACCAAGGAAATGGGCAAGACCGACGACGGCCGCGAGCTGCCGCTGTTCAAGCTGGACACCTCCAGCGAGTCGCACCCGTTCTACACGGGCACCCAGAAGTCGGTGAACGACATGGGCGGCCGCGTCGACAAGTTCTTCAAGAAGTTCGGCAAGCCGGGCACTGCCAAATCCGCCGAGTAAGCCGCTTCGCGCCACAAGGGGCAGCCCGGTTCGCCGCGCTGCCCTTTTTGTTTGATGTGACACACTCGCCCCCTTGAACCAGCCGACCCCCGCCATCGTCGCCCAGAGCGCTGTGCGCCGCCTGCCACGGCTGGCGCTGGTTCTGTTCTGCCTGGCCTATGTGTTGCCGGGCTTTCTGGGCCGGGGGCCCTGGAAGAACGCCGACATCGCCGCGTTCGGCTACATGGCCGAGCTGGCCAACGGCCATGCCGCCTGGCTGAACCCGACCCTGCTGGGCCGCCCGCCCGAGTTTGACGCCCTGCTGCCCTACTGGCTCGGTGCCTGGGCCATGCAGATCGCGCCCGGCTGGGTGACGCCCGACTTTGCGGCCCGCGTGCCGTTTGCGCTGCTGCTGGTGCTGACGCTGGTGGCCACCTGGTACGCGGTGTACTACCTGGCCCGCAGCCCGCAGGCCCAGCCGGTGGCTTTCGCCTTTGGTGGTGAAGCCAACCCCACCGATTACGCGCGCGCCATGGCCGACGGCGGCCTGCTGGCGCTGATTGCCTGCCTGGGCCTGGCACAGCTGTCGCACGAAACCACCCCGGCGGTGGCCCAGATCGGCTTCACCACCCTTACCCTGTTCGGCATGGCGGCCACGCCCTGGCGAACGCTGGCGCCTGCAGTGGCCTTGCTGCTGGGCCTCGCCGGCATGGCCCTGAGCGGGGCGCCCGCCATGGCCCTGCTGCTGGCCACGGGCGGCGTGGCAATCAACCTGCTCGACCGCAACCCCGCCACACGCCAGCGCAGCCGCCGCTGGGCCCTGTGCATGGCCCTGCTGGCCTGTGCGGTGGCCGCGCTGGCCTGGGCACTCGACCTGTACCGCTGGCGGCTCGGCCAGTCCAGTGGCGCGCAGGACTGGCGCAGCATGGGCCGGCTCTTGCTGTGGTTCACCTGGCCCGCCTGGCCGCTGGCGCTGTGGACTCTCTGGCGCTGGCGCCGCCAGCTCACCAGCCGCCACGTGGCGCTGCCGCTGTGGGGACTGCTGGTGTCGGTGGGTACCACGTTGAGCACGCCCTCGGCCGACCGTTCGCTGCTGCTGGGTCTGCCGGCGCTGGCGGCGCTGGCGGCCTTTGCCCTGCCCACCCTGCAGCGCAGCGTCACCGCGCTGATTGACTGGTTCACGCTGCTGTTCTTCAGCGGCTGCGCCGTGACCATCTGGGTGGTCTGGATCGCCATGCAGACCGGGGTGCCGGCCAAACCGGCAGCCAACGTGGCCCGGCTTGCACCCGGCTTCGAGCCCGGCTTTTCGCTGGTTGCCTTTGCAGTGGCGCTGGGCGCCACCCTGTGCTGGGCCTGGCTGGTGAAGTGGCGCGCCGGGCGCCACCGTGCCGCGATCTGGAAGAGCCTGGTGCTGCCGGCCGGTGGCGCCGCCCTGTGCTGGCTGCTGTTGCTCACGCTCTGGTTGCCGCTGCTGGACTATGCGCGCAGCTACAAGAAGCTGGCGCTGGACGTGGCGCGCGCCACGGGCACGCCCGAGTGCGTGGAGGTGCATGGCATCAGCCTGGCCCAGGTGGCGGCCCTGCGTTACCACGGCCAGCTCACGCTGCGGCCGGCGGGCGTGAAGGCAAGCTGCCCCTGGCTGGTGGTGGCGCCCGCATCGCTTGAGGCCCTGTCGGTCGGGCTGGACATGCGCCAGTGGGCCCTGCACGCCACGGTCCGCCGTCCGGCGGACGCCGACGACAACCTGCTGCTGTACCAGCGCCCCGTGCCCTGATGAGCGAGCTGCGGGTGATTGCGCGGCACGCGGGCACTGTGCTCGCAGGCCAGCTGGCCGTCATGGCGTTCGGCGTCACCGACACCCTGGTGGCCGGCCGCTATTCCAGCGAGGCGCTGGCCGCGCTGTCGGTGGGTGCGGCCATCTACATCAGCGTGTTCGTGGCCCTGATGGGCGTGCTGCAGGCGCTGCTGCCGGTGTGGGCCGAGCTGCATGGCGGTCGACGCCATGCCGAGGTGGGCCGCTCGGTGCGCCAGGCGCTTTATCTCTGCGGCCTGACCATCGTGGTGGGCATGGCCGCGCTGCTGTTTCCGGGCCCGCTGCTGCGCGCCACCGAGGTGCCGACCGCGCTGCAGGACGAGGTCCGCCACTACCTCGCGGTGCAGGCACTGGCGCTGCCGCCGGCGCTGCTGTTTCGCATGTACAGCACGCTCAACCAGAGTCTGGGCAAGCCGGTACTGGTGACCTGGCTGCAGATCGGATCGCTGGTGGTCAAGGCGCCGCTGTCGGTCTGGTTCACCTTCGGCGGGGGCGGACTGCCCGCCATGGGTGTGGTGGGCTGCGCCTGGGCCACGCTGGTGGTGAACTACCTGATGCTCGCATTGGCCTTGTGGCTGCTGCGCACCGAGCCGCTGTACCGGCCCTACCGCATCTGGGCGCCGCTGGAGCGTCCCGACTGGCCAGCGATTGCCGCGTTCGCCCGCCTGGGCGTGCCCACCGGCCTGGCCATCATGGTGGAGGTGACCTCGTTCACGCTGATGGCGCTGTTCATCGCGCGGCTGGGCACGGTCGCGGCCGCCAGCCATCAGATCGCCTCCAACATGGCGGCGGTGCTGTACATGATGCCGCTGTCGATCTCGATCGCGGCCAGCGCGCGCGTCAGCTTCTGGCTGGGCGCGGGCGACGCACGCAAGGCGCGCCAGGCCATCCGGACCGGCTTTCAGCTCACACTGGCGATGGCCATCACCCTGTCGCTGGCCGTGGCGTTGGCACACCAGCAGATCGCACGCCTGTACGCCGGCGACAAACCCGCCATCGTGGCCATGGCCGGCGGGTTGCTGGTCTGGGTGGCGGCCTACCACCTGGCGGACGCGGTGCAGGCGCTGTGCGTGTTCATCCTGCGCTGCTACCGCATTGCCACGGCCACGCTGGTGGTGTATTGCGTACTGCTGTGGGGCGTGGGCCTCGCCGGGGGGTACTGGCTGGCCTACCAGGGGTTGGCAGGCATCCCGCCCATGGGCTCGCCGGTGGCGTTCTGGGCGGCAGGCGGGGCGGCGCTGGCGCTGACCGCCCTGATCTTCACAGGACTGCTGTGGCGGGTTGCGCGTCGGGCACGGCCAGCGGCGTGAGCAGCGGGCGCAAGCGCGCAGCCGGAAACAGGATGGCAAACGTGGAGCCCGCGCCGGGCTCGCTTTCGATGCGCAGCTCGGCACCGTGTCGCTGCACCACATGCTTGACGATGGCCAGCCCGAGGCCGGTGCCACCGGTTTCGCGGGAACGGCTACGGTCCACACGGTAGAAACGTTCGGTCAGGCGGGGAATGTGCTCGGCGGCAATGCCCGGCCCGGTGTCGCGGACCACAAACTCGACCTTTCCGCCCGGCCGCTCGTGCCAGCCCGCTTCGATGCGACCACCGGGCGGCGTGTAGCGGATCGCGTTGCTCAGCAGGTTGGACAGGGCGCTGAGCAGTTCGCTCGGCGCCCCGGCCAGTTCCAGCGCGGGCGTTGCGCCCACCTCGATGACATGCGGGTTGCCGGGCGACAGCGTGGCCGAGAGCGAGCGGCCCTCCTGCTCGCACTGGGCCATGAGCGTGGCCAGTGGCGTCCAGTCGGCGCTGCCGGGCTGCGGGCTGCCTTCCAGCCGCGACAGCGTCAGCAGATCGTTCACGAGTGTCTGCATGCGCAGCGCCTGCTGCGACATCAGGCCGAGGTAGCGTGCCCGCTCGGCTTCGTTCAGGGGCAGCGACTGAAGGGTCTCGATGAAGCCGGCCAGCACCGTGAGCGGCGTTCGGATCTCGTGGGACACATTGGCCACAAAGTCGCGGCGCGTGGTTTCAGCCTGCTCCACGGCCGTGACGTCGCGTGACAGCAGCAGCTTGCGGCCTTCGCCATACGGATGCAGGTGCACCGCCAGCCGCACCGGCCGGCTGCTGGTGCTGCGCGGCCCGAGCATCACGACTTCGTGCGAATAGTCACCCGCCGCCTGGTAGGCAGTGAACACCGGGTCGCGCACCAGATTGCCGATGAGCTGCAGCACATCGCGCTGGATTTCAAAGCCGAAGTGCTCCGCCGCGGTGGCGTTGCACCATTCGATCCGGCCCTGCGCGTCCAGCAGCACCACGCCGTTCGGGGACGCCTGGATGGCGGCCAGGAATTCCTGCAGCCGGGCTTCGTTTTCGTGCACCTGCTGCTCACGGGCCCGCAGCGCACGACGCATCCGGTCGGCGGCCTCGCCCCAGAGGCCGTTCATGCGCGGCGCATCGCCCTGCCCGCCACGGCGCAGCCAGCCGAGCACGCGCTCGCCACGCACAGCGTCCATCACGAACCAGCAGACGCTGGCGACAGTGACGCCAGCGAGTGCACCGACCGTCTGGCCCCAGGACCAGCCCGCCAGACCACCCGCCAGATGAAGCGCCAGAAAAACAGTCAAACGCCAGAGCATGGGCTGATTGTGCCGCCTGCCCGGCCCTCAGGGCCGGCGGGTCAATGGGGCGCCGCAGCGGCGGGAATGGCGACCTGCGTCGTCAGGCGGTAACCCGCGCCCCGCACGGTCTCCACCATGGCGCCGGCCACGCCCAGCGCCTCGCGCAGCCGCTTCACGTGCACGTCCACCGTGCGTTCCTCGATGAACACATGGTCACCCCAGACCTTGTCCAGCAACTGGCCCCGGCTGTGCACGCGCTCCGGGTGCTTCATGAAGTAATGCAGCAGCTTGTACTCGGTGGGGCCGACCTTGAGCGGCTGGCCCTGCCACGACACCCGGTGGGTGGCCGCGTCCAGCACCAGTTCGCCAATCGTCACGCTGTCGTTGACCTGCTCGGGCGCGCGGCGGCGCAGCACGGCACGGATGCGCGCCAGCATTTCATGCGTGGAAAACGGCTTGGTGATGTAGTCGTCGGCGCCGGCGTCCAGGCCCATCACCTTGTCGGGTTCGTCGCCCCGCGCGGTGAGCATGAGGATCGGGATGGCCTTGGTGCGCGCCTCGGCGCGCCACTTCTTGGCCAGCACGATGCCGCTTTGACCCGGCAGCATCCAGTCCAGCAGGATGGCGTCCGGCAGCACGGCGTCGAGCTCGCGCTGCGCCGCCACGCCGTCTTCGGCCCAGATCGGCTGGAAGCCGTTGTGCCGCAGGTTGACCGCAATCAGCTCGGCGATGGCCGGCTCGTCTTCCACGATCAGGACACGGGGCTGGTGTTTCATGGCGTTCAGCGGACCACGGATTCGATGGTCTCCATGGGCGTGTGGCGGATGTCCGCGCCCTTGACCACGTAAATGATGAACTCCGCGATGTTCTTGGCATGGTCACCGATGCGCTCGATGGCCTTGGCCAGGAACAGCAGGTCCAGGCTCGGCGAAATGGCGCGCGGGTCTTCCATCATGTAGGTGATGAGCTTGCGCACAAAGCCGTCAAACTCCTTGTCGATGGCGTCGTCTTCCTTGAGGATGCTGACCGCCATGTTCACGTCCAGCCGCGCGAACGCGTCGAGCGCCTTGCGCAGCAGGCCGGAGGCCAGGTCGGACGCAATGCGCAGCTCCGACGCCGGCATGTTGCGGGCCGAGCCGCTTTCGATGATGGACTTGACCATGCGCGCAATCTTGTCGGCTTCGTCGCCCGCGCGCTCCAGGTTGGCCGTGGTCTTGGAGATGGCGATCAGCAGGCGCAGGTCGCGCGCCGTGGGCTGGCGCCGCGCGATGATGGACGACAGCTCGCGGTCGATTTCCACTTCCATGGAGTTGACGCGGGTTTCCATGTCGGTGACCTGGCTGGCCGCCTCGGCGCTGAACTGTGCCAGCGCATAGACGGCGGTGCGGATCTGCGACTCGACCAGGCCGCCCATCTCCATCACCCGGGTGGACACGCCGGTGAGTTCGCTGTCGAACTGGCTTGAGAGGTGTTTGTCAGTCATGTCAGCCGAACCTTCCCGTGATGTAGTCTTCCGTTTCCTTGCGCTGGGGCTTGAAGAAGATCTGCTCCGTAGGCCCCACTTCCACCAGATCGCCGAGGTACATGTAGGCGGTGTAGTCGCTGCAGCGCGCGGCCTGCTGCATGTTGTGCGTCACGATCACCACCGTGTAGTCACTCTTGAGCTCGGCAATCAGCTCCTCGATCTTGGCGGTGGAAATCGGGTCCAGCGCCGAACAGGGCTCATCCAGCAGCAACACGTCGGGCTTGATGGCAATGCCGCGCGCAATGCACAGGCGCTGCTGCTGCCCGCCGGACAGGCCGGCACCGCTCTGGTTGAGCTTGTCCTTCACCTCGGTCCACAGCGCCGCCTTGCGCAGGGCCCATTCCACCCGCTCGTCCATGTCGGTGGCGCCGAGGTTCTCGAACAGGCGCACACCAAACGCGATGTTGTCGTAGATGGACATCGGGAACGGCGTGGGTTTCTGGAACACCATGCCGACCTTGGCCCGCAGCAGCGCGACGTCCTTCTTCGAGGTGAGGAGATTCTCGCCGTCGAGCACGATCTCGCCCTCGGCGCGCTGCTCGGGGTACAGCTCGTACATGCGATTGAAGGTGCGCAGCAGCGTGGACTTGCCGCAGCCCGACGGGCCGATGAATGCGGTGACCTTCTTTTCGGCGATTTCGAGGTTGATGCCCTTGAGGGCGTGAAACTTGCCGTAGTAGAAGTTCAGGTTCTTGACCGAGATCTTCGAGCTGGTGTCGTGGTTGGTAAGCGTGTTCATCGTGAACCTTGTCAAATCTTGTTGCGCGTGAGTACGCGGGCGAGGATGTTCAGGCCCAGCACCGCCACCGTGATCAGGAAGACACCGGCCCAGGCCAGTTGCTGCCAGTTCTCGTAAGGACTCATCGCAAACTTGAAAATGGTGACCGGCAGGCTGGCCATCGGCTCGCTGAGGCTGGACGTCCAGAACTGGTTGTTCAGCGCCGTGAACAGCAGCGGCGCGGTTTCCCCGGCAATCCGCGCCACAGCCAGCAGGATGCCGGTGACCACGCCCGCGCGCGCTGCGCGCAGCGTGATGCTGACAATGACCTTCCACTTGGGCGCGCCCAGCGCGTACGCCGCCTCGCGCAGTCCGGCTGGCACCAGCATCAGCATGTTTTCGGTGGTGCGGATCACCACGGGCACGACGATCAGCGCCAGCGCCATGACGCCAGCCCAGCCGGAAAACGACTTGAACCGCGCCACCACGACGGCATAGACAAACAGGCCGATCACGATCGACGGTGCCGACAGCAGGATGTCGTTCACGAAGCGCGTGAGGGAGCCGAGCCAGCCCTTCGGGTCGTATTCCGCCAGGTAGATGCCGGCCATGATGCCGATGGGGGTGGCCACGAACGTCGCCAGGGTCACCATCAGGAAGGAGCCGTAAATCGCGTTGGCAATGCCGCCCACCTCGTTCGGCGGCGGCGTCATCTGCGTCAGGGTCGACCAGGCGATGCCGCCCACGCCCAGCCGCACGGTGTCCCAGAGGATCCAGACCAGCCAGATCAGGCCAAAACTCATGGCTGCCAGGGACAGCGTGAGCGCGACCTGGTTGATCCGCTTGCGCTGGGCGTACTTCTTTTCGCGCAGGCGCATCTGGTCTGCGCGCTGCATGAGGGCTTCACCTGTGCCGGTCATGACTTGGCCCCTTCGCCCTTGCGCAGCTGGGCCAGCAGCAGCTTGGACAGCGCCAGCACCACGAAGGTGATGAAGAACAGCACCAGCCCCAGGTAGATCAGTGCGGCCTGGTGCAGGCCGCTGGCGGCCTCGGCGAATTCGTTCGCCAGCGCCGAGGTGATGCTGTTCGCGGCCTGGAACAGCGACAACGAATCCAGCTGGTTGAAATTGCCAATGACGAAGGTCACGGCCATCGTCTCGCCCAGGGCGCGGCCCAGGCCCAGCATGATGCCGCCCACGACACCGGCCTTGGTGTAGGGCAGGACCACCTTGGACACCACCTCCCAGGTGGTGGAGCCCAGCGCATAGGCCGACTCCTTGAGCATCGGGGGCGTGACGTCAAACACGTCACGCATCACCGAGGCGATGAACGGGATGATCATGATGGCCAGGATGATGCCGGCCGACAGGATGCCAATGCCCACGGGCGGGCCTGACACCAGCGCACCCAGGAACGGCACGCCCTGCAGCAGGGCCTGCAGTGGCTGCTGGACATAGGTCGCGAGGATCGGCCCGAACACCAGCAGACCCCACATGCCGTAGACGATCGACGGGACTGCCGCCAGCAGTTCAATGGCCGTGCCCAGCGGCCGCTTGAGCCACGATGGGGACAACTCGGTCAGGAACAGCGCGATGCCAAAACTGACGGGCACGGCAATGACCAGCGCAATGACCGAGGTGGCAATCGTGCCGTAGATCATCACCAGGCCGCCGTACTCGTTGTTGACCGGGTCCCACACGGTGTTGGTGAGGAAGCCCAACCCGTACTTTTCAATGGCGGGCCAGGCGCCCACCACCAGAGACAGCAGGATTCCGAACAGCAGGCCCAGCGTGATCAGCGCTGCGCCGCGGGCGGCCCAGGCAAACAGCTGGTCGGCCCAGGCCCCGCCGCGAACGGGGCGCAAGGGCGGCGGCGCGCTCACGCGGCGTCCTCCGCTGCGTGCGGCAGGGGACGCCGCCAGATCGAATTCAGCCTCATGGGCCGGAAGTGTAGAGGACAAGGCAGACCCCTTCGTTATCGTTATGGGCACGACCGGCGCACGACGCAGGGATTACTTGAACGCCACCGGCTTGCCGGCGGCATCCTTGATCTCGGCCCATCCCTTTTCGATCTGCGCCTTGACGGCCGGCGGCATCGGAACGTAGTCCAGGTCGTCGGCAGTCTTGTCACCGTTCTGGTAGGCCCACTGGAAGAACTTCAGCGCGGCAGCGGCCTGCGCCGGCTTGTCCTGCACCTTGTGCATCAGGATGAAGGTCGCACCGGTGATGGGCCACGAATCGGCGCCCGGCTGGTTGGTGAGGATCTGGTAGAAGCTCTTGGCCCAGTCGGCACCGGCAGCCGCCGCCTTGAAGGCCTTGTCATCCGGCGCCACGAAGTTGCCGGCGCTGTTCTGCAGCAAGGCGTAGGACAGCTTGTTCTGCTTGACGTAGGCGTACTCCAGGTAACCGATGGAGTTGGGCAGGCGGCCCACAAACGCGGCCACGCCTTCGTTGCCCTTGCCGCCGGCGCCCACGGGCCAGTTGACCGCCGTGCCCTCGCCCACCTTGGTCTTCCACTCGGCGTTGACCTTGCTCAGGTAGTTGGTGAACAGGAACGTGGTGCCCGAACCGTCGGCGCGGCGCACCGGCGCAATGGCGGCATCAGGCAGGGCCACACTGGGGTTGAGCGCCTTGATGGCGGCGTCGTTCCACTTGGTGATCTTGCCCAGGTAGATGTCGCCCAGCACCTGGCCGTTCAGGCGCAGCTGGCCCGGGGCGATGCCCTTGACGTTGATCACCGGGATCACGCCGCCAATGACGGTCGGGAACTGGATCTGGCCCTTCTTGGCCAGCTCGTCGTCCTTCAGCGGGGCGTCAGACGCGCCGAAGTCCACCGTCTTGGCGTCAATCTGGCGAATGCCCGCGCCCGAGCCGACCGACTGGTAGTTGATCCGCACACCGGTTGCCTTGTTGTAGTCGGCCGCCCACTTGGAATACAGCGGGGCCGGGAAGCTGGCGCCAGCGCCCGTGACTTCCTGGGCCGACGCCACGCCGGCAAATGAAAGGGCCGCGAAGCCGGACAGTGCGACGGTGGCAAGACGGAAGTTCAGTTTCATGGAGACACCTTTGAAGTAAGGATTGGGAGACGACTGCAGAGGACTTTAAGAAGCTTTTGTGACAGCACCGTGACATCGCTTTGTCACCCAAAAGTCACATTCCGGTCACCGTCCTGTCACGGGCCGTGCCTACGCTCTGCGCAAACCAACCCCCCGGAGAAAACCATGCTGAATCGCCGATTTCTTGTCCTGACCGCCATCGCCACGGCCGCCCTGGCCGGCTGTGCCACCCGGCCGACGCCCGTTTCGGTGGCGGACACCATTGCAGCCAACCCGTCGCTGAGCACGCTCAATGGCCTGGTGGCCAAGGCGGGTCTGACCGACATGCTCAAGGGCACGGGCCCGTTCACGGTATTCGCGCCGACCAATGACGCCTTCAAGGCCGTACCCGCCAAGACCCTGGACGAACTGGCCAAGGACCCGGCCCAGCTGAAAGCCGTGCTGGCCTACCACGTGGTGCCCGCCAAGGTGATGGCGGCCGACGTGAAAAACGGCAAGGCCAAGACCGCCAACGGCGCCGACCTGAACCTGGCGGTCGCCGGCACCTTTGTGACGGTGGAAGACGGCATGGTGCAGACCGCCGACATCGCTGCCACCAACGGCGTGGTGCACACGCTGGACCGCGTGCTGATCCCGCCCAAGCGCTGAGCCGCGCAACCACCCGCACTGCAATGGCCCTGTCAAGGGCCATTTTTGTCTGTAGCCCGTGCGGATCCTGCGCAAGGCGCTATCAAATTCATAGCAAACAAATTCCCGGAGGACTGCCTTGACACCCCCTGCCCCGCACCCAGCCCGACGCAACACCCTGAAAACCCTGGCAGCGCTGGGCGCCACCGCCCTCGCGCCCGCCTGGGCCCAGCCGGGCAGAGCGCCGGCACCCGCGCGCGCGATCCAGATTGCCCAGATCGTGGACACGTCAGTCGCGCAGCAGGATGTGTCCAAGGACTTCCTGATCGGCTCGCGGGCGGCCTGGCAGGACATCAATGCCCGCGGCGGCATCAGGGGGCGGCCGGTGCAGCATCTGAGCATCGAAGTGGATGGCACGGTGGCCAGCCTGCGCGCCGCGCTGCGCCAGGTGGCCGACAACCCGGCCTGCGTGGCGCTGTCGGGCACGGCAGGCGACCCGGTGGCAACCCAGCTGGTGGCCGAGTTGCGCCAGCAGAATCTGGCGCTGGCCCATGTGGCGCCCTGGCTGCAAAACTCCAGCATCGAGGTGGACGACCGCACTTTCCCGATTTTTGCCGCGCGCCAGGAGCAGATTGGCCACGCACTCAAATCGCTCACCACGATGGGGGTACAGGAAGTCGGTGCCGTGTACGCGTCCGCGCAGGAATACGGCCTTTACCAGGACGACCTGCAACGCATCGCGGCCGGCATGAAGCTGCGGCTGCAGTCGTACCGCGCCAACGGCGACCTCGACCGGCTCGGCCGCCAGCTCACACCGGGCACGCCGGCCATCCTGCTGTTTGTGGGTGGCACGCCGGAGCTGGTGCAGTTCACCCAGGGGCTGGAAAAGCAGCAGCGCCAGCGCTACATCGTGGCTTTGGCGGACGTGAACCTGCAGACCATGACGCAGATGGGGGCGGCCCGCAGCACCCCGGTCATCGCGACGCAGGCGGTGCCGATGGTCAACGCAAGCCTGCCGGTGGTGCGCAGCTACCGCGAAACCATGGCGCGGCTGTTTGACGAGCCCCCGGTGTCGCTGAGCCTGGCCGGCTTCATTGCGGCGCGCTACACCTTCGAGGTGCTGCGCGAGCTGGATGCGCCCCTCACGCGCCAGACCGCGCTGGCCGCCTTCCAGCGCCGCAGCACGCTGGATGTAGGGGGCTACCGCGTGGCCTTCGACCCGCAGCGGCGCAGCGCCACGTTTGTGACGCAAAGCATGCTGACAACCGACGGGCGGGTGATCGGGTGAGCCCGAGCCGGCGCGGCCGGGCCCGCCCGGCCCGACGCCGCCTTTGCTATGCTGGGCCGCAAACGACAACACCCGACATGCAAAATGGCACCCTGCTCGCCGCTGTGGACCTGGGCTCCAACAGCTTCCGCCTCGAAATCGGCCGCTTCGACCATGGGCAGATCCACCGCACCGAATACCTGAAGGAAACCGTGCGCCAGGGCAACGGCCTGGACGCCGAGCGCAACCTCACGCCCGAGGCCATGCAGCGCGGCTGGGACTGCCTGGCCCGCTTTGGCGAGCGGCTGGCGGGTTTCCGGCGCACACAGGTGCGGGCGGTGGCCACGCAGACCTTGCGCGAGGCGCGCAACCGCGACCTGTTCCTCGCCCGCGCCAGCGAGGCACTGGGCTTTCCCATTGACGTGATTTCGGGCCGCGAGGAGGCGCGCCTGATCTACCAGGGCGTGGCCCACCTGCTGCCGCAAAGTGACGAACGCCGCTTGGTAGTGGACATTGGCGGGCGCTCGACCGAGCTGATCCTGGGCCAGGGACTGGACGCGCGGGTGATGGAAAGCTACCGCGTGGGCAGCGTGGCCTGGTCAATGAAGTACTTTGCTGAAGGGCAGTTCACTGTTCAGGCGTTCCAGATGGCCGAGATCGCCGCCAAGGCCCTGCTGGACGAAGCGCTCAGTGTGTACCGACCCGAGGCCTGGGACGTGGCCTATGGGTCTTCCGGCACGATCGGCGCCGTGGGCGACGTGCTGGCCGGTGCCGGCTGGCCCGCCCACACCGTCAGCCGCGAGGGCCTGGACTGGCTGCTCGACCAGCTGCTGGCGGCCGGCAGTGCCAGCCGCGTGAAGCTGGACGGCCTGAAGGAAGACCGGCGCGCCGTGATCGGCGGCGGCCTGAGCGTGCTGCGTGCGGTGTTTGACCTGCTGGCCGTGAATGAAATGCAGGCGGCCCAGGGCGCCCTGCGCCATGGCGTGCTCTACGACCTGCTGGACCGGGAACAGGGCAACACCGACGTGCGCTCCGCCACCGTGCAGCGTCTGGCCAGCAAGTTCGAGGTGGACGCCGCCCAGGCCCAGCGCGTGGGCAAGGTCGCCACCGGCCTGCTGCGCCAGCTGCACGCCGGCGCGCCGGCCGCCGAGACCGAGCGTGCCCAGCGCAAGCTCCAGTGGGCGGCCCAGCTGCACGAAATCGGCAGCCTGATCTCGCACAGCGATTACCACAAGCACGGGGCCTACATCCTGGACAACGCCGACGCCCCCGGCTTCGCCCTGCCCGAATTGCACCGGCTGAGCCTGCTCGTGCTGGGCCATCGCGGCAAGCTGCGCAAGCTGGACGCCGACTACAGTGACCGGATGTTCGTGCAGCAGCTCATCTGCCTGCGGCTGGCCGTCATCCTGTGCCATGCCCGGCGCGACCCGGACCTCAAGGGCCTGCAGATCGAATGCGATGCGCCGCAGCGCAGCATCACCCTGCGCTGCCGGACCGACTGGGCCGCCAGCTACCCGCAGTCGGCCCATTTGCTGCGCGAAGAGATGCTGGCCTGGCAGAAGACGCCATGGCAGTTCATCGTGGCGCCCTGAACCTGGCCGTCACGCCCCCGCACCCGCTCAGGGCGCCGCCAGCAGGGCCACACCCCAGGCCACAGCACCGAGCTGCCCCAGGTTGAGCAGGATGCCTGCAACGTGCAGGCGCCGGAACCGCGCCACCGCCGCCGTGTCGCCATCGGCCATGCGTGCCCGCAGGGTATCCATGCGGGGGATGAACCAGCGCCACAGCCCCATGGCCAGCGCCGCCACCCCCGACATGGCCAGCGCCACCAGCATCCGCCCCACCAGCAGGTGCCCCGCCGCACCCACTGCCGCCACCACCGCCACCATGGTGTAGTAAACGCTGAACAGCGTCCGGATGACCCGGGCGTCCTGCGGCGTGTCGTGCTTCAGCACCAACAGAAGCGGCGAAGCAAAGGTGAAGAACACCATCGGCAGCAGCAGCGCCACAGTGGACAGCAGGACAACCGCTTTGGACAACATGAGGCGTCTCCAGGTACTTTCTTGCCAGCATGCGCATCCCCGCTGACGAAGGGCTGACGGCGCCCCGCCTTCCAGCCCGGGAATAAACGGTATAAACTGTTTACACCGTTTTACCGAAAGGATTCACACCTCATGGCAACCGCGAAGAAACCCGTCAAGCCGGCCGCGAAGAAGGCGCCTGCAACGAAGCCGGCGGCCCGCCCCGCCACCACCCGGGCCGTCGCCGCAGCGCCTGCCAAGGCCAGCCCGGCCACCCCGCCCGCCAAGGCAGAAAAGCCCAAAAAGCCCAAGCTGGTGCGCGACAGCTTCACCATCCCGAAGGCGGAATACCTGGTGCTGGACGAGCTCAAGCAGCGGGCCACCCGGCTCGGTGTGCCTGCCAAAAAGAGCGAGGTACTGCGGGCCGGCATCAAGGCACTGGCCGCCATGTCGGATGTGGCGTTTCTCGCTTCCATGGCCGCCGTGCCGGCCATCAAGACCGGCCGGCCCAAGGCTGGCTGAGGCGCCGCCCGCGCAGCCTACAGGACGTCAGGCGACTGGACGGCCACCACCAGGGTCTGGGCGTGGCCGTCGCGCTCGCGGTTGCGGATCCACCAGACCGCGCCCTTGCGCACCGGACAGCTTCCATGCTTCATCTCCAGCAGCTGGGCCACCGTGGCACCCAGCGTGGGCTGGTGGCCGATCACGACCACCGGCACGCGCGACGCAGGCCACAGCGCAGCCTCCAGCAGCTGCTCCGGCGTGCCGTCAGGCGCCAGTTCGGGGCGGATCTTGTACTTGCGGCCCAGCGCCAGCGCAGTCTGCTCACAGCGCCTGGCCGGGCTGACCAGCACGCGTGCCGCTTCCGGCAGTTGCCGGTCCAGCCAGTGGCCCATGCGCGCTGCCTGCTTTTCGCCCCTGGGCGTGAGCGAGCGTTGCATGTCGTCGCAGCCCTCCACCCAGTCCTCGGCTTCTGCGTGGCGCCACAGGATCAGGTCCATGATCATGCGTCCCGCGCCTGGTCGCGCGCCGCGTAGCGTGCCATCAGCGCATCCTGCGAGCCGTGGCCGGATTGCCGGCCATCCACCCGCTGGTAGCGGCCATCGGGGCCCAGGTCCCATGCGGCGCGGCCGTCGTGCAGGCCTGCCACCAGGCATTCGTCGATGATGCGCTGGCGCAGCGCCGGGTCGGTCACCGGCCAGGCGATCTCGATGCGGCGCAGCATGTTGCGGTTCATCCAGTCGGCACTGGCCAGGTACAGGTCTTCGTCGGCGCCGCTGCGGAAGTAGAACACCCGCGAATGCTCCAGAAAGCGCCCGATGATGGAGCGCACCCGGATGTTGTCGGTCACGCCGGGCACCTGCGCCGGCAGCATGCAGGCACCACGCACGATCAGGTCGACCTTCACGCCCTTCTGCCCGGCGCGCACCAGCGCCAGCATCAGGGCTTCGTCGGTCAGCGCGTTCATCTTGGCCACAATGCGCCCGGGCTTGCCCTGGGCGGCAGCGTCGCCGATCGCGTCGATTTTTTCGATGAAGCGGCGGTGCAGGTAAAACGGCGCCAGCCACAGCTTGTGCAACCGGGGCAGCTTGCTCTGGCTGGCCAGGTGCACAAACACGGCTTCCATGTCGGCGGTGAGCTGGGTGTCGGCGGTCAGGTAGCTCAGGTCGGTGTACAGCCGCGCCGTGCGCGGGTTGTAGTTGCCGGTGGACAGGTGGCCATAGCGGCGCATGGCCTTGCCTTCGCGCCGCGTCACCAGCAGCATCTTGGCGTGAGTTTTCAGCCCCACCACGCCATAGACCACCTGCGCGCCCACGGACTCCAGCGACTCGGCCCAGTTGATGTTGGCCTCCTCGTCAAAGCGCGCTTTCAGTTCCACCACGGCCGTCACTTCCTTGCCGCGGCGCACCGCCTCACGCAGCAGGTCCATCAGCACCGAATCCGACCCGGTGCGGTAAATGGTCTGCTTGATCGCCAGCACCTGCGGGTCGTTCGCTGCTTCGCGCAGAAAGGCCAACACGCCGTCGAAACTCTCATACGGCTGGTGGATCAGCACATCACCCTGGCGCAGCCGCTCAAAGAAGCTCTGGCCCGGCAGCAGCGCCACGGGGTAAGTGGCCTTGTACGGCGGAAAGCGCAGCGGCTGCTCGTCGACCAGGTCGACCAGCTGCGTCAGGCGCACCAGGTTTACCGGGCCGTGCACGCGGTACAGCGCAGCCATCGGCAGGTTGAACTGCTTGAGCAGGAAGCCCGACAGGAACTCGGAGCAACCGGCCGACACTTCCAGCCGCACCGCCTGCCCGTAGTGGCGGTGCTGCAAACCCTGGCGCAACGCGGTGCGCAGGTTCTGCACGTCGTCTTCGTCCACTGCCAGGTCGGAATGGCGCGTCACGCGGAACTGCGAGAACTGCCCCACTTCACGCCCCGGAAACAGGTTGTGCAGGTGCGCGCGGATCACGCTGGACAGCGAGACAAACAGCGTCTTCTTGCCCGCCACCTTGTCGGGCATGCGGATCAGCCGCGGCAGCACCCGCGGCACCTTGACGATGGCGATCTCGTTCTCGCGGCCGAAGGCGTCCTTGCCGCCCAGGTGGACGATGAAGTTGAGCGACTTGTTGGCCACCTGCGGGAACGGATGGGCCGGGTCCAGCCCCACCGGGATGAGCAGCGGGCGCACTTCGCGCTCGAAATACTCATCCACCCACTTGCGGTGGGCGGGGTTGCGGTCGCCGTGCGAAATGATCTCGATGCCATGCTTCTTGAAGGTCGGCATCAGCTCGTCGTTGTACAGCGCGTACTGGCGGGCCACCAGGTCGTGGGCCGCCGCGGCCAGCGCCTCGAAGGTCTCCACGGTGTACGGGCCCTTGTGGTCGCCGTTCTGCACCGCCGTCAGGTGCGGCGCCGCCCGCACTTCAAAAAACTCGTCGAGGTTGGACGACACGATGCACAGGTAGCGCAGCCGCTCCAGCAGCGGCACGTCGGGGCGGCGCGCCCAGTCCAGCACCCGCTCATTGAAAGCCAGGATGCTGTGGTCGCGGTCGAGGAAGGAGACGCTGGGCGGGTTGGACATCAGGGAGACACACGGATGACGGGTTTGTGACAGTGTTCGACAGTTTGATGACGGTCTTGTGACACTGGCACCAGGTGGCTCACAAAGAGTTGTGTCGCCTGGGCCCAGCTGAAGGCCAGCGCGCGGGCCCGGGCCTCGTGCCGCGGCAGTGCCAAAGCCGCATAACACGCCTCGAGCAGGTTGTCATTCATCACGCCGCCCTGGCTCTGGGGTTGGCCCAGCACTTCCAGCGGGCCATCCACCGGGTAGGCGGCCACCGGGGTGCCGGTGGCCATGGCTTCGAGCATGACAAGCCCGAAGGTCTCGGACCGGCTTGGAAAGACAAACAGATCCGCTGCCGCGTAAACGCGCGCGAGTTCGTCGCGCGGCAGCAGGCCCAGCCAGTGTACGCCCGGGAAGCGTTCGCGCAGGGCCGCCTCCACCGGGCCGACACCGCAGACCACCTTGCTGCCCGGCAGATCAAGCTTCAGGAACGCCTCGATGTTCTTCTCGTAAGACACGCGGCCGACAAACAGCGCCACCGGCCGCGCCAGCGTGCCCAGCGGCTCATAGCGCCGGGGCTCCGGCTGATAGGGAAACAGCGCCGTATCGACCCCATGCGTCCAGGCCCGCAGGTTGCGAAAGCCGCGGGCCTCCAGCATGCGCAGCACGCCGTGGGTGGGCACCATGACGCCCGCCGACGGCGTGTGGAAGTGCCGGAACAGCGCATAGCCCCAGGCCAGCGGCACCTTCAGCGCGGCGTGCAGGATTTCCGGGAACTTGGTGTGGAACGCCGTGGTGAAGCGCAGCTTGCGTTTCAGGCAGTAGCGGCGCGCCGCCCAGCCGAGCGGGCCTTCGGTGGCGATGTGGATGGCATCGGGCTGCAGCAGGTCAAGCCGCACCGACAGTTCACGCGACGGGCGGATGGCCAGGTCAATGCCGGCATACCCCGGGCAGGGCCGGGTCTTGAACAATCCGGGGTGAATCACCTCGACCAGATGGCCAGCCCGCTGCAGCTCACGCACCAGCTCCACCAGCGTGGTGACCACGCCATTGACCTGCGGCTGCCAGGCATCGGTAATGAGCGCGATCTTCATGCCTGCACCGCCTGTACCGGGTGGCCAGCGCCCCGGGCCTGGCCGAACGGGTTCCAGTGCACCAGCTCGAGCCGGCCGTCGAAATGCTCCACCAGCGCGGTGCGGCTTTCGACCCAGTCGCCATCATTGCAGTACAGCGTGCCGCGGATGTCGCGCATCTCGGCGCGGTGAATGTGGCCGCAGACCACACCGTCATGCCCGCGTTTGCGCGCTTCGGCGGCCACCGCCATTTCGAAGTCGGTCACGTAGTTCAGCGCCTTCTTGACCTTGTGCTTCAGATAAGCCGACAGCGACCAGTACGGCAAGCCCAGCCGGCCGCGCAAGTGATTCAGGTAGCGGTTGAGCTTGAGGGTGAATTCGTACAGGTTGTCGCCCACATAGGCCAGCCACTTGGCGCACTGGATCACGCCGTCAAAGTAGTCGCCATGGATCACCCAGAGCTGGCGGCCGTCGGCGGTTCGATGGACCGCTTCCTCGGTGACCTCGATCCCGCCAAACTGGTGGCCGATGAATTCGCGCGCAAACTCGTCGTGGTTGCCCGGCACATACACCACCCGACAACCCTTGCGCGCGGCGCGCAGCAGCTTTTGCACCACGTCGTTGTGGGCCTGTGGCCAGTACCAGCGGCGCCGCAGCTGCCAGCCGTCCACGATGTCGCCCACCAGGTACAGGTACTCGCTGGGGTGGGCTTTCAGGAAGTCCAGCAGCGCGGCCGCCTGGCAGCCGGGCGTGCCCAGGTGCAGGTCAGAAATGAAAACGGCGCGATAGCGCCGTGGGGTCAAGTCGTCGTCGCGGTCGCTTGCATCGCCGGGGCCGGCGCCGAAGCCGCCGCTGAAGCCGCCCAGCGCGTCAAAGGTGGTGCGTCCGCCCAGGCCCCTCATGCCGCACCCAGAAAATGTTTGCGGTAGCGCGGTGGCAGATCGGCAATGCGCATCAGCATGGGCAGGTCGGCGGAATTGAAGTCCGGGTCCCAGGCCGGCGGGCCCAGCACCTTGGCCCCCAGCCGCAGGTAGCCCTTGATCAGCGCGGGCGGCTCGATCGGAAGCGAGCCGTCCAGCGCCTCCACTGGCAGTGGCAGGCGCGGCCGCACGTGGTAGTCGATCGGCGCCAGGTGGGTCTGGCGGACCTGCTGCCAGATGCTGGCCGCCGCGTCGCCGCTGACCACGCCGTTGTGCAGCATGGGGATGCTGGCGCACCCGATCATGGTGTCGAGCTGGTTGCGCACCATGAACTCGGCCAGCGCGCCCCACAGCGCCAGGATCACGCCGCCGTGGCGGTGGTCGGGGTGCACGCAGCTGCGGCCCAGCTCGACCATGCGTTCACGCAAGCCGCGCAGGCGCGTCAGGTCGAACTCGGTGTCGCTGTAGGTGCTGCCCACGCGCCGGGCCTGGGCCGGGGTGAGCACGCGGTAGGTGCCGACCACCTGCCCGGAGGCCGCGTCACGCACCAGCAGGTGTTCACAGAAGTCGTCAAACAGGTCCACATCATGACCGGCCAGCGGGGTGTTCAGGCGGGCGCCCATTTCGAGCGCGAAGACGTCGTGCCTCAGACGCTGTGCCGCGCGGACTTCGTCCTGGTGCGCGGCCCAAGAAACCGTGATGCCAGCGCGTTCAGCCGGAACTGCGTTTTGCGGATCGCTTCGGTGAAGTGACCCCCGAGGCAGCGCGACCGGTGACAGCGGCATGGTGGGGCTGGGCAGTTCGTTCATTTCTCGCTCCTGTTGTGCTCTGGACTGCAGCGAGTGTCTGGCCCGGGCGTGACGCGCAGATGGCAGATTCATGGCAAGTTCATGACAAAAAATGGCTTGAACCCGCACTGGCATTGCGTGAGGCGCTATCAAAACCATAGCGTCTCTGACGGAATTGCTGTAATTCAATGTTTCAACTATCATTGAATTATGGAAATGACCTTGATTGACGAAGCCGCCACCGTGCGCTCCCTGGCTGCACTGGCCCAGCCGCAGCGGCTGCGCGCCTTCCGGGCCCTGGTGGTCGCCGGGCCGGACGGCCTGACCCCTGGCGCCATGGCCGAACAGCTGGGTGTTGCCCCCAGCGCACTGTCGTTCCACCTGAAAGAGCTCGCCCATGCCGGCCTGGTGAGCAGCGAGCCGCGCGGGCGCCACCTGATTTACCGCGCCAGCTTCGGCCAGATGAACGCGCTGCTGGCCTACCTGACGCAGCACTGCTGCGAAGGCGCCGCCTGCGAAGTGACCGACGCCAACTGCAGCACCTGCTGAGCACCCGCCATGAACCTGGCTGACACGCTGAACCTGGGTTGCCTGTGCCGCACGCTGAATGCCGGTGAGTTGCGTGCGCAGCTGGAAGCCGACCCGCGCCTGGCCGGCCTGACGCAGCAGCTGGCGGTGAGTCACCCTCACCTGTTTTCACAAACGGCCGTGTTCCTGGACCCGGCCATGCGCGACGCCGTGGCGCAGGCGGTGGCGGTGCTGCACCGGGTCATGGCCCTGCCGGCCTGGCAGGCCCACGCCCTGGCGCACGCTGCCCCGATTGCGCAGCACGAGTTCGGCCCGTCCGGTGTGTTCATGGGCTACGACTTTCACCTTGGCCCGGACGGCCCGCGCCTGATCGAGATCAACACCAACGCTGGCGGGGCCTTCCTGAACGCCGCACTGGCCCGGGCGCACCGCGCCTGCTGCGAGTCCATGGGCTCGCTGATGGACGCCACCGCACCCGGCCTGCCCGCGCTGGACGCCACCTTCATGGCGATGTTCCGCGCCGAATGGCAGGCCCAGCGCGGCGAGGCGCCCCTGCGCAGCGTGCTGATCGTGGACGACGACCCTGAGGCCCAGTACCTGGCGCCCGAATTCGCGCTGGCGCGCCAGCTGTTCGAAACCCATGGGCTGCGCGCCGCCGTGGCCGATGCCCGCACCCTGCAGTGGCGCGACGGCCAGCTCTGGCACACGGCCCTGCCCGGCATGGCGGTGGACATGGTCTACAACCGCCTGACCGACTTCGACCTGTCCGACCCGGCGCACGCCGCCCTGCGCGCGGCCTACGAAGCCGGTGCGACCGTGCTCACGCCGCACCCGCGCGTGCACGCGCTGCAGGCCGACAAGCGCAACCTGATCACCCTCGGCGACGACACTCTGCTGGACGCCTGGGGCGTGAGCGAAGCCGACCGCGCCGTGCTGCAGGCCGTGGTGCCGGCCACCCAGGCGGTGACGCCGGCCAACGCCGACGCCTTGTGGGCCCAGCGCCGGCAGCTGTTCTTCAAGCCCATGGCCGGCTACGGCGCCAAGGCGGCGTACCGCGGCGACAAGATCACGCGCAAGGCCTGGGCCGATGTGACGGCCGGCGGCTTTGTCGCGCAGGCCCTGGTACCGCCGAGCGAGCGGCTGGTGGACGTGGACGGCACGGCCACCCGCCTCAAGCTGGACTTGCGCGCCTACGCCTGGCGCGGCCAGGTGCAGCTGCTGGCCGCCCGCACCTGGGCCGGCCAGACCACCAATTTCCGCACCGCAGGCGGCGGCTTTTCGCCCGTCGTGGTGCTTCCCACCCTGCCCCTCTGAACTTTCTGGAGATTTGCATGAAGCGCTTTCATGTCCACATGCATGTGGATGACCTGTCGAAAAACATCGCCTTCTACTCGGCCATGTTCAACCAGCCGCCCGCCCGCACCGAGGGCGACTATGCCAAGTGGATGCTGGAAGACCCGCCCGTCAACTTTGCGATTTCCACCCGCGGCAGCAAGCCGGGTGTGGACCATCTGGGCATCCAGGTGGGCTCGGCCGACGAACTGGCCGCGCTGAAGGACAACGCCACCCGTGCCGACATGGCGCTGCTGGACGAAGGCGAAACCACCTGCTGCTACGCCCGCAGCGACAAGTACTGGGTGACCGACCCGCAGGGCCTGGCCTGGGAACAGTTCCACACGCTGGACACCATCCCGGTTTTCAGCGAGGCGCCACCCGCTGCCGCACAGGCCGGCGCCTGCTGTGCGCCCCGATCCGGTTGCTGCTAAACCGGGGAGACGCCATGAGCCAACCCATCAACGTGCTGTTCCTGTGCACCCACAATTCGGCGCGCAGCATCCTCGCGGAAGCCACGCTCAACCACATCGGCCAGGGCCGCTTCAAGGCCTGGTCGGCCGGCAGCAGCCCGCGTGCCAACCAGCGGCCCAACCCGCTGGGCCTGCAGGTGCTGCAGGCGGCGGGCATCCAGACCGACGGCCTGCGCAGCAAGAGCTGGGACGAATTCGCCGCGCCCGACGCGCCCCACATGGACCTGGTGATCACGGTGTGTGACAACGCCGCGGGCGAGGTCTGCCCCTATTGGCCCGGTCAGCCCGCCACGGCCCACTGGGGCTATGCCGACCCGTCGGCCATCGACGGGACTGACGAGCAGAAGCTCGAGGCGTTCCGCCAGACGCTGCACGCCATCCGCCGCCGGCTGGAACTGCTGGTCAACCTGCCGGCCGGCAGCGTCGACAAGCTGATGCTGCAAACCCGCGCGCGCGACCTCGCCCGGTCATGACGGCGCCGCTGGCCAAACAGGCGCTGGCCGAGCTGGTTGGCACCGCCGCCCTGCTCTGCGCGGTGATTGGCTCGGGCATCATGGCCGAGCGGCTGGCGGGCGGGAACGTGGCGGTCGCCCTGCTGGCCAACACGATGGCCACGGTGTTCGCGCTGTACGTGCTGATCGAAACCCTGGGCCCGGTCAGTGGGGCCCACTTCAACCCGCTGGTCACGCTGGTGATGGCGCAAAAAGGGGCGCTGGCCCGCACCGGAACTGCGCAGGCCGCTATGATTTTCATAGCATGCCAGCTGGCCGGTGCCGTGCTGGGGGCGTGGCTGGCCAACGCCATGTTCGAGCTGCCGGTGCTGCACACCAGCGCCAAGCTGCGCGGCGGCACCGGCCAGTGGCTGGCAGAGGCCGTGGCCACAGCCGGGCTGCTGTTCGTCATCCTGCGGGCACCATCGGGCAAGGCGGCGACGCTGGTGGCGAGCTACATCGGTGCGGCCTACTGGTTCACCGCGAGCACCAGTTTTGCCAACCCGGCCGCCGTGATGGGCCGCATGTTCAGTGACAGCTTTGCCGGCATCGCGCCGGCCAGCGCCGCCGGCTTTGTGCTGGCGCAGGGCGTGGGCGCCGTCGCGGGCGTGCTGCTGGCGCGGTGGACCGCGCCCGCGCCTACCCCGCCTTGACGGCGTCGACCAAGCGCTGGGCACAGGCCAGGGCCTGGTGCTCGTCGCGCGCTTCCACCATCACGCGCAACAGCGGCTCGGTGCCGCTGGCACGGATCAGCACGCGGCCGGTATCGCCCAGCTCCGCCTCCACGGCCTTGGTTTCCGAGGCCAGCAGGGTGTTGGCCTTCCAGTCCTGACCGGGGCGCAGCCGAACGTTCAGCAGCGTCTGCGGGAACAGTTTCACGTCCGCCAGCAACTCCGACAGCGTCTTGTCGCTGCGCACGCAGGCCTGCAGCACCTGCAGCGCACTGATCAGGCCGTCGCCGGTGGTGTGCTTGTCCAGCGCCAGCAGGTGGCCCGAGCCTTCGCCGCCCAGCAGCCAGCCGTGCTTTTCCAGTTCCTCGAGCACATAGCGGTCGCCCACCTTGGCGCGCACGAATTTCACGCCCCGGGCCTTGAGCGCCAGCTCCACTGCCATGTTGGTCATGAGCGTGCCGACCACGCCGGGCACCACCTCGTCGCGCGCGAGCCGTTCGGCCACCATCAGATACAGCACCTCGTCGCCGTTGTACAGGCGGCCGGCCGCGTCCACCATCTGCAGGCGGTCGGCATCGCCGTCCAGCGCCACGCCGTAGTCGGCACGATTGGCCTTGACGGAGCGCACCAGTGCCTCGGGGTGGGTGGCGCCGACTTCGTGGTTGATGTTGAGGCCGTCGGGCGCGCAGCCAATGGCGATGACTTCACCGCCCAGTTCATGGAACACCTTGGGAGCGATGTGGTACGCGGCGCCATGAGCGCCGTCCACCACGATGCGCAGGCCCTTGAGCGTGAGGTCATTGGCGAAGGTGCTCTTGCAGAACTCGATGTAGCGGCCCGCCGCGTCGTCCAGCCGACGCGCCTTGCCCAGGCTGGCCGAGTCGGCCCACACCGGTGGCTCGTCCAGCGCCGCTTCGACGGCCAGCTCCCAGCTGTCGGGCAGCTTGGCGCCCTGGGCGCTGAAGAACTTGATGCCGTTGTCGGGATAAGCGTTGTGGCTGGCGCTGATGACCACGCCCAGGCTGGCGCGCTGGGCCCGCGTGAGGTAGGCCACGCCCGGTGTCGGCAGGGGGCCGAGCAGCACCACGTCCACCCCGGCGGAGTTGAAGCCGGACTCCAGCGCGCTTTCGAGCATGTAGCCGGAGATCCGCGTGTCCTTGCCGATCAGCACGACGGGGCGCTCCTCGGTGCGCTTGAGCACGCGGCCCACCGCATGGGCCAGGCGCAGCACGAAGTCGGGGGTGATGGGCGCATGGCCCACGGTGCCGCGAATGCCGTCGGTGCCAAAGTACTTTCTGCTCATCGTGTTGTCCCTTGTGATTCTTCTGCTATGGAAATTGTAGCGGCGAGCACCTTCAGCGCCGCCACGGTGTCGCGCACGTCATGCACCCGCACCACGCCGGCGCCGCGCTCCACCGCCAGCAGGGCAGCCGCCACGCTGGGCACCAGCCGGTCCTGGACCTCCAGCCCCGTCACGGCGCCCAGTGACGACTTGCGCGACCATCCGGCCAGCAGCGGGTAGCCGCCCGCCAGCAGTTCGCGCTGCCGGGCCAGCAGCGCAAAATTCTGCGCCACCGTCTTGCCGAAGCCAATGCCCGCGTCCCAGACAATGCGGCCCGGATTGACCCCCAGCCCGCGCAGCTGCTGCGTGGCCTGCTGCAAAAAAGTGAGCACCTGGGGCAGCACGTCACCTTCCATCGGCGCCACCTGCATGGTCTGCGGGTCGCGGTGCATGTGCATCAGGCACACGCCACAGGCCGGGTGTGCGGCCACCACGGCAGCCGCGCCCGGGCGGCGCAGCGCCCAGATGTCGTTGATGATGTCGGCGCCCAGGTCCAGCACCGCCTGCATGACTTCCGGCTTATAGGTGTCCACCGAGACCGGCACGCCCAGCGTGACGGCGCCGCGCACCACGGGCAGCACCCGGGCCAGCTCTTCGTCCAGCGGCACGGCCGGACTGCCGGGGCGGGTGGATTCACCCCCGATGTCCAGGATGTCGGCACCGTCGCGCAGCAGCTGCTCGCAGTGGGCCAGGCCCGCGGCCGCTCCGGCGTGGCGGCCGCCGTCGGAAAAAGAATCGGGGGTGACGTTCACGATCCCCATCACCTGGGGGCGCGCGAGGTCGATGCGGAAGCGGGAGGTCTGCCAGAACGGCTGGGTGGCTTGCATCCGGCGATTGTCGCCCGGCCCTGCAAAGCAAAAAGGGCCCGAAGGCCCTTTTTACATGTGCCGCCCGATTCAGGCGGCGGTGGGTGCCGGATCGGTGGCCACCGGTGCACCCCCCGAGCCGCCGCCGGACGACGGGGGCTTACGCGGCGTCCAGTCCTTGGGCGGGCGCGGCTCCTTGCCGGCCATGATGTCGTCCAGCTGCTCGCTGTCGATGGTTTCCCATTCGAGCAGCGCCTTGGCCATGGCGTGCATCTTGTCCTTGTTCTCTTCAATCAGGCGACGCGCGAGGTTGTACTGCTCGTCGATGATGCGTCGCACTTCGCCGTCCACCTTTTGCATGGTCTGTTCGCTCATGTTGGTGGTCTTGGTGACCGAGCGGCCCAGGAACACTTCGCCTTCGTTTTCGGCATAGACCATCGGGCCCAGCGCGTCCGTCATGCCGTAGCGCATGACCATGTCGCGGGCGATCTGGGTGGCGCGCTCGAAATCGTTGCTGGCGCCGGTGGTCATCTGGTTCATGAACACTTCTTCGGCGATGCGGCCGCCAAACAGCATGCTGATCTGGTTGAGCATGTACTCGCGGTCGTAGCTGTAGCGGTCCTGTGCCGGCAGGCTCATGGTCACGCCCAGGGCGCGGCCACGCGGAATGATGGTGACCTTGTGCACCGGGTCGCACTTGGGCAGCATCTTGCCAATCAGCGCGTGGCCGGACTCGTGGTAGGCGGTGTTGCGGCGCTCTTCCTCGGGCATCACCATGCTCTTGCGCTCGGGGCCCATGAAGATCTTGTCCTTGGCCTTCTCGAAGTCCTGCATCTCCACCACGCGGGCATTGCGGCGCGCGGCCATCAGGGCGGCTTCGTTGCACAGGTTGGCCAGGTCGGCGCCAGACATGCCGGGCGTGCCGCGGGCAATCACCGACGGGTTCACGTCCTGCCCCAGCGGGACCTTGCGCATGTGCACGTTCAGAATCTGCTCGCGGCCACGGATGTCGGGCAGCGTTACATAGACCTGGCGGTCAAAACGGCCCGGGCGCAGCAAGGCCGCGTCGAGGATGTCAGGCCGGTTGGTGGCGGCGACCACGATCACGCCCAGGTTGGTCTCGAAGCCGTCCATCTCGACCAGCATCTGGTTCAGCGTCTGCTCGCGCTCGTCGTTGCCACCGCCCAGGCCGGCGCCGCGCTGGCGGCCCACGGCGTCAATTTCATCAATGAAGATGATGCAGGGCGCGTTCTTCTTGGCGTTCTCGAACATGTCGCGCACGCGGGCCGCGCCCACGCCGACGAACATTTCCACGAAGTCGGAGCCCGAGATGCTGAAGAAAGGCACCTTGGCTTCGCCGGCGATGCCCTTGGCCAGCAGCGTCTTGCCGGTGCCCGGAGGGCCGACCAGCAGCAGGCCGCGCGGAATGCGGCCGCCGAGCTTCTGGAACTTCTGCGGGTCCTTGAGGAAGTCCACCACTTCCTTGACTTCTTCCTTGGCCTCGTCGCAGCCGGCCACGTCGGCAAAGGTCACGGTGTTGTTGTTCTCGTCGAGCATGCGGGCCTTGCTCTTGCCGAAGCTGAACGCCCCGCCCTTGCCGCCGCCCTGCATCTGGCGCATGAAATAGATCCACACGCCGATCAGCAGCAGCATCGGGCCCCAGCTGACCAGCAGCGTCATGAGCAGCGAGCCCTCTTCGCGCGGCTTGACGTCGAACTTGACGTTGTAGGCAATCAGGTCGCCGACCAGGCCACGGTCGAGGTAGGTGGCTGTCGTGCGCACCCGGCGGTCGTCGGTGGTGGTGGCAATGATCTCGGTGCCGCCCTGGCCTTCCTGGATGGTCGCGGCCTTGATGCGGTTGCTGCGCACTTCCTGAAGGAATTCCGAATAGCCCAGGTAGTTGGCGCCGGCGGCACCGCGCGTATCAAACTGCTTGAACACGGTGAACAGCACAAGGGCGATCACCAGCCAGACAGCAATTTTCGAAAACCATTGATTGTTCAACTGAGGCTCCGGAAGGAAGACTAGGACTAACTGCGACCCATTTTAGGCGTTTCAAGCAATGGAATGATGTATTTTCGCTACGGAGTCCATAGGGGAAACAAGGCTTATCCGCCTGCCTTCAGACCCATGCCGACCAGGAAGGTTTCCGAAGACCGGTCGCGCGAGGCCTTGGGCTTGAACGGCTTGACCTGACGGAAATGCGCCTTGAACAGCGTCACCAGCTGGCTGTAGCCGCTGCCATGGAACACCTTGGCCACCAACGCGCCGTCGGGCTTGAGGTGGTTCTGCGCGAACTCGATGGCCAGTTCGATCAGGTGCTCGACCCGCGCCGCGTCGGCCGAGTCGATGCCGGACAGGTTGGGCGCCATGTCCGACACCACCACGTCGGCCTTGCGGCCGGCGACTTCGGCCTCCAGCCGCGCCAGCACCTCCGGCTCCCGGAAATCGCCCTGGATGAAGGTCACGCCTTCGATCGGCTCCATGGGCAGGATGTCCAGCGCGATGATGGTGCCCTTGAGCGCGCCGGCCGCCGCGCCGCCAGGCGAGAGCTTTCGGCGTACATACTGGCTCCAGGCCCCGGGCGTGGAGCCCAGGTCCACCACCAGGTCACCGGGCCGGATCAGGCCCAGGGTTTCGTCAATCTCCTTGAGCTTGTAGGCCGCGCGCGCGCGGTAGCCCTCTTTCGTCGCGAGCTTGACGTAAGGGTCGTTGATGTGGTCATGCAGCCAGGCCTTGTTGACCTTGCCGCCCTTGGGTCTGGCTTTCATCCTGCCTCGATAATACGGGTATGCCCCAAATTCAACTCACCATTGCCCAGCGCAAGGAACACCGCGCCGAGGCGCACCACCTGTCGCCCGTGGTCATGATCGGCAACGACGGCCTGACGCCGGCCGTGAAAAAGGAAACCGACGCCGCACTCAATGCCCACGGCCTGATCAAGGTGCGGGTGCTCGGCGACGACCGGGTGGCCCGCGAAGCCATGTTCCAGACGCTGTGTGATGAACTGGGCGCTGCGCCAATCCAGCACATCGGCAAGCTGCTGGTGCTGTGGCGCCCCAAGCCCGAGAAAGTGCGCGCCGAGGACGAAGACCGCATGCCGGGCCCGCGCGACGTGAAGGTCATCAAGTACGCCAAGCGCGGCGGCCAGCGACCGGAAATCAAGACGCTGCGGGTGCTGGGCAACCAGCGGCTGACGCCGGGCGGCCAGGTCAAGCGGGCCAAGCCCAGGAAGAAATCGATCAAGAAAGGCCGGCTGGACTGATCAGCCCCGCGGGGCGCTGGTCTTCCACAGCACCGCGCCCGCGTACAGCCACTGCAGCAGGTACATCCCGCTGCCCACGGCATGCCAGAGCTGCAGGTTCTCGCGTGCCACGATGCGCGGCGCCACCGCAAACTCCACCAGCAGTGCCAGCAGCAACCCGCCCACGATGAAAACCATGGCGCCCGGCGCCCAGTCGGTGGGGGCCCGCGTGCCTTTTTGCCGGGATGTCATCAACAGCAGCAGGCCGCAGGCGAGCGTGACCCAGGTCTGCCCGGTGAACAGGCGGGCGGCCATGCCGCCGGCCATCGCGGGCGTGGGCAGATGGGCGAACAGCATCGGGACCACGAAAAAACCCAGCGTGGTGAGGCTGCCCCACCACAGGGCCGCCAGGAAGACCGGCAGGCGGCCGTGCATGCCGCTCAAAGGTAGTGAACCGCCACGATCTCGTAGCGCTTGATGCCACCCGGCGCCTGGACTTCGGCCGTGTCGCCCTCTTCCTTGCCGATCAGCGCACGGGCGATCGGGCTGCTGATGTTGATCAGCCCCTGCTTCAGGTCGGCCTCGTCCTCTCCCACGATCTGGTACCGGACCTGCTCGCCCGAACTTTCTTCCTCCAGCTCGACGGTGGCGCCAAACACCACCTTGCCACCCGCGTCGAGCGCGGCCGGGTCGATGATCTGGGCCGCCGACAGCTTGCCTTCGATTTCCTGGATGCGGCCCTCGATGAAGCCCTGGCGGTCCTTGGCGGCGTCGTACTCAGCGTTCTCGCTCAGGTCGCCCTGGGCGCGCGCCTCGGCGATGGCGTTGATGACCCAGGGACGCTGAACCGTCTTGAGTTCATGCAGCTCGGCCTTGAGCTTTTCCGCGCCGCGCTTGGTGATGGGAATGGTGGCCACGTTGGTCGTGCTCCGTCGTCAATACACAAAAGGAAACCGCCGGGCGTTGCCGCCAGGCGGTGTCTGGTTGCCATGATTATCCGCCAAGGTGGCGGCCGGCTCAAGGGGGCCGTCAGGCCGCCAGTTGCGCGTGCATCTCCTGCACCGAAATCACACCCAGGTGGTCCATGTACTTCATGCCTTCCACCGCAGCTTCGGCACCCGCGATGGTGGTGAAGGTGGTCACACGCGCCAGCAGCGACGAGGTGCGGATGGCGCGGGAGTCGGCAATCGCATTGCGACGCTCTTCCACGGTATTGATGACCAGCGCAATCTCGTTGTTCTTGATCATGTCCACCACATGGGGGCGGCCTTCGGTGACCTTGTTCACCGTGACGCAGGCCACGCCGGCGGCTGAAATGGCCGCCGCCGTGCCCTTGGTGGCGACGATCTCGAAGCCCATTGCGGCGAGCTGGCGCGCCACTTCCACCGCACGCGGTTTGTCGCTGTTCTTGACCGTCAGGAACACCTTCTTGACGGCGTCGGTCGCGCGCGGCAGCTTGGTACCGGCGCCCAGCTGGCTCTTGACGAAGGCCTCGCCGAAGGTCTTGCCGACGCCCATCACTTCACCCGTGGACTTCATCTCGGGCCCGAGGATGGTGTCCACACCGGGGAACTTGACGAACGGGAACACCGCTTCCTTGACGCTGAAGTACGGCGGCGTCACCTCCTTTGTGATGCCCTGCGACGCCAGCGACTGGCCCGCCATGCAGCGTGCCGCCACCTTGGCCAGCTGGATGCCGGTCGCCTTGCTGACGAACGGCACCGTACGCGAGGCCCGCGGGTTCACTTCCAGCACGTAGATCACATCCTTGCCATCCACTTCCTGGATGGCGAACTGCACGTTCATCAGGCCGACCACGTTCAGCGCACCGGCCATGGCGGCCGACTGGCGCTTGAGCTCGTCCACCGTAGCCTTGGACAGGTAGTACGGCGGCAGCGAGCAGGCGGAATCGCCGCTGTGCACGCCGGCCTGCTCGATGTGCTCCATCACGCCGCCGATGAAGGTCACGCCGGTCGGATCGCGCAGGCAGTCCACATCGCACTCGATGGCGTCGTTCAGGAAGCGGTCCAGCAGCACCGGGGAGTCGTTGCTGACCTTGACCGCCTCGCGCATGTAGCGCTCCAGGTCGCGCTGCTCGTGCACGATTTCCATGGCGCGGCCGCCCAGCACGTAGCTGGGGCGCACCACCAGCGGGTAGCCCAGCGAAGCGGCTTTTTCCAGTGCCTCGGCTTCAGTGCGGGCCGTGGCATTGGGCGGCTGCTTGAGGTTCAGCTCGCGCAGCAGGGCCGAGAAGCGCTCGCGGTCTTCGGCCGCGTCGATCATGTCGGGGCTGGTGCCGATGATGGGCACGCCTTCGGCCTCCAGGCCCAGCGCCAGCTTCAAGGGCGTCTGGCCGCCGTACTGCACGATCACGCCCAGCGGCTTTTCCTTGTCCACGATTTCCAGCACGTCTTCCAGCGTCAGCGGTTCGAAGTACAGGCGGTCCGACGTGTCGTAGTCGGTGGACACGGTCTCGGGGTTGCAGTTGACCATGATGGTCTCGTAGCCGTCCTCGCGCATCGCCAGCGCCGCGTGCACGCAGCAGTAGTCGAACTCGATGCCCTGGCCAATGCGGTTCGGCCCGCCGCCCAGCACCATGATCTTCTTGTTGTTGGTCGGCTCGGCTTCGCACTCGTCTTCGTACGTGGAGTACATGTAGGCGGTGTTGGTGGCGAACTCGGCCGCGCAGGTGTCCACGCGCTTGTACACCGGGCGGATGCCCAGCGCACGGCGCTTCTCGCGGATGACCTTGTCGGTCGTCTTGAGCTGGCGTGCGAGGCGACGGTCGGAGAAGCCCTTCTTCTTGAGCGCCAGCAGTTCGTCACGGCTCAACGCGTCGAGCGTTGTCTTTTCGAGCTCTAGCTCGATCTTGACGATTTCCTCGATCTGCACCAGGAACCATTTGTCGATCTTGGTGAGGTCATACACCTCATCGACCGACAGGCCCTGGGCAAACGCATCGCCCACGTACCAAATGCGTTCGGGGCCAGGCTCGCCCAGCTCCTTTTCCAGCACTTCGCGGTCTTGCGTCTTCTCGTTCAGGCCGTCCACGCCCACTTCGAGACCGCGCAGGGCCTTCTGGAACGACTCCTGGAAGGTCCGGCCCATGGCCATCACCTCACCCACCGATTTCATCTGGGTGGTCAGGCGGCTGTCGGCCGCAGGGAACTTCTCGAACGCAAAACGCGGGATCTTGGTGACCACATAGTCGATGCTGGGCTCGAAGCTCGCGGGCGTGGCGCCGCCGGTGATCTCGTTGCGCAACTCGTCCAGCGTGTAACCCACGGCGAGCTTGGCGGCCACCTTGGCAATCGGGAAGCCCGTGGCCTTGGAGGCAAGAGCCGACGAACGCGACACCCGCGGGTTCATCTCGATCACGATCATGCGGCCGTCCTTCGGGTTGACCGAGAACTGCACATTGGAGCCACCCGTGTCCACGCCAATCTCGCGCAGCACCGCGAGCGACGCGTTGCGCATGATCTGGTATTCCTTGTCGGTCAGCGTCTGGGCCGGCGCCACCGTGATGGAGTCACCCGTGTGCACCCCCATCGGGTCCAGGTTTTCGATGGAGCAGACGATGATGCAGTTGTCGGCCTTGTCGCGCACGACTTCCATCTCGTACTCTTTCCAGCCGAGCAGCGATTCTTCAATCAGCAGCTCGTTGGTGGGTGAGGCTTCCAGGCCGCGCTTGCAGATGGTCTCGAACTCTTCCGGGTTGTAGGCAATGCCACCACCGGTGCCGCCCAGCGTGAAGCTGGGGCGGATGACGGTCGGGAAACCCACGGTCTTCTGCACGGCCCAGGCTTCGTCCATGCTGTGCGCAATGCCCGAGCGTGCGGAGCCCAGACCGATCCTGGTCATGGCGTCCTTGAACTTCAGCCGGTCTTCGGCCTTGTCAATCGCCTCGGGCGTGGCGCCAATCAGCTCGACCTTGTACTTGTCCAGCACGCCGTGGCGCCACAGGTCCAGCGCGCAGTTCAGGGCCGTCTGGCCGCCCATGGTGGGCAGAATCGCGTCCGGGCGCTCCTTGGCGATGATCTTCTCGACCGTCTGCCAGGTGATGGGCTCGATGTAGGTGACGTCGGCCGTGGCCGGGTCGGTCATGATCGTCGCCGGGTTGCTGTTGATCAGGATGACCTTGAAGCCCTCCTCACGCAGCGCCTTGCAGGCCTGCACGCCCGAGTAGTCGAACTCGCAGGCCTGGCCGATGATGATCGGGCCAGCGCCGATGATGAGGATGCTCTTGATGTCTGTGCGCTTGGGCATGTTATTTCGCCTCCATCAGTTTGATGAAGCGATCGAAGAGATAGCTGATGTCGTGCGGGCCGGGTGACGCCTCAGGATGCCCCTGGAAGCAGAACGCGGGGCGGTCGGTGCGGGCCAGGCCCTGCAGCGTGTTGTCAAACAGGCTGATGTGGGTGGCGCGCAGGTTGGCCGGCAGGGTTTTTTCGTCCACCGCAAAACCGTGGTTCTGGCTGGTGATGCTGACGCGGCCGGTGTCGAGGTCTTTCACCGGATGGTTGGCGCCGTGGTGGCCGAACTTCATCTTGAAGGTCTTCGCGCCACTGGCCAGCGCCATGATCTGGTGGCCCAGACAGATGCCAAAGGTCGGGATGCCGGTTTCAATGAGCTCGCGTGCCGCCGCAATCGCGTAGTCGCAGGGCTCCGGGTCGCCCGGGCCGTTGGACAGGAACACACCATCGGGCTGGTGCTTGAGCACCTCAGCAGCGGAGGTTTGCGCAGGCACCACGGTGACCTTGCAGCCGCGCTGGGCCAGCATGCGCAGGATGTTCTTCTTGACGCCGAAGTCAAACGCCACCACATGAAAGCGCGGCGCGGCTTGCGTGCCGTAGCCCGTGCCCAGCGCCCATTCCGTCTGGGTCCACTCGTACGGTTGCGCCACGGACACGACCTTCGCCAGGTCCAGGCCCGCCATGCTCGGCGCAGCCTTGGCCGCAGCGACGGCTTTGTCCATGTGGGCCTGCGTCACGGCTTCACCGGCGGCCAGGCCGATGATGCAGCCATTCTGCGCACCCTTGCTGCGCAGCAGCCGGGTGAGCTTGCGGGTGTCGATGTTGGCGATGGCCACCGTGTTCTCGCGCACCAGGTACTGCGAGAGGGTCATGGTCGAGCGGAAGTTGCTGGCCAGCAGCGGCAGGTCCTTGATGATCAGGCCCGCGGCGTGGACCTTGTCGGCTTCGATGTCTTCCGCGTTGACGCCGTAGTTGCCAATGTGCGGATACGTGAGCGTCACGATCTGCTGGCAGTAGCTCGGGTCGGTGAGGATTTCCTGGTAACCGGTGATGGCGGTGTTGAACACCACTTCGCCGGTGGTGGAGCCGGTGGCTCCGATCGAATTGCCGAGAAAGACCGTGCCGTCAGCGAGCGCCAGGATGGCGTGGGGGGCGGTTCCCTGAAGGGACAAAAGCACTGGGTTCTCCGGATGGTGACGGGTACGCCCAAACGCGCTCAAGAGAAGTCTCTCGTGGCTGCTTGTGTCAGGGAAAGGGCTTGAATGCGCTAGGCGTACGGGGTTTGCGGGAAAGCCCTTGATTATAGCCGCAGCTCACCCCCACGGGCTCATGCAGCGATGGCATGGGCCCCGCTTTCAGGGGACATCAGGCCTGCTGATAGCGCTGGCATGCAGGCAGATGGCCGCCGCCGCCGCCACATTGAGCGACTCTTCCCCGCCCGGCTGGCCGATGCGCACCGCCAGACGGGCCCGTGACGCCACCTCGTCGCCCACGCCCTGCCCTTCATGGCCCAGGGCCCAGGCACAGGGCCAGGGCAGCTTCTGCTGCTGCACCAGTTCACCCTGGTGGGAGCTGGTGACGATGACCGGCACCGCCAGCGCGTCCAGCGCGGCCGGCTCCACCGCTTCGATCAGGCGCAGGCCGAAGTGCGCGCCCATGCCGGCACGCAACACCTTGGGCGACCACAGCGCTGCCGTGCCCTTGAGCGCCAGCACCTGCCGGAACCCGAAGGCCGCCGCGCTGCGCAGAATGGAGCCCACGTTGCCGGCGTCCTGCACCCGGTCGAGGAGGACGCTGGGCGCCAGCGGCTCAATGCCGGCTGGCGCCGGCAGGTCCAGCACGAAGCCCATGCGCGCCGGCGACTCCAGCGCACTGATGCCAGCCCACAGCGCGTCAGCCACCACTATGCTTTTGATAGCAGCCTGCGCATATTCCACGCGGGCTACAGGCCAATTGGACTCACAAAACAGGGCCAGCGCCGGCTTCAAGCCCCGGGCCAGCGCGGCGCGACAGAGGTGGTCGCCCTCCAGCCACACCCGGCCCTGCTTGCGGTAGGCCGTGGCATCCTGCGTCAGGCGGCGCAGTTCTTTCAGCAGCGCGTTGTCGCGCGAGCTGATGTGGGTGACGGTCTCGCTGGTCATTTCAGGACACCCGCCACCGGCGCGAACGACTTGCGGTGCTGCGGGCAGGCGCCATGGACGCGCAGCGCTGCGATGTGGGCAGCGGTGCCGTAGCCCTTGTGGCCATCAAAACCATATTGCGGGTACTGCTGGTGGTACTCGGCACACCAGCGGTCGCGGTACACCTTGGCCAGGATGGACGCGGCGGAAATCGCCGGCACCTTGGCATCCCCCTTGACGATGGCTTCGGCCAGCACGTCCAGCCGCGGCAGCCGGTTGCCGTCCACCAGCACCTTGGCCGGCTTCAGGCGCAACCCCTCCACCGCGCGGCGCATCGCCAGCAGCGTGGCCTGCAGGATGTTGAGCTGGTCGATCTCTTCCACGCTGGCTTCGGCAATCGAGCAGCACAGCGCCTTGGCGCGGATTTCGTCGTACAGCCGCTCGCGGCGCAGGGCGGTGAGCTTCTTGGAGTCGGCCAGGCCCTTGATCGGGTTCAGGTCGTCCAGGATCACCGCCGCCGCCACCACCGGGCCGGCCAGCGGGCCGCGCCCGGCCTCGTCCACACCCGCCACGAGGCCGGGCGTGTCCCAGGCCAGCGGGGCCTGTTCAGCCTTCAAGAACTTTCTGGATCGCATCGGTCGCCAGCGTCGCGGTGTCGCGCTGCAGCTCGGCGTGCAGCGCGGTGAATCGTTGTTGCAGGGCCGCCATTTTCTCAGGCGCCTCCAGCCAGGCCAGCACCGCCTGCGCCAGCGCGTCGGGCGTGGCGGCGTCCTGCAGCAGCTCGGGCACCACAAAGTCCTGGCACAGGATGTTGGGCAGGCCCACCCAGGGCTGCAGCTTCTTGGCGGCCATGATCTGCCAGGACAGCCAGTTCATGTTGTAGGCAATCACCATCGGCCGCTTGAAGAGCGCCGCCTCCAGCGTGGCGGTGCCACTGGCGATCAGCGTCACGTCGCAGGCCGCCAGCACAGTGTGCGACTGGCCGGTGACGATCTGCAGGCTGGCACCCAGGCCGGCCTGACGTGCTGCCGCCTCGATCGCCGGGCGCAGGGACGGAATCGCAGGTACTACAAATTTGATAGCGCCCTGCGCAGCGCGGATGAGGGCTGCAGCCGAAAAGAACCTGGAAGCCAGGTACTGCACTTCGGACTGGCGGCTGCCCGGCAGGACGGCCACCACGGTGTCCTGCGCCGCCAGGCCGAGCTGCGCCCGGGCTGCAGCCTTGTCGGGCACCTGCGGGATCACGCTGGCCAGCGGATGGCCCACATAAGTGGCGGCAATGCCGTGCGCCGCCAGCAGCGCCGGCTCGAACGGGAAAATGCACAGCACATGGTCCACGCTGCGGCGGATCTTGTCGATGCGCTCTGCCCGCCAGGCCCAGATCGACGGGCAGACGAAGTGCACGGTCTTGACACCCTGCGCCTTGAGGGCGGCTTCCAGGTCGAGGTTGAAGTCGGGCGCGTCCACCCCGATGAAGGCGTCGGGGCGCTGCTGCAGCAGCCGCGCGCGCAGCTGGGTACGGATGCCGACGATCTCGCGGTAGTGGCGCAGCACCTCCACATAGCCGCGTACCGCCAGCTTGTCGTGCGGCCACCAGGCCTCGAAGCCGCGCTGCGCCATCTGCGGCCCACCGATGCCGCTTGCCCGAAGCTGGGGCCAGCGTGCGCGCAAGCCGTCCAGCAGGAGCCCGGCCAGGAGATCGCCGGAAGTTTCACCGGCCACCATCGCGATGTGGGGTGCCAGCGGGTGCATCTACCGGACGATGCCGCGCTGCGGTGACACCTGGCCCAGGAACTGCAGCATCAGCTGCACATCGGGTGCGGCGTCCGGGATTTCATGCGCCAGCGCGCCGATGCGCGTGCTGGCCTGCTCCAGGGTGAGGCCGTCGCGGTACAGGGCCTTGTGCATGGCCTTGACCGCCGAGACCCGCGCCGGCGAAAACCCGCGCCGGCGCAGGCCCTCGAAGTTCATCGAGCGCGCCTGGGCCGGCTGGCCCTGGCTCATCACAAACGGCGGCTGGTCGGCAAACAGCAGCGAGCACATGGCCGTCATGCCATGCGCGCCGATGCGCACAAACTGGTGCACCACGGTAAAGCCACCGAGAATGACCCAGTCGCCCACCTCCACATGGCCCGCCAGCTGCGAGTTGTTGGCGAAGATGGTGTGGTTGCCCACGATGCAGTCGTGCGCCAGGTGCACATAGGCCATGATCCAGTTGTCATGGCCAACCCGCGTCACGCCACCACCACCGGGCGAACCGATGTTGAAGGTGCAGAACTCGCGGATGTGGTTGCGGTCGCCGATCACCAGTTCGCAGGGTTCGCCGGCGTACTTCTTGTCCTGCGGAATGGCGCCGAGCGAGCTGAACTGGAAGATGCGGTTGTCGCGGCCGATGGTGGTGTGGCCTTCGATCACGCAATGCGCGCCGATGGTGGTGCCCGCGCCCACCTTCACATGCGGGCCGATCACGGTATAGGGCCCGACGCTGACCGAGCTGTCCAGCTCGGCCGCCGGGTCCACGAGGGCGGTGGGATGAACCAGGCTCATGGGCGCGGCGTCATGCAATCTTGCGCATCGTGCACATGAGTTCTGCCTCGCAGGCCACTTCCTCACCGACGTAGCTGGTGCCCTTGAACTTGAAGATGCCGGCCTTGGCGCGCTCGAGCGTCACGTCCATGACGAGCTGGTCGCCCGGCTCCACTGGCCGCTTGAAGCGCGCGCCGTCGATGCCGGCGAAGTAATACACCGTCTTGTCATCCGGCGTCACGCCCAGCGTGTCAAAGGACAGAAGCGCCGCAGCCTGGGCCATGGCTTCGAGCATCAGCACGCCCGGCATCACCGGCCGGTGCGGGAAATGCCCGGTGAAGAACGGCTCGTTGATGGTGACGTTCTTCAGCGCCTTGATGCGTTTGCCTTTTTCCAGCTCCAGCACGCGATCCACCAGCAGGATCGGGTAGCGGTGCGGCAGCTGCTTCAGGATTTGGTGGATGTCCATCATGGTTTTCTGGTTTTCTCAAGGGCCTTGAGGCGCTCGCGCAGGCTGTGCAGCTGCTTGAGCGTGGCGGCATTTTTTTCCCAGCTCGCATTGTCGTCGATGGGGAACACGCCGGTGTAGTGGCCGGGCTTGAGGATCGAGCGCGTCACGACCGTGGCGGCGGAGATGTGCACGCCATCGGCCAGCGTCAGGTGGCCCAGCACCACGGCGCCGCCGCCCACCGTGCAGTGGGCGCCAATCGTGGCACTGCCCGCCACACCCACGCAGCCCGCCATGGCCGTGTGCCGGCCGACTCGCACGTTGTGGCCGATCTGCACCAGGTTGTCGAGCTTCACGCCGTCTTCGATCACCGTGTCCTGCAGGGCGCCGCGGTCGATGCAGGTGTTGGCGCCAATTTCCACATCGTCGCCGATGCGTACGGCGCCCAGTTGCTCGATCTTTTCCCACCGGCCGGCGTCGGGCGCAAAGCCGAAGCCGTCCGCGCCGATCACGGCCCCCGGATGGATCAGGCAGCGCTCGCCGATGACGCAGTCCTCGCCAACCGACACCCGCGCCTTGAGCACGGATCCCGCGCCGATGCGGGCACCCCGCTCCACCACGCACAGCGCGCCGATGCGGGCTGTGGGATCCACTTCGGCCTGCGGGTCCACCACCGCGCTGGGGTGAATACGCGGACCGCTGGCCGGCGCCTGCTGGCGCTTCCACAGCTGGGTGGCACGGGCGAAATAAAGATACGGATCGGCAGCCACAATGCAGGCGCCGCGCTGCAACGCAACCTGCTGCATGGCCGGGCCCACAATGACGCAGGCCGCCCGGGAGGCGGCCAGCTGGGACTGGTACTTGGGGTGGCTCAGGAAGCTGAGGGCGTCGGGGCCTGCGCCATCCAGCGGCGCCAGAGCGCCAATCGGTGTGTCCGGGTGGCCGTGAAGCTCGCCACCGAGCGCCTCAACAATCGAGCCTAGACGCAGCGCCACACCGTGCGGCTTTACTTGGCGCCGCCGTTGAGCGCCTTGATCACCTTGTCGGTGATGTCGTGCTTGGGGTTGATATACACCGCTTCCTGCAGCACGAGGTCGTATTTCTCGGCCTCGGCCACCTGCTTGACGACGCGGTTGGCGCGCTCGAGCACGGTTTGCAGCTCTTCGTTCTTGCGGGCATTCAGGTCTTCCTGGAATTCGCGGCGCTTGCGCTGGAAATCCCGGTCCTGGTCCACAAGCTGCTTCTGGCGCGTGGCACGCTGGCTCTCCGGCAGGGTGGGCGCCTCACGTTCGAACTTTTCGGATGCCGTCTTCAGCGCATTGCCAAGGTCGTTGAGCTCCTTCTCGCGGCGCGAGAACTCCTGCTCGAGTTTCGTCTGCGCCGCCTTGGCGGTGTTGGCTTCACGGAAGATGCGGTCGGTGTTGACGAACCCCACGCGGAAATCTTCGGCCTGGGCGTGCCCGGCAAAGGCCGCACAGCCCAGCACCAGGCCGAGCCAGCATTGACGTGAGAAGTACTTCATTAGAAAGACGTTCCGATCTGGAATTGCAATTTCTGGATTCTATCGCCAGCGAACTTGCGCACCGGGTTGGCAATGGCCACCCGCAGCGGGCCGATCGGCGAAATCCAGCTCAAACCCACCCCCACCGACGAGCGGAACTGGCCGAAGTCAACTTTCTCGGTCTCACCAAACACGTTGCCCACGTCAACAAAGCCGAACATGCGCAAGGTGCGGTCGTTGCCCGCACCCGGGAATGGCGCGATCACTTCGGCGTTCAGTGCCAGCTTCTTCGGGCCACCGATGCTGGAGCCTGTCACGTCACGCGGGCCCAGCGTGCCCTGCTCGAAGCCACGCACGGAGCCCAGGCCACCGGCGTAGAAATTCTTGAACACCGGGTAGGGCCGGCCGCCCAGGCCCTTGCCCCAGCCCGCTTCGCCGTTGAACGCCACCGTGTACTGGCGGTTCAGCGGAATGTACTGCTGGTACTGGTAGTTGGCCCGCAGGTAGCGGGCATCGCCGCCGACGCCCCATTCGGACGACAGACGCTGGTAACGGCCGTTGGTCGGCACCAGCGTGCTGTCGCGGCCATCACGCGACCAGCCGATGGTCAGCGGAATGGCGTTGCTGGTGTAGCCGAAGCGGTTGGCATAGGCCAGGTAGGCCGCCGGAATGTTGGTGCCTGGCTTGATGGTGGTGCGTTCAAAGCCACCGCCAAAGTACACCGTGTCCAGTTCGCTGAACGGCACCCCGAAACGCAGGCTGGCGCCCGACGTCACCAGCTCGTAATTGCCCCCCTGGTCTTCGTAAGGCTTGGAGCGGCGGTGGTAGACGTCGATCGCCCGCGAAATGCCGTCGGCCGTGAAGTACGGGTCCACGGTGTTGAAGGCGATGGTGCGGTTGTATTTGCTGGTGTTGACTTCAACACCCAGGTAATTGCCCGAACCGAAGGCGTTCTCCTGCTTGATGCTGAACGACAGCGCCAGCCGCTCGGCACTGGAGAAGCCCGCACCCAGCTGCAGGCTGCCGGTGGGCTTTTCGACCACGTTGATGTTCAGGTCAATCTGGTCCGGCGCTCCGGGCACGTCGGTGGTCTCGATGTTGACGTCCTTGAAGTAGCCGAGCCGGTCGACCCGGTCACGCGACAGCTTGATGCGTTCGGCGTCGTACCACGAGGCCTCGAACTGGCGGAATTCGCGACGGATCACCTCGTCTCGCGTCCGGTTGTTGCCGCCGATGTTGACCTTGCGCACGTAGGCACGGCGCGACGGCTCGGCCATCAGCACAAACGACACCCGGTTGTTGACGCGGTCGACCTCCGGGCGGGCTTCGACCTGGGCAAACGCAAAGCCGAAGTTGCCAAAATAGTCGGTGAAGGCCTTGGTGGTCTCCGCCACCTGGTCGGCGTTGTACGGCTGACCGGGCTTGATGGTCACCAGCGACTTGAACTCGTCGTCACGGTCGAGGTAATTGCCCTCGAGCTTGACGCTGGACACCACGTAGCGCGCCCCTTCGGTCACGTTGATGGTGATCGAAATGTCCTGCTTGTTGGGCGAAATCGCCACCTGCGTGGAGTCAATGCGGAATTCCAGGTAGCCGCGCGTCAGGTAGTAGGACCGCAGTGTTTCCAGGTCGGCGTTGAGTTTGGCGCGCGAGTAGCGGTCGGACTTGGTGTACCAGCTCAGCCAGCCGCCGGTGTCCAGGTCGAACAGGCCCTTGAGCGTGGATTCGCTGAAGGCCTTGCTGCCGACCACGCGGATGTCCTTGATGCGCGCCGGCTCGCCCTCGGTCACGGTGAAGGTCAGGTTGACGCGGTTGCGCTCGATCGGCGTGACCGTGGCCACCACCTCCACCGCATAGAGGCTGCGGTTGATGTACTGGCGCTTGAGCTCCTGCTCGGCCCGGTCGGCCAGGGCCTGGTCGTAGGGCCGGCCCTCCGTCAGGCCAACGTCGCGCAGCGCCTTCTTGAGCGCGTCCTTGTCGAACTCCTTGGCGCCGACAAAGTCCACGTCGGCCACGGTGGGTCGTTCCTCGACGATAACCACCAGCACGTCGCCGTTGACTTCCAGCCGGACGTCCTTGAAAAGGCCGAGTGCAAACAGCGCACGGATCGCAGCCGACCCCTTGTCGTCGTTGTAGGCATCCCCGACTCGGAACGGCAATGACGCGAACACCGTGCCCGGCTCCACGCGTTGCAGGCCTTCCACGCGGATGTCGCGCACCGTGAACGGATCGACCGCCCAGGCCGCCTGGGCCACGAAGGCCATGGCGACCATGGCCGAAACGGTACGCAGGCGGAAGCGGTTGTATTGTTTTTTCATGAATCAGGGTGAGCGGCCAGCCGTCCCGGACCACCGGGGAGACAGGCCGCGAACAGGTTAACCAAAGAGACGGGTGACGTCGTTGAACAGCGCAATGGACATCATGACCATGAGCAGTGCAACACCACCGCGTTGTAGCCGCTCCATCCATGCGTCGGAAACACTTCGGCCGGTCACGCCCTCCCAAAGATAATACATCAGGTGTCCTCCGTCGAGGACCGGCAGCGGCAGCAGGTTGAGCACACCCAGGCTCACGCTGATCAGTGCCAGGAACACGAGGTATTGCGTCAGCCCCATGCTGGCGGACTTGCCCGCATAGTCGGCAATCGTGAGGGGCCCGCTCAGATTCTTGAGCGAGGCCTCGCCAATCACCATCTTGCCCATCATCCGCAGCGTGAGCAGGGACACCTCCCAGGTGCGGACCATGCCGTTCCACAGGCCGTCCAGCGGACCATGCCGTACCAGGGTGAAGGCCGGCGGCGAGCCGATGTAGGCGCCGATGCGGCCAATGCTGCTGGCGCCCTCCTGCCGTACGTCGGGCGTGACATCCAGCTCCCGCGCCACGCCGTCACGCTCAATGCGCCAGCGCGCGGTGGCGGCCTGACCGCTGCGCGCGGACGCCCGGATCAGCTCGCGCAGCTGGGCGCCGTCAACCACCACGGTCGCGCCGACGCGCAGCACCCGGTCGCCCTGACGCAGGCCGGCGCGCTCGGCGGCGCCCCCGGGCATGACTTCGCCCACCACCGGCTGCGTCCAGGGCCCCAGAATGCCCACGCGGCGGAACAGTTGGGCGTCGGCTTCGCGCACATCCAGCCGGGCCAGGGGCAGCAGCACCTCGCCGGCCGGGTTGCCGCGGCCCGAGGCCAGCACCAGCCGGACGTCGCGGCCATCCAGGGCCCCACGGGTCAGCAGCCAACGCAGTTCCTCGAACGACCGGATATCGGCCGGCTCTTCCCCGTCAAACGCGGCCCGCGAGACGCGCTCGCCGCCGCGCAGCCCTGCGGCCTCGGCAATTGAGCCGGCTACGGGGCTGGCCAGCACCGGCTCCGGTTCCTGGACGCCATACCAGTTGACCAGCGCATACAACAACACCGCCAGCAGCAGGTTGGCCGCCGGGCCGGCGGCCACGATGGCGGCCCGCCTGCGCAACGGCTGTGTGTTGAACGCCAGATGGCGCTCGGCGGCGTCCACCGGCGCTTCGCGCTCGTCCAGCATCTTCACGTAGCCACCCAGCGGAAAGGCGCCAATCACAAATTCGGTGTTCTGGCCGTGCTTCTGGTTTTTGGGCTGCCAGCGGTAGAGGGTCTTGCCGAACCCCACAGAAAAGCGCAACACCCGCACGCCGCAGGCCACCGCCACGCGGTAATGTCCGTACTCATGCACGGCAATCAGCAGGCCGAGGGCAACGATGAAGGCAACGACCGTGAGCATGAAATCTCCTTGAGGCGGGGGCGTGGGGCGCCAGGTCGGTCAGCGGGCCAGCCGCCCAATGGCGTCCTGCGCCGCCGCTCGGGCCTGCGCATCCAGCGTGAGCAAGTCTGCCAGCGACCCGGGCTTGGAGGGGGCGATGGCCTCCAAAGTTGCAAGGTTGGCGTGGTGAATCTGGTCAAAGCGCAGCCGATGGTCCAGAAAGGCGGCCACGGCCTCCTCGTTGGCGGCGTTGAGCACCGCCGTGGTGCCCGGCGCGGCCCGCAGGCACTCCCAGGCCAGCAGCAAGCCCGGAAAGCGCTCGCGGTGATCGCCGCTGTCGAAGGACTCAAAGCTCATGTCGGCCAGCGTGCTGAAGTCCAGCGCCTGTGCGCCCGACACCACACGGTCCGGCCAGGCAAGGCCATAGGCGATGGGCACGCGCATGTCGGGCGTGCCCAGCTGGGCCACAACCGACGCGTCGCGGTACTGCACCATGGAATGGATGACGCTTTGCGGGTGAATCACCACCTCCAGCCGCTCGGGCGCCATGCCGAACAGGTAACGCGCTTCGATCACTTCCAGCGCCTTGTTCATCATGGTGGCGGAGTCCACCGAGATCTTGCGGCCCATGACCCAGTTCGGATGGGCACAGGCCTCCTCGGGCGTCACATGACGCAGGGTGTCGGGCGCACGGCGGCGGAACGGCCCGCCCGAGGCCGTGAGAATGATTTTCTCCACCCGCGCGTCCCAGGTGCCTGGGTCCTCGGGCAGGGACTGGAAGATGGCCGAATGCTCGCTGTCGATGGGCAGCAGCGTGGCCCCGCCCGCCTTGACCGCCGCCATGAACAGGTCGGCCCCCACCACCAGGGCCTCCTTGTTGGCCAACAGCAGCCGCTTGCCGGCGCGTGCCGCCGCCAGGCAGGGCGCGAGCCCCGCAGCGCCCACAATGGCCGCCATGACGGCATCCACCGACTCGTGGCTTGCTATCAATTCCATAGCGCCTTGCGCAGTCAGGACGCGGGTTGGGAGCCCGTTTTGCTTGAGCTTTTGCTCAAGTTCAAGGGCGTGCGGGACACTGGCCATCACGGCAAACTGCGGACGGAACTGGGCGCACTGGGTCAGCAGCAGGTCCACCTTGGTCGCCGCGCTGAGAGCGAACACCTCAAACCGCTCCGGATGGCGCGCCACCACATCCAGCGTGTTGGCGCCGACCGAGCCCGTCGAGCCGAGGACGGTGATGCGTTGCTTCGTGATGCGCGGATTCATCGTGACACCAGGGCCGCCAACATCATGGCCAGGGGCAGTGTGGGCAGCAAGGCGTCGACCCGGTCGAGCACGCCGCCATGGCCGGGCAGCAGGCCACTGGAATCCTTGGCGCCCGCGCTGCGCTTGATCAGCGACTCCACCAGATCACCCACCACACTCATGGCGGCCAGGAACAGGGCCGCCAGCAGCACCAGCCAGCCCCCGGCACCGGCACCGGCAAGCCTGGTGTAGAGGCTGGGCACCGTGGCCTGGAACTGCGCATCCGCCGCCACCCAGGCGAAGGCCAGCACCACCACCCCGGCCATGCCGCCCCAGACGCCTTCCCAGCTCTTGCCCGGGCTGATGCCCGGCGCCAGTTTGCGGCGCCCGAAGGCCCGACCGGCAAAGTACGCAAAGATGTCGGCCACCCACACCAGCAGCAGCAGCGACAGAAGAAAGTTGATGCCCACGACCCGGGCCTGCGCGACAGCCAGCCACGCCAGCCAGAGGGCCAGCAGGCCGCCCACCAGCCGCACCGGTCTCGGAATGCCCGGCCAGCCCGCCACGCCCGCGCGCAGCAGCCAGGCGCCACCCAGCACCCAGGTAGCGCCCGACACGGCCCAGAGCACCGGCAGCGGCTGCGCCAGCCAGCCCAGCGCCCAGGAGGCGCTGCACAGCGCCAGACAGGCCGCGCCCAGCGCCCAGGATGCCACGCCGCTGCACCCGTTCAGCCGCCCCCATTCCCAGCCACCGGCCGCAATCAACACCAGCACCACGGCCACAAACGGTTGGGGCGCCGGGTAAAACAGCGCCGGCAACAGAATGGCCAGCAGGACCAGGGCGGTGATGACGCGTTGCTTGAGCATGCAGGCCGGGGTGCGCTCAGGCCGCCCGTTGAACGCGGGGGGTCGCCGCGACCTGGTCGGGCGTCATGCCAAAGCGACGCTCGCGCTGGCCGTAGTCGGCGATCGCAGCGTCGAGCGCTGCGTCGTCGAATTCGGGCCACAGCTTCTCGCTGAAGTACAACTCGGTATACGCCGCTTGCCAGAGCAGGAAGTTGCTGATGCGCTGCTCGCCGCCGGTGCGGATCAGCAGGTCCGGGTCAGGCACATGGGCCAGCGCCATGGCCTGGTGCAGGCTGGCCTCGGTGATGGGCTCGCCGCGCGCGGCGAGGCTGGCCGCCGCCTGCGCAATATCCCAGCGGCCGCCATAGTTGAAGCACACGTTGAAGACCAGCCGGGTGTTGCCCGCCGTCAGGGCCTCGGCGCGGGCCAGACCGGCACGCACCTTGTCAGACAGTGCAGAGCGGTCGCCCACAAAGTGGATGCAGACGCCCTCTTTCTGCAGCAGCGGAATTTCACGCGCCAGCGCACCGGCGAGCAGTTCCATGAGCCCGGAGACTTCCTCGGGCGGACGGTTCCAGTTCTCGGAGGAAAAAGCGAAGACTGTCAGGACCTTGACCCCGCGCTCGCCACAATGCCGCACACAGGCGCGCAGGGCATCGACGCCCTTCTTGTGCCCCGCCACGCGCGGCAGGAAGCGGCTGGTCGCCCAGCGCCCATTGCCGTCCATCACGATCGCGATGTGATGCGGAACCGGGCCGTGCAGGGACATGTCGGACCGCTTCATGGCCTCAAACGGCCATGATTTCCTGTTCTTTGGCCGCCACCATCTGGTCGATCTCGGCAATGTGGCGGTCCGTCACTTTCTGCACGTCGGCTTCAGTGCGCTTTTGCTCGTCTTCCGACGCCAGCTTGTCCTTGACCAGCTTCTTCACGGCATCGTTGGCATCGCGACGCAGGTTGCGCACCGCGATCTTGGCGTTTTCGCCCTCGGTGCGCACCAGCTTGGTCATTTCCTTGCGGCGCTCTTCGCTCATGGGCGGCATCGGCACGCGGATCAGGTCGCCCATGGACGCGGGGTTCAGCCCCAGGTCGCTTTCACGGATGGCCTTTTCAATCTTGGCGCCCATGCCCTTCTCCCAAGGCTGCACGCTGATGGTACGGGCGTCCAGCAGGGACACGTTGGCCACCTGGCTCAGCGGCGTGGGGGTGCCGTAGTAGTCCACCTGGACCACGTCGAGCAGCGCCGGGTTGGCCCGGCCGGTACGGATTTTGGTGAGGTTGTTCTTGAAGGCTGCGATGGACTGGTCCATCTTGCCCTCCACGGTTTTCTTGATGTCGGCAATCGTCATGTGTTTCTCCTCTGGCTGCGGCACGCTCGCCGTCAGGCATACACCAGGGTGCCTTCGTCTTCGCCCATCACGACGCGCTTGAGCGCGCCGTGCTTGAAGATCGAAAACACCTTGATCGGCAGCTTCTGGTCGCGGCACAGCGCGAAGGCCGTGGCGTCCATGATGCCGAGATTCTGCGCCATGGCGTCGTCAAACGAGATTTTGGCGTAGCGGGTAGCGGCAGGGTCCTTCTTGGGGTCGGCCGTGTAAACGCCGTCCACCTTGGTCGCCTTGAGCACCAGTTCGGCACCGATTTCAGCGCCGCGCAGTGCCGCCGCCGTGTCGGTGGTGAAGAACGGGTTGCCGGTACCGGCGGCGAAGATCACCACCTTGCCCTCTTCCAGGTATTGCAGCGCCTTGGGGCGGACATAGGGCTCGACCACCTGTTCGATGGCAATGGCCGACATCACGCGGGCAATCAGCCCCTGCTTGTTCATCGCATCGGCGAGGGCCAGCGCGTTCATCACGGTGGCCAGCATGCCCATGTAGTCGGCGGTGGCACGGTCCATCCCGACCGACCCACCCGCCACGCCGCGGAAGATGTTGCCGCCGCCAATGACCACGGCCACTTCCACGCCCATGTTCACCACCTCGGCCACCTCTTCCACCATCCGCACGATGGTGGCGCGGTTGATGCCGAAGGCATCGTCACCCATGAGGGCCTCGCCGGACAGCTTGAGCAGGATGCGCTTGTGGGCTGGCTTGGCTTCGGGCATGGGCGGAACTCCTTGAATGGGCTTGAGTGTACTGAGGCTTGGGTCTTGCAAAAAGGGCGGCTTGCGCCGCCCCGGGGAAACAGGCGTCAGGCCGCCTGTTTGGCTGCAGCGACCTGGGCCGCCACTTCGGCCGCAAAGTCGTCCACCTTCTTCTCGATGCCCTCGCCCACCACGTAAAGCGTGAAGCCCTTGACGGCGGTGCTGGTGGCCTTGAGCATGGCGCCCACGGTCTGCTTGCCGTCGGCGGCCTTCACGAACACCTGGTCCACCAGGGACACTTCCTTCAGGTACTTCTGCACCGAGCCTTCGATCATCTTGGCAGCGATGTCGGCCGGCTTGCCGGACTCGGCTGCCTTGGCGGTCGCCACCGAGCGCTCCTTCTCGATCAGCTCGGCCGGCACTTCGGCGCTGGTCAGCGACACCGGCTTCATGGCGGCGATGTGCATCGCGGTGTCCTTGGCGGCGACGTCGCTGCCGTCAAACTCCACCACCACGCCGATGCGCGTGCCGTGCAGGTAGGAGGCCAGCTTCGCACCGCCCTCGAAGCGCTTGAAGCGGCGGAACGACATGTTCTCGCCGATCTTGCCGATCAGGCCCTTGCGCACGTCTTCCAGCGTCGGGCCGAAGCCGTCCTGGCTGTAGGGCAACGCGCCCAGTGCGGCCACGTCGGCCGGATTGTTCCGGGCCACCAGCTCGGTCGCCGCCTGGGCAAGCGCCAGGAAGCTGTCGTTCTTGGTGACGAAGTCGGTTTCGCAGTTGGTCTCCAGCAGGGCGCCGGTGGTGCCGTCGATGTAGGCCGTGACCACGCCTTCAGCGGTGATGCGGGCCGCAGCCTTGCCGGCCTTGTTGCCGAGCTTGACGCGCAGCAGCTCTTCGGCCTTGTCCATGTTGCCGTCGGCCTCGGTCAGGGCCTTCTTGCACTCCATCATCGGAGCGTCGGTCTTGGCGCGCAGCTCGGCGACCATGCTTGCGGTAATTGCAGCCATTTGTATTCCTCGTTCGTTCAGTTCTTCAATCCAGTTGTGAAAAAGGGGCTACCAGAGCCCCTTTTTGCGGCCCGGCGGGCGAATCAGGCAGCGCTGCCCTCTTCCACTTCGACAAATTCGTCGCTGCCTTCGGCAACGGCCTTGACCACATCGTTCACCGCATTGGCGCGGCCTTCAATGATGGCGTCGGCAATGCCGCGGGCATACAGCGTCACGGCCTTGGCCGAGTCGTCGTTGCCGGGGATCACGTAATCAATGCCTTCGGGCGAATGGTTGGAGTCCACCACGCCCACCAGCGGGATGCCCAGCTTCTTGGCTTCGGCCACGGCGATCTTGTGGAAGCCCACGTCGATCACGAAGATGGCGTCGGGCAGCGCGGTCATGTCCTGGATGCCGCCGATGTCCTTCTCGAGCTTCTCGATTTCGCGGCTGAAGGTCAGCTGCTCTTTCTTGCTCAGGGACTCAAGGCCGGCTTCCTGCTGGGCCTTCATGTCCTTGAGGCGCTTGATCGAGGTCTTGACCGTCTTGAAGTTGGTCAGCATGCCGCCGAGCCAGCGCTGGTCCACGTAGGGCACGCCGGCGCGCTTGGCTTCCGCCGCGACGATTTCACGGGCCTGACGCTTGGTGCCCACCATCAGGATGGTGCCGCGGTTGGCGGACAGCTGCTTCACGAACTTGGTCGCCTCCTGGAACATCGGGAGCGACTTTTCCAGGTTGATGATGTGAATCTTGTTGCGATGGCCGAAGATGAACGGGGCCATCTTGGGGTTCCAGAAGCGGGTCTGGTGGCCGAAATGGACACCGGCTTCCAGCATTTGACGCATGGTGGCGGACATAAGGAAAACTCCGAAGGTTGGGTCTAAAATCCAGCCCGATTTGCACACAAGCACAGCGTCTTGCGGGCAACACCTTGTTGGGCTGGTTTGCGTTTTTGTTTTACCGGCCCGGAATGCAGCGCATCCTCGGGTCAGCAAAACCCAAGGAGTATAACACAGGCACCCCTCCCAAACCCATGCGCCCAGACCTCATCGCCACCCGCGAACGCCTGCTGGCCGGCCAGTGCAGCCACGTCGCCGAGATCGAGCGCGCCATCGAGATCGCCACCAGCCCGGCCTGCGAGCGGGCTTTCCTGCGCACCAGCTTCGACCAGGCCCGGCATGCCGCCGCCGACCCGGCCAACGCGTCCCGGGTGCTGGCGGGGCTGCCGGTTTCGGTCAAGGACCTGTTTGACGTGGCGGGCCAGCCCACGGCGGCCGGCTCCATCGTGCTGGCGGACGCCCCCAGCGCCACCCGTGATGCACCGGCGGTTGCCCGTTTGCGGTCGGCCGGTGCGGCGCTCATGGGCCGAACCAACATGAGCGAGTTCGCCTTCTCCGGCGTCGGCACCAATCCGCACCACGGCACACCCGCCAACGCAGCGGACGCCGCCACGCCACGCATTCCCGGCGGCTCGTCGTCGGGCGCTGCAGTCTCGGTCGCCACGGGCGCGGCGTTCATTGGCCTGGGCTCGGACACCGGCGGCTCCATCCGCATCCCGGCGGCGCTCAACGGGATTGTCGGATTCAAGAGCACAGCCCGGCTGGTGCCAACAGACGGCGCGTTGCCGCTGTCCACCACACTGGACACGGTTTGCGCCATGACGCGCAGCGTGCGGGACGCGATTCTTGCGCACGAAGTGCTGGCGCAACGCACGGTCACCCGCAGCCAGGCGCCACTGGCCGCTTACCGGCTGGCCGTGGCACAGACCACCCAGCTCGATGACATGGACAGTGCCGTCGCGCGGGCGTTCGGGCGTGCGCTCGACGCCCTGCGGGCGGCTGGCGCCAGGATCGACGAGATACCGTTGACCGAGCTGCGTGAACTCGGCGCCATCCAGTCCACGGGTGGCTTCAGCGCTGCCGAAAGCCATGCCTGGCACCGCCCCTTGCTGGAGCGCTGTGGGGACCAGTACGACCCCCGGGTACGGGTGCGCATCGAGCGGGGCGCCGCCATGAAGGCCCATGAATACATCGAGCTGACCCGCGCCCGGGCCGACTGGATCGCGCGCGTCGGGGCAGCGTTGCGGGGCTATGACGCCGTGCTGTCGCCCACCGTCCCGCTGGTGGCGCCGCCGATCGCGGACGTGGCACCGGCGGATGGCCGGGACGCCACGCAGGACGCCGCCCGGGACACGGAGTTTTTCCGCGTCAACGCCCTGCTGCTGCGCAACACCAGCGTGGTCAACATGCTGGACGGCTGCGCCATCTCGATTCCCTGCCACGCGCCCGGCGAACTGCCGGTGGGCCTGATGATCTGGCAGGGGGCGTTGCGTGACGACACGGTGCTGAACATCGCGCTGCAGGCCGAGACCGCGCTGCACCACGGACAATAGGGCGCATGAGCAGTACCAGAACAAGCATCGGGAGGTGCCGATGAAAGTCGCCATCGTGGGCGCCGGCATCATTGGCGTCACGACCGCCTACGAGCTGGCCGCGGACGGGCATGACGTCACGGTGTTCGAACGGCGCGGTGCCGCCGCCGAGGAAACCAGCTTTGCCAATGCCGGCGTGGTGGCGCCGGGCTACGTGACCCCCTGGGCCAGCCCCCGCATGCCTGCCAAGGTGGCGCGCTACCTGTTTAGCCAGCATGCACCGGTGAAGCTCGCGTGGCCACTGTCCGGTGGCGATCTGGCCTGGATGTGGCAATGGTTCCGGGCCTGCAAGCTGGAGACCTTCCAGGCCAATCGCGCGCGCCTGCAGCGGCTAGCGTTTTACAGCCGGGCCCGCTTGCATGAGCTCACGGCCAGCCTGCAACTGGACTACGACCGGAGCGCCGGCTACATGGTGCTGTTGCGCGCCGAACAGGACCGCAAGCTGGTGCAGCCCGGCCTGCAGGTATTGCGCGACGCCGGCGTGGCGTTCCGTGAAATCAGCGCCGACGACGCGCGCCTCATCGAGCCCGCCCTCAACCCGGACACCGGGTTTCTGGGGGCAGTGCACCTGCCCGACGACGAGGTGGGCAACTGCCGCCAGTTTGCCCTGCTGCTGAAGAAGGAAGCCGAAGCCCGGGGCGCGGCGTTTGAGTTCAATACGGCTGTAGCCCGCATGGATGCTGCGCAACCCGCTACTCTTTTTATAGCAAACGAAACAACCGCGCGGTCGTTTGATGCGGTGGTCATGTGCGCGGGCGTGGCCAGCGCCGAGCTGCTGCGGCCGCTCGGGTTGAAGATTCCCCTGGCCGCCGTGCACGGCTACTCCATCAGCGCCCCGATCCGCGAGCCGCTGAACGCCCCGCGCAGCGCGCTGATGGACGAACGCTACAAGGTCGCGATCTCGCGCCTGGGCAACCGGGTGCGGGTGGCCGGCAGCGCGGAGCTTGGCGGTCGCCCTGGCGCCAAGCGGGCCTCCTCCATCCAGACCCTTTACAAGGTGCTGCACGACTGGTTTCCCGGCGCCGCGCAAATCTCGGGCACCGGCGCCGGTGTGCAGGAATGGAAAGGCGCCCGCCCGATGCTCCCGGACGGCCCGCCGCTGCTGGGCCCGAGTGGCGTTCCCGGGGTCTGGCTGAATCTGGGCCACGGTTCAAGCGGCTGGGCGCTGAGCTGTGGCAGCGCCCGTGCGCTGGCGGACCTGATGGCCGGCCGGAGGCCGGCGGTGGACCTGGAAGGCCTCGGGCTGGCACGCCTGAAGCGCTAAGATCGAACGCTTACCCTACTTACCAGCACAGCCATGCCATTCAGCCACAGCGGCCAGATCAGCGCCATCGTCAGCGAAGTCGAATCCCTCAACCCTGACTCCATTCTGGACGTGGGCGTGGGCATGGGCCAGTACGGCTTTCTGCTGCGGACCAACCTGGAGAACATCAACCTGTTCACCATCAATGGCGCCGTGGCCAGGCGTGCACCCCGCGAAGCCTGGCGCGTGCGCATCGAGGGCGTCGAGGGCTTCCCTGAATACCTGACGCCGGTCCACGACTACGCCTACAACAAGATCCATATCGGCAATGCGCTGGATGTGCTGCCGACCCTGCCAGAAGCCAGCTTCGACCTGGTGATTGCCATCGACATCCTGGAGCATTTCACCAAGGAAGACGGCCTGCGCTTCCTGCACATGCTCAAGCGCGTGTCGCGCAAGCATGTGCTGGTGAGCACGCCCAAGGACTTCATTCACCAGGAAGTCGAGGCCAACCCCCTCGAAGACCACCTGTCGGTCTGGTCCTGCGACGACCTGACCCAGGCCGGTTTTGACCGCGTGGTGCCCAACGAGGTCAGCTGGATCAACATCCACACCCGGTAGTACCGCCTGCCCGTCCATGCCAGTCCGCATCACCCCTGACCGCGCCTGGCCCCTGCTGGACACAGCCGCAACGCGCCAGCTTGAGCAAGCGGCTGCCGCTGCCCTCCCCGCCCACACCCTGATGCAGCGCGCCGGGCTGGCCACCGCGCGGCTGGCGTTGGCGCTGTCACCGCACGCGCAGACCATCTGGATCGCCTGCGGGCCGGGCAACAATGGAGGCGACGGCCTGGAGGCCGCCATGCACCTGCGCCGCTGGGGCAAAGCGGCTGTCGTCACCTGGCTGGGAACACCGGCGCAGGCGCCGCCGGACACCCGTTCCGCCTGGGAGCGTGCCAGTGCCGCGGGCGTGACGCTGGCCGACGCACCGCCCGGCCAGCCCGATCTGGTGATCGACGCCCTGCTCGGCATTGGCGCCAACCGTGCGCCCGGGGGACAGCTGGCCGACTGGGCAGCCCGCATGAACGCCGGCCCTGCGCCAGTGCTGGCGGTGGACGTCCCATCCGGACTGGACGCCGACACCGGCACGGGCGCGGCTGTGCGGGCCCGCTGGACATTGAGCCTGCTGGCGCTCAAACCCGGCCTGTTCACCGCCGGGGGCCGCGATGCCTGCGGCGATACCTGGTTCGATGCCCTGGACGTGGTGGCGCATGACTTCTCCATCGCACCCGCTGCGTGGTTGACGGGCCCGCCAGGCGCCGTGCTGCGCCCCCACGCCAGCCACAAGGGCAGCTACGGAGATGTGGCCGTCATTGGCGGCGCGCCCGGCATGGGCGGCGCTGCGGTGCTCGCGGCGTCGGCCGCCCTGCGGGGTGGCGCGGGACGCGTGTTCACGTGCCTGCTGGACCCGAACGCACCCCTGCTGGACACCGGGCACCCCGAGCTGATGCTGCGTGCCTGGGCCACGCTGGACCTGTCCAGCATGTCAGTGGCCTGTGGTTGCGGCGGCGGCGACGCCATCCGCAGCGCGTTGCCGGGTGTGCTGTCGACCGCCCGGGCGCTGGTGCTGGACGCTGACGCGCTCAATGCGATCGCCGCAGACGCGGCGCTGCAAACCCTGCTGCAGGCACGGGCGGGCCGCCCCGGTCGGCAGACGGTGCTCACGCCGCACCCGCTGGAGGCGGCGCGCTTGCTCGCCTGCGACACCGCCGCCGTACAGGCCGACCGGCTGAAGGCCGCCACGGCACTGGCACAGCGCTTCGGCGCTGTCGTGGCCCTGAAGGGGTCAGGTACCGTGGTCGCGGCACCCGGTCACACCCCTTGCATCAACCCCACCGGAAGCGCCCGGCTGGCCACCGCCGGGACTGGCGACGTCCTGGCCGGACTGATGGCGGCACAGCTGGCTGCGGGAATGCTCGCCTTTGATGCCGCCTGCAGCGCGGTTTTCCTGCACGGCCAGGCGGCGGACGGTTGGCCAGCCCGCCTGGCCTTGACCGCTTCCGGCCTGGCCAGCGCGCTCAGACCCGCGTGACGCTGCGCAACGGCTTGAGCACGCTGGAAGGCGTCATGCCGAAGGTCTGCCGGAAGGTCCGGCTGAAGTGGGAAGAATCCACAAACGCGCCTTCCAGTGCTGCGTCCGTCAGGCGCGGCGATACGGCCAGGCCGCCCAGCGCCGAACGCACCTGGGCCCACACCCGGTAGCTGCGAAAACTCACGCCCGCCTGCTGGCGAAACAGGTGGTTGAAACGGGAAGCTGACAACTGCACGCTCGCCGCCGCCATGTCCCTGCGGATCGCATTGCCACCGCCGCGGCGCATCCAGTGGATCGCCCGCGCCACCCGCTCGTCCAGCGGCGCAACGGGGTCGAGCGTGATGTCCAGCATGGCGGGCAGGTCAAAGCTGCCAAGCCGGGCCTGCACAACGCCGCGCGCACCCACCCGCGCCGCCGGGTCCAGCATCACGCCGTGGCTGCGCTGGAGCCAGGGCTGCAGCGCCCGGGCCTCCGGCGCATCCGGCTCCAGGTAGACCACGGCGACCTGCTCACCGCGTGGGTCAAATACGTGCTCAACGCCGGTGTTGACCAACGCGCTGTGGCAGTGGGCCACGGGTTGGTCGGGCAAATGCAAGGCGAAACGCCCTGACAAGCCCAGCAGGAACACAGGACAGGCGTGGCGATGCCAGCCGGTGGCCGGCAGGTCACCGAGGTACAGCGCCCGATCGGAACCCAGCACCAATGAATTTTCTGAACGCATAGCCCAAACCTGCAAGTCTTCTCATGCCCGCACGGGTAGTCTCCCGCCTCTACCGGACCCCATGGAGCGCTTCGTGAAACACCCCGCCCTTGTGATCGCCACGATTCTTGCCGCCTTGCTGGCGGCGACGTGGTACGGCCTGCCCTCCCTGCTCAAACCCCCGCTGATCGCAGCCAACCGTGCCACGGCCGGGCTGCAGGAAAAAACGGTCAGTACCCCAACGCACCGCATCCACTACCTGGAAGGCGGCGAAGGCCCTGCGGTGCTGCTGCTGCACGGCATCTTCGCTGAAAAGGATCACTGGGTTGATTTTGCCCGGGCCCTGCCGGGCAAGTACCGCCTCATCGTGCCGGATCTGCCGGGCTTCGGGGCCAGCGGGCGGCATGATAGCCAGACGTACGACTATGACACCCAGGTGCGCCATCTGCTGGACTTCATGAACGCGCTGGGCCTGACACAGGCGCATCTGGCGGGCAATTCGATGGGCGGCACCATCGCAGCGCTGTTCGCCATCCAGCACCCTGGCCGGGCCGCCAGCGTGGCCTTCATCGGCTCGCCACACGGGCTGCGGACACCGCGGCCCAGCGAAATGGACCGGCTCATCGACGCCGGCCGGTCACCTCTGGTTGCACGCGATCGCACGGAGTTTGACGCCATGATGACGCTGGTATTTGCCCAACCTCCGTTTCTGCCGTACCCGATCCTGAAATCCGCCGAGCAGGACGCGATCCGCATGGCCGGGTCGAACCGGCGTCTGTGGAACGCGCAGCAGAAGGATCGTTACCTGCTGGACGCGCGCATTGCGGAACTCAAGCAGCCCGCTTTTGCCCTCTGGGGCACCGCCGATCGGGTATTCGATGTGTCCGGTGCCGACGTGCTGCGCCAGCGTTTGCCCCGGGCCCGCATCGTCACCCTGCCGGGGGTCGGTCACCTGCCCATGATGGAAAAGCCCCGGGGACAGTGCTGCCGCCTACGCAGACTATCTGGAACGGCTGCGAGCAGAGCCCGGACCGGACCCCGTGCGGTAGGCCCTAGCCCCGTCCCGCAAAGGGCATCTTGGTGGCCATGACCGTATGGAACATCACGTTGGCCTCGAGCGGCAGGCTGGCCATATAAAGCACCGACTGCCCGACGATGTTCACATCCATCAGCGGTTCCACTGCGATGTCGCCATTGGCCTGAGGCACACCTTTGGCCATTTTCATCGCCATCTCGGTGCCGGCATTGCCCACATCGATCTGACCCACGGCTATGTCGTGCCGGCGGCCATCGAGGGACGCGGTCTTGGTCAGGCCCATCACGGCATGTTTGGTGGCCGTGTAGGCAATGGAGTTCGGCCGCGGTGTGTGCGCGGAAATCGAACCGTTGTTGATGATGCGGCCGCCCTTGGGGTTCTGTGCCTTCATCACCCGGAAGGCCTGCTGGATGCAATAGAACATGCCGTTGAGGTTGATGTCCACCACGCTCTTCCACTGCTCGACGGTCAGGTCTTCCAGCGGCACGCCCGGCGCATTCACCCCGGCGTTGTTGAACAGCAGGTCCACGCGCCCGAAGGCTGAGACGGCGCGGTCAAACAGCGCCCGGACGGCCGCCGGATCGGCGACGTCGGTCGGCACCGCGACGGCCTGTGCAGGCACGCCGGACGCTGACACGACCTCGTGCAGGGGCTCCGGACGCCGCCCTGCCAGCACAACCCGCCAACCGTCTCCGAGCAGTGCCAGCGCCGCTGCCCTGCCGATACCCGAACCTGCGCCCGTGACAATCGCCACCTTGCCTGCAGAAACCATGTGAACTGAATCCTTGTCGTGACGGGATCAACGCCGCGATTTGCGGCCCTTCGGCTTGGCAGCCGCCTTCTTGACCGACGCCTTCAGCGCCTGGATTGGCGACCGCGGTGCCCGTTCGGCTGATGGCACAGCGGCGTCGTGGCCCTTGCGGGCACCACGCTTGGCCGACGCCTTGGCCGGTGTGCCGCCTGCTGCGCCGCGCCCTGCAGCACCGGTCACGCCCTTGTCCTTGAGTGCACGGGCTTCCAGTTCCTCGCCTTCGCGCACCAGGCGGAAATCGATCTTGCGGCCGTCCAGGTCCACCCGGCTCACCTGTACCCGTACCCGGGTACCGATGGCATACCGGATGCCGGTACGTTCCCCACGCAGCTCCTGGCGTGCCTCGTCGAACTTGAAGTATTCGCCGCCCAGTTCCGTGATGTGCACCAGGCCCTCGACATACATGGCGTCCAGCGTCACGAAGATGCCGAACGTCGTGGCAGCCGTCACCACCCCTCCGTATTCCTCGCCCAGATGTTCGCGCATGTACTTGCACTTGAGCCAGGCCTCGACATCGCGGCTGGCTTCATCGGCGCGGCGTTCGTTGGCGCTGCAATGCAGGCCTGCGGCTTCCCAGGCCTGCACGTCCTTGCTGGGCAGCGGGGCCGGCTTCTTGAGCTTCTGGCTGGGCGCCTTCACGCGCGAGGCGAGCCGGCGCGCCAGCTTTTCATGCGCTTCGCCAGGGGTGGGCAGCGCTGGCAGTTCGTATTTCGAGCCAGCCAGGATGGCCTTGATGACACGGTGCACGAGCAGGTCAGGGTAACGCCGGATCGGGCTGGTGAAATGCGTGTAGGCGTCGTAGGCGAGGCCGAAATGGCCGCTGTTGATCGGCGTGTAGATGGCCTGCTGCATCGAGCGCAACAGCATGGAATGGATCTGCTGCGCGTCGGGCCGGTCTTTGGTGGCCTCGGCGATGCGCTGGAACTCGCCCGGAGACGGCTCGTCGCTGATGGTCTGGCTCACGCCCGTGGCCTTGAGGTAGGCACGCAGGATGTCCTTTTTCTCGGGTGTCGGGCCCTCGTGGACACGGTAAAGCCCCGGGTGCTTGCCCAGCGCGATGAAGTCCGCGCTGCACACGTTGGCCGCGAGCATGGACTCCTCGATCAGCCGGTGTGCTTCGTTGCGCGTGCGCGGCACGATCTTCTCGATCCGGCCGTTCTCGTCGCAGATGATCTGGGTCTCGGTGGTTTCAAAGTCCACCGCACCGCGCTGGTGGCGCGCCTTCAGCAGCGCGCGGTAGACATCGTGCAGGTTTTCGAGATCGGGCACCAGGGCCTTGCGCCGCTGGGCCTCCGGCCCGCGGGTATTCGCCAGGATGGCGGCCACCTCGGTGTAGGTGAAACGCGCGTGGCTCCACATCACGGCCGGGTAGAACTGGTAGGCGTGAATTTCACCCGTGGCGGCGATGAGCATGTCACAGACCATGCACAGTCGCTCGACCTCGGGGTTCAGCGAGCACAGCCCGTTGGACAGCTTTTCCGGCAGCATCGGGATCACGCGGCGCGGAAAGTACACACTGGTGGCGCGCTCGTACGCGTCAATGTCGATGGCGTTGCCGGTTTCCACATAGTGGCTCACGTCGGCAATCGCCACCAGCAGGCGCCAGCCCTTGCCACGGCCGACCTTGGCCGGCTCGCAGTACACGGCGTCATCGAAGTCGCGCGCGTCTTCGCCGTCGATGGTGACCAGCGGCACGTCGGTCAGGTCCACCCGGTGTTTCTTGTCCTGCGGACGAACCTTGTCGGGCAGCGTGCGTGCCAGTGCGATGCAGGCATCCGAAAACTCGTGCGGCACACCGTACTTGCGCACCGCGATTTCAATTTCCATACCGGGGTCGTCAATCTCGCCCAGCACTTCCTTCACCCGCCCGACAGGCTGGCCATAGAGGCTGGGCGGCTCGGTCAGTTCGACCACCACCACCTGGCCCGGCTTGCCGAGGCCCGTCGCGCCCTTGGGAATCAGCACGTCCTGGCCGTAGCGCTTGTCTTCCGGGGCCACCAGCCAGACGCCACTTTCGTGCAGCAGGCGACCGATGATGGGTTGCGGGGGCCGTTCGATGATTTCGACCACGCGACCTTCCGACCGGCCCTTGCGGTCGTGCCGCACGATGCGGACCTTCACGCGGTCCTTGTGCAGCACGGCACGCATCTCGTTCGGCGGCAGATAGATGTCCGCTTCGCCGTCGTCGCGGGTCACGAAACCGTGCCCGTCGCGATGGCCCTGGATCACCCCTTCAAATTCTTCGAGAAGGGTATTGGTGTGTCCGATATTTTTGATATAAAATCCTTGTTTTCCTGAAAGCCCAGGTGGCGGAATTGGTAGACGCACTAGTTTCAGGTACTAGCGAGTAACATCGTGGAGGTTCGAGTCCTCTCCTGGGCACCAAATATAAATTAAAAGCCGCCTTTCACAGGCGGCTTTTGCGTTTGGGGTACCGGTTTTCAAACCGGTACCGCCACCAGGTCGTGGCCCTGTGTACCCACGATCCTGGCCCGGGTGAATTCACCCACTTTCAGCGTCTTGCTGATCTTCTCCGGCGGCAGCAGATGGACGGTACCGTCAATCTCCGGCGCGTCCGCGTAGGAACGGCCTGCGCCTCCCTTGCGGCCCATGGCCGGCGCCGAATCCACCAGCACCTGCATGGTGGCGCCCACACGTTGCCGCAGTTTCGCGGCCGACACTTCCTCGGCCACCGCCATGAAGCGGGCGCGGCGTTCTTCACGCTCTTCCAGGGCGAGCATGCCGGGGATCTCGTTGGCAACAGCGCCGTCCACCGGGCTGTAGGCAAAGCAGCCCGCACGGTCAATCTGTGCTTCCCGCATGAAGTCCAGCAGGTGCTGGAATTCCGCTTCGGTCTCGCCCGGAAAACCCGCAATGAACGTGCTGCGGATCACGATCTCAGGGCACGCCTCGCGCCAGCGCTGGATGCGCTCCAGGTTCTTTTCGCCGCTGGCTGGCCGCTTCATGCGTCGCAGCACGTCCGGGTGGCTGTGCTGGAAGGGCACGTCCAGATAGGGCAACACCTTCCCGGTCGCCATCAAGGGGATGACCTCGTCAACCGACGGGTACGGATACACATAATGCAACCGGACCCATGCGCCGTAGGGCTCAGCCATTTCGCCGAGCGTCTGCACGAGTTCCAGCATGCGCGTCTTCACGGGCTTGCCGTCCCAGAAGCCGGTACGGTACTTCACATCGACACCGTAGGCGGAAGTGTCCTGGCTGATCACCAGCAATTCCTTCACGCCACTTTCAAACAGCGCCTTCGCCTCCTTGAGTACATCGCCCACCGGACGGCTCACCAGGTCGCCACGCATGGACGGAATGATGCAGAAGGTACAGCGGTGGTTGCAGCCTTCGCTGATCTTCAGGTAAGCATAGTGCCTGGGCGTGAGCTTGATGCCTGCCGGCGGAACCAGGTCCACAAAAGGGTCGTGCGGTTTCGGCAGGTTGGCGTGCACCGCATCCATGACCTCCTGCGTCGCGTGCGGGCCCGTCACCGCCAGCACGCTCGGGTGCATCTGGCGCACCAGATTGCTGCCGTCGTCGCCTGCACGGGCGCCGAGACAGCCAGTCACGATGACCCGGCCGTTGCCGGCCAGCGCTTCCCCGATCGTGTCGAGGCTCTCCCGGACCGCGTCGTCGATGAAGCCGCAGGTGTTGACAATCACCAGATCGGCGCCCTCGAAGGTCTTGGAGGTCTGGTAACCCTCCGCGCTCAGTTGCGTGAGGATCAATTCGGAATCGGTCAGGGCCTTGGGACAGCCCAGACTGACGAAGCCGACTTTGGGAATTCTGGTTTCGGGGGCGATAACGTCACTCATCCCCCTATTGTCCCAGTTATCGCTTGAGGCCAAAGGCTCCAAACATCTGCTCGGTCTGCTTCTGCATCTGTTCCTGCATTTTTTCAAACAAGCTGCGCGACTGTTCCGCGTAGTTGCCCATGACGCCCTGCACCATCGGGTTTTGCATGGCCATGAACTGCGTCCACATCTCGGGCGTCATGGCCTTGGACTGCTCGGCCATGCGGGCCTGGATGTCGGTGAATGCCTGCACGTTCTTTTCGAGGTAAGAACCCATGAAGCCCTGCATGGCATGGCCGTAGAAGCGGATGATATTGGCCAGCACGGCTTCGGTGAACATCGGCGCACCGCCCGCCTCCTCTTCAAGGATGATCTGCAGCAGGATGCTTCGCGTCAGGTCGTCATTGGTCTTGGCGTCACGCACCACGAAGGGCTCGCTGTCCATCACCAGCTGCTTGACTTCCGCAAGCGTGATGTAGGTGGAGGTATCGGTGTCGTAGAGCCGCCTGTTGGGGTACTTCTTGATCACGCGCTGCGCCGGCTTGGCCGCGCTGGCTTTTTTGCTCTGCACTTTGGGGGGCTCCTCGGTCTGGCTCTTGATGCGCCGCAGCACATTCTAGGGAGCACGTTACAGCCACTGCCCAAGGTTTACCCTGAGCCAGCGCTGCATGTTCACCGGGAAATTTGGTAGGCGCGATTGGACTCGAACCAACGACCCCCACCATGTCAAGGTGGTGCTCTAACCAGCTGAGCTACGCGCCTGTGAATCCGTTCGAGACCGCGAGTATAGCACCCCGCAAGCCCCGCTTCAGCGCCTGCGGGCGGACCGCACGCCCTGGACTTCAGCCACGATCCCGAGGACGCGGGCCAGCCGGCCCGAATCGGCCACTTCGACGGTGAATGTCATCCACGCCGTCCCCTTGACCGACTGGGTCTGGACGCCAATGACATTCATTTTTTCCTTGGCGAACACCTCGGAAATGTCCCGCAGCAGGCCCTGGCGGTCAGCGGCCTCCACAGACACATCAACCGGGTACACCGCCCCCGCATCCGCCTTGGGCAGGCCCCACTCGACTTCAATCACCCGCTCGCCGCTGCGCGATGCCATCTCCCGGAAGTTGCTGCAATCGGCACGGTGGATGCTGACTCCCTTGCCGCGCGTGACGAAGCCGCCAATCAGGTCTGGTGGCGCCGGTTTGCAGCACTTGGCCAGCTGCGTCATCAACGAATCCACGCCCACCACAAGCACGCCGCCCTTGGGGGTGCGGTCCGTTGGCCGCGACTTCTTCAGCAGCAGGAATTCGTCCGGCGCGAGCGCGGGCTCGGGCGGGCGCAGCAGTGTCTCGATGGTGCGAAGCGAGAATTCATCCTTGCCAACGACCTCGAACAGGTCGTCCGCTGACTTGAACCCCAGTTGCGACGCCAGATCTTCCAGCTTGAATGCCGTGCGTCCTTCGCGCTGCAGCAGCTTCTCGACCGACTCCCGTCCCCGGGCGATGGTTTCATGGCGGGCCTGTTCGTTGAACCAGGCCCGCACCTTGGCCCGCGCCCGGTGGCTGGCCAGAAAGCCGAGTTCGGGGTTGAGCCAGTCGCGCGAAGGCCCGCCCTCACGGGCCACCGTCACCTCCACAGTCTGGCCGTTCTGCAGGGGCGTGTTCAGCGACACCATGGCCCCATCGACGCGTGCACCGCGGCAGCGGTGGCCCAGGCTGGTGTGGACGGTGTAGGCAAAGTCCACCGGTGTTGCACCCTGGGGCAGTTCCACCACGGCGGCATCGGGCGTGAGCACGTAAATGCGGTCCTCGAACAGGCCCTGGCTCGTGCCCGCCAGGTCGCGCTCCCAGGCCAGAAGCTGGCGCAGCACGGCGATCTTGGCGTCGTAGTCTCCACTGGCGGAGACCCCCGCGTAGCCCCTGGCGCCGGCCTCCTTGTAGGCCCAGTGGGCTGCCACGCCGTGCTCCGCATGGTCGTGCATGGCCTGGGTCCGGATCTGGATCTCGATCGGCTGCCCGGCAGCGTCGCGCACCACGGTATGCAGGGACTGGTAGCCGTTGGGCTTGGGTTTGGCGATGTAGTCGTCAAACTCCTCGACGATGGGCGCGAAGCGTGAATGCACCCAGCTCAGGGCCGCGTAACAGTCCGGCACCTCCGGCACCACCACGCGCAGGGCTCGCACATCAAACACCTGGTCAAAGCCCAGCGACTTGCCCCTCATCTTGCGGACGATGCTGTAGATGTGCTTCGGCCGGCCCTGCACGGCAGCCCGGATGCCCTGGGCCTGCAGATCGCGCTCCAGCCGCAGCCGCAGCTGCTCGACGTAGGCCTCGCGCTCGGTGCGCTTTTCATCCAGCAGCCTGGCAACCTCCCGGTAGGTGTCGGGCTCGAGGAAGCGGAAAGCCAGATCCTCCATCTCCCATTTGACCTGCCAGATCCCCAGCCGGTTGGCCAGGGGTGCAAATACCTGCAAAGACTCGCGGGCGATGCTCGGCGGTGCAACGGTCTTGCAGGCCGCGTGGTATCGCAGTGTTTGAAGACGTGACGCCAGGCGCAGCATGACCACGCGGAGGTCCCGCGAGAAGGCCAGCAGCATCTTGCGCACGTTCTCGGTTTGCAGTTTCGGGTCGTCCACCAGCTGGGCCGACGACTCCGAGGCCCGGGACAGCTGCTGCACCCGGACCAGCTTGTTGGTTTCCATCGCCAGCGCGGCGAAGCTGTCGCCAAAGGCTTTCGCGATCACCTCCTGCGGCTTGTTGAGATGCGCGCACGCGTACACAAGGTAACTTGCGGCCTGCATGGCTTCCGAGCCCCCCATGGCCTTGAGAATGGCCGCCACGGCGTCCGCATGGGCCAGCGTGTTCTCGCCGGTGTCCAGGGTCTCGGCGGCAATCAGTGGCTCGGCAAATGCACGGGCCCGCTGCAGGGCATGGGCCTGCGTCGGCAACGCCTGTTCGGCGGCCACAATCAGTTCAGGGACAGACGCAGATTCCAGGGGCTGCGCAGCAGTGCTTTTCATCCGGCGGGCTATTCCGTCTTAGTCAAACAGGAACGACACCACCGTGCCGACCTGGTCGGGTGCGACCAGCGTGGGGGCATGGCCCACACCCGCAAACTCGACCAGGCTGGCGCGCGGGCCGCGCTGGGTCATGGCGTTCGCCGTCTCGCGAGACAGCAGATCCGAGTCCGCACCCCGGATCAGCAGCGTGCGGGCCGTGATCCCGTCGTACAGCGCCCAGAGCGCGGCTTCGCCTTGCGCCGCCGACTCCGCATTCAGGCCACGAAATGGCACAGCAATGGCCGGGTCGTAGTGCAGCGTCAGCCCGCCGTCCGGCAGGGGTCGCACCATGGGTCGCGACAGTTCCAGCCACTGGGCGGGCGTGTGCGGGCCGAAGCTGCTGGAAACGGCCCACATCGCCGCTGCCGCCTGCTCCACGTTTTCAAACCGGCCGGTATGGCCCAGGTAGGTGCCGATCCGCTGCAGCGCCTGCGGCTGGATGGCCGGTCCCACGTCGTTCAGGACCAGGCGACGAACCGGTACCGGCAGAGGCAGGCCTGGCGTGCCGCAGACCGCCACACCGATCAGCCCCCCCATGCTGGTTCCAACCCAGTCCAGCGTGGTCATCGGCGCCTGCTGCTGCAAGTGCCCCAGCAGGGCCAGCATGTCAGCCGCATAGCCCGGAATCTGGTAGCCAGCCGGGTCCCGGAGCCAGTCGCTCCTGCCCCGGCCAACCACATCGGGGCAGACCACCCGCAATGCACCGCCCGCACGCGCCACCAACGCCTGGGCCAGCACATCAAAGTCGCGCCCCTGGCGCGACAGGCCGTGCACACAAATCACCGTATGGGACGCCGCCGCGTCGCCCCACAGCCAGAAGGCCATGCGGTGCCCTCCCGAGGCGTCAGGACAGGGTACGTAGTTCAGCGTAGGTTCAGGCATGTTGCAATCGTCAACTCGATAATGGCACCCACCAAACAGGCTGCCGCTTCAGGCCATCGTAATTCATCTGGAGACCCTCATGCTCACAGGAAAAACAGCTCTCGTCACCGGTTCCACCAGCGGCATCGGTCTGGGTATCGCCAAGGCGCTGGCACGCCAGGGTGCCAACATCGTGCTCAACGGCTTTGGTGATGCTGAAGGGCCCAAGGCCGAAGTGGCCGCACTGGGCGCCAGGGTGGCCTACCACGGCGCCGACATGAGCAAACCGGCCGAGATCGAAGCGATGATGAAGTTCGCCGCAGAGCAGTTCGGCCGGGTGGACATCCTGGTGAACAACGCGGGCATCCAGCACGTGGCCCCTGTGGAAGACTTTCCGGTGGAGAAGTGGGACGCCATCATCGCCATCAACCTGTCAAGCGCGTTCCACGCCACGCGCCTGGCCTTGCCCGCCATGAAGGCCGCCAACTGGGGGCGCGTGATCAATGTCGCCTCCGTTCATGGCCTGGTCGCCTCGGCCCAGAAGTCGGCCTATGTCGCTGCCAAGCACGGCATCGTCGGCCTGACCAAGGTGACGGCCCTGGAGAACGCCACCACTGGCGTCACCTGCAACGCGATCTGCCCGGGCTGGGTGCTCACGCCACTGGTTCAGAAGCAGGTGGATGCAAAGGCGGCGGCCCATGGCTGGACCAACGCCGAAGCCACCAAGGCGCTGCTGGGCGAGAAAGAGCCTTCCATGCAGTTCACCACCCCCGAAGAACTGGGCGAGCTGGCGGTGTTTTTCTGTTCGCCCGCAGGCAACAACGTCCGCGGCGTCGCCTGGAACATGGACGGTGGCTGGGCGGCGCAGTAGGCCCTATTTCAACTGGACCGTGCCCGACACCGTGACCACCACCGTGCTGCGACCTGCCTCCACGGGCACCGGCATGTCAGCGCCTGCCGCCTTGGCCTCCATCGCCAGCGCCCGTGGCCGTACCGCGTAGCCCTGGTCGTTGGCGTTGACCGCCACCTCGCGTAGCGTGTACCCGGCAAAACCAAAGCCCTTGGCCAGGTCCGCCGCCTTCGCCTTGAAGCGCTCGATCGCCTGGTTCTGGGCTTCGCCCTCCACCCGGGCACGCTGCTCCCGGCTCAGGCTGAAGCCCACATGGCCCAGCGTCATGCCCGGCAGGCGCGCGGCCGCACTGGTGATGCGCGCAAAGTCGCGCCCCTCCAGCACCAGCTCGGCAGAGCCCTGCCAGCCACTGATCTTGCTGTCGCGCCCGTAGCGCGGGTAAATGCCGAAGTTGCCGGTCCGCACGTCCATCTGGCCCGGCTGCGCGGATTTCCTGGCCTCCGCCAGTGCCGCGTCGAGCACCGCCTTGAGCTGGTTTTGCACGGTGGCGGCGTCCGGGCCCTCGCGCACCGCATTCAGGCTCATGACCAGCAGGTCCTGCTGTACCTCCACCGAGCCATTGGCTGACAGCTGCAGCACATTCTGCGGCGGTGGATACGGTACGGTCTGGGCCGTTGCGGCCGACACCCACACCAGCAACGCGCTGGCAGCCCACATGGCGGATTTGATCATGAAATCACTTTCTGGATAAGGAAGGAACGGATTCTCAACGCCTGCGCGCTGGCCCGGGTTCACATCGCGTCAGTGAAGCGCCCGCGCGCTCGGGCAACATTTGTAACAGTATGTCAAGCCTCCCGGAAAACACCGCACAGGCTTCGTCAAGCCCCTCAAAATCGGCTCTGTTACAAATTCAGCAGGAGCACCATGACCCAAGCCGCCGCCCGTACCGACAAGATCCTCGTGGTCGATGACGATGCCCGCATCCGCGATCTGCTGCGCCGCTATCTCACCCAGGAAGGCTTCGAGGTCATCCTGGCCGAAGACGGCAAGGCCCTGAACCGCCTGATGCTGCGCGAGACCGCCGACCTGATCGTGCTGGACCTGATGATGCCCGGCGAAGACGGCCTGTCGATCTGCCGGCGCCTGCGGGCCGCCAACGACCGCACCCCCATCATCATGTTGACCGCCAAGGGCGAGGATGTCGACCGCATCGTGGGCCTGGAAGTCGGCGCGGATGACTACCTGGGCAAACCCTTCAATCCACGCGAGCTGCTGGCCCGCGTGCACGCCGTGCTGCGCCGCCGCCCTGCCCAGGAAGCGCCCGGTGCACCGTCCAGCGACAACGAGGTCGTCAACTTCGGGCCTTTCGCCTTCGACCTGGGTGCCCGCACCCTGCACAAGAACGGCGAGGAACTGCCGTTGACCACGGGCGAATTCGCCATGCTCAAGGCCCTGGTGCGGCACCCGCGCCAGCCGCTGTCGCGCGAGAAGCTCGCCCAGCTGGCCCGCGGCCGTGAATTCGAGCCGTTTGACCGCAGCCTCGACGTCCAGGTTTCGCGCCTGCGCAAACTGGTGGAGGTGGATGCGGCCGCGCCGCGCTATATTCAGACCGTGTGGGGTGTGGGCTATGTGTTCGTGCCGGACGGCGCGGGCTGAAGCAGGTTCATCACCCGGGCCGGTTTCAACAACAAGCTTCCAGGGTGAGACGGATTGATTCGCGCAGTCACAACCAGCATTGATGCCACCGGGCCTGCCCCGCTGGAAACCGCGCCGGCGCCGCTGGAGATGCGCCCCCCGCGGGTTGGCCTGAGTCTCTTCTGGCGCACGTTTTTCCTGCTGGCCCTGCTGTTGATCGGCAGCATCGTGGCCTGGCTGCAAACCTTCCGTGCGCTGGAGTTCGAGCCGCGTGCGGTGCAGACGGCCCAGCAGATTGCGGCGCTCGTCAACCTCAGCCGGGCCGCCATGGTGCACTCCGATGCCATCGCACGGGTCTCCCTGATCAAGACCCTGGCCGAGCAGGAGGGGGTGCGCATCGTGGTGCGCGAACCCGCCGACAAATTCGCGCCGTTTGACCCGGACGCGCTCGACGAACGCGTGATCACGGAACTGGAGTCGCGCCTGGGCAAGGGCACGGTGGTGGCCAGCGCGGTGAATGGTGAAAAGGGCTTGTGGGTCAGCTTCAACATTGAAAAAGACAGTTACTGGCTGCTGCTGGACCGCAACCGCTTCCAGCCGGCCGGCGGCAAAACCTGGCTGGTCTGGCTGCTGATTGCTGCCGCGCTGTCACTCACCGGCTCGGCCCTGATCGCGCGGCTCATCAACCGGCCCCTCAAGCAGCTGTCGTTCGCGGCCAGCCGGGTGCGCGACGGCGATTTTGATGCCAGCAAGCTCGACGAGAAGGCCGTGACCGCCGAAATCCGCGAGGTGAACATCGGCTTCAACCGCATGGCCCAGCAGCTGGCCAAGATCGAGCAGGACCGGGCGGTCATGCTGGCCGGCATTTCGCACGACCTGCGCACACCGCTGGCGCGGCTGCGTCTGGAAACCGAGATGAGCGTGAGCGACCAGGACGCGCGGGACCACATGGCCGCCGACATCGACCAGCTCGACGCCATCATTGACAAGTTCCTCGACTACGCCCGGCCGGACCATGCCGAACTCAAGCCGGTGCTGCTCAACGACGTGATCGAGGCCTGCCTGTACGCCGTGCAGGACCAGGGCGACATGCGCATCAACCTCGACGTGTCGAAGAACCTGTACGTGCTGGCCGACGAGGTGGAACTCGCACGCGTGCTGTCCAACCTGCTGGAAAACGCCCGCCGCTACGGCAAGACGCCCGAGACCGGCATTGCCGTGGTGGACGTGGCGGCCAAGTCCCGCGGCGAATGGGTGCTGCTGAAGGTGCGCGACCACGGCATGGGCGTGGCACCGGAGACACTTCCCAACCTCATCAAGCCCTTCTTCCGTGGCGATGCGGCCCGCACCGCTGCCACCGGCGCCGGTCTGGGCCTGGCAATTGTCGACAAGACCGTGCAGCGCATGGGCGGCATCTTTGCGCTGGCCAACACCACCTCGGGCGGGCTGGCGGCACACATCAAGCTGCAAAAACCCAAAGCCGACAACTGAGCGTCACTCAGCGGCGCAGCAGTACCACTGCCCGCGCTTCGATGCCCTGGCCCTGCCCCACCGGCCCGAGCTTTTCTGCCGTCTTGGCCTTCACATTGACCTGAGCAGGTGCCACGCCCAGCGCCCTGGCAACGGCGATGCACATCGCAGGGATGTGGGGGGCGAGCCTCGGTGCCTGGGCGATCACGGTGCTGTCGACATTGCCGATGCGCCAGCCTTCGGCCTGCACTCGGCGTACCGCCTCGGCCAGCAGCACCGCCGAATCGGCGCCGCTGAACTGGGCGTCCGTGTCCGGAAAATGGCGGCCGATGTCGCCCAACCCGGCCGCGCCGAGCAGGGCGTCGGTGATGGCGTGCAGCAGCACGTCGGCGTCTGAATGGCCAAGCAGGCCGCGATCAAACGCAATCTCCACGCCGCCGATGATGAGCTTGCGCCCCGGGACGAGTGCGTGCACGTCCCAGCCTTCCCCAATGCGGATGTCTGTCATGGCCTGTTCCTGAGCACGGCCTCGGCCAGTGCGAAGTCGTCGTGGTACGTCACCTTGAAATTCTGCGCGCCGCCCGGCACCACCAGCGGCCGGTGGCCCAGCGCCTCGATGGCGCTGGCCTCGTCGGTCGCCGCGTCGCCCGCGCGCACCAGCGCCTGGGTCAGCAGCCCGAGCCGGAACATCTGGGGCGTCTGCGCCAGCCATTTGTCGGTACGGCTGACCGTGGCCACCACGCGCCCGCCAGCCTCGGCCTTGAGGGTGTCAGGCAACTTGTGGGCCAGCAGGCCGCCGACGGCGTCGTGTTCGCAGGCGTTGATCAGTGCCTCGATCTGGCGCGGGGTCACCAGGCATCGGGCGGCGTCGTGCACCAGCACCCAGTCCTGCGGCCGTGCGCCTTCAGCTTCCAGTACGCGCAGGCCATTCAAAACCGTCGCAGCCCGCGTCGGGCCTCCGCAAGGCGCTATCAAAAACATAGCAGATGGCGACTTCAGGAAATCGTCGCCCGGGGCCACGGCCACCAGGCAGCGGGCGATGCGCGGCACGCCGGCGAATGCCGCCAGGGTGTGCATCACCATCGGTTGGCCGGCCAGCGGCTGGTACTGCTTGGGGCCATCCGTCCCCGCGCGGCTGCCCGTTCCGGCGCAGGGAATCAGGGCGAAAAAACGGGTATCGGGGTTGCTGACAGTCATGGGCGAGGCCTCATTCTAGAATCCGGGGCACCACCCCTCCTTTTTGAAGCGAGGGGTGTTTGTTATTTGCTGCTCCATGGACTTACCCAAACTCACGCCCGGCAAACGATTCACGCTTCCCCGCCCGGCCGGCTCGGCCGACGCCCTGCTGCTGGCCCGGCTGGCCCTGCGCGAGAAGGCGGCCGGCCGGCTCACGGCCATCGTCACGGCCGACGCTAGCGATGCCCAGCGGCTGATCGAAGAGCTGGCATTTTTTGCGCCCGACCTGCGCTGCGCCCTGTTCCCCGACTGGGAAACCCTGCCCTACGACAGCTTCTCGCCGCACCAGGACCTGATCAGCGAACGGCTGGCCACGCTGTGGCGCATCTCGCAGGGCGAGGCCGATCTGGTGATCGTGCCGGCCACCACCGCCCTGTACCGCGTGGCGCCGCCGGCCTTCCTGGCGGGCTACACCTTCCATTTCAAGGTCAAGCAGAAGCTCGACGAGGCCCGGCTCAAGAGCCAGCTCACACTGGCCGGCTACAGCCACGTGACGCAAGTCGTCAGCCCCGGTGAATACGCGGTGCGCGGCGGCCTGATCGACCTGTTCCCCATGGGCTCGCCGGTGCCGTACCGGGTGGACCTGTTTGACGACGAGATCGACAGCATCCGAACGTTCGACCCCGACAGCCAGCGCAGCCTCTACCCGGTGCCCGAGGTGCGCCTGCTGCCCGGCCGCGAGTTCCCGATGGACGAGGCGGCGCGCGGCAAATTCCGCAGCCGCTGGCGCGAGTTGCTGGAGGGCGACCCGACCAAGAGCCGCTTGTACAAGGACATGGGCAATGGCGTCGCCACGGCCGGTATCGAGTACTACCTGCCGCTGTTCTTCGACGCCACGGCCACGGTGTTCGACTACCTGGGCGAGCAGGCCACGGTGGTGCTGCATGGCGACCTGGAGCCGGCCTTCCAGCGCTTCTGGCAGGACACCAAAGACCGCTACCGGCTGCTGCAGGGCGACCCGGAGCGGCCGGTGCTGCCGCCCGAGGCGCTGTTCCTGGGCACCGAGCAGTTCTATGCCTGCGCCAACGCACACGCGCAGCTGGCGATCCGCCCGGCCATCGAGGACGTGGCCGACAACGCGTGGTTCCAGAAGCTCGGTGAACTCTCCGTGGTGCGCGGCGCCGACGAGCCGCTGGCCCGGCTGAAGGAGCACATCCGAAACACCCAGCACCGGGTGCTGCTGCTGGCTGAAAGCGACGGCCGCCGCGAAAGCCTGCTGGACTTTTTGCGGGCCAGCCAGATCAGCCCGCCGGCGTTTGACTCCCTGGAGGAATTCGAGGCCAGCGACGAGAAGGTGGGCATCGCCACCGCCGGCCTGACCGCCGGCTTCTGCTGGCTGGAGCCAGGCATCGACTTCGTGACCGAGACCGAGCTGTTTGCCGCCGGCCCCACCACGCGCCGGCGCAAGAAGCAGGAACAGGTCAGCGACGTCGAGGCCCTGATCAAGGATCTGAGCGAGCTGAACGTGGGCGACCCGGTGGTCCACAGCCAGCACGGCATTGGCCGCTACCGCGGCCTGATCAACCTCGACCTGGGGCAGGACAAGAACCCCGACGGCACACCCGTGCTGCAGGAGTTCCTGCACCTCGAGTACGCCGACAAGGCCACGCTGTATGTGCCGGTCAGCCAGCTGCACCAGATCAGCCGCTACACCGGTGTCAGCGCCGACGAGGCGCCGCTGCACAAGCTGGGCAGCGGCCAGTGGGACAAGGCCAAGCGCAAGGCCGCCGAGCAGGTGCGCGACTCCGCTGCCGAGCTGCTGAACATCTACGCCCGCCGCGCCGCGCGCGAAGGCCACCCTTTCCGCTACAGCCCGCACGACTACGAAACCTTTGCCACCGACTTCGGCTTTGAGGAAACCGCCGACCAGCGCGCCGCCATCCATGCCGTCATCCAGGACATGATCAGCCCGCGCCCGATGGACCGGCTGGTTTGCGGCGATGTGGGCTTTGGCAAGACCGAGGTGGCACTGCGCGCGGCCTTCATTGCCGTGACCGGCGGCAAGCAGGTGGCCTTCCTCGCGCCCACCACCCTGCTGGCCGAGCAGCACTACCAGACGCTGGTGGACCGTTTCAGCAAATGGCCGGTCAAGGTGGCCGAGGTCTCGCGCTTCCGCTCGGGCAAGGAGATCACGGCGTCCATCAAGGGCATCGCCGATGGCAGCGTGGACATTGTGGTGGGCACGCACAAGCTGCTGAGCGAATCCACGAAGTTCAAGAACCTGGGCCTGCTGATCATTGACGAGGAGCACCGCTTCGGCGTGCGCCACAAGGAGGCGATGAAAGCCCTGCGCGCCGAGGTGGACGTGCTGACGCTCACCGCGACGCCGATTCCGCGCACACTGGGCATGGCACTGGAAGGCCTGCGGGATCTTTCCGTGATCGCCACCGCACCGCAGCGCCGCCTGGCCATCAAGACCTTTGTGCGCAACGAGGGCAATGGCGTCATCCGCGAGGCGGTGCTGCGCGAACTCAAGCGCGGCGGGCAGGTGTACTTCCTGCACAACGAGGTGGAAACGATCGAGAACCGCCGCGCGCGGCTGGAAGAGATATTGCCCGAGGCGCGCATTGCCGTGGCCCACGGCCAGATGCCCGAGCGCGAGCTGGAACGCGTGATGCGCGACTTTGTGGCCCAGCGCTACAACCTGCTGCTGTGCTCGACCATCATCGAAACGGGCATTGACGTGCCCACGGCCAACACCATCGTCATCAGCCGGGCCGACAAGTTCGGCCTGGCGCAGCTGCACCAGCTGCGCGGGCGCGTGGGCCGCAGCCACCACCAGGCCTATGCCTACCTGATGGTGCCCGACACCGAGAGCCTGACCAAGCAGGCCGCGCAGCGGCTGGAAGCGATCCAGCAGATGGAAGAGCTCGGCAGCGGCTTCTACCTGGCCATGCACGACCTGGAAATCCGTGGCGCGGGCGAAGTGCTGGGGGAAAACCAGAGCGGCAACATGCTGGAAATCGGCTTCCAGCTCTACAACGAGATGCTCAGCGAAGCGGTGCGCAGCCTCAAGGAAGGCAAGGAGCCCGACCTGCTGAGCCCGCTGAGCGTGACCACCGAGATCAACCTGCACGCCCCCGCCCTGCTGCCGGCCGACTATTGCGGCGACGTGCACCTGCGGCTGAGCTTCTACAAGAAGCTCGCCACCGCGAAGAACACCGACCAGATCGACGCCCTGCTGGAAGAAATCGTGGACCGTTTCGGCAAGCTGCCGCCGCAGGCGCAGACCCTGATCGACGTGCACCGCCTGCGCGTGATTGCGCGGCCGTATGGCGTGGTCAAGGTGGACGCCGCGCCGGGCGTCATTCACATCAGCTTCCGCGCCAACCCGCCGATCGATTCGATGCGCATCATCGAGCTGATCCAGAAGAACCGGCACATCAAGCTGGCGGGCAACGAGAAGCTGCGCATCGAGCGTGAGCTGAAAGACCCGAAAGACCGGGCCCAGATGGTGCGCGACGTGCTGCGTTCGCTGGGCCAGCCCCGGGTCGACGCGCCCGCGGCGGCGCTGACAACATGACGCCCCTCCCCGCGACCGGGCTGCAGAGCCGCCGATGCTGACCAATGCGGCCATTTTGTTGACGGTGCTGGGCCTGGCCCTGGCGCTGCGACCGTGGCGCCTGCTGGCGGGTGCCACTCGGCTGGGCCCGCTGCTGGCCACGCTGGTGATCCTGCCCTGGCTGTGGGCGTTGCCGGTGTTGCATGCCATGCCGCTGCAACTGCAGTGGTCGGGCGCCTGCCTGGCGGTGCTGCTGCTCGGCTGGCCGCTGGCGGTTCCGGTGCTTTGCGGTGTGGGCGCCGCCGCCTGGCTGATCGCGCCACTGTCGCCCGCCGAGGCCCTGGACCTGACGGTCTGGCTGGGTCTGGTCCCGGCGACGCTGGCCTTGCTGCTCGGTGCCGCCATCCGCCGTTTCGTTGGCACCCACCCGTTTGTCTATCTGCTGGGTCGCGCCTTTCTGGGCAGCGTGGCCTGCATTTTTGCGGCCGGCGTGCTGGCGCAATGGACCGGTCACACCCTGCCCGGTGTCAGCACCGAGTTGTCGCTGGTGGCGCGCTGGCTGATGGCCTGGGGCGACGCCTTCGTCACCGGCATGCTGGTGGCCATCTTCGTGGCGTTCCGGCCGCAATGGGTAGCCACCTGGAGCGACCCGCTGTACCTGCACCGTTAAGATGCCGCCTTTTCCGCCTTCACCATGACGCCTCACGAATACGCTCCCGGCCTTGTGCTGCAAAACGTCACGCCGCCGCTGAAGCGGGCGGACTTCAAGCTCGTCGCCTTTGACATGGACTCCACGCTCATCAACATCGAGTGCGTGGACGAAATCGCCGACGCGGCAGGCCGCAAGGCCGAGGTGGCGGCCATCACCGAAGCGGCCATGCGCGGCGAGATCACCGACTACAAGGAAAGCCTGCGCCAGCGTGTGGCCCTGCTCAAGGGCGTGACGGTGGCCCACATGGAGCAGGTGTACACGCAGCGGCTGCAGCTCAACCCCGGCGCGGCTGAACTGGTGGGTGCCTGCAAGGCCGCCGGCATGAAGGTGCTGCTGGTGTCGGGCGGCTTCACCTTCTTCACTGACCGCATTCGCGACCGGCTGGGGATTGACTACACCCGCTCCAACCAGCTCGAAGTGCAGGATGGCGTGCTGACGGGCCGCATGGTGGACCAACCCTGGGGCGATATCTGCGACGGCGAGGAAAAGCGCCGGATGCTGCTGCAGACCTGCACCGCGCTGGGCATCGCGCCGCACCAGGCCATTGCCATGGGCGACGGCGCCAACGACCTGCCGATGATGGGCGCGGCCGGCCTGTCGGTGGCCTACCACGCCAAGCCGGCCGTGCGCGCCCAGGCGATGGTGGCCATCAACAGCGGCGGGCTGGATCGCCTGCTGGACGTTCTGGTTTAGGGGCAGTTTTGGCTTCCAGCCCGCACGCAGATTGCGTGAGGCGCTATAAATTTCATAGCATCACAACACGACCTGGGTGGGCGGTGGTACCCTGAGCCCCCCTATGCGCCCACCCCACCCCCTGCACTCCACCGCGGTTGAACTTCGCGCCTTTGTTTGGCTGCTGGTCGCCGTCACGGCCGCCTTCGCACTCATCCTCTGGCCGTTCAGTGGCGCCGTGCTGTGGGCCATCTCGCTGGCCATCGTGTTTACGCCACTCCAACGTCGGGTACTGCACCGCATGCCGGGGCGGCCTACGCTGGCCGCCCTGCTGACGCTGGGCGCCGTGCTGCTGATGGTGATCCTGCCGCTGGCCGTGGTGGCGGCCTCGCTGGTGCAGGAGGCGGCCACGCTGGTGGATCGGCTGCGCTCGGGCGAACTGGACCCGAGCCGCTATCTGCGCCACATTGTGGAAGGCATGCCCACCTGGCTGCGCCAGCTGCTGGCGCGCTTTGGCCTGGGCAACTTCTGGGTCATGCAGCAAAAGGCGCTGGCGGGTGTGGCGCAAAGCGGCGGGACCATCACCTCCCAGGCCTGGCTGATCGGCCAGAGCACGCTGGAACTGGTGGTGGGTTTTTTCGTGATGCTGTACCTGCTGTTTTTCCTGCTGCGCGACGGCGCGGGGCTGTCGGCCCGCATTGGCACGGCCGTGCCGCTGAACGCCCACCACCGGCGCCGGCTGTTCACCAAGTTCGTGATGGTGGTGCGGGCCACGGTCAAGGGCAACATCCTGGTGGCCATCGTCCAGGGCACGCTGGGCGGTATTGCATTTGCGGTGCTCGGCATCCCCGCGGCGCTGCTGTGGGGCGTGGTCATGGCCTTCCTGTCGCTGCTGCCCGCCGTGGGTGCGGCGCTGGTGTGGATGCCGGTGGCGCTGTACCTGCTGAGCATCGGCGCCTTCTGGCCTGCCGTGGGCCTGGCGGCCTGGGGCGTGCTGGTGATTGGCCTGGTGGACAACCTGCTGCGCCCGTTCCTGGTGGGCCAGGACACCCGCATGCCCGACTACCTGGTGATGCTGTCCACCATTGGGGGCATGGCGGTGTTTGGCATCAACGGGTTTGTGGTGGGCCCGGTCATCGCCGCCATGTTCATCTCGGCCTGGGACATCTACACCACCGAGCGGCTGGCCGATGAGGCCGCGCCGCCGCCCGCCTGACACCGCGCCAGGCGCTCAGCCTGCGGGCAGCCACACCGTAAAGCGAGTGCCCTCGCCCGGCACGCTGTGCACCTCAATGCGCCCGCCGTGCTTTTCCACCGCCGTCTTCACGATGGCCAGCCCCAGGCCCGTGCCCTGGATCGTGCCCACGTTGCTGGCCCGATGGAAGGACTCGAACAGGTGCGCCACCTCGTTGGCCGGGATGCCAATGCCCTGGTCAGCCACCTCGAACAGCGTGCCACCTGGCTCGGCCCGCACCGCAAAACGCACGGTGCCGCCGCCGGGTGAGTACTTGATGGCGTTGGACAGCAGGTTGCCGAAGATGTGGCGCAGCAGTTTTTCGTCGTACCGGCCGCTGTTGAGGCCCGGCGCGAAGTCGGTCAGCACCTCGCAGCGCGAGTCCGGGAACTGGGCCCGTGCCTCGTCGATGATGTGCCGGCACAGCGGCACCAGGTCCACCTCGTGCGGCTGGAACTCCAGCATCTGCGCGTCGGCCTTGCCCAGCAGCAGCACGCGGTCCATCATGCGCGACATGCGCTGCACCGCCGCCGAGATGCTGTCCAGCAGCTCGGTTCGCTCTTCCGGCGGCAGCCGGTCACCGTAGTCGCGCAGCAGCTCGCCGGCCGAGAGGATCGCTGCCAGGGGCGTGCGGAATTCATGGCTGGTCATGGCCACGAAGCGGGTGCGCAGCTCGTTCAGGGCCTTCTGCTGCTCCAGCGCCTCACGGATTTCCTGCTCGGAGCGTTTGCGCTCGGTGATGTCCAGAAACGTCCAGATCACGCCGGAATCCGGGTCGTTGGGGCGGATGCAACTGCCGCCCATCTCCACCCAGAACAGCTCGCCGGAACGCCGGCGCAGCTGCCGCTCGCAAATATAGGTGCCATGGGCAATCAGTGCGGCGCGGGCCTGCACGCCAAATTCGCGCCAGGCCTCCAGCGTCGGGTGGATGTACTCCGAGCCCTGGCCGATCAGCACCTGGCGCGGGTAGCCCAGCATGCGGGCAAACCGTTCGTTGACCCATTCGTGGCGCCGCATGACCGACAGCACGATGCCCACTGTCGCGCTGTTGAGGATGGCCTCGCGCTCGGACGAGGTGCGCTGCAGCTCGGCTTCCAGTTCCTTGCGCGCGGTGATGTCCATGATCACCCAGACCGTGCCTTGCGACAGGTCCTGCGGGCTGACCGCCTTGCCCGACAGCGATACCCACAGCACGCTGCCGTCCACACGGCGCATCTGCAGTTCCTCGCGGAACACGTCGCCCCGCCGGATGCTGGCCGCCACGTCGGCGCCGGTGCGCAGGTACTGCTCGCGCGACAGGTAAAACGGCTCCATGGACTGGATGCCGCTGACGTCGCCCTGCGCTCCGAAGATGCTGAACATCGCCCGGTTGGCCCAGCGGAAGCGCCCCTCGGGCGTGAGGAAGGCAATGCCCACCAGCGAATTCTCGAGAATGGTCTCGCGCTCCTGCAGCACCGTGCGGTAGCGCTCCTGGGACTCGCTGAGCGCCTCCACCAGGGCGTGCTCGGCCTCGATGCGGGCCTGCGCCTGCTCTTTTTCGCGCCGCACCACGTTGATGCGGTCGCCCAGTGCGAACGACAGCAGCACCATCTCGAGCGCCGAGCCGATCAGCAGCGAATTGGCCGTGACCAGCGTGGACGGCAGGATGCCGATGTTGTGCAGGAACAGCGCCATCACGCCCCCCAGCAGCGCCGCCCAGGCTGCCAGGAAATACACCGCCCCGGGGTGGCGCTGGCGCATGCCCTGCACCCCGGCTGCGATCACGGCGAACACGCTCAACGGTGACAGCACCGTGGTCATCCAGGTTGCAACCAGGTACGGCAGGAACAAGGCGGCGCCAAGCGACGCCAGCCAGGCCAGCGCCAGCAGCTTGAGCACCTGGTCCAGCCGCGGCATGGTGGCGGCCGAGCCGATGAACTGCCGCGCAAACAGCAGGCCGAACACGGCGGCGGCCGAGTTGCCTATGTTGGGCGCCGCATTGGTCCACCACACCCATGCGCCCCAGAGGAACTGCATCCCCAGCCCGGTCAGTGCGCTTTGCGCCAGGCCCAGGCTGGCGACAAAGGCCACATACAGCAGGAAGGCCGGATCGCGCACCGACACGAACAACAGCAGGTTGTAGGCCAGCAGCCCGAGCAGCAGCCCGAAGTACAGGCTCAGCACCGAATAGGTCACCTGGTCGCTGGCCCACAGCGCGTCGGGCTGCCACAGCCGCAGCGGTGCAGAGACCGGGCCCTGCGACGCCACCCGCACATAAAGAACATGGTCGTCGCCCGCCGGCAGCGCGACGCGCAGCACATGGGTACGGTGCGGCACGCTGTCGCGCGGCTGCACGGTGTCGCCCGCGCGGCTTCGCGCCCAGCCCCCGCGGCCGTCGGGCTGGTACAGCTCGATCCGGTCCAGCGGCGGGTAGGCCACCTGCAGCAGCCAGTCACGCGGCGCGCCCGTCGCCAGCCGCAGCGTGACGCGCATCCAGATGGCGTCCGGCGTCAGCCCGAAGTTGGTGGCGGTGGTGCTGTCTGCCACCGGCTGCAGCCGGGCCTGGGCAGCGGGCTGAAGCACGTCGTCCAGCGTCAGGCTGCCGCCCGGGTCGCGCAGGTAGCTTACCGCCGGCGCGAGGGCGTAGCTGCCCCCGTTGCCCAGCACCAGGGGCACCTGCGCCGCGCCCGGCAGCGCCCAGCCGCACAGTGCCAGCCAGCAACCCAGGAGGCGCAACCAGTTCATGCGGGCTCCAGCCGGGGGCGACCCGCCCGCACCGCAAAGCGCGCCAGCGTACTGGCCGCCGCGTCGGGCCGGGTCACATCGTCCACCACCCGCAGGCTGGCGGTCAGTTGTGCTGGCGTCAGATCCAGCAGTCCGTAGCCGCGGTGCTCGCTTTCCGCCAGCACAAAGTGCGGGTTCTCCGCCAGCCGGGCGGCCAGCTTGTCATTGCCGCCAGACGCCCGCGACGTGATGCTGGTGCCGCAGAATTCCACGCCCACCGTCGCGCTGGACGGGCTGGAATAGTCGGCCTTGACGTGGCCCACCCAGTTCTCATGGACATCGCCGCCCACCAGCACCGGGTTGGCCACACGGTGCTTTTGCAATGTGTCGGTCAGTCGCGTGCGGGCGGCGCCATAGCCGTCCCAGCCGTCGTTCCAGAGGTAGCGCTGCGGCCCGGGGCGCGCGTCGCGCATGCCGAACAGGCTTTGCTGGCCGATCAGGTTCCAGCCCTGGCTGCCGCGCGCCAGAGCGCCGGCCAGCCAGGCCTCCTGCGCGGTGCCCAGCATGCTGCGGCGGGGGTCGTCCCAGACGGCGCACTGGGCCGGGTCCAGGTAGCCGGACGCCCCTTTCCCAGCGGGTGTGCAAACCGGCGCGTCCTTGTACTGCCGCGCGTCCAGCAGGTACAGGGTGGCCAGCTGGCCCAGCCGCGCCTGACCGTAAAGACGCAATTCGGCACCGGTGGCCAGCCCCTGGAGCGCCCGCGTGAGGACGCTGGCACGCAGGGGCATGTGCTCGTAGAACGCCTGGTAGGCCGCTGCCCGGCGGGCGGCAAAGTCGGCCACGGCCGGGCCGCCATCGCCCGGTGTCAGGCCGGCATAGTCGTTCTGCACTTCGTGGTCGTCCCAGGTCACAAACCATGGGCAGGCGGCGTGCATGGCCTGCAGGTCGGCGTCGCTCTTGTGCAGCGCATGACGCCGGCGGTAGTCGTCCAGGGTCACAGTCCAGCCGCCGCCGGGGCTGCGCACCGCGCCCACAGCATTCGGGTATTCATAGATGTAGTCGCCCAGGAACAGCACAAAGTCTGGCGCGTCGGCCCGCATGTGGCGCCAGGCGCTGTAAAAGCCGTGTTCCCAGCGCTGGCACGAGGCATGCGCCAGGCGCAGGCGCTGCGTGGGCGCGTCGGGCGCCGGCAACGTGCGGGTACGACCCACCGGGCTCACCGCATCGCCGCTCATGAAACGGTAGAAGTAAACGCGGTCGGGCGCCAGGCCCGGCACCTCCACATGCACGGCGTGTGCGAGTTCTGGCAATGCCTGGGCCTGTCCGCGCCGGACCGGGCGTACAAACGCTTCGTCGTGCGCCACTTCCCATTGCACGGTGACAGCGCCGGCTTCCGGCAGCGGCCGGCGCGCCGTGCCATTGAGCAGCAACCGCGTCCACAGCACCACCGAGTCGGCCTCGGGGGAGCCGCTGGCCACCCCCAGCCGGAAAGGGTCGGCCTCGGCGCGCAGCTGGCTCCACGCGCTGCGCGGCAGCCACAGGGTTGTGGCAGATGCGGCAGCGAGCTGCAGCAGGCGGCGGCGGTCGGTCGTGCTCCTCGTCATGGCCCCTCGTGATAGTCTGCGCATTCTCACATGCACTGGACGCACTTTCATGCTTGACCCGCAAGCCCGCGCGCTGCTGGACCTGATCCGCGAGCGCGGCATTCCCTCCACCCATGAACTGTCCCCTGCCGAGGCCCGCAAGGCCTACCGGGACCGGCGTGGCTACTCGCAACCGGCCCCGCCCGATGTGGCCAGCGTCCGCGACTTCCCCGTCCCCGGCCCGGCCGGCGCCTTGCTGCTGCGCGAGTACCGGCCTGCCGGCAGCGCGCCGGGGCAGGCATTGCCGGCGCTGGTGTACTTCCACGGCGGCGGCTGGGTCATTGGCGATCTGGACACACATGACGTGCTGTGCCGCTCGCTGGCCAACGGTGCGGGCTGTGCGGTCTATGCGGTGGATTACCGGATGGGGCCCGAACACCGTTTCCCGGCCGCGGTGGACGACGCGCTGGCCGCCACGCGGTGGATCCTGGCCAGTGCCGGGGCGCTGGCGATTCATCCGGCGCGGGTGGCGGTCGGGGGCGACAGTGCGGGCGGCAACCTGGCAGCCGCCGTGACGCTGGCCCTGCGCGATGCGGGCGACGCCCTGCAACCGGCGTTCCAGCTGCTGATCTATCCCGCCACCGACATGCGTGGCACCAGCGCCTCGCACCACGAGAACGGCAGCGGCTACCTGCTAACGCGTGACGTCATTGACTATTTCCAGGGCCATTACCTGGACGCCACACAGTACGCCGACTGGCGCGCGTCACCGCTGCTGGCAGCCAGCCACGCCGGGCTGCCGCCCGCCCTGGTGCTGACCGCCGGCTTCGACCCGCTGCGCGATGAAGGACTGGCCTACGCCAACGCGCTGTCGGCAGCGGGTGTGCCCACACAGTACGTCTGCTTTTCGCGGCAGATCCATGGCTTCATCCTGATGGGCCGCATCATTGACGAGGCCAACACGGCCGTGCGCCTGTGCGCAGACGTGCTGCGCCACCACCTCAGCCCTTGAAGAAAGACACCGGAACCATGCAGTACCGCACCCTTGGCAAAAGCAACCTGAAAGTCTCGGCGCTCTGCCTCGGCACCATGATGTTTGGTGACCAGACCGACACCGCCGAAGCGGGGAGCATCGTAGCCCACGCACAGGCCCACGGCGTGAACTTCATCGACACTGCGGACGTGTACACCAAGGGTGCGTCCGAATCGATGCTCGGCACCCTGCTGGCGGGCCAGCGCCACCAGTGGGTGCTGGCGACCAAGCTCGGCAACGCCATGAGCGACCGGGTGAATGAAGGCCACTACTCCCGCGCCTGGATGCTGCGCGAGGTCGAAGCCAGCCTGGGGCGGCTGAAGACCGACCACATCGACATCCTGTACCTGCACCGCGACTACAACGGCATGGACCTGGAGGAGCCGCTGCATGCACTGCAGGCCCTGCTGGCCAGCGGCAAGATCCGCTACTGGGGGGTTTCCAACTTCCGGGCCTGGCGCATCGCCGAGCTGGTACGCCTGGCGCGCGGGATCGGCATGCCGGGCCCGGTGGTCTGCCAGCCGTACTACAACCTGCTCAACCGCATGCCGGAGGTGGAAATCCTGCCGGCCTGCCAGCACTACGGCATTGGCGTGGTGCCCTACAGCCCGATCGCGCGCGGGGTGCTGACCGGTAAATACCAACCGGGCGCCAGCCCGGCCGAAGGCACCCGCGCCGGCCGGGGCGACAAACGCATCACCGAAACCGAGTTCCGCGAAGAATCCCTGGTGATTGCGCAGAAGCTGCAGCAGCATGCACAGGCCAAAGGCAGCACCGTGGCGCAGCTGGCGGTGGCCTGGGTGCTGGCACACCAGGGTGTGAGCAGCGTCATCGCCGGCCCGCGTACCCTGGCCCAGTGGCAGGACTACCTGCCCGCCCTGGACTACGTCGTTACGCCGGAAGATGAGGCCCTGATTGACGCTCTGGTGCCGCCCGGCCACCCGTCCACGCCGGGCTTCACCGACCCGGCGTACCCGCTGCACCCACGCCGGGCCTGAACGCGCACCCGCCCGGCTCAGCGCCGGCCGGGCTGCGTGGGGGCGAAGTCGCGCGGCGGCTCGTCGTCCAGCTTGAGTTCGGCCAGCGCCGAGTCCCGCACGGCGAACAGCTTGGCCAGGTCTTCCTGGACGTCGTCCACAGCCTGGCCGTCCTCGTCGTCGGAGCCCGGGCCGCCTTCGGAATCCAGCAGCATGACCGAGGCCGGTGCGGCGGCCTTGCCCCAGGTGTCGCGCGGCGGCATTTCGAGGTGCGGGCAGTTTTCGGCCTTGAACTCCCACGTCACGCTGTGGAGCCAGTCGGAGGCCTGCGGCTCGAAGCGCAGGATTTCCGCACGCAGCCGCATCTCGAACGCCATCACGTGCCGCACCAGGGTGTCATCCCAATAGCGCAACACCAGCCGCGCATGGAGATGGGTGTCGCCCTTGCGGGTGCTGACCACCAGCACATGGCACTCGATCCAGCCCTCGGGGATGCCGCAGTAGCGCGCGGTGTCGCGGGTGAGCACACGCAGGAGCTCCCGCCGGGTGGTGGTCTGGCTGCCGAGCTCGGTGGCACGCGAATGCTCCTGGCCGTCGGCTTGCGACGGTGCTTCAAGCTTCGGGGGGGCCGGATCATTGCCCAACAGGCGCTTCAGGATCTTCATGTTCTGGGGTGATGCAGTTGCAGCTGACTACTGCTGATGCAGATTGTGGCGCATTCAGCGCGTTTAGTCGCGCAGCAGGAAAAGCAGCTTGTTGCCCGCTATTTCCAGCACGTCATGGTTGGACAGCAATACCGGGTCGGGCCCGATCGGCACACCGTTGAGCGCCGGCACCGAAGCCCCTTCAAGATGCGCCACGTAGTAGCCGGTGCGCCGGTGGGAAATGGCCACCACCGCCACGCCGGGCTTGCCAAACGTCGTCACCGCCTTGACCACCGGCACCTCCAGCCCTGCCGACGAGCCGTTGACCATCTGCAGGCTCGCATGCTTGACGCCGTTGCCCGCAGGCGACGCGTCCACCTTCATGGCCGACGTGGCGGAGAAGTTGCTGGGCAGCTCCGACGCCGCCAGGTACTGGATGCGGAAGCGGCCAATGGCGATCACGTCGCCGTCGTGCAGCTGCTGGCGGGTGGTGACCTTGCGGTTGTTGACGAAGGTGCCGTTGGTGCTGCCCAGGTCTTCAATGAAGACATTGGCCAGGCCTTCGAGTTCGAACACACAGTGCTCGCCACTGACGGCCAGGTTGTCCAGAACGATGTCGTTGCGGGGGCGCCGTCCCAGCGTGGTCCGGTCCTTGGTCAGGTACACATGCCTGATTTCGACGCCTTCGACAGATGCGATGAGCTGTGGCATGGAGCCTCCTGCACGTTGACACGGCACAAGTCATCGTAGCCCTACATCACGCCGGCGACAACCAGAAGGCGCTAGATGTAGGCCGGACTGTTTAACGGCGCGTGCCGGATGTGCAGCGACGCGTCCAGCGCTGCCAGGTGGTTGGCATTGCGCCCGAGAATCCGCGCCGCCAGTGGCAGGTAGTGGGTTTCCTCGAAGCGCGCATGTGCCAGGTAGGTGGCCACAAGGCGCTGCACGGCCGGTGCCTCCAGCGCTGCCGGCTTGCCCCTGGCGGCAGCCTTCAGCGGGGCTTCCAGCGCCTTCCATTGCGCTTCAACATCGCGGTGCTCCCGGGTCAGGCGCTCGGCCAGGGCCGCAACCAGCGCGGCCTCGTCGCCCGGCATGGCGCTGCGCTGCACCGACGGGAAAAGCACCTTTTCCTCGTCCAGGTGGTGCGCCAGAACGCCCTCGTCAAAAAGTCTCAGGGTGTCGGCGGCGACCGCCCGGGCCTGGTCAGCCGCGTCCAGCAGCGCGGGCAGCCGGGCCAGCGCACCCAACCGGGACACGATGCCTTCATGGCATCGGGAAAAGTCGCCCAGGGGTTCTGGCGATGGGTCGGCGATAGCAACAGGCGGGATGTTCATGCGCTCAATCTAGTCGGCCAGCCATGCATCCGCCTTGATGCGCGTCAATCACCGGGCCCTTGCCGGGCGGCAGCATCGGGGCTTCCTGAATGCATTACTGGAGAGGCAACCCATGTTCAAACACATTCTTCTGGCCACCGATGGCTCCCCGGCGTCGGAACGCGCCACCACCATGGCCGCGGGCCTGGCCCGCCAGCATGGCGCCCGGCTCACGGCGCTGTACGTGGTGGACCCTTACCCTTACCTCGGCATCGGCGAGGCCAACCCCATGGGCTTCCAGGCCTACATGTCGGCGGCGCTGGACCACGCCTCGCAGGCCCATTCCCGCGTGCTGGCACTGACCCAGCAGGCCGGCCCGGGCATCGAGGTCGCCCAGCGGGTGGTGGAAGACGTGGCCGCGTCCACCGGCATCGTGCAGACCGCCCGGGAGCAAGGCGCGGACCTGATCGTCGTGGGTTCGCATGGTCGCAGCGGCATTGCCCGGCTGATGCTGGGCAGCGTGGCGGCCCGGGTGGTGGCCGAATCCACCGTGCCGGTGCTGGTGGCGCGCTGACGCCTCAACCCGCGGGCGTGCGGGCCAGCCAGCCGGCCAGGTGGTCGTTGAACGGTTGGGGCTGTTGCACCATCACCCAATGCCCGGTGGGCATGGGACGGATCTCGTTGCCCGGCGTTGCCGCCAGCCAGTCGAGCCAGCCCTGCGACTGGAACTGGAACGGTTTGCGCTGGCCATAGAAGTACAGCGTCGGGCAGGCCGGCGCCACCGGGGCGGCCTTGCGGTAGCCCCCGCTCCACTGGGCGGCGTACGGGTAGTTCATCTGCCAGCCGATGTCGGCCTGCGCGGTCGGGCAACGCAACGCGGCGGCCATGGCGCGTGTCATGCGTGTGGCCAGTGCCTGATTCACAAACCGGCCCACGCCCCAGGCCAGCGCCAGCCAGAGCTGGTAGACCGCCACGCCCCACTTGGCCCTGGCAGACAGGGAACGCCGCAGCGCGCCGGCGTTGTGGTCGCCAATGTCCACCGCCACCAGCCGCGCCACCCGCTGCGGATGCTGCGCCAGGTATTCGTAGCCAAACACGCAACCCCAGTCGTGCAGCAGCAGCGTCACGGGCCGGTCGGGGCTGACCGTGTCCACGATGCGGGCCACCGCATCCGCCATGCCCTGCAAGGTCAGCGGCCGGGGCGGCTGCGTCAGGTCGAACCCCGGCAGCGTGAAACGGGCGCAGCACAGCTGGCCCGGGAAGGTGGCCAGCAGGTGCGCCACCTGCGCATCCCAGAGGCGGTGGGTGTCTGGCCAGCCATGTAGCATCACCACCGTGTGGGGGCCCTCGCCCTCCAGGTACACCGCGACGCCGTCCACCGACAGGACGCGCGCCGCCATCAGAGTGCGCTGGCTGCCTTGCGGTCGGCCACCACCTTTTGTGCAGCCGGCCGCTCGCCAATTAACTTGATGTAGGGCTTGTAGTCCACACCGGCGGCGGCCAGCAGGTCTTCGCCATACACGGCCCGGGTGGCCATGCCCACCAGCGGCAGGTTGGCAAATGCCGAGCAGTCCGCCTGGCTCAGGCTGTCGCCTGCCACATACGGCGAGAACCTGGCCAGCTGCTTGAAGGCAGCGATGTTCTTTTCCAGCTGCTTGCGCACGCGCTCCTTGTTGCTGTCGCTGACCGTGCCGCCAAAGAACGCCTGCGGGTACAGGTCGCGCGCCACCAGTTCGAGGTGCAGGTCGATGAAGATCGTCAGCTCGCGCACCTTGGCCGCAGCGAACGGGTCGGCCGGCAACAGCGGCGGATTCGGGTAGGCGGCCTCGATGTACTCCAGGATGGCCTGGCTTTCGCACAGGCCGCCCCCGGGTGTGCGGATGAACGGGATCTTGGCCAGCGGCGAGGCCGCCAGCACGGCCGGGTCGGTGCTCTTGGTGGGCACCAGCGCCTCGGTGAAGGGCACGCCCTTCTCCAGCAGCGCCAGCTTGACCTTGTTGTAGTAATTGGAAATGGGGGAACCGCACAGGGTGATCGTCATGGTGGCTTGACTCCGGGTAAAGCAGTGCGCAGTGTAGGGCGAGCCCGTGCTGCGGTTAAAGTCCGGGCTGTCGCCTACCGAACACCCCCAACACAGGACACTGCATGGCAAGACCCCATGACTGGGCACCCAAGGTGCTGGCCATCATCAGGACGGGCAACACCGCCGCGGCCATTGCGCAGATCAAGGTCGCGCCCAGCGTGAAGGACCTGAAAGCCCTGCAGGCCGCACTCGCGGCCGCCGGGCTGGCCGGGCGCTGGCGCGAGCTGGACGAGGCGGTCACGGACAACCTGGCCCTGCTGTCCGCGCCCCGGCTGCACCGCTCGCCATGAGTTTTGCCGCCCTCGGGTTGACGCCCGCACTGGTCAAGGCCATCGCGGCGCTGGGCTTCACCCATCCCACCCCCATCCAGTCCGCCGCCATCGGCCCCGCGCTGGCGGGCGCCGACGTGCTGGGCCAGGCCCAGACCGGCTCGGGCAAAACGGCGGCGTTCGCCCTGCCCCTGCTGCAGTGGCTGGTGCAGCAAGGGCCGCAGGCGCCCCGCCGCACCCGCGCCCTGGTACTGGTGCCCACGCGCGAGCTGGCCGCCCAGGTGGGCGAGGTGCTCCGCAGCCTGGCGCAACACCTGTCGCAGCCGCCCCGGGTGGCCGTGGTGTTCGGCGGCGTGTCCATCAACCCGCAAATGCTGAGCCTGCGTGGTGGCGCCGACGTGGTGGTGGCCACCCCCGGCCGCCTGCTCGACCTGGTGCAGCACAACGCCGTGCGCCTGACGGATGTGGGCCTGCTGGTGCTGGACGAGGCGGACCGCCTGCTCGACCTGGGCTTTGCCGAGGAGCTGAACCGCGTGCTCTGGGCCCTGCCCCCGAAGCGGCAGAACCTGTTTTTCTCGGCCACCTTCGCGCCGGCCGTGCAGGCGCTGGCCAGCGGCCTGCTGCGCGACCCGGTGCGCGTGGAAGTGGCGGCCACGCCCGCCAACGAACCCGCCATCGTGCAGCGCGCCGTGGCGGTGGACGCGGCGCGGCGCACCCAGCTGCTGCGCCAGCTGATCAAGGACAGTGGCTGGACCCGGGTGCTGGTGTTTGTGGCCACCCAGTACGCCACCGAGCATGTGGCCTGGAAGCTCTACAAGGCCGGTGTGTTTGCCACCCCCTTCCACGGCGGCCTGAGCCAGGGCGCGCGCAAAAAGGTGCTGGAGGAATTCAAGGCCGGCCAGTGGGATGTGCTGGTCACCACCGACCTCGCCTCCCGCGGCATCGACATCGCCCAGCTGCCGGTGGTGGTCAACTACGACCTGCCGCGCTCGGCCACCGACTACGTGCACCGCATCGGCCGCACCGGCCGCGCGGGTGCCAGCGGGCTGGCGGTGAGCTTTGTGAGCCCCGGCACCGAGGCCCATTTCCGCCTGATTGAAAAGCGCCAGGGCTTGAGCCTGCCGCTGGAGGTGGTGGCCGGCTACGAGCCCACCGAAGCGCCCGCACTGCCCAACCAGGAGACCGTGCCCGGCACCGGCGGCATTAAGGGCAAGCGCCCGAGCAAGAAAGACAAGCTGCGCGCGGCGGCGGCGCGGGCCGCGCAGGCTTAGTCGTCGGTGGGATCGCCAGCCGCTGGCGCAGCGCCTTCCGGCCTGGGCACGCGCTTGCCGGGTTTGGCCAGAATTTCCACGTAGAACTGGCTACCGCCCTCGCGCGCATGGGCGTCCAGCAGGGCAATCAGCTCACCCACCCGCGCCACGGCCGCCGTGTCCTGCGTGGGGCCGAACTTGCAGTCAAAGTCCCAGAAGTCGGCGCCCTCGGGCAGCTCGCGCCGGCGCTCGCGCCGCAGGTACTTGCGCAGCTCGTGCTTGGTGGCGTCGAGCACCCGGTCGGGGTGTTTGCCTTCCACATGGAGCTGGAATGTTTTTCTCATGAAGGTCCTTGGTCGCGGGGAGCGTGATTATGCGTTGCGCCCCGCTGGCTGGCCGGCCACCAGGTCTTCGTGGTAGTGGAAGGCGTGGCAACTGGCCGCCCAGTGCCGGTTGGTGGTGTTGCGCGCGCCCACGCCCACCAGCGTCTTGCCTGCGGCGCGCAGGGCCTGGGCCAGCGGCATGAAGTCGCTGTCGCCACTGACCACCAGCACGGTGCCGATGTGGCGGTGGCGCGTCACGTCCTGCACCGCGTCCAGGCAGAGCCGGATGTCGGCGCCATTCTTGGCGCCCCCACCGGGCGGGAACAGCTGCACCAGGTCGATGGCGTGCTGCAGCAGCGCATCGCGGTAACGGCCAAAGAACTGCCAGTTGCAGTAGGCGCGATTGATGGCCACTGGCCCGAAACGGGCTGCGAGCGCCATGACGGCGGCCACATCGACCAGCGGGTCCTGGACCTTGAAGCGGTCGTCCGGGCGGCTGTAGGCGCCCTCCTGCCGGGCTTCGCACAGGCTGGCGTGCAGGTTTTCAAAGTCCCAATAGATGGCGGTATGGGCAGCGTTGTCAGGGGTTTTGTCGGGCATGTGCAAATGTCTTGTGGGGTGCGCGATGCTACGCCCCACAATCGCCACCATGCAAAACCACCTTCCCACGCCGGCCAAGGACGAGATCGCCCTGCTGCCGCTGTTTGACCGGCTGGGGCTGGACCGCATACACCTGGTGGCCACCGCGGCACAGGCCCGCGAGGCCTGCGCCGCGCTCACGGACACGCCGTTCTGGGGCTTTGACACCGAATCCAAACCCACGTTCGCAAGGAACGAGGTGTCGCAGGGCCCGCACATCGTGCAGCTCGCCACGCTGGAGCGGGCCTGGGTGTTCCAGCTGCATGACCCGCATTGCAGTGAACAGGTGGCCGGCCTGCTGGCCGCGCACGGCATCACCAAGGCCGGCTTTGGGCTGGGCGACGACCGCAAGCGCATCACCGCGCGGCTCGGTGTGGAGCCCGCCGGCGTGCTGGACCTGAACACCGTGTTCCGCGAGCGCGGCTACCGCAAGGACATGGGTGTGAAAGGGGCGGTGGCGGTGCTGTTCAACCAGCGCTTCATCAAGTCGCGCAAGGCCACCACCTCCAACTGGGCCAACCCGCGCCTGACGGAAGCACAGCTGGTGTACGCCGCCAACGACGCCTACGCCGCGGCCCGCGTGTACCACGCGCTGGGGCTGACCTAGCGGGAAGGCTCGCCCGTCATGGCCTCGGCCGGCACCGGGCCGCCAAAGCCGGGCACGGTGCCCGCGGGCGCTGTCGCGCCAAGGCCGCCGCCAGGCCCGGCCGTTGGCACCGGCAAGGGCTCCACCGGCACCACGACCGGCGGCACATCCGCCGGCGCGGCAAAGCGTGCCTGTGCATCGATCACGCGCGTGCGAAACGCCGCCTGGAACAGCTCGCCCACGATCGGTAGCGCGCTGCGCGCGCCCTGGCCGTAGCCGTCGCCCATGGTGATGCGTGCGTCATTGAAGCCGACCCAGGCCCCCACCACCAGCTGCGGATGCATCAGCATGAACCAGCCATCGGTGTTGTCTTGCGTGGTGCCGGTCTTGCCAGCCACGTCGGCCTGGATGCCATAGCGGTAACGGATCGCCGCGCCGGTGCCGCGGTCGATGGCGCCGCGCAGCACGTCCAGCAGCGAGTCGGCTGCGGCGGGCGACAGCACCGGCTCGGGCTGCGGCGCATCAAACGCTTCCAGCACCTTGCCGCTGCGGTCTTCAATGCGCAGCACCAGCACCGGCTCCAGGTAGTTGCCGCCATTGGCCAGGGTGCCGTAGGCCGCGACCATTTCCTTGAGCGTGACCGGGCTGGTGCCCAGCGCCAGCGCCAGCACCTCGTCCAGCTTGCTCTGGCGCACCCCCATGGCGCGGGCCAGCGCGGCCACCCGCTGCGGGCCCACGCGCTGCATGAGCTGCGCCGTGATGGTGTTCTTGGACTGGGCCAGGCCGTCGCGCAGCGTCATGGGCTGGTAGCTGGGCTCGCCGCCGTCCGTGGGGCGCCAGACCTGGCCGCCCCCCAGCGCAATTTCAACCGGCTCGTCCATCAAGGTCTCGCGCGGGCTGATGCCCTGCTCGAACGCCGCACCATAGACAAACGGCTTGAAGGTGGAGCCCGGCTGGCGCCGCGCCTGCTGGACATGGTCGAACTGGTCGCGCAGAAAATCCCGGCTACCGACCCAGGCGCGGACCTGGCCCGTGCGTGGGTCCAGCGCCATCAGGCCGGCGGACAGGCGGGTCTTTTCTTCCCGCAGCGCCTTCATGGCGTCTGCATCCGCCGCCACGCGCTTGAGCGCCTGGGCGTCGTCCAGGCCCGCTTCCCGCGCCGCCTTGTAGGGCGCCGTTTCACGCAGTAGCGCCTGCACCAGCGGACGCCCTGGCGCAAAGCCCGCGCGCGGGCCCCATTGGCCATTGACCAGCCCCTGCAGCGCGTCGATCTGCCGCGCCACGGCCTGGTTGGCCTGCGACTGCAGCCGCGCGTCGATGGTGGTGCGCACCACCAGGCCGTCGGCATGGATGTCGTAGCCGTTGCGGTCGGCCCAGTCGATCAGCCAGCGGCGCAGGTGCCGCGCCAGGTGCGGCGCCGGGCCCTGCGGCTCGGTCTGGCGCTCGAAGTCGATCTTCAGCGGCCGCTTTTTCAGCGCTTCCAGCCGCTCGGCCGGCAACTTGTTGTGTTTGGCCATCTGGCCCAGCACGGTGTTGCGGCGCTGCACGGCGCGTGCCGGGTTGGTGACGGGGTTGTAGTAGCTGGTGCCCTTGAGCATGCCAATCAGCGTGGCGCTTTCCAGCACGTCCAGCTTGCTGGCCGGCTTGTCGAAATAGGTGCGCGCCGCCATCTCGATGCCGTAGGCGTTGTAGAGGAACGGCACCGTGTTGAGGTACGTCTCGAGAATTTCGGGCTTGCTGTACACCGCCTCGATCTTCAGCGCGGTGATGGCCTCTTTCAGCTTGCGCGTGAGGCTGACCGAGCGGCCGATTTCGTCCGGGTACAGGTTGCGCGCCAGCTGCTGGGTGATGGTGGAGCCGCCCTGCCGGTCGCCCGAGAGGGTGTACACCACCGCCGCCGCCGTGCGCCGCAGGTCAATGCCGTGGTGCTCGTAGAAGCGGTGGTCTTCGGTGGCGATCAGTGCCGCCACCACCTGCGGCGAGATGTCGGCCAGCTTGACCCAGTTGCGGTTGGCGCGGCGGAACGACGCCAGCTCCTTGCCGTCCACCGACATCAACACCGCCGGCTGCTCGGTCTTGGCCTTGCGGATGTCGCCAATGCCGGGCGTGAACGGGATCAGCAGCAGCACATAGAGCACCAACACGGCCGGCAGCAGCGCCACCGCCTTGAACGGGTGCACTTTGGCCCAGGCCCAGAACCGCAGCGCCTGGCCCCGCAGCCAACCGGCCTTTTGCACCACCCAGCGGGTGGCGTGCGCCACGGCAGACGGCAGCGTGGCCATCAGTCGGGCACAAACCGGCTGTTGAACCGCGCCATGTCGGCGGCCAACTCGAACGTCACCAGCTGCCCGGCCTTGTTGTCGGCCAGCCGGTGGGCGGCGAACAGGCTGTACTTGCCCTTGAGGTCAAAGCTCGGCAGGTCGATCAGCGCGTAGGGGTAAGGCACAAACACTTCATGCTCGAACAGCGCCCGGTGGCGGTTGCGCGGCGAGGGAAAGAGCTTGTAGGTGTCGGTGGTGATTGCTTGTTCGGCCATGAAACAGCGTGGCAGCGGCGGATGTGCGATGGTACGCCCTGCCCGGGCCTTGCGGGATGCTATGAATTTCATAGCGCCTCACGCAATCTGCATGCGGGCTGGAGGCCGATTTGGCTCAAGCCCCGGGGCTGCTACAGTCAATTGCAGACACAAGGAACAGGCATGGAGACATTGGCAGTGGGCTGCGGCGCCGGCTTTTCAGGCGACCGCGTGGACGCGGCAGCACCCGTGGTGCGCAGCCTCATCGCGCGCGGCGGCCCGGCCGCGCTGATGTTCGAGAACCTGGCCGAGCGCACGCTGGCCACCCAGCACCTGGCGCGCCGGGCCGACCCGCAGCTCGGCTACGAGCCGCTGCTGGTGCTGGAACTGCAACCGGTGCTGGCCGACTGCCTGGCGCACGGCATCACCATCGTCAGCAACTTTGGCGCCGCCAACCCCGAAGGCGCGGCCAGGCGCATCCAGCGGCTGGCGGCCGTTCTGGGCCTGCCGCGCCCGCGCATTGCCGTGGTGCGCGGCGACGACCTGTCTGACGCTGCCGGCCGCGCCATCGTGCGCGACCACCTGGGCGACGCCTTTGACGAAGCGCGCTTTGTCTGTGCCAACGTGTACCAGGGCGCCTTTGAGATTGCCGAGGCCATCCGCGCCGGGGCGCAGATCGTGGTGACGGGCCGGGTGGCCGACCCGTCGCTGGCGCTGGGCCCGGCCATTGCCCACTTTGGCTGGCAGCGCGACCAGTGGGACGCGCTGGCCGGCGCCACCATGGCCGGCCACCTGCTGGAGTGCGGCGCGCAGGTCACGGGCGGCTACTTTGCCGACCCGGGCGTGAAAGACGTGCCCGGCCTGCACGACGTCGGTTTCCCGATTGCCGAGATCGCCGCCGACGGCAGCTGCGTGGTCAGCAAAGCCGCCCACACCGGCGGACTGGTGGACGAGCGCACCGTGAAGGAACAGCTGCTGTACGAGCTGCACGACCCGGCGGCCTACCTCACGCCCGACGTGGTGGCCGACATCACCCAGGCCACGGTGGCGCAGGTGGGGCCCGACCGCGTGCGCCTGGCCGGCGTGCGCGGCCACCCGCGCACCGGCACGCTGAAGGCCAACGTGTTTTTTGACGGCGGCTGGTTTGGCGAAGGCGAAATCTCCTACGCCGGCCCCAACGCCGAAGCCCGCGCCCGGCTGGCCATGGACGTGATGCAGCAGCGCCTGGGCGCCCTGCTGCCGCTGCGCTTTGACCTGGTGGGCATCAGCAGCGTGTTTGGCGACGACGGCAACCGCTTGCTGGCGCAAACACCGGTGGGCCAGGCCACAGACGTCCGCCTGCGCGTGGCCGGCCAGCACCTGGAGCTGCCGGTGGTGGAGCGGCTGCTGCGCGAAGTGACGGCCCTGTGGACCTGCGGCCCCGCCGGCGGCGGCGGCGTGCGGGTGGCCAAACGCCAGCGCCTGTCCACCCAGTCGTGCCTGATTGCGCGCGAACGGGTGCCGGCGTCGTTTGCATTCATCGACTGAAGGGCCCGCCATGCACACCCAGACCCTGTACGACCTGGCCCACGCCCGCACCGGCGACAAGGGCAACCGCATCAACATCAGCGTGATTGCCCGCCGCGCCGAAGACTACCCGCTGCTGGTGGCGCAAGTGACTGAGCAGCGCGTGGCCGCCCACTTTGCCCACCGCCAGCCCAGCCGCGTCACGCGCTACCTGTTGCCCAACCTGGCCGCCATGAACTTTGTGATCGACGACGTGCTGGACGGCGGCGTGAACGACTCACTGAACCTGGACATGCATGGCAAGGCGCTGTCGTTTCATTTGCTCACGCTCACGGTGGCGCAGCCCTGAATCATTAGCGCGCCTATCGCCGCCATTGACAAAACCCACTGGCCCAAAATGCGGCTGGCGCCTAAAGTCATGGTCATCGTCAATCGCCAGCCCGTTATCCATAGGAGATCGCTATGTCCACCGAAGCCAAATGCCCCTTCCACGCCGCCCCGCAAGCCAAGGCCGCCGCGCCTGGCAATGCCGACTGGTGGCCCAACCAGCTCAAGCTGAACATCCTGCACCAGCACACGGCCGAGTCGAACCCGCTGGGCGCGGACTTCAACTACGCGGAGGAATTCAAGACGCTGGACCTGCACGCCGTGGTGGCTGACCTGAAGGCGCTGATGACGGATTCGCAAGACTGGTGGCCGGCCGACTGGGGCCACTATGGCGGCCTGTTTGTGCGCATGACCTGGCACGCCGCCGGCACCTACCGCATTTACGACGGCCGCGGCGGCGCCGGCACCGGCAACCAGCGCTTTGCCCCGCTGAACAGCTGGCCCGACAACGGCAACCTGGACAAGGCCCGCCGCCTGCTCTGGCCCATCAAGCAGAAGTACGGCCGCAAGCTCTCGTGGGCTGACCTGCTGGTGCTGGCCGGCAACGTGGCCATGGAAACCATGGGCTTCAAGACCTTTGGCTTTGCCGGCGGCCGCCCCGACATCTGGGCGCCGGAAGAAGACGTGTACTGGGGCCCCGAATCCACCTGGCTGGGCGACCAGCGCTACAGCGGCAACCGCGAGCTGGCCAACCCGCTGGCCGCCGTGCAGATGGGCCTGATCTATGTGAACCCCGAGGGCCCCAACGGCAACCCGGACCCGGTGGCCTCGGGCCGCGACGTGCGCGAAACCTTTGCCCGCATGGCCATGAACGACGAGGAAACCGTGGCCCTGGTGGCCGGCGGCCACACCTTTGGCAAGGCCCACGGCGCCGGCGACCCCAAGCTGGTGGGCCCCGAGCCCGAAGGCGCCCCCATTGAAGAACAAGGCCTGGGCTGGAAGAACAGCTTTGGCAGCGGCAAGGGCGTGCACACCACCACCAGCGGCATTGAAGGCGCCTGGAAGCCCAACCCCACCAAGTGGGACAACGGCTACTTCGACATGCTGTTCGGCTACGAATGGGAGCTGACCAAGAGCCCCGCCGGCGCCCACCAGTGGACGCCCAAGAACTGCAGGCCCGAGCACATGATCCCGGACGCGCATGACCCGAGCAAAAAGCACCCGCCCATGATGACCACGGCCGACCTCTCGCTGCGCATGGACCCGGCCTACGAAAAAATCTCGCGCCGCTTCCACCAGAACCCGGCCGAGTTTGCCGATGCCTTTGCCCGCGCCTGGTTCAAGCTGACGCACCGCGACATGGGCCCGCGCGCCCGCTACCTGGGCCCGCTGGTGCCGCAGGAAGAGCTGATCTGGCAAGACCCGGTGCCCGCGGTAGACCACAAACTGGTGGACGCGGCCGACGTGGCCGCACTCAAGGCCAAGGTGCTGGCCTCGGGCCTGACCACCGCCCAACTGGTGGGCACGGCCTGGGCGTCGGCCAGCAGCTTCCGTGGCAGCGACAAGCGCGGCGGCGCCAATGGCGCGCGCATCCGCCTGGCGCCGCAGAAAGACTGGGAAGCCAACAACCCCGCCGAGCTGGCCAAAGTGCTGGCCGTGCTGGAAGGCATCCAGAAAGACTTCAACGCCACGGCCACCGGCGGCAAGAAAATCTCGCTGGCGGACTTGATCGTGCTGGCCGGTGGCGCCGCCATTGAGGCCGCCGCCGCCAAGGCCGGCCAGGCCGTGACGGTGCCCTTCAATCCCGGCCGCACGGACGCGACGCAGGCGCAGACGGATGCGGAGTCGTTCGCGGTGCTGGAGCCGGTGGCCGACGGCTTCCGCAACTACGCCCGGCAGGGCGCGGAAGGCGCCGCCGCCGAGCTGCTGATCGACAAGGCCCAGCTGCTGACGCTGACCGCGCCCGAAATGACGGTGCTGGTGGGTGGCCTGCGCGTGCTGGGCGCCAACACCGGCGGCGCTGCGCACGGCGTCTTCACCACCCGGCCGGGGGCGCTGACGCAAGACTTCTTTACCCACCTGCTGGACATGCGCACCCAGTGGCAAAAAACCGGCACCGCCGGCGTGCTGGAAGGCCGCGACCGCGCCACCGGCGCCCTGAAGTGGACGGGCACCACGGTGGACCTGGTGTTTGGCAGCAACTCGCAGCTGCGCGCCCTGGCCGAGGTGTACGCCGCGGCCGACGCCAGCGCGAAGTTTGTGGCCGACTTTGTGGCCGCCTGGGTGAAGGTGATGGAGCTGGACCGCTTCGACCTGCGCTGAGGTCTCGCGTTTTCGGGGCGTCCCTGTCAAGATGGGGGCTGGCGCGGGGGAAACCTGCTCAACGCGCCAGCCCCAACCCACCCATAACGACCCGAAAGAGACACACCATGCGCAAATTCACCCCTCTGGCCCTGGCCGCCACCGCCGTCGCCTTGCTGGCCGGCTGCAACAGCACGCCCCCGGCCGCGCCCACCGGGCCCATGAGCTTCTTCATCAGCAGCACCGGCAGCGGCAAGGGCGCTGACCTGGGCGGCCTGGCCGGGGCCGACGCCCTGTGCCAGCGCCTGGCCACCGCCGCCGGTGCCGGCGCCAAAACTTGGCGCGCCTACCTGAGCGCGCCCGGCGCCTTTGCCTCGGCCACCACGCCCGCCGTGCCCAGCGTGAACGCGCGCGACCGCATTGGCAACGGCCCCTGGTTCAACGCCAAGGGCGTGCTGATTGCGCGCGACCTGGCCCACCTGCACAACGGCAACAACATCAGCAAGGACACCGCGCTGGACGAAAAGGGCAACATCGTCAAAGGCCGGGGCGACACGCCCAACGAGCACGACATCCTGACCGGTAGCCGCGCCGACGGCACCGCCTTTGCCCCGCAGACGGACACGACGTGCAAGGGCTGGACCAGCAGCACCGACGGCTCGGCCATCGTCGGCCACCACGACCGCATTGGCCCGCTGCCCGACAACTGGGCCAAGAGCTGGAACTTCAGCCACCAGTCGGCCGGCTGCAGCCAGGAGGCGCTGGTGCGCACCGGCGGCTCGGGCCGGCTGTATTGCTTTGCCGCGAACTGACACTGCCCCATCAGCCGCCTGCTGACCCGCTATTGTTTTGATAGCGGTTCACGCAGCGCCGGCGCGGGCTGCAGCCTGTTTTGGCGTGAAGCCCGCGCCAAATGCCCCCCGGAAAGTGCTAGATTGCGGATTCCACCGCAAGCAGGAGGCACAGACCATGACCACCCCAACCCACCCCGTTGCCGTACCGCGCAGCCTGTTGACGCGCCTGCTGCAGATGATCTTGCTGGCCATTGCGTTCCAGATCGCCATCACCGTGCTGGGCGCGGTGGCGCTGGTGCAACTGGTGCTGGCCGCCTTTGCCGGTGGCAGCAACGCGCGGCTGCGCCAGTTTGGCCGCAGCCTGGGCCGCTACCTGGCGCAGATTGCCAGCTTTGAAACCTTTGCCAGCGAAGAGCTGCCCTTCCCGTTTGCGGAATGGCCGGCGGGGGATTGAGCGGCACGGCTGATCGCCAGGCCACCCGATCTGCGCTAAACTAGTCAGAAAACTAGTCAGATTGGAGGTGCGCCATGCAGCAGTGGCCCGTTCAAGACGCCAAGGCGCGTTTCAGTGAGTTTCTGGAGACCTGCCTCGCGCAGGGCCCGCAAATGGTGACCAAGCGCGGGGCTGAGGCCGCCGTGCTGGTGCCGGCGGATGAATGGCGTCGCCTGCAATCTGCCGCCCGCCCGTCGCTCAAGCAATTGCTGCTGGCCGACGAGGCCCGCGCTGAGTTGACCCTGCCCGCACGTGGCGCCGCCCGGCGCCGCCCGCCTTCGGCGGCCAACTAACCCCTGCGCTGCATGTACCTGCTGGACACCAACGTTGTGTCAGAGCTGCGCAAGCCACGCCCGCACGGCGCGGTGCTGACGTGGCTGCAGGCCCGCGACGATGCAGAACTGCACCTGTCTGCTGTGACGATTGGCGAAATCCAGGCCGGCATCGAGCTGACGCGCCAGCAAGACGCGCCCAAGGCGCAAGCGATTGAAGCCTGGCTGGAACAAGTGGCCACCACCTGGAACGTGCTGCCCATGGACGCGCCCGCCTTCCGCGCCTGGGCGCGGCTGATGCACAGAAGGTCAGACACCGTGACCGAAGACGCCATGATCGCCGCCACCGCCCAGATACACGGCCTGACAGTGGTGACCCGCAATGTGGCGGACTTCAAGCCTTTTGGTGTGGCGCTGCTGAACCCGTGTGAGGCCTGACGATAAGCCGCTACGTCAGCAGCAAGCGCATGCCCGGGTCGCCCTTGGCCATGGCGGCGATGTAAGCCGGGCGCTGGGCGATGCGCGCCAGGTAGGCCAGCGTGTGGAGATACGGGCTCATGTCCCAGGGCTGGAAGTAGCGCATGGTGGTGAGCGTGAACACGTTCATGATGTCGGCCGCCGTGAACTCGCTGCCGGCCAGGTACGGCACCTCGGCCAGCCGCGCATCGACCATGGCCAGGGCTCGGTCTACCCGCTCGCGCGCGGACGCGGCCACCGGGTGGCCCTTGGCCGCCTCAATGCGGCCCAGCACCATATTGCGGCCCAGGTGCGGCTGCAGGTTGCCGTTGGCAAAGTGGAACCAGTACAGGTAGTTGGCAAAGTCAGCATGCTCCGGCGGCAGCGCCAGCCGGCCGCCGCCATGCCGGGCAATGATGTACTGCACGATGGCGCCCGACTCGGCAATCTGCACATCGCCATCCGTCATCACCGGCGCCGTGCCGGCCGCGTGCAGGGCCCGCAGCTCGGGAGGGGCCAGGCGGGTGACCGGGTCGCGCGTGTAATGCTTGAGCGTGTAGGGAATGCCCAGCTCTTCGCAGAGCCAGACGACGCGCTCGGATTGAGAAATGCCTAGGTGGTGGATGGTGAGCATCACGGCAGTCTAACGTTGACTTTCCCGCACTCGGGGTCGATGCCGGTGGCCACAAACATCAGCCGTGAATACATCAGCGACCGCTCTGTCGGCCTGTTGGCCGGCGCGAACGGGCCGGTCTTTTCAGCTAGGAACAGCAGGATGGCGTTGCGGTCGAATACCACCGCGTCGCCATCGACCAACGCAGGCGTCTCGGCGTTGGGTTTGATCGCCATGAACGCCGGTGAGTGATGCTCGCCCTTGCTCGTGTCGATGGGAATCAGGTCGTAGTGAAGGCTGGCCTCCTGAAGATAGAGGGCGACTTTCAGGGCGTTTGGGGAGGGAAGTAGTAGAGAGCGAGTATCGCCGTACTGATAAGGGCGAAGATGAAGAAACAATCAGTTCTGCATGGCACCCCGCGCGGCGCTCACACAGAAATGAACTAGGAATAGGCCCTCAGATATGGCGACTTGATGTTGAAAACCAGGTGGAGTACGTGAACGTGCCTGTCACCGACACGATGTTCAGTCGCAAAATGAAAGACTCCCGTGTATTCAGAGTAGGGATTCTCCACATGACCCGTACATTCGATAGGCCCGTTTAATACATTGCGAATGTATTGTTTTTCTATGGGTACCTGATTGGGGTTCAACATAACCACGACTGCAATTTCTTCGTCGTCGGTCATATACTTTATCGGCTTAACTGGGATTTCTGCATAGTCGTGTCGACCCCAGATTTTGAACTCCATCCGGATCGAAGGTCGTTCGCTAAGGTATACGAGAGCATCTGTTCGTCCAGCTGCCGTTTGTGATTCGGCGACAGCGTGAATACCGCTGAACTCCAAGCAATTGCATACGTCATCTCGGAAAACCCCTTCGTCTAGGCCCCCATCCCCCTTGCACCACAGAGGGGGCATCTGTTGCCAGCGGTTCGGAATGCGTAGTAAGGGGCCAACCAATTCCGAAGGCCATCTTTGAGCTTCCGCCTCTTTGAATCTTTCTAAGGTCGGCACGAAGTACCAGTATCGTTCCGGCTCGATTTCTGCAAATACCCGTTGGATATCCCATGCTTCAAGCGACTCTGAATGGCAAACAAATCGCCTGACAAGAATGTTTGAAGGTCGATCGCTGCTGAGGGGGTGATTACCGAGCCGTACCTTGGAAAATTTTTGCGCGTCCATTGCCATTCCACTGATGCGCTCAACAATGACTCCGTCGACGATCAATTGCCACTCGCCTCCCATCTGAACCACCCCTACCCCACTCACGGCATCTTTCATGGGCCAAACGGCTACTTCCACAGCCTTCCGCTCACCCGCATTGGTGATGCACATCTGCACCTTGCCGGAGGATCGTCCGATGGATAACTCGATGCCGTAAAGTCCATCGACAGTAAATGCGCCAAAGAGGCAGCCATCGTTTTCCGCACCCCACTCCCACGGTGCTAATAGAGGAATGAACGACAGAAACGCCCCAAACTGTCCCTTCGCTATGACAAGCGGCTCATTTACATCGACTAGTTCTGTCGTTCGCGTAAGTCCTGGAAGAACAGGAGTTGAAGCAAAGGCAGAGCGCTCCACACATGGGTATGCAAAAAAGAACTCGAGCTCCTGCTTAGTTGGATTCCCGAATTGAAACGATAGCTCGCAGTGCGAGGTGTCTAAGGGAATCGGCACAGTCAGTTGGTGCCGCTGATGTACGCCTGCCGTGGAATAAGTTCGACGACCGGCGTTCTCGGTTGTTCGCAGCTCCAATCCAATCTTTCCGCCAAGCGGCCAAGTCCAGCAAAAGCAACTTTCCGTTAACGCGGGAGAACCTTTGGGCAGCTCTACTTCGATTTTCAGTGCAATAGAACTCTCAGGAGGAATGCGAAAAACCCAACATGCGCCTTCACCCAGCTCGGATTCGCTTCTCAATTCGTAGGCATTGGCGATCTGAGCATAAAAAGCCTCCGATACCGCCTTCATTGAAATGAGATTCGTTGCACCGCCCTCGATGAGCAACCCCCTTGCAATCGCTTGCTTCTCTGGCGTCATTTTTTGTTGAGAGTCTATTGGGCTCGGCGTGCTGCTAAACCGCCTTCCCCAGCCTCCCCACCCCCTCCTCAATCTTCCCCACATCCGCCGTCGCAAAGCTCAGGCGCAGGGTCGATAGATCAGGGTTGTTCGCGTAGAACGGCGCGCCGGGCACAAAGGCCACGCCTTTCTCGATGGCGCGTTTGGCCAGCTCGTTGCCGTTGCTGACTTTGCCGCCGGCACCCGTCAGGCGCGCCCACACAAACAGGCCGCCCTGGGGCTGCACAAACTCGATCACTTCGCCCAGCTCGCGGCGCAGGGCGTCGCCCATCACGCGGGCGCGCTCGCCGTACACCTGGCGCACCTTGTCCAGCGTGGCGGGCATGCGGCCGGCCTTCAGGTACTGGGCGGCGGTGGCCTGGGCAAAGGTGCTGGTGTGCGCGTCGCTGAACTGTTTGCACATGGTGGCGCGGGCCAGCAGCTCGGGCGGCGCAATCATCCAGCCCACGCGCAGGCCGGGGCTCAGCACCTTGCTCATGCTCCCGCAGTGGGCCAGCAGCTCACGGCTGCCGGGCACGGTGTCGCTCAGCGCATAGATGCTGGGCGGCGGCGCCTCGCCAAAGTACAGGTCGCCATAGGGGTCGTCTTCCACCACCAGGGTCTGGTACTTCACGGCCAGCTCCAGCACCTTTTTGCGGCGCTCCAGGCTCAGCAGCGCGCCGCTGGGGTTGCCAAAGGTGGGGATCAGGTACACAAACTTGGGCTTGTGCTCGGCCATCAGCGCTTCCAGCTGGTCGGTCTGCACGCCCTGCCCGTCGATGGGCGCGGTGATCACCTCCGCCCCATACAGGCGAAAGCACTGGATGGTGGCCAGAAAGGTGGGGCCTTCCACAATCACCTTGTCGCCGGGGTTGATGAGGGTTTTGCCCAGCAGGTCCAGCGCCTGCTGGCTGCCGGTGGTCACAATCAGGCCGTCGGGCTGCAGGCCTTTCACGCCCTTGCTGGCCATGAAGGCGGCTAGCTGTTCGCGCAGCGGGTTGTAGCCCTCGGTGGCGCCATATTGCAGCGCAGCGCCGGGCTCTTCGGCCAGCGCATTGTTGGCCGCCTCCTGGATGCCGGCCACGTCAAACATCGCGCTGTCCGGGAAGCCGCCCGCAAAGCTGATGATGCCGGGCTTGCCCAGCAGCTTGAACAGCTCGCGGATGGCGGAGGTTTCTACGTTATTCAGGCGGTCGGCAAAGTTCAGCGGCATGGCGGTGGAACGGGTTGGGTTGGCAGGAGATGTTGGCATTCTCGCGCAGGCGGGGTGCAGCTTTCCTGCGCTTGCGGGTTGCTATTGTTTTTGTAGCGGCTCACGCAATGTGGATGCGGGCTGGCGGCCGATTTGACCACTTAACCCAGGCTGAAACCCGGGTTTCGGGCGTCCAGCAGCACGGCCAGCACCTCGCCGCCGCAGTGGGCCTGCACCAGCGCGGCCACTTCGGCGGTGGCGGCCTGCACCGTGTCGCGGTGGGTGGGCGGCAGGCCGTCGATGTTGAAGAACACGCCTTTTGTGTCTGGCAGGGTTTGCGTGTTGGCGGCTTGCCGCCAGGTCCAGCGGCGCGTCAGCACGCTGGTGCCGTCGGCAAACACCACCTCGCCCGCGGGCGGCGTCTCGGCCGGGCCGCCGTCGGGCGGGGCAAACAGGTCGCCCTCCGCCGCCAGCCGCAGGGCCAGGCCGTGCTGCAGCGCATCCGTGGGGTGCACGCCGGCCGGCAGCAGGTGCTTGATGGACACCAGGTTGCCAATGTCCACCAGCAGGTTGATGGCGGGCAATGCGTCGGGCTTCAGCACGCGGCGGGCCAGCGCCTCGATGGCGCTGCGGTGCTCGGCCGGTTTGGCGCCAAAGCGGCGGTAGGCCTCGCGCCAGGCGGCGATCTCGGGCACCTCGGCCACATTGCCGGTGATGCGCTGGCGCAGCGCGGCCTCAGCCTCGCGCAGCAGGGCCGTGACGGCTGGCGTGCTGGGCCCGTTGGTGAAGCCACGGGCCACCACTACGCCACGGCAGTAGCCGGGGTACAGGGCAAAGATCTCAGGGGCGATGCGGTACGTCAGGGGTGTCATGGCCAAACTGTAGCCGCCGTTTCGCCCGTGCTACGCTTTCCGCATGATCGAACTGCACACCGACATCCCCACTGCCCACGGCGCCATGAACAGCTTCGTGGTGCACCCTGAAGAAGGCGGCCCGCACCCGGTGGTGCTGTTCTACATGGACGCCCCCGGCAAGCGCGAAGAGCTGCACGACATGGCCCGGCGCCTGGCGGCCACTGGCTACTGCGTGGTGCTACCCAACCTGTACTACCGCCGCACGCGCGACTTCTGGCTGCAGGAGCGCACCGAGGCGGCCATGGCCGTGATGTTCGAGCACATGAATTCGCTGACCAATGCGCTGGTGGTACAGGACACCCAGGCCCTGCTGGCGTATGTGGACGCCCTGCCCGCGGCCGACGGCACCCGCATCGGCGCGGTGGGCTATTGCATGAGCGGCCCGTTCGTCATGGCCGCCGCCGCGGCCTACCCCGACCGGCTGCGCGCCATTGCCGCCATTCACCCGGCCAACATGGTGACGGCCGCGCCCGATTCGCCACACCGCCTGACGCCGCAGATCCGCTGCGAGACCTACGTGGGCTGCGCCGAAACCGACAAGTGGTCGCCCCCGGAGGTGATTGCCGCGCTGGAGGCCGCGCTCCAGGCCGGCGGCACGCCACACCGTGTGGAGTGGTACCCCGGCACCGAGCACGGCTTTGTATTCCCGCAGCGCGCTGGCATTTACAACCAGCCCGCGGCCGAGCGGCACTGGGAAAGGCTGTTCAGCCTGTTTGGCCGCACGCTGCGTTGACAAGGGGCTTGACTAGAGTATTGCTCCAGAGTAATACTCTAGTCATGGAACCCGTTCCCACCCGCTTGCGGCTGCTGGAAGCCGCCGCCCAGGTCTTTCTGGCGCAGGGCTTTGCCGCCACCTCCATGGACCAGGTGCGCCAGGCGGCCGGCGTGAGCAATGGCAGCCTGTACCACCACTTCCCCACCAAGGCAGCGCTGGCGGACGCCCTGTACGCCCACACCCTGCGCGACTTTCATGCTGTCATCGCGCAGCCCATCAGTGGCCGCGCCTCGGCGCAAAGCGGCGTCAAGGGCATGCTGCGGGCCTACCTGGCCTGGGTGCAGGCCAACCCGGCGGGCGCGCGGCTGTTGCATGAACTCAAGCGAGACGGTGATCTGGCCGCCGGGTCCGGTGAGTGGGCCGAAGCCAACGCCCAGGGCTTTGAGCAGTTGCGCGGCTGGGTGCAGCAAAAAACACAGGCGGGCGAGCTGCGCGCCATGCCCTTCCCGGTGTGGATGGCGCTGGTGTTCTCGCCGGCCATCGCCCTCACCCGGCACTGGGCCCGCCAGCCCGAACCCGCCATTCCCGCGCCTGTGCGCAGCGCACTGGAGCACGCCGCCTGGATGGCGGTCGCCCCCTGACACCCGACAACAGGAGAATGAAATGAAAGTCGTGAATGTGCACCAGCGGCTGCTGTACGCCAGCCCGGCGCGTGTGGGCCAGCTGCTCAACACCCTGGCCACGCCAGACGACGCGCTGTGGCCCCGCCAGCACTGGCCGCGGATGCGGCTGGACGCACCTCTCGGCGTGGGCGCCGCAGGCGGGCACGGGCCAATCGGCTACCGCGTGGAGGCGTACGAGCCGGGCCGGCGCGTGCTCTTCCGCTTCACGGCGCCCCGGGGCCTGCAGGGCTGGCATGCGCTGACGGTGCTGGACGCCACCAGCCAGCATTGCGTGCTCGAGCATCGCATTGAAATGACCACCCGCGGGCTGGCCACACTGGCCTGGCCGCTGGTCATTCAGCCGCTGCACGACGCATTGGTTGAGGACGCGCTGGCCAATGCCGCGCAGGCGCTGGGCCAGAAGCGCCCTGCCGTGCCGTGGTCGCCCTGGGTGCGCCTGCTGCGCAGGCTGTTGTCGCCTGCGGCCCGCACGCTCGCCAGCCGGAGGACGCGCCATGCCGGCTGACCTTCTGGCCCTGGGCCGCGAGACGCTGCAAAGCCAGCCCTTCAGCCAGTTGCTGGGGGCGCAGATGGATGTGTTCGAGCCTGGCCATGCGCAGCTGTCGTTGCCGGTCGCGCCGCAGCTGCTGCAGCAAAACGGGTTTGTGCACGGCGGCGTGCTGGCCTATCTGGCCGACAACGCCCTCACCTACGCGGGTGGGTCGGTGCTGGCACCGGTGCTGACGTCGGAGTTCAAGATCAACTACCTGCGGCCGGCCACTGGTGCCGACCGGCTGGTGGCCGTGGCCACGGTGGTGGGCAGCGGTAAAACGCAGGCGGTGTGCCGCTGCGACATTTTTCTGGAGCGTGGCGGCGAGCGCAAGCTCTGCGCCGCCGCGCAGGGCACCATCCGCAAGGTCGATTAGCCGGCGCCGGCCGGTACCGCGCTGCCCTTGAGCTTCCAGGCCGCGAGCTGGCGCAGCAGCAGCGGCAGCAGCAGTGCCGCACCGATGAGTGTGGGCGTGAGCCCCGGAGCGATCAGCAGCAGCGCCGCCGCGATGCACAGCGCCTGTTCCCAGCGCTGCATCTCCACCAGGAAGAACTTGCTCAGCGCTGCGGCCAGCGCGGTGATGCCGATCACGCAGCCAATGAAGGTGACCCAGAAGTCAAACCAGGTGAAGCCCTTGGCCACCAGCAACAGGCTGGGCGAGAACACAAACACAAACGGCACCAGCACCTTGGCCAGGCCCAGGCGGAAGGCGGTGTTACCGGTCTTGAACGGGTCGCCACCGGCCATGCCTGCGGCCGCATAGGCAGCCAGTGCCACAGGGGGCGTGATGTCGGCCAGCACGCCGTAATAGAACACGAAGAAGTGCGCCACCAGCGGCTCCACCCCGAGCTGGATCAGCGTGGGCGCCGCCACCGTGACCATGATGATGTAGTTGGCCGTGGTGGGAATGCCGCAGCCCATGAGGATGCAGACCACGCCGGTCATCAGCAGTGCGGCAAACAGCGTCATGCCCTGCACCGAGGCCAGCCAGGTGGGCACCACGGTGCTGAAGCCCTGGGCCAGCGCCTGCGCCGCGCCGGTGATGATGTAGCTCACCTTGAAGCCCACGCCCGTGAGCGTGACCACACCGATCACCAGTCCCACGGTCGCTGCCGCGGCGCCCACGGCCAGCGCGTACTTGGCGCCGGTTTCCAGCGCCTCGACGATCACCGGGTAGCCAATGCGCCCGCGCACGCCGGCAACGGTGTAGCCCGCCCACAGCAGCGCGGCCCCTGCAGCAAACAGGCCCAGGCGGATGTATTCGCTCTGCGCGCCCCAGTCCACATAAGAAAGGGCCACCAGCAGCAGATGCAGCGCCACCAGCAGCGCCCAGTTGGCCGGCTTGTTGCCGCGCGTCACGGTGGTCAGCCCCACGATGGCGCAGGAGGTGATGCCCACGAACGCCGCCATGTACGGCGTGCGCCCCGTCACCAGGATGCCCACCAGCAGCACCAGCGGAATCAGCGTGGGCCAGCGTTCGCGCAGCGACTGGCGCAGCTTCGGCATTTCTTCCTCGGTCAGGCCGCGCAGGCCATAGCGCTTGGCCTCAAAGTGCACCTGCATGAACACGCCGAAGAAGTGCATGAACGCCGGCACCACCGCCGCGGCAATGATGGTCTGGTACGGCACGTTCAGGAATTCGATCATCAGGAACGCGGCCGCCCCCAGCACAGGCGGCGTGATCTGCCCGCCGGTGGAGGCTGCGGCCTCCACGGCGCCGGCAAACTCGCGCTTGTAGCCCACCCGGATCATGGCCGGGATGGTGAGCGAGCCCACCGTGACCGCGTTGGCCACCGACGAGCCGCTGAGCATGCCGAACATGGCCGAGCCAAACACGCTGACCTTGGCCGGCCCGCCCGCGTAGCGCCCGGCCACGCTGGAGGCAATGTCCAGGAACAGCTGGCCGAGGCCGATGCGGGTGGCCATCACGCCAAACAGCACGAAGTGGAAGACGTAGGTGGCGACCACGCCCACCGCCACGCCATAGATGCCCTGGCTGGTGAGGTACTGGTGGTTCACCAGTTGCGACCAGCTCGCGCCCGCATGGCGCAGCAGGCCCGGGAAATACGGCCCCGCCATGGCATAGATGCTGAAGCCAATGGCAATCAGCGGCAGCGGCCAGCCCATGCTGCGGCGCGTGGCCTCCAGCAGCGTGAGCATGAGGATGGAGCCGAACACCACGTCGGCCAGGCTCGGGTTGCCGACGCGGAAGGCCAGGTCCGAGAACACCATCGGGATGTACAGCACGCTGGCCGCACAGGCCAGGCCCAGCAGCCAGTCGACCAGCGGCATGCCGCCGGGCGTCAGCAGCGTGTGGGGGTAGTGGGACTCCTGCGCCTTGCGGGTGCCCGCAAACACCAGGAAGATCAGGCCCAGCACAAAGGCCAGGTGCACCCCGCGGTGGGTGACTTCCTGCAACAGGCCGAAGCCCGCGGTGTAGAAGTGAAAGCATGACAACGCAACCAGCAGCCACTTGATCACCTGCGTGGCGGGCGGCACCGAGGGGCGAAACCGCATCTCGGGGTCGAACTTCTCCTCCAGTTCCTGCAGGGTCTTGTCGTCCGGCAGGGCGGTGATGGCGGCAGCGGGTTGCGTCATGATGCTCTCGCCCGGTGGCTTACTTCAGCAGGCCGGCTTCCTTGTAGAACTTCTCCGCGCCCGGGTGGAACGGGATGCCCACGCCCTTGACGGCGTTGTCCTTGGTGATGAACTTGCCCTTGGCATGGCCCGCGGCCAGTGCCTTCTGGGTGGCGTCACTGAACAGGGCCTTGGTGATCTGGTACACGGTTTCGGTGTCTGCCTTGGCGCTGGTTACCCACTGGGCGCCCACGGCCAGGGTCTGCACCGCCGGCACGTCCTTGTAGGTGTTGGCCGCAATGGTGTCCACCGCGAAGTACGGGTTGGCCTTGCGCAGGCCCTCGGCCTGCGGGCCGCCCAGCGCCACCAGTTCGATGCCGGCACCGCTGGAGGCGAGTTCGGCAATTGCACCGGCCGGTGCGCCCCCGACGAAGAAGAACGCGTCGAGCGCACCGTCCTTGAGTTTGTCGCCGGCCTGGTTGGGCTTGATGAATTCGGGCTTGATGTCGGCTTCCTGCACGCCATAGGCGGCCAGCACCATGCGGGCGTTGATCAGCGTGCCCGAGCCCGGCTCGTCCAGCGCCACGCGCTTGCCCTTGAGGTCGGCCACGGTCTTGATGCCAGAGCCCTTCTTGACCACCAGGTGGATGCTTTCGGGGTAGAGGTTGGCGATCATGCGCAGGTCCTCCACCTTGGGCTTGCCGGTGTAGGGGCCGGTACCGGTGAAGGCCCAGGTGGCCACGTCTGACTGGCTGAAGCCGGACTCCATGGCGCCACCTGCAATGCCGTTCACGTTGGCCAGCGAGCCGTTGCTGGCCTGCGCCGTGACAACGATTTTGCCGGGTTGGGAAACGGCGTTGGCAATCATGCCGCCCACCGGGTAATAGGTGCCGGCCGTGCCGCCCGTGCCAATGCGGAAGAATTGCTGGGCCTGCGCGGCGCCCGTCAGGGCCACGGCAGCCACGACGGCGCCGACGATCTGCTTGAGGGTCATGGACATCTCCTGGGAGTTGAAGAGGAAGTTGGGTGGAACCCGCAGTGTAGTGACGCGCCGCTGCGGGTTTGCCCCAATGTCGACGCAATGGTCGTGCCGGAAATGCAAAAAGCCCTGCGCGGCAGCGCAGGGCTTGGGGCGTGAAGGCCGGGCCGGTTACTTCTGGCCGGGAACGATCACCACGGTGTCACCGCCGGTGGCTCCCTTGTTGCCCGTCGCGCCAGTGGCGCCTGTCGCCCCGGTGGCACCGGTGGCGCCATAGCCCGTGGCACCCGTCGCGCCGGTGGCGCCGGTCGCGCCGGTGGCTCCGGGGGTGGTCACATTGGTGCCAGTCGAGCCGGTGGCGCCAGTGGCGCCGGCAGAGCCCGTGGCACCGGCCGGTCCGGCGGGGCCGGGAACCGACACCGGCACCGGGGTGACCACGGTTCTTTCACAGGCGGCAAGGCCCAGGGTGGCAACGAGGGCAAGAGCGAGGATGGGAGTTTTCATGAGAAGGGTCCTTGAGGGTGCTGCCACCGCAAAACGCGGCGGTTTCAGCACCAGCAAGGGCAGCATGCACCCTTCAGCCCCCGGAATCTGTGCGCTGTCGCACCAATGCGGGCGCAAGGCGTCAGAAGCCGGCGGCCAGCCCGTCGCGCCGCGCGTCGCTGGCGGCAATATAGCCCTCTACCTTGGGGTTGCCGGCACGCCAGATGAACTGGCCGGCGCCGAAGTCCTGGTAGTTGTCGTTGATGACTTCCATCACATGGCCGCGCTCGGCCAGGCCCTGCACAGTGGCCTTGTCCATCTGCTGCTCGACGTTGATTTCCAGCCCGGCGTTGTAGCGCCAGCGCGGCGCGTCGCAGGCGGCCTGCGGGTTCTGGCCGTAGTCGAGCATGCGCACCAGCGTCTGCATGTGGCCCTGCGGCTGCATGTTGGCGCCCATCACGCCGTAGCTCATCACCGGCTGGCCGTCTTTGGTCAGGAAGGCCGGGATGATGGTGTGGAAGGGCCGCTTGCCGGGCGCCACCAGGTTGGCCGGGTTGGCTGCACCGGCGTCCACGCTGAACGCATGGCCGCGGTTTTGCAGGCTGATGCCAAAGGTCGGCTCCACGCAGCCCGAGCCAAAGCCCATGTAGTTGCTCTGGATGAAGCTGACCATCATGCCGTTCTCGTCGGCGGCCGTCAGGTAGATGGTGCCGCCCTTCACCGGGTTGCCAGCGCCGAAGTCCTGCGCCTTTTTCATGTCGATGAGCTTGGCGCGGCTGGCCAGGTAGGCGTCGTCCAGCATCTGCTCGGCCGTGACTTCCATGTTGGCGGGCTCGGCCACGTAGCGGTACACGTCGGCAAAGGCGAGTTTCATGGCCTCGATCTGCAGGTGCTGCGAGTCCACGCCGTCCACGGCCATGCCGGCCACGTCGAATTTGTCGAGAATGCCGAGTGCGATCAGCGCGGCAATGCCCTGCCCGTTCGGCGGGATCTCGTGCAGCGTGTAGCCGCGGTAGTTCTTGCCAATGGGCTTGACCCACTCTGGCTTGTAGGCCGCAAAGTCACGCGCGGTAATGCTGCCGCCGTTGGCCGCGGCAAACTTTTCAATAGCCTCGGCAATTTCGCCGCCGTAGTAGGCCTGGCCCTTGGTCTCGGCAATGGCGCGCAGGCCCCGGGCGGCGGCCTTGAACTGGAACAGCTCGCCCACTTCGGGCGCCCGGCCCCAGGGCAGGAAGCTTTGTGCAAAGCCCGGCAGGCCCTGCAGCTCGGGCGTGGCGGCGGCCCACTTCTGCTGCACCACGGTGGGCAGCAGGTAGCCGCGCTCGGCAATCTCGATGGCCGGCTCCAGCAGGTCGGCAAACGGCAGCTTGCCGAAGCGCTCGCTCATGGCGACCCAGCTGGCCACCGCACCCGGCACGGTGACGGAATCAAAACCGCGCTTGGGCGGGGCCTTGGCGTCGGCGCCGTACTTGCGCTTGAAGTAGTCCGGCGTCCAGGTCTGTGGCGCGCGGCCGGATGCATTGAGGCCGTGCAGTTCCTTGCCGTCCCACAGGATGGCGAAGGAGTCGCTGCCCAGGCCATTGGACACGGGCTCGCACAGCGTGATGGCGGCGGCCGCGGCAATGGCGGCGTCCACCGCGTTGCCGCCCTTCCACAGCATGCGCAGGCCGGCCTGGGCCGCCAGCGGGTGCGAGGTGGACACCACGTTGCGGGCAAACACCGGCAGTCGGGTGGTGGGGTACGGGTTTTGGTAGTTGAATTGCATGGCCAGCCTTATTCGGCAGAGATCTTGCGATCGGTGATGATCTTTTTCCACTTGGCGCGGTCGGCGTCGGCCATGGTGGCAAACTGCGCAGGCGTGCCGCCCACCGGCTCAATGCCCAGGCGAGCCAGCCGGTCCTTCACTTCCGCGTCCTGCAGCGCCTGGTTGATGCCGGTACTCAGCCGCGTGGCCAGCTCGGCCGGCAGGCTCTTGGGACCGTACAGGCCGAACCAGGTAACGGTTTCGTAGCCCGGCACGGTTTCCGAGATGGCGGGCAGGTCGGGCAGCAGCGGCGAGCGCTTGGCGCTGGTGATGCCCAGCGCACGCAGACGCCCTTCCTTCACATGTGGCAGGCCGCTGGGCAGCGAATCAAACAGCAGGTCGAGCTTGCCGCTCACGAGGTCGGGAATCGACAGCGCGGTGCCGCGGTAGGGGATGTGCACGAGGAACAACCCGGCCTGCGCCTTGAAGTATTCCGTGCCCAGGTGCACCACGGTGCCATTGCCGCTGCTGGCGTAGTTGAGCTTGCCGGGGTTCTTTTTGGCGTAGTCCACCCATTCCTTCACGGTCTTCGCGGGCGAGCTGTTGGGCACCAGCATGATGCTGGGCGCATTGCCCACGTGGGCGATCGGGGTGAAGTCGGCCACCGCGTCGTAGGGCAGCCTGCCACCGAAGCTGGGTCCGATGCTGTGCGTGCTGCTGGTGGCCAGCAACAGGGTGTAGCCGTCGGGCGCGGCCTTGGCCACGATGTCCGAGCCGATGGTGCCGCCGGCCCCGGGCTTGTTGTCCACCACGATGGTGGTGCCCAGGCGCTCGCCCAGCTTTTGCGACACGGCGCGGGCAAAAATGTCGGTGGCGCCGCCGGCCGGGAACGGCACCACCAGGCGGATGGGCTTGCTGGGGTAGGTCTGGGCCTGGGCAGGCACGGCAGCCAGCGCGGCACTGGCCAGCGCGGTGCAAAGAAGGGTGCGACGGGTGTTCATGCCCCGATTATCGAAAGCCCCATCAAAAAGCGAAAGCGAATATTGCTTTATCGACCCTAAAGACTTGCTTTAGCATTGCCAGATGAGCAGCATTCGCCTCCTGAAAACCTTTCTGGCCGTGGCCGCCGAAGGCTCGTTTGCCGCCGCCGCCCCGCGGGTGGCCCTGACGCAGGCCGCCGTGGGCCAGCAGATGCGTGCGCTCGAATCCGACCTGCGGCGTCCGCTGTTTGAACGCCAGGGCAAGGTGGTGGCGCTCAACGCTGCCGGCCGCGCGCTGCTGCCCGACGTGCGCAAACTGGTGGCCCTGTATGACCAGATGCTGATGTCCGCGCCGGCCTCCGAGGCCATGGCCGGCACCCTGCACCTGGGTGCGATCGTCTCGGCCGCGCGGCCGCTGATCGAGGCCACGCTGGCGCTGAAGGCCCGCCACCCGGGGCTGGAGCTGCATGTGTCGGCCGCCAAGTCCATCGAGCTGCTGGCGCGGGTGCAGTCGGGCGAGCTGGACGCGGCCGTCACGGTGCGCGAGCCCGGCCCCGGCACCAGTGGCCTGGTCTGGACGGCCCTTTACGCCGAGCCCATGGTGCTGCTGGCCAACCGCGCCATGGAAGACGCACCCGCACGCACCTTGCTGAAAAGCCACCCGTTCATCCGGTTCGACCGCAGCCAGCACACCGGCCAGCTGGTGGAGCGCACGCTGCGCAAGCTGCGGGCCCGGCCGCAGGAGGTGCTGGAGCTCAACACCATTGAAAGCATTGCCGAGCTGGTGCGCTCCGGCCTGGGCCTGGCGCTGCTGCCGCGCCTGCGCGACGGCCGCTGGGCCAGCGACCCGCGCCTGCGCGTGGTGGCGCTGGCGGGCGCCGAGTCGCGGCTGATCGGGCTGGTGCAGCGGCGCGACGCGGCCAGCGCCCCCGTGATCGCCGCGCTGGCGCGGGAATTCCAGGCCCGCCTACACTCCGCCCCATGAAAAAAGAGCACATCGAGCCCTTCTTTGCCACGCTGAAGGCCGCCAACCCGCAACCCAACACCGAGCTGGAATACACCAGCGTGTTCGAGCTGCTCACCGCCGTGTTGCTGAGCGCGCAGGCCACCGATGTGGGTGTGAACAAGGCCACCCGCAAGCTGTTCCCGGTGGCCAATACGCCGCAGGCCATCCTGGACCTGGGCCTCGCGGGCCTGGAGGGCTACATCAAGACCATCGGCCTGTACCGCAGCAAGGCAAAGCACCTGATGCAGACCTGCCGGATGCTGGTGGACCTGCATGGCGGCGAGGTGCCGCGCACGCGCGAAGCGCTGGAAGCCCTGCCCGGCGTGGGCCGCAAGACAGCCAATGTGGTGCTGAACGTGGCGTTTGGCGAGCCCACCATGGCGGTGGACACGCACATCTTCCGCCTGGGCAACCGCACCGGCCTGGCGCCCGGCAAGACGCCCTATGACGTGGAGATGGGCCTGATGAAGCGCATTCCGCCCGCCTACCTGGTGGACGCACACCACTGGCTCATCCTGCACGGGCGCTATGTGTGCTTGGCACGCAAGCCGCTGTGCTTCAAGTGCGCGGTGTCGGCCTTCTGTGACTTCAAGCCCAAGACGCTCAGTGCGTGATGGCCACCAGCACGCTGCAGGGTGAATGTTCGATGAGCGCGCCCGAGATCGAGCCGCGCCACCAGCGCGCGGCCCAGCTGTCCAGGTGCTTGTGGCCCACCACGATCAAATCCGCCTGCAGGGCACGGGCCGCGCGCGTGATTTCGGTGATGGCCTCGCCCGTGACCACCTCGCCCCGCGCCGCATAGCCGGCGTCTGACAGCCGCTTGATGCCCTCGTCCAGAACGGCCTGGTACTTCTTCTTTTCACGCTGCTCCAGCTCCAGGTCATAGACCCCGCCCTCCAGGCCCACATAGGCCATTCCGGTCGGCATGACGGCCACAAGGAACAGCTCGGACTGGCTCCACTGCGCCAGCTCCTGGCAGTCCAGCAGGGCCTTCTGACCGGCGTCGGAGCCGTCGTAGGCCAGCAGGATTCGTTTGTACATGTGCAACTCCCAACGGTTTGACGGTGCAAGCATAGGCCCGCCCCGCCAGAAGTACAACAGAAGTTACTGTCAAGCCCGGGAATCGGCTCAGATCGCGCCGGCCTGGCGCAACAGCGCCATGTCGGCGTCGCTGCGGCCCAGCGCGCGCAGGATGGCGTCGGTGTGCTCGCCGATGGCCGGCACCGCGTCCATGCGCGGCTCAAAGGATGACGACACGCCGGGCGGCAGCAGCGCAGGCAGCGGCCCCGCCGGCGAGTCCACCGTGCGCCAGCGCCTGCGTGCCGCGAGCTGCGGGTGGGCCCAGACGCCGGCCATGTCGTTCACGCTGGCGTTGGCAATCTGCGCCAGCTCCAGCCGCTGCAGCACCTCGGCCGACCGCAACGCGGAGAAAACGGCCGCAATGGCCGCCTGCAGTTCGGCGCGGTGCGCGTTGCGTTGGGCGCCACTGGCAAAGCGCGCGTCGGCGGCCAGTGCAGGCTGTCGCAGCACCTGGGCACAGAAGGCCTGCCATTCCCGTTCGTTCTGCACGCCGAGCATGACGGTGCCGTCCGCCGTGGCAAACGGGCCATAGGGCGCGATGGTGGCGTGCGCCGCGCCGCTGCGCGGCGGTGGTGCGGCCCCTTCGAACGCGTAGTACAGCGGGTAGCCCATCCATTCGGTCAGGGCTTCCAGCATGGACACGTCGATGTGCCCGCCCTGCCCGGTACGGCCGCGCTGCAGCAGGGCCGCCAGCACGCTGCTGTAGGCGTACATGCCAGCCGCAATATCGGCCACTGGCGCACCCGCCTTGGCGGCTGCTTCTGGCGTGCCGGTGACTGACAGGAACCCGGCCTCGCTCTGGATCAGCAGGTCATAGGCCTTGCGGTCGCGGTACGGCCCGTCGTTGCCGTAGCCCGAGATGTCACAGACGATCAGCCGCGGGTGCGCGGGTTGCAGGGCCTCAAAGGCCAGCCCCAGGCGTGCGGCGGCGCCGGGGGCGAGGTTTTGCACCAGCACATCGGCACCCGCGAGCAAGTCCATCAGCACCGCCCGCGCCGCCGGTTGCTTGAGGTCGAGCGTCAGGCTCTCTTTGGAACGGTTGACCCAGACGAAGTGCGAGGCCAGGCCCCTGACGCGGCTGTCGTAGTCGCGGGCAAAGTCGCCCCGGCCGGGCCGCTCGACCTTGATCACCCGGGCCCCGAGGTCGGCCAGGTGGCGCGTGCACAGCGGCGCGGCGATGGCGTGTTCCAGCGACACCACGGTGACGCCGTCGAGTGGGCGCAGGGATGGGCTCATGGCGCTCGCGCCACCAGGCGCTGCAGAACGCCCGGCTCAAAGTGTCGTTCAATGAAGTCCGCCAGGCCATCAAACACGCGGTCCAGCGTGGGGGCCTGCGTGCCAAACAGCGCCTGCAGCACCGCCGGGCTTTCGAACAGGCCGTGCAGGTAGCAGCCCAGCACGTTGCCGCCGGCGTTCTGCCAGCCCAGGCCGTCCGGCAGCACGGTGTGCGCCAGGTCGCCGGCGGCGGCCATGGCCGGGTGCTGTGCGGTCTGCCCATGGTGGATTTCATAGCCCTGCACGCGGGTGCCGGAAAGGGCGGCCCATCGGCCCTGCACCGCGCCAAACCGGGCCTGCGTGCGCTGCACGGTTTTGCCAGGCTCGAACACCGTCACCAGCGGCAGCAGGCCCAGACCGGGCGCGTTGCCGTCGATGCCATGCGGGTCGATCAGCGCCTCGCCCAGCATCTGCAGGCCGCCGCAAATGCCCAGCACCGCCCCGCCCTGCGCTGCGTGCGCGGCCACGGTACGGTCCAGGCCCTGCGCGCGCAGCCAGGCCAGGTCGGCACTGGTGTGCTTGCTGCCGGGCAGGACGATCCAGTCGGCCCCGGCACAGTCGGCCGGCGTGCGGGCCCAGACCAGGCGCACGCCCGGGACGTTCTTGAGCGGCTGGAATTCATCGAGGTTGCTGATGCGCGGGTAGGCCACCACCGCCACCGTGCAGGTGACCACGCCGCTGGCGCGGCTGCGGTCGTCAAACACGCCGTCTTCCTCGGGCAGGCCGTGCTGCCACCACATGGGCAGCACCGCCACCGTGGGCACGCCGGTCAGGTCCTGCAGCATCTGCGGCGCGGGCGCCAACAGCGACGCATCGCCGCGGAACTTGTTGAGCACAAAGCCATGGATCAACGCCCGCTCGTGCGGCGGCAGCAGCGCCCAGGTGCCATAAAGGTGGGCAAAGGCACCGCCCCGGTCAATGTCGCTCACCAGCAGGCAGCGCGCATTGGCGTGCAGGGCGACCCGCATGTTGACGATGTCGCTGTCGTGCAGGTTGATCTCGGCCGGCGAGCCGGCGCCCTCGACCACCACCACGTCGTGGTCCGCCCGCAGCTCATCGAAGGCCTGCGCAATGACGGGCCAGACACTGGCACTGCGGCCGCGCCAGGCCATGCGCGAGAGTTCGGCGTCCACCTGGCCCATCAGCACCACCTGGCTGCGGGTGTCGGCCTCGGGCTTGAGCAGCAGCGGGTTCATGCGCACATCAGGCTCGGCCCGTGCAGCCAGCGCCTGGAAGTACTGGGCGCTGCCGATTTCGCCACCGGCGACCACCCGGGCGTTGTTGCTCATGTTCTGCGCCTTGAACGGCGCCACCTTGAGCCCCTGGCGCGCGTAGTGGCGGCACAGCGCCGTGGTGAGCCAGCTTTTGCCGGCGCCACTGGTGGTGCCCAGAACCATCACGCATTGCGCTGTCATGGCTGGGCATTCTGCCGCTTGTGGGCGCTGTCCAGGCACAGCCACTGACCGTACCCTGGCGCGGCCACGGGCCAGTCCGCGGCGCTGGCGGGCAGTGCCACGCCCTGCCACCACAGCGTGGCCGCGCGAATGACGCCAGCGTGCGTGACCCACAGCGCGTCCCGCCCCTGCCGCTGCCAGTCGTCCAGCGCAGCGCCCACGCGGGCCATGAACTCGCGCACGGTTTCGCCATGGCCGCCGGGCTGCGCGTCAACAAAGTCGGCCGTCCAGCCGCTGACCTCGTCCACCGGAATCGCGGCCCAGGCCCGGCCTTCCCAGGCGCCAAAGTCCAGTTCGGCGAGCCGCGCGTCCGGCTGCCACCCGGTACCGGGACGCAGCCCGCCCAGTGCCTGCGCCAGGGCCGTGCAGCGGCGCAACGGTGAACTGAACACCGTGGCCCCCTGCGGCACATGGCCGGCCACGGCAGCCGCTGCGGCCTGCGTGGCCTGCGGCTCGGCGGCGAGGTCCAGCCGCCCGTAGCAGGTGCCGGGCGCCACCTCGGGCGCGGCATGGCGCAGCAGCCAGAGCTTCATGGCGCGGCGCCCAGGGCCAGCGCCAGGGCCAGCGCCAGGGCCAGCAGCGCGGCCACTTCAGTCACCTGTTGCGTCGCGCCCAGGCCGTCGCCGGTGTAGCCGCCCAGCCGGCGGCGCAGCAGGGCGAGCATGCGCCAGGCCGCGAACGCGGCGCCCGCCGTGGCGGCCAGTGCGGCGCCTGCACCCGCCGCGCTGGCCAGCAGCACCAGTGCGGGCGCGGTCCACAGCAACGCCTTGGCCAGGCCCAGCGCGTCCATGGCATCGGCCAGCGGCTTGGACTTGCTGCCTGCGGCATCGCCCACATGCGGCAGCAGCGCCATCAGCCACAGCAGCGCATAGCGGGTGCCGACCTGCGTGGCGACCACCGCCACCACCACCAGCGCGGTGCCACGGGCGGCCAACAGCGCGAGCAGCGCGCACTTGAGCAGCACCACCAGCACCAGCGCCATGGCGCCGTAGCTGCCAATGCGCGAGTCCTTCATGATCTCCAGCGCGCGGTCGCGCCCCACCGCGCCGCCCAAGGCGTCGGCCGTGTCGGCCAGGCCGTCTTCATGGAACGCGCCGGTCAGCCAGACCCCGGCCGCCGTGGCGCACAGCGCGGCCACCCAGCGCGCGGCGTCGGTGGGCGGCAGCAGTGCCAGCAACAGCGCCAGCACGCCCGCCACCCAGGTCCCTACCAGCCAGCCCACGCCGGGAAAGTGCACCGCGCTGGCGCGCAGCAGCGCCGGGCTGTAGCCCACCCAGTCGGCCAGCCGCCCGGTGACGGGAATGCGCGTGAGGAACTGCACGGCCAGCAGGAAGTGGCGCAGCGACTGCATCACACGCTGGCCCGGGAAACGCCGGCGTCGCCAAAGCTCGCCATGTCATTGAGGATGGCACAGGCCGACACCAGCAGCGGCCAGGCCAGCGCGGCGCCCGAGCCTTCGCCCAGGCGCAGGCCCAGGTCCAGCAAGGGCTGGGCGCCCAGGTGCTGCAGCATCAGGCTGTGGCCGCGTTCGCCCGAGCGGTGGGCAAACACGCAGCGCTGCAGCACCTGCGGGCGCAGCGCATGGGCCACCAGCACCGCACTGCCGGTGATGAAACCGTCGACCACGATCACGCGGCGCTCCTGCGCCGCCTGCAGCACCACACCCACGAGCGTGGCGATCTCCAACCCGCCCAGGGCGGCCAGTGCCGCCAGCGGCCCGGTGGCGCTGGCATGGCGGGCCAGCACCGCGCGCAACACGGCGGTCTTGCGCTGGACGGCGGCTTCGTCGAGCCCCGTGCCGGCGCCGGTGCACACGGCAATGTCCAGCCCGGACAGACGGGCCAGCAACAGGGACGCGGCCGAGGTGTTGCCAATGCCCATCTCACCCAGCAACACCACGTTGCCGGGCAGGCCACGCACCAGGTCTGCCCCCTGCGCCAGCGCGGCCTCGCACTGCGCGGCAGTCATGGCCGGGGCCTGCGAGCTGTCGGCGCTGCCAGCTTCGGCGCCCGCCACCTTGCGCACCTGCAGGCCGGGCCGCTGCGCACCGGCGGGCTGGCCGGCCAGAAAGTCGTGCCGCACGCCGCAGTCCACCACTGTCAGCGCCAGGCCATGCTGGCGCTCCAGCACGCTGATGGCGGCGCCGCCGGCCAGAAAGTTCTCCACCATCTGCCAGGTCACGTCGCTCGGGTAGGCCGACACGCCCTGCGCGGCCAGGCCATGGTCGGCTGCGCACACCAGCAGCTGGGGCTGGTCGAGCTTCGGGCTGGTGGTGCCCAAAATCAGGCCGAGCTGCAAGGCTAGGGCTTCCAGCCGGCCCAACGCGCCCAGCGGCTTGGTCTTGTTGTCCAGCGCGGCCTGCAGCGCTTGGGCCAGACGGGCATCGGCGATGTCGGGCACGGCGGGCAGCGCCACGCCAGGGGCTTCGACGGAAAGGGATACAGGGCTCATGCCGGATCTCTTCATGCTACAAAAATGATAGCGGCTAGCGCAGCAAGGACGAGGGCTAGCACCGCTTTTGACCCCCAATACAGGGCGCCCGCGGTGTCTGCCGCCTGCGCTGCGCGGCCGCCAGGGTTGAGCGTGTACACGCCCGGCTTGGCCAGCACCACGCCCAGACGCAGGGCCATGGCCGCCATGGGCCAGCCACTGTTGGGCGAGGGCGTTCGCCGCGCCTCGGTGCGCAGCCGGCGCAGCAGCGGCCAGGCCCGCACGCCGGTGGCCAGCAGCAGCAGCGCGGTGATGCGCGCCGGCAGCCAGCTCAGCACGTCGTCAGCGCGCGCCGCCCACTTGCCAGCCCATTCCCAGTAGCGGCCGCCGCGCAGGCCGCGGTAGCCCCACATCGCGTCGGCGGTGTTGGCAAAGCGGTAGGCCGCAGCGCCGGGCAGGCCCATGAGCACAAACCAGAACACCGGCGCCACCACCGAATCGTTGAGGTTTTCGGCCAGCGACTCGATGGCGCTTTCGCGCACCTGGGTCTCGGTGAGCGCCGTCACGTCGCGGCTGACGATCTGCGCCAGCTGGGCGCGGCCCGCGTCCAGCGACACGGCCAGTGCCGCCTCCACCCGGGCCACCTCGTCGTGCAGCATGCGCCAGGCCAGCAGCGGCTTGAGCAGCAAGCCCAGCACCAGCCCGGCGGCCACATCCCACATACCCGGCAGCAGCAGGGTCAGCGCCACCGCCAGGCCCACGGCCACATGCGCCGCCAGCAACACGCCCAGCACGCCCACGCTCCAGGCCAGGCCACCGGCCCAGAAGGCGCGCCAGTCCGGCCCCTGCGACGGCAGGCCCGGCGCAATACGGCGCCCGGCCCACACCAGGTAGTGCCCCATCCACACCACCGGGTGCAGCCGCACCCGCGGCTCGCCCCACCAGCGGTCCACTGCGAAGGCGGTCAGCAGTGCGATGGCGGCGGTGGTGGCGTCCATCAGTCTTCAATCCCGCGCTGGGCTGGAATACCGGCGTTGAACGCGTGCTTGACCTTGACCATCTCGGTCACGGTATCGGCCAGCGCGATGATCTCCGGCGGGCAGCGGCGGCCGGTGAGGCACACATGCACGTGGGCCGGGCGGCTGCGCAGCGTGTGCAGCACGTCGTCCAGCGGCAGCCAGCCGTAGATCAGCGGGTAGGTGATCTCGTCGAGCACCACCAGAAAATGCCCGCCTGCGAGGATGGTGGCGCTGGCTTTCTGCCAGCCGTCGCGCGCGAGCTGGGCCGAGCGCTCCAGGTCCTGGCTCTTCCAGCTGAAGCCGTCGCCCAGCCCCTCGATGGGCACGCCCAGTTGTTCGAACAGGCGGTGCTCGCCAAAGCGCGCGCTCGGCACCTTCATGAACTGGTAAATCTTCACCGCCTTGCCACGCCCGTGCGCCCGCAGCGCGAGACCGAACGCCGCCGTGCTTTTGCCCTTGCCGTCGCCGGTGTTCACGATGACCAGGCCGCGCCGCTCGCCCTCGGGCTTGTCGTACGGCTTCTCGGTCGGTGGCGTTTCGATGTTCATGAGGGTCCGGTTCCAGTCAACATGTCACTTCGGCACCGCCACCCAGTCCGTGCCCAGGGCCTGGATAGCAATGCGCTGGTCAAACACCCGCGCCAACGCGCGGTGGGTGGCGGCGTCACCGCTGGCGCCCTGGTGCACCAACTGGCCGGCGGCCATCACGACCACCTCGTCGGCCTGCAGCGCCATGGAGATTTCGTGCAGCACGCTCACCACGGTCTTGCCCTGCGCCACCAGCCCGCGCACCAGCGCCAGCCAGTCGGCCTGGTGCGGTGGGTCCAGGTTGGCCAGCGGCTCGTCCATCAGCAGCACCTGCGCCTGCACGGCCAGCGCGCGCGCCAGCAGCACGCGCTGGCGCTCGCCGCCCGACAGCTCGCCGAGGCTGCGGTCACGCCAGTCCCAGGCCTGCGTGGCGCGCAAGGCCTGCTCCACGGCCGCAAGGTCAGCCGCCGAAGGCGCGGCCAGCCAGGGCTGGTGCGGCAGGCGGCCCAGCATGGCCACGTCCCAGGCCGACAGGTCGTCGGTGCCCTGCTCGTTCTGGCCGAGCCAGGCCAGTTGTTGCGCACGCCGGCGCCCCGGCATCGCCGCCAGCGGCTGGCCCAGCAGCTGCACTTGCCCCTGGTGCGGCAGCAGGCCTGCCAGCACCTTCAGCAGCGTCGACTTGCCGGCACCATTGGGCCCGACAATGCTGGTCCAGCGGCCGGCCGGCAGGGCCAGCGAAATGCCATGCAGTACCTCGGCATTTCCAAGCGTAGCCCGCACCCCGCTTGCGTGAAGCGCTATCGAATTCATAGCATCCGGCCTTGCAGGTGGCGCTGGCGGTGCATCAGCCACAACAGGTAGCTGCCACCCAGCACGGCGGTCAGCACGCCCACCGGCAGTTCCTGCGGCGCCAGCACCCACCGTGCCAGCACGTCGGCCACCATCAGCAGCAGGCCGCCCATGAGCGTGCTGAGCACAACCAGCCGGCCATGCGTGGTCTTGACGATGGAGCGCACCAGGTGCGGCGCGGCCAGGCCAACGAAGGCAATCAGCCCGGCCTGCGCCACCGCGGTGCCGGTGGCCAGCGCCAGCACCGCCACCAGCGCGGCGCGCATCGGCGCCAGTGGCAGGCCCAGGCTGCGCGCCGTGGCTTCGCCCAGGGTCAGCCCGTCCAGCACGGCGCTCAAGCCCCAGGCCAGGGCCAGCGTGGGCACCAGCATGGCGGCCATCACGGCGCAGGCCGTCCAGCCGACAAAGCCGGTGCTGCCCAGCATGAAGGCCTGCATGGCCTGCAGGATGTCGGGCTGCGCAATGGTCACCAGGTCCTTGGCGGCGCTGAGCACCACGCCCACGATCACCCCGGCCAGCAGCAGGCGCAGCGTGTGCTGCACGCCGCGCGCCAGTGCCAGCGTGAGCAGCACGCCCGCCACGGCGCCACCAAAGGCCGCACCGGTCAGCCCCAGCCGCACCAACCACTGCGTGGCGAATGGCGACACGCCAAACAGGGCCAGGGCCAGAGCCACCCCGAGCGTGGCGCCGGAGGCACTGCCGAGCAGAAACGGGTCGGCCAGCGGGTTGCGGAACAGCCCCTGTGCCACCGCGCCGGCCAGCCCCAGCAAGGCGCCAGCCAGCCAGGCCCCGGCCGTGCGCGGCAGCCGGATGTCCCAGACGATTTGCCAGGCCACCGGGTCGTGCCGGGCCTGCAGCACGCTGCTGAAGCCGGTGCTGCCCACGCCCGCGCCCAGCGCCAGCGCGACGGCTGCCGCCAGCAGCAGGGCCAGGCCCAGCAGCCAGGCGCGGCGGTGGTGGGCGTTCATCGGGCTTTCTCTTCCAGGCATTGCGCCATCAGCCGCGCGGCCTCGGCCATGCGCGGGCCGGGACGCACCAGCACGTCGGCCTGCGCGGCGCTGAACACGCAGACGCGCTGCGCGCGGAGGGCACGCATCGCGGCCCAGCCCGGACGCTGGGCCAGGCCCTGGGCGTTGCGCTCGCTGATCATGATCACGTCCGGGTCGGCCCGCACCACGTACTCTGGGTTGATCTTCGGGAAAGGCCCCAGGTCTGGCGTGATGATGTTGCCCGCGCCGAGTCGCGCCAGTACCTCACCGATGAACGACTTCGGCCCCGCCGCATAGGGGCCGCGGCTGGCCTCGAAGTACACGCGCTGGGCTCTGGCGCGGGGCGACAGCGACTGGGCCGCCGCCTGGACGCCGGCGTCAATGTTGCGCCAGATGCGCTGCGCGTCGGCCACCTCCAGCACCTGGCCGAGCTTGCCCAGTACGCGCTGCACATCCGCCGCGGTGCGGGGCTCCAGCGCCAGTACCTTGAGCCCCAGCGACTCCAGCCGCTCAATGCCGCGCGACGAGATCGCCGCCAGCACCAGGTCGGGCTTGAGCGCGACCACCGCCTCGACGTTCGGGTCCACGCCGCCGCCCACCTGCGGCAGGCTGCGCACCGGCGCCGGGTGGTTGGAATAGCGGTCCACCCCGACCAGGCGGTGGCACTGGCCCAGCTCGCACACGGTCTCGGTCAGCGACGGCAGCAAGGTCACGATGCGCTGCGGCGCCCGATCGAACGTGACGCGCACACCGCGGTCGTCGGTGACCTGCACCGCCTGGGCGCTGGCGGCCAGCCCCAGCACCGCAACCATGAACAGCCACCGCTTCATGCACCGCCCTTCAGCGCCAGCGGCAGGCCGGCCGCCATGAGCGTGACGCGCTGGCACACAGCCGCCACCTGCTGGTTGAGCCGGCCCAGCGCATCCACAAACGCGCGCACCTCGCGACCCAGTGGCACCACACCCAGCCCGATCTCATTGCTGACCAGCACCACCGGCCCCGGCGCCTGCTGCAGTGCTATCAAAAGCATAGCGACTTCATCAGATTCCATGCGGGCTGGAGCTGGATTTTCCTCAGCTTCCGCAGCCGCAGGCGGCATGCGCAGGTGGGTGAGCCAGAGCGTGAGGCAGTCCACCACCAGCAGCGTGTCGGCCCGGCTGTGTTGCGCAATGGCCCCGGCCAGCGCCAAAGGAACCTCCACCGTGGCCATGCCGGGCAGGCGGATGGCGCGGTCCTGCTGGTGGCGGGCGATGCGCTCACGCATTTCGTCGTCCCAAGGCTGCGCGGTGGCGATGAACACCGCCCGGTGCCCGGGCGCCGCCGCCAGCCACTGCTGCGCCAGCGTCTCGGCGCGGGCCGACTTGCCGCTGCGCTGGCCGCCCAGGATCAGTTCATTGAGGTCATGCATGGCGCCCTGCCCACTGCTGCACGATGCGGTGCAACTGCTCGACACCATCGGTCAGCGCGGCCGGGCCGGGCTGCAGGATGTCGGCAGACTTGATTTCAAACAGCTGGCCGTGCTTCACCGCATTCACTTCCTGCCAGCCGGCACGCGCCGCCACCTTTTCCGGGCGGAACTTCTTGCCACACCAGGAACCGATGATGATGTCAGGGTTGCGCCGCACGATCTCGGCGCCGTCGGCAATGATGCGGTCCTTGCCCAGGCTCTGGGTGGCAAGCTCGGGGAACACATCGTCACCACCGGCGATGCCCACCAGTTGTGACACCCATCGGATGGCGCTGATGTGAGGCGTGTCCCACTCTTCAAAGAACACCCGGGGCCGGCGCGGCAGCGCGCGGCCTACGGCCTCGATGGCCAGCAGGCGCGCGCGCATGCCCTCCAGCAAGGCCAGCCCCTGCGGCGCCTGCCCCACCATGGCCGCCACCTGGTACAGCATGGCCAGTATCTCCTCCACGCTGCGCTGGTTGAACACCGTGACCTGCACACCCTGGCGAATCAGCGCGCTGGCGATGTCGGCCTGCAGGTCGGAAAAGCCGAACACGCAGTCGGGCTCCAGCGCCAGGATCTTGTCGATCTTCGCGCTCAGGAAGGCGCTGACGCGCGGCTTCTCCTCGCGCGCCCGGCGTGGCCGCACGGTGTAGCCCGAGATGCCCACAATGCGCGCCTCCTGCCCGAGCAGGTACAGCCACTCGGTCGTCTCCTCGGTCAGGCAGACGATGCGTTGCGGGCCCTGGGGAATGTGCAGGCTCATGGGGTCTTTACTTCGGTTGCCAGCGCAGCGTGAGGTACACCGCACGCCCCGGCTGGTTGTAGCCGTAGCTGGTTTCGTACTGGCGGTCGGTCAGGTTGTTGACCTTGGCCTGCAGGCTCCAGTCTTTCGCAACCTGCCAGTCGGCGTACAGGTCGAGCGTGCTGTAGGGCGCCAGGAGGCGCGTGTTGGCCGCGTCGTCAAAGCGTTCGCCCGCATGCAGCAGCGACGCACCATAGCGCCAGGCGCCGGTGCGGCGGTCGGCGCCCAGCAGCACCTGCTGCTGCGCACGGCGAGGCAACTGGCGGCCATTGGCCTCGTTGCGCGGGTCCAGCGCGTCCACACTCGCGCGCAGGGCCCAGGCGCCCAGCCGGCCTTCGTAGCCCAGGGTCCAGCCGTCGATGCGGCTGCGCGGAATGTTGATGGGTAGCGTGGTGTTGGTCATGTAGCCGCGGATGCGGTTGTCAAAGCGCACCAGCTTCACCTCTTGCCCATTGGCCGCCCAGGTCAGGCCGATGTCGGTGTTCTTCCCGCGCTCGGGCTGCAGCGCCGGGTTGCCGAAGCCGGGGAAGTACAGCTGGTTGAACGACGGCGCCACGAAACTGGTGCCGTGCGACGCGCTCACGCGCCAGGCCGGGCTGATGCGCCAGCCCAGCCCGGCAAAGCCCGTGCTGCTGCCGCCAAACTGCGAGTTGGTGTCGCGCCGCGCATTGACCTGCCAGCTCAGGTCGCCCCCGCTCCCGTTGAGCCCCAGGAACGCGCCTTCCAGGGTGCGCTCCTTCACGGCGTAGGCGGTGGAGCCGCTGACCTTCTGTACCCGGTGCTCCAGGCCCGCCAGCACCGCGCCCAACGGCGTGGCCACCGTGTTCTGCCAGGTCCACTGGTCTTGCTGCGTCTTGAAGGCACCGGGAAAGTTGGCCACCAGCGTGTTGGTGGTGTCGCTGCCCTGCGCCACGCGCAGTTCGGTCTGCCAGGCCGCCGTCAGGCGGCCCCGCACGCCCGCCTGCAGCGTACTGGAACGCACTGCGCTGCGCGCGTCCACCCCCGGGCCGTCGTCGAAATGGCTGGTGCCGTCGGCATGCAGCAGGGAAGCGTCGGCGCGCCAGTCGGGGTTGATCTGTAGCGCCACCGAGGCGTTGATGGCGTTCTGGCGGAACGGGTCGCGGTCGGCGTTGAAGTTGCCAAACTGCACGTTGGCGTTGGTGGACGAGATGCCCCGCTCACGCAGCTGCTGCACGCCGAGCGCCCAGCTCCAGGCGCTCTGCCCGCCGGTGAAGCCACCCGTCCACTGGCGCCAGCTTTCGCTGCCGACCGTGGCGGAGGCATACGGGTGAAAGCCCGGCTGGCCCCGGCGCGTGAAGATCTGCACCACGCCGCCCACGCCGTCGCTGCCGTACAGCGCCGAGGCCGGGCCCTTAAGCACTTCAATGCGCTCGATCATGTCCACCGGGATGTTGTCCCAGCTCGGCGTGCCGGCCGTGGCCGAACCGTAGCGCACGCCGTCGATCAGCAGGATGGTGTGGCGCGACTCGGTGCCGCGGATGAACACGCTCGATGTCTTGCCGGTGGCGCCGTTGGCGCTCATCTGCAGCCCGGCGGTGCGCGCCAGCAGCTCGGGCAGCGTGCGCGCGGTGGAGGCTTCAATCGCCTCGCGATTGACCACCACCACTTCGCTCACCAGTTCGTCGGAGCGGGTCGGGTTGCGGGTGGCAGTGACCACGGTCTCGCCGAGGGCGGCCACCACGGTGGCGTCAGCCGCTGGACGGGTTTGTGAATGGGACGGGAAAGCGGCGGCCAGGGCCAGCGGCAACAGGGCCAGGCGCGCTCGACGGATGCGATTGCTCATGAAAATGACAGACAGGACAAGTGCCCTCACCGGCTTCCCCGCCAGTGCATGGGCGTCACGGTGGCGCGCCAGGGCGCACCACCACCTTGTTGGCCGGTATCCGGGCTGGCGGAACGACTCCTGTCGCCTTCCCAGGTGCCTGTTCGGCGGCACCCAGTGGCCTGATGACAGAAGCGGAACCCGAAGGTTCGTCCGCTTACCGTTGCGGGGGCAGCGCAGGTTAGGCGGGCTGTGCGGCCGCGCCCTCCTGCTTCCCGTTGAACTGCGGCATGTGAACCACACCGCGAGCACCAACCCGCACATTTTAGGGTTGATTCCGGTCACAAACCCTACAATCCGTTGCTGTATGGCCAGCCCCGTCCAAATTGAGCAAGTCGCCGAGCGCGTGGAGCGGCTGCTCGTTCGCTACGAGGAGCTGCAGCGCACCAACGCGCTGCTGACCGAACAGGTCGAGGCGCTGACCCAGGAGCGTGACTCGCTCAAATCCCGGCTCTCGGCAGCCCGGGCCCGGGTGGACGCACTGCTCGAACGCCTGCCCGACATCAAGAACGCCGCCTGAAGCCATGGCCGTCACCAAGCAACTTGAAGTACAGATCATGGGCCAGAGCTACCTGCTCGGTTGCCCTGACGGTGGCGACGCACGCCTGCTTGAAGCGGTGGAGAAAGTCGATACGGCCATGTGCCGCATTCGCGACGCCGGCAAGGTCAAGGCACGCGACCGCATTGCCGTGCTGGCCGCGCTGAACGTGGCTTTCGAGGTGAGCGAACGCAGCGCGGCGCCGGCCTTCGAGGCGTCAGGCTTTGCCAGTGCCGAGCTTCCGGCAAGCGGTGCGGCGGCCGACAGCAACGGCGCGCCTGACGCGCGGCTGACGCAGATCCTGCAGCGGCTGGACCGCGCGCTCGGCGAAGACGGCCGGCTACTCTGATTCCACGCGGCGCGCAACTGCTTTTTGCGCATCGTGTTCATTGTGTTTTGCCATGCAGGCACCCGATGGAAAGCCTACAATCCATCGGGTCTGCAGTGCATGCCGGGCTTTATATTTCCTTGAACCAATGCTCTTAGAGCCCGGGCCTGGAACATCCCCTGGTGAGCGTGATCGTCTCGCGTCAGATGAACCCAACGCCAGGTTGACCTAGCCCACCTGAACCCCGGTTCAGGATGCCGGTCCGGTGGCACTTGCAGACACCTATTCCACCCGCCCCGGCAGTACCCTCCCCATGACGCTCGAACCCCTGCTCATCCTTGAACTCGCCCTGCTGGGCATCGGCACCGGTTTTCTCGCGGGTCTGCTGGGCATTGGTGGCGGCATGCTGATGGTGCCGTTCATCACCATCATCCTGTCCACACGCGGCGTGGGCCCGGATCTGGCCGTGAAGATGGCAATCGCCACTTCCATGGCCACCATCATCTTCACCTCCATCTCCAGCGTGCGCGCCCATCACAAGCGGGGCGCAGTGCGCTGGGACATCGTCAAGCGGCTGGCGCCCGGCATCGTCCTGGGCAGCATGGTCGGCAGCCTCGGGGTGTTTGCGCTGCTCAAGGGAAGCTACCTGGCCATCTTCTTCGGCCTGTTTGTCGGCTTCTCCGCGACCCAGATGTTCCTGGACAAAAAGCCCAAGCCGACTCGCCAGATGCCCGGCACCGGTGGCCAGCTCGCCGCGGGCGGCGTGATCGGCTTCCTGTCGGGGCTGGTGGGTGCGGGCGGCGGCTTCATCAGCGTGCCGTTCATGACCTGGTGCAACGTCGCCATCCACAACGCGGTGGCCACCTCGGCCGCGCTGGGCTTTCCGATCGCGGTGGCCAATGTGGCCGGCTATGTGGTCAGCGGCCTGAACGTGCAGAACCTGCCCGCCGGATCGTTTGGCTACATCTGGCTGCCGGCACTGGCGGTGATCGCGGTGGCCAGCTTCCTCGTGGCGCCGCTCGGCGCACGCGCCGCCCATGCACTGCCGGTAGGCAAGCTCAAGCGCGTGTTCGCCAGCATCCTGTATGTGCTGGCGGCCTACATGCTCTGGAAGGGGCTGAGCAGCTAGCGGGCTACGCGTCGGGCCGCACATTGGCGGCCTTGGCCACGACGGCCCATTTCTGCTGCTCGGCCTTGATGAAGCTGGTGAATTTCTCGATGCTGCCGCCGCCGTCTTCCGCGCCGTACTGCTCCATCTTTTCCTGCACATCCGACATGGCCATGACCTTGTTGATGTCGTCGTTCATGCGCTGCGCCATGGCCCGCGGCATGCGGCCCGGGCCCATCAGGCCGTACCACACGGTCGCCTCAAATCCCGGAAAGCCGGACTCGTCCATCGTCGGCACATTGGGGTGACCCTTGGCGCGCTTCAGGCGCGTCTGCGCCAGCGCGATGGCCTTGCCACCCTTGATGTGCGGCGTGGCCGAGGTCATGGTTTCAAAGCAGTAGTTCACCTGGCCCCCGATCAGGTCGGTGATGGCCGGGCCGGAGCCGCGGTAGGGCACGTGCAGCGCGAAAATCTTGGCCTGCAGCTTGAACATCTCCAGCGCAAAGTGCTGGGCCGAGCCGCCCCCGGCGGACGCGAAGCTGATCTTGCCCGGGTTCTTGCGGCACAGCTCGACCAGGTCCTTGACCGTCTTGGCGGGCTGGTCGGCGTTGCAGATGAGGATGTTCGGTGTCACGCCGACCATGCTGATGGGCACAAAGTCCTTCTCGGCGTCATAGGACAGCTTGGCGCCCATGGCGGGCGCCAGGGCGTGGCTGTTGATGTGCGCCATCAGCAGTGTGTTGCCGTCCCCCGGCTGCTTGCTCACGTAGTCGGCTGCGATCACGCCGGCCGCACCGCTGCGGTTTTCAATCACGATCGACAGGTTCCACATGGCCTGCAGCTTCTGGGCCACCACCCGCGCCAGCGCGTCGGTGCCGCCGCCAGGCGGGAAGCCCACGATGATGCGGACGGGCCCGCCCGGCAGGTTCTGGGCCTTGACCATGGGCGCGGCCAGCGCGGCGGCCGTCGCGGTGATGAGGGTTCTGCGTTTCATGGGGTTGTCTCCTGCGGGTGGTGGTTCGTGATCGTCAGGCGGCCTTGCGCAGGGCCACGGGCGCCGCGTGGGCGGCAAAGTAGTCCATCGCGGCCTGCACGCCCGAGCCGGCGAGCTTCACGCCCGCGAGCTTGAGGCCCATCTCGCAGCCGGCCAGCGCGGCCATCAGCGTGAGGTCGTTGCAGTCGCCGAGGTGGCCGATGCGGAACATGCGGCCGCGGACCTTGCCGAGACCAGTGCCCAGCGAGCAGTCAAAGCGCTCGTAGATGACGCGGCGCACCGCGTCGGCGTCGACGCCCTCGGGCATCATCACGCCCGTCAGCACCGGCGAATAGACCGACGCGTCCGCGCACTGGATCTCCAGACCCCAGGCGCGCACCGCGGCGCGCACCCCTTCGCCCCAGCGCAGGTGGCGCGCAAAGGTGGCGTCCAGCCCGCCGGGCTGGTTCAGCAGCATGTCGCAGGCTTCGTTCAGGCCATACAGCAGGTTGGTGTTGGGGGTGTAGGGCCAGTAGCCGCCCTTGTTCATTTCAATGATGTCATCCCAGGCCCAGAAGGCCTTGGGCAGCCTGGCGGCCTTGCTGGCCTCGATGGCCTTGGGCGACACCGCATTGAAGCTGATGCCCGGTGGCAGCATCAGGCCTTTCTGCGAGCCGCTGACGGTCACGTCCACACCCCACTCGTCGTGGCGGTAGTCGGCCGAGGCCAGGCCCGAAATGGTGTCCACCATCAGCAGCGCGGGGTGGTGGGCGGCATCGATCGCGCGGCGGACGGCCGCGATGTTGCTGGTGACGCCGGTGGAAGTCTCGTTGTGCACCACGCACACCGCCTTGATGCGGTGCTGCGGGTCGGCCTTCAGCCGTGCCTCGATCAGGTCGGCCTGCACGCCGCGGCGCCAGCTTGTCGGCACGCCATGCTCGGTGCCCGGCAAGGCCAGCACTTCGGTCTGGATGCCCAGCCGCGTGGCGAGCTTGTTCCACAGCGAGGCAAAGTGGCCGGTCTCGTACATCAGCACCTGGTCGCCCGGGCTCAGCACATTGCACAGTGCCGCCTCCCAGGCACCGGTGCCGGAGGCCGGATAGATCACAACCGGGTGCTGCGTCTTGAAGATTTTCCTGACGTCGGCCAGCACCTTCAACCCCAGCGCACCGAATTCGGGGCCGCGGTGGTCAATGGTCGGCAGGCTCATCGCCCGCAGGATGCGGTCGGGCACGGGGGACGGGCCCGGTATCTGCAAAAAGTGGCGGCCGGTGGGGTGGAAGTCGAGTGTCAGCATGTTGCGCCTGTATTCAATCAGGACGCCATTTTTTGCATACAAAATTCAATTGTCAAGTTTTTCCAAGACAATGCCGAACGGACGCAGCGCAGAACAGCCACGGACGCCCACCCCCGCTTCGCGGCAGGCGGTGCCCGGTGGGGGCGATCTCTGTGGCGGCGAGGCGCGCAGAGCCGGGGGCGGCGCGCGCAGCGCGCTTCGTCGTCATGCTTGCCGAAGCTGTTTGAGCGGCGTGAGCGCAGCGAACACAGCGAGTTCTTCGGCACGCCCCCGGATCGAGCACCGCAGCGGAGTTGGCGCAAGGCGCCAACCGCCACAGTGTGAGCCCCCGCCAGGTACCGCCTGGCGCGAAGCGCGCGCCACATGGGCTGTTGACTTTTGACAGACTTCATATTTTGCATACAAAATATCGACATGACCGCAGAAATCATCTCCATTCCGCGCACGGCCCTGCACGAACAGGTGGCGCACCGGCTGCGCCAGATGCTGGTGGAAAGCCAGATCGCGCCCGGCGCCAAGCTCAATGAACGGGAACTGGCCGAAGTGCTGAACGTCTCGCGCACCCCGCTGCGCGAGGCCATCAAGATGCTGGCCGCCGAGGGACTGGTGGAACTGCTGCCCAACCGCGGCGCGATTGCGCTGGAGCTGACCGAGGCCGATGTGCTCAACACGTTTGAAGTCATGGCCGGGCTGGAAGCCCAGTCGGGCGAACTGGCCGCGCAACGCATCACCGACGCCGAGCTGGTGGAGATCAAGGCCATGCACTTCGAGATGATGGCTGCCTGGACGCGGCGCGACCTGTCAAGCTACTACCGGCTCAATTCACAGATCCACAGCGCCATCAACGCCGCGGCCAAGAACCGGGTGCTGACGGCCACGTACCAGCAAGTCAACGCCCGGCTGCAGGCGCTGCGCTTCCGCTCCAACCAGGACGAAACCAAGTGGAAGCGCGCCGTGAAGGAGCATGAAAAGATGGTCGAGGCGCTGGCCGCACGCGACGGTGCCGCCATGCGGGCCGTGCTGCTGGAGCACCTGGTTCACAAGCGCGACGTGGTGGTCGAGCAGCTGCGCAACGCTGCCACGCACAGGGCCAAGGCATGAACGCGCCGCTGCCGCTCAAGGTCACCTCCGCCGCTGCGGCCTACGACCAGGTCGCCGCGCTCAGCAACGAAGTGGCAGGCCGTCTGGCGCAGCGGCTGGCCCGCGAGACGCAGGGCGAGGTGCTGTTCTCGCCCGCCGACCGCGGCCGCTACGCCACCGACGCGTCGATCTACCAGGTCATGCCCATCGGTGTGTTCGTGCCGCGCAACGCCGCCGACGTGAAGGCCGCGCTGGACATCTGTCGCGACCTGAAGGTGCCCATCGTGCCGCGCGGCGGCGGCACCAGCCAGTGCGGCCAGACGGTTGGCGCCGGGCTGGTGATCGACCACAGCAAGCATGTGCGCAACATCGTCACCTTCGACGCCGACCAGCGCAGCGTGACAGTGGAGCCCGGCATGGTGCTGGACCACCTGAACGCCGAGATGAAGCGGCTGGGCCTGTGGTTCCCGGTGGACGTGTCCACCAGCGCCCAGGCCACGCTCGGCGGCATGGCGGGCAACAACTCATGTGGCAGCCGCAGCATTGCCTGGGGCAACATGGTGCACAACGTGCTGGCCGCCGACGCCTGGACGTCCGACGGCGCCCTGCACCGGTTCGACCGCTTCGAGCGCTGCACCGGGACGGCCCGGGCGCTGGGCGAACAGGTGCAGGCCCTGGCGCGGGCGTTGCGCCCCGAGATCGAGCAGCACTGGCCCAAGGTGCTGCGCCGCGTGGCCGGCTACAACCTGGACATCTTCCACAATCAGAACGAGAAGCCCTACACCCGCGACGGCTCGGTCAACCTGGCCCACCTGCTGGTGGGCAGCGAAGGGACGCTGGCGCTCACGAAGAACCTGACGCTGCAACTGGCCGAGTTGCCACGCGCCAAAGTGCTGGGCGTGGTGAACTTTCCAACGTTCTACAAGGCCATGGACACGGCGCAGCACATCGTGAAGCTGGGCGACGGCACGCTCACGGCCGTGGAGCTGGTGGACCGCACCATGCTGGAGCTGTCGCTGAAGAACCCGGCGTTTGCGCCGGTGGTGCGCACTGCCGTCATTGGCGAGCCGGATGCGGTGCTGCTGGTCGAATTCTCGGGCCCCGACAAGGCGGCGCTGCTGCCCCAGCTGGACCGGCTGGTCGAGCTGATGGGCGACCTGGGCCTGCCGAACTCGGTGGTGCGCATGACCGACGACGCACCGCAGAAAAACCTGTGGGAAGTACGCAAGGCCGGCCTGAACATCATGATGAGCCTCAAGGGCGACGGCAAGCCGGTGAGCTTCATCGAAGACTGCGCCGTGCCGCTGGAGCACCTGGCCGAATACACCGACGCGCTGACACAGGTGTTTCGCAAGCATGGCAGCCGCGGCACCTGGTACGCCCATGCCTCGGTGGGCACACTGCATGTGCGGCCGATTCTGGACATGCGCGAGGACGGCCCGCTGGGCGGCGCCCGCAAGATGCGCGCGATTGCCGAGGAAGCGTCGGCCCTGGTGCGGCGGTACCGGGGCGCCTACAGCGGCGAGCATGGCGACGGTCTGTGCCGGGGCGAGTGGATCCAGTGGCAGTTCGGCCCGAAGATCACCGAGGCCTTTGCCCACATCAAGCAGCAGTTCGATCCGCTGAACCTGCTGAGCCCGCGTCGCATCGTCAACCCGCCGAAGATGGACGACACGCGCCTGATGCGGTTTCCGCCGGCGTACCGCGTGATTCCGCTCACGCCGGCGCTGGACTGGAGCGTCTGGAACGTGCAAAACGACGCGGTCACCGAGAAAACCACTGCCCCCGGCACCGGCGGCGACCCGGCCCAGGGCTTTGCCAAGGCGGTGGAGATGTGCAACAACAACGGCCATTGCCGCAAGTTCGACGCCGGCACCATGTGCCCGAGCTACCGCGTCACGCGCGACGAAAAGCACCTGACGCGCGGCCGTGCCAACACGCTGCGGCTGGCGTTGAGCGGCCAGCTTGGCCCCGACGCCCTGACCAGCGAGGCCCTGCACGAGACCATGGACCTGTGTGTGGGCTGCAAGGGCTGCAAGCGCGACTGCCCGACCGGCGTGGACCTGGCCAAGATGAAGGTGGAGTTCATGCACCACTACAAGGCGCGCCATGGCCACACGCTGAAGGACAAGCTGGTCGCCCGCCTGCCCGACTACGCGCGCTGGGCGAGCCGCCTGGCGCCGCTGCTGAACCTGCGCAACCGCAGCCGGCTGCTGGCAACCCTGGGCGAGCACTGGCTGGGGCTGTCGGCCCGGCGCAGCCTGCCGCAGTGGCAGGGCCGGCACTTCTTCAACACGCCCCACACGGGCGCCACGCGCGACGAGGTGCTGTCCGCCGCCAAGCCCGTGGTGCTGCTGGTGGACACCTTCAATGGCTACTTCGAATCCGCCAACGCCGCCGCTGCGCTGCGCGTGCTGCAGGCGGCGGGCTACACCGTGCATGTGGCGGTCAAGGGGGACGGCGCCAGCGGCCATTTGTGCTGCGGCCGCACCTACCTGGCCACCGGCATGGTGGATGAAGCCCGCACCAAGGGCCGAGAGCTGGTGGATGCCCTGCTGCCCTTCGCGGAAAAAGGGATTGCGATCGTCGGGCTGGAGCCGTCCTGCCTGCTCACGCTGCGCGACGAGCTGCTGGTGATGGGCCTGGGCGACGCCGCCCGGACAGTGGCGGGCCAGGCCCTGCTGCTGGAGGAGTTCCTTGCGCGCGAAGCGCAGGCCGGCCAGCTCGATGCCCTCAAGGCCCGGCTGCGGCCGATGAGCCAGCCGGTGCTGCTGCACGGCCATTGCCACCAGAAGGCCTTTGGTGCGGTGAGTCCGGTGCTGGAGGTGATCCGGCTGATCCCGGGCGCGCAGCCGGCCCTGATTGAAAGCAGCTGCTGCGGCATGGCCGGCAGCTTTGGCTACGAAGCCAGCCACCATGAGGTGTCGATGCAGATGGCGGAGCTGAGCCTGCTGCCCGCCGTGCGCGAGCAGCCCGACGCCATCGTGGTGGCCGACGGCACCAGCTGCCGGCACCAGATCCACGACGGGGCCGGGCGCGACGCCATCCATGTGGCGCAGCTGCTGGCCCGGCAGCTCGGTGGGTAAGGCGGCCGAGGCGGCCCCGGCGCGGCATTGCACAATGGTGGCATGCCATCGACGACGCTGACCATCCGCCCCGCCCTGCCCTCCGATGAACCGGCCTGGCGCGCCCTGTGGCGCGGCTACTGCGACTTCTACAACACCCGGCTCAGTGAGGCCGTGACCGACCGCACCTGGGCCCGCATTCTTGACCCGGATTCGTCGGTCATGTGCATCGTGGCCGAAAGCAAGGGTGAAGTCTGTGGCTTCGCCAACTGCGTGGTGCACGAAAACACCTGGGAGCTCCAGGCCGTCTGCTACCTGGAAGACCTGTTCGTCGCGCCCTCGGCGCGCGGCCAGGGCGCAGGCAAGGCCCTGATCGAGTGGCTGCGCAACGCCATGCGGGCCGAAGGCTGGGCCCGCCTGTACTGGGTCACCCACAAGGACAATGTCATGGCGCGCGATCTGTACGACCAGTTCACCCTGGCCGACGACTTTGTGCGCTATGTTGTGAAGCCCTGACGCTGCAAAGGCCCCGATGAAGCTTCAATTCCTGGGTGCGACCGATACGGTCACTGGTTCCAAGTACCTGCTGCGCTGCGGTGCGCACAACCTGCTGGTGGACTGCGGCCTGTTCCAGGGCTACAAGCCGCTGCGCCTTCGCAACTGGAACAAGCTGCCGGTACGCCCTGCCGACATTCACGCCGTGGTGCTGACGCACGCCCACATTGACCACAGTGGCTACCTGCCGCTGCTGGCGCGCCAGGGCTTCCAGGGCAAGGTCTTCTGCACGCCGGCCACAGCCGACCTGTGCCGCATCCTGCTGCCCGACTCGGGCCACCTTCAGGAGGAAGAGGCCGAGTACGCAGGGCGCCACGGCTTCAGCAAACACGCCAGGCCGGAGCCGCTGTACACCAAGGAAGACGCCCTGCGCTGCCTCAAGCTGCTGCGTCCGGTCGCGTTCGGCAAGGCCTTCGAGCCCGTGCCCGGCGTACAGGCGCGTTTGTCGCCGTCGGGCCACATGGCGGGCTCGTCGTTCGTCCGGCTGGACGACGGCACCCGCTCCGTGCTGTTCTCCGGCGACATTGGCCGCCCGAATGACCCGGTGCTCAAGCCCCCGGTGGCGATGGACGGCGCCGACTACCTGGTGGTCGAGTCCACCTACGGCGACCGGCTGCATCCGCCAGCCGATACCCTGGACGCACTGGCCCGGGTGATCAACCGTACCGCGGCACGCGGCGGCGTGGTGGTGATTCCGGCCTTTGCCGTGGGCCGCGCCCAGAGCCTGTTGCACAGCATCGGGCAGCTGCGCGCGCGCGGCCTGGTGGCCGACACGCCGGTGTACCTGAACAGCCCCATGGCCGCCAACGCCCTGCACATCTACGAGAAGTACCAGAGCGAGCTGCGCCTGAGCCCCGACGAATGCGAAGCCATGGCCATGCTGCCGCAGATCATCGACACGCCTGAACAGTCCCGTTCACTGAACACCCGCAAGGGGCCCATGATCATCATCGCGGCCAGCGGCATGGCCACCGGCGGCCGGGTGGTGCACCACCTCAAAGCCTTCGCGCCGCACAAGCGCAACACCATCCTGTTTGCCGGCTACCAAGCCGGCGGCACCCGGGGCGCCACGATTGCAGGGGGTGCCACCAGCGTACGCATCCACGGGGAAGAGGTGCCCATCCGGGCCGAGGTGGCCATGCTCGACAGCCTGTCCGCCCATGCCGACGCAGCGGAGATCGTGCAATGGCTCAAGGGCTTCAAGGCGGCCCCGCGCACCACCTTCATCACCCACGGGGAGCCTGCCGCAGCCGACGCGATGCGCCAGCGCATCGAGCATGAACTGGGCTGGGCCTGCCACCTGCCGTACTACCTGGAAACCGTGGCTTTGAAGTAAATCGGGCTGCAGCCCGCTTGCAGACTGCGCAAGGTGCTATCAAAACAATAGCGTCTAGAGGCAGAAGTCGGCCACGCGGCCCATCATGTCCATCCACAGCGCCCAGCCTGCCACGGCCATCAGGGCCAGCCCGGCCAGGCGCGTACCCCAGTCCTGGCGCCAGTGGTTGGCCTTGTCGTGCAGCCGCAGCAGCAACCAGGGGCCCGCCACCATGCCGATGCTGCTGCCTGCGGCAAACAGCGCCATGGTAGCCGCCCCCTGCAGCGCCCCGCCGCTGAACGCAGCCACCAGCAGCGCGGAATAGAGCAGCCCGCAAGGCATCAGTGCCCAGAGCGCCCCCGTGGCCAACAGCCCGCCGGGCGCACGCGCCAGGGGCTGCACGCGGGCCCACAAGCTGCGCCCGGCACGGTCGACCCAGGCTGGCTGGCGGGCCAGCACCAGCAGCATCAGGCCCCACACCAGCAAGCCGCCATGAAACAGCGTCCAGAGCGGACGCAAGGCCACCGCCTGGGTGGCCAGCCAGGCCAGGCTTTGCATGGCGGTGGCCGCCAGCGCGCCGGCGCCGGCGTAGCCGACCAGCCGGCCCGCCTGCAGCATCAGCGTGGCCTGCGCCGGTGTGCGCATGGCACTGGCGCCGGCGGGCATGCCCACTGCCTGCCAGGCGCCGGGGCCCGACGACAGCCGCACCACGCCGGCGCAGGCGGCCCCGCACATCGCGGCACAGTGCGGGCCGCCGGCCAGCCCCATGAGCAGTGCTGTGGCCGCGAGCGTGGCCGACATCAGATGATGCGCGAGAACTTCGCGCGGTTGCGGTCCGCCTGGAGGTAGCGGTCAAACACCATGGCCACCGCCCGCACAAAGAACCAGCCCTGCGCCGTGACCTGGATGCCGGCGTCGTCCAGCACCACCAGGCCCTGCGCTGCCAGTTCGCGCAACTGGGCCAGCTCGGCGGCGAAGTAGCTCTTGAAGTCGAGCAGCCAGGCGAGCTCGATCGACTCGAACAGCACCTGGCCCTGGCACATCAGGGCCATGATGACGGCGCGACGCGCCAGGTCGTCGCGGTTGAGCGCCAGGCCCCGCACCACGGGCAGGCGGCCCTGGTCGAGATGGTCGCAGTACTCTTCCATGGTCTTGGCGTTCTGGCTGTAGGTGGCGCCAATGCGGCCGATGGCTGACACTCCGAGCGCGATCAGGTCGCAGTCGGGCTGGGTGCTGTAGCCCTGGAAGTTGCGGTGCAGCCGCCCCTGGCGCTTGGCCACCGCCAGCGAATCGTTGGGCAGTGCAAAGTGGTCCATGCCGATGTAGGTGTAGCCCGCATCCAGGAACGCGGCGAGCGACTGCGACAGCATCGCCACCTTGGCGGCACCGCCCGGCAGCTCGGCCGGAACAATCCGGCGCTGGGGCTTGAAACGCTCGGGCAGGTGGGCATAGGCATACAGCGCAATGCGGTCGGGGCGCAGCTGCTGCACCTGCGCCAAGGTGCGTGCGAACGACTCGGGCGTCTGACGGGGCAGGCCGTAGATCAGGTCCACATTGACCGAATCAAAGCCGATGGCGCGGGCATGCTCCATCAGCGCAAACACCTGCCCGGCGGGCTGGATGCGGTGCACCGCCTTCTGCACGTCGGGGTCGAAGTCCTGCACGCCAAAGCTGATGCGGTTGAAGCCCAGCTCCGCCAGCGTCTGCAGGCGCCCGGCGTCCACCGTGCGCGGGTCCACCTCGATGGAGTATTCGCCGCCGGCCGCCAGCGTGAAGCTGCGCCGCAGCATGGCCATCAGTTCGCGCAGCTCGCCATCGCTCAGGAACGTGGGCGTGCCGCCACCCAGGTGCAGCTGCGTCACCGTCTGGCCCAGGCCGGTGTGCTGGGTGTGCAGGTCGACCTCGCGCGCCAGGTAGCGCAGGTAGGTGGCCGAGCGTTCGTGGTGCTTGGTGATGATCTTGTTGCAGGCACAGTAGTAGCACAGCGACTCGCAGAACGGCACATGCACGTACAGCGACAGCGGCAACGCCAGCGCCGCCGGGCCGGCCCGGCGCTGGGACAGCGCCTGGGTGTAGTCCGACGCGGTGAACGCCTCCACGAAGCGGTCTGCCGTGGGGTACGAGGTGTAGCGCGGCCCCGGGATGTCGAAACGCCGTAGCAGCTCGGGCGAAACTTGGTTCATGGGGCTGACTTTGCCGCGTCGGCCCCCCCGCCCGCTTGATCTACGTCAACCGGCCTGCGGGAGCGGCAGGGACAATTTGATGCAGGTCACACGACTCACCCCGATGAAGGATTCCCATTGGCAACCCACACCGTGAACCTGATACCCTCGGCGCCGCCGCGCGCGCTGGACACCCACGCCATCAAGGTCGCCTGCTCCAACTGCAACCTGCGCGAGCTGTGCATGCCGGTGGGCCTGAGCCCCGACGAGCTCAAGCGGATCGACGAAGTGGTGGCCACGCGGCGCAAGGTCAAGCGCGGTGGCACGCTGTTCCGCAATGGCGAGGCGTTCACGTCGCTGTTTGCCATCCGCACCGGCTTCTTCAAGACCTGCATGACCGCAGAAGACGGGCGCGACCAGGTCACGGGGTTTCAGATGGCGGGTGAGGTCATCGGCCTGGACGGCATCGTCAACGACCGTCACACCTGCGACGCCGTGGCGCTGGAAGACGCCGAAGTGTGCGTGATGCCGTTCGACCGCATCGGCGAGCTGTCGCGCGAGGTCAGCGCCCTGCAGCATCACCTGCACCGCATCATGAGCCGCGAGATCGTGCGCGAACATGGCGTGATGCTGTTGCTGGGCGGGATGCGGGCCGAAGAGCGCCTGGCGGCGTTCCTGCTGAACCTGGTGCAGCGCCTGCATGCGCGCGGCTTTTCCAGCTCGGAGCTGGTGCTGCGCATGACGCGCGAGGAGATCGGCAGCTTCCTCGGCATGAAGCTCGAGACCGTGAGCCGCACGTTCTCGAAGTTCCACGACGACGGCATCATCGAGGTGCGCCAGCGCCATGTGCGCATCCTGGACACCGCGGCGCTGCGCCAGATCGTCAATCCGCCGGCCTGCAGCTAGCCTTCATGGCCCGCATCCTCACCGTCACGATGAACCCGGCGGTGGACGTCTTCACCACGACGCAGCAGGTGCGCCCGACCCACAAACTGCGCTGTACCGACGCCCGGCGCCACCCCGGCGGCGGCGGCATCAATGTGGCCCGCGTGCTGCACCGGCTCGGCGCGGCCACGCTGGCGCTGTACCCCGCTGGCGGGGCCACGGGGCACGAGCTGCACCGACTGCTCAGGGACGAGCAGCTGCCACACCACGCCATGGTCATTGCCGGCGAAACACGCACCAGCTTCACTGCCCACGAAGCCTGCAGCGGGCAGGACTACCGGTTTGTGCTGCCCGGGCCGCGGCTGGCCGAAACCGAATGGCAGGCCTGCCTGGCCTGGCTGGCGGCGCAGCGCCCGGCACCGGTCTGGCTGGTCGCCAGCGGCAGCCTGCCACCGGGCGTGCCGGACGACTTTCATGCACGCCTGGCCCGGCTGGCGCAGACACAGGGCAGCCGGCTGGTGCTGGACAGTTCCGGCCCGGCCCTGGCCGCAGCGCTGGCCCAAGGCGTGGATCTGGTCAAGCCCAGCCTGCGCGAGCTGCGCGACCTGACCGGCTTGCCCCTGCTCACGCGGGCCGAGCAGCTCGCGGCCGCGCGCGGCCTGGTCACACGCGGCCAGGCGCGGAGGGTGGCGCTGTCGCTGGGCGACCAGGGCGCGCTGCTGGTCACGGCCGGGACGGCACACTTTGCGCCCGCTTTGCCGGTGCCCGTAGCCAGCACCATCGGCGCGGGGGACAGCTTTCTGGCCGGCCTGCTCTGGGCGCTGGACCGCGGCGACGGGCCCGACACCGCGTTGCGCTACGGCATGGCCGCCGGCGCTGCGGCATTGCTGTCCGCAGGCTCGGCGCTGAGCCAGGCGACCGACGTCCAGCGCCTGTTTCACGAGGCCTGCGCCCGGCCGGCAGACTGACGCGCACAATCAGGCCATGCCGACTGCCAGCGCTTCCCAGCCCCACCCACCTGGCACCAGCCGCCTGCGCCTGCGGCGCCTGGGCATCGACACCTACCAGGAGCCGGTGCTCTACCTGCACCGCGACTGCCGTGTCTGCCATTCCGAGGGCTTCGAAGCCCAGTCCCGGGTGGAGTTGCGGCTCAACGGCAATGCCATCATCGCCACCCTGAACGTTGTGACGGGTGACTTCCTCGCCGCCGATGAGGCCGGCCTGTCAGAGGCGGCCTGGCGGCTGCTGCAGGCAAAACCCGGAGAAGCGGTGTCGCTGCGCCACCCCACGCCAATCGAGTCGCTGAGCCATGTGCGCGCCAAGGTGTATGGCAAGCGCCTGGGTCAGTCGGCCTTTGACGCGGTGATCACCGACGTGGCAGCGGGCCATTATTCCGACCTGCAGCTGGCCGCCTTCGTGACCGCCTGTGCTGGTGACCACCTCGACCTGGACGAAACCATCGCGCTGACCCGGGCCATGGTGAATGCGGGCGAGCGCGTGGCCTGGGGCGATGGCCTCGTGATGGACAAGCATTGCGTGGGCGGCCTGCCCGGCAACCGCACCACCATGATCATCGTGCCCATCATTGCCGCCTGCGGGCTGCGCATGCCCAAGACCTCGTCGCGCGCGATCACCTCGCCCGCGGGCACGGCCGATGCCATGGAGACTCTGGCGCCCGTGGGCCTGGACGTGGCACAGATCCGCCGCGTGGTGGACAACACCGGCGGCTGCATTGTCTGGGGCGGTGCGGTGCGCCTGAGTCCGGCGGATGACATCCTGATCCGTGTCGAACGCCCGCTGGACCTCGACAGCCAGGGCCAGCTGGTGGCGTCGGTGCTGTCCAAGAAGGCTGCCGCCGGCGCTACCCATGTGCTGATCGACATGCCGGTGGGGCTGACGGCCAAGGTGCGCAGCGCGCAGGCCGCCAGCCTGCTGGGCCGGCAGTTGCAGCAGGTGGGTCAGGCCCTGGGTCTGCAGGTGCGTGTGGTCCAGACCGACGGCGTGGCCCCGGTGGGCCGCGGCATCGGCCCGGCGCTGGAGGCACGCGATGTGCTGGCGGTGCTGCGGGGTGAAGCGGGTGCGCCCGCCGACCTGGCCGAGCGCGCACTGCAGCTGGCGGGGCAGGTGCTCGAATTCGGCGGTGCGTCGCCTGCGGGCAAGGGGCTGGCCATGGCCACCGCCGTGCTGGAGGACGGACGTGCGTGGCAGAAATTCCAGGCCATCTGCGAGGCCCAGGGCGGCCTGCGCGAGCCGCCCGTGGCGGCGCACCAGCAGCCGGTGACGGCACGACATGGCGGCACCGTGATCGCCATCGACAACCGGCGGCTCGCGCGCATTGCCAAGCTGGCCGGTGCACCCACATCGGCCTGCGCCGGCATTCACATGGGCGTGCAGCTCGGCGCTGTGGTGGAACGCGGCCAGCCACTGTTCACGCTGCACGCGGCCACCCCGGGCGAACTGGCCTATGCGCTGGAGTACGCCAGCACCCAGGCCGAGGCGGTGCACGTGATGGCAGAAGCCACATGACCGTGCCCGCCCTGCTGGTGGTGGCGCTGCCCGGTGCCGACGCGCTGGCCGCAGCGCTGGCCGGCCGCCTGCGCTGTGACCACACGGCGCTGGCGCTGCACCAGTTCCCCGATGGTGAATCCCTGGTGCGGCTGGACGCCCCGGTGAAGGGGCGCTGCGTGGTGCTGGCAGGCAGCCTGGACCACCCCGATGGCAAAACCCTGCCCCTGCTGTTTGCCGCGGATGCAGCGCGCGAGCTGGGCGCGCGCAAGGTCGGCCTGGTGGCGCCTTATCTGGCCTACATGCGGCAGGACAAGCGCTTCAAACCCGGCGAAGCCGTCACCTCGCGCAGCTATGCCCGGCTGCTGTCGGGCGCGCTCGACTTTCTGGTGACGGTGGACCCGCACCTGCACCGCTGGCGCAGCCTCGACGAGATCTACACCATGCCCACCACGGTGGTGGCAGCCGCACCACTGGTGGCGCGCTGGCTGGCGCGCCAGCTGCCGCAGCCCCTGCTGATCGGCCCGGACAGTGAAAGCGCGCAATGGGTTGGCGAAGTCGCACGGCTCGCCGGTGCGCCCTGGACCGTCATGGCCAAAACCCGGCGCGGCGACCGCGAGGTAACGGTCAGGCTGGCCGAGACCGGTCCCTGGCCCGGCCACACACCGGTGCTGCTGGATGACATCGTGTCCACCGGCCAGACACTGGTCGCCGCTGCGGTGGCGCTGGCGAAGGCCGGGCTTCCCGCGCCGGTTTGCGTGGCCGTTCACGCGCTGTTTGACGCCGAAGCGCTGGCACGCCTGAAGGCCGCCGGCATCCGCCGCGTGGTGACCTGCGACACCATCGCCCACCCCAGCAACGCCATCCGGCTGGCTGCACCGCTGGCGCTGGCCGTCCGTGACCTCGCCCGCCAGGTTTGACCGGGGCCGCGATCCGCTATGAATTTGATAGCGCCTTGCGCAATCCCGGTGCGGACTGGGGGCTTTTTCTTCCCTGTTCTTTCAATGAAGCCGGGTCTCGAAGGTGCGGGTCAGACCGTCCAGGTCGGTGATGCGGATATGCCGCTTGTCGACTTCCAGCAGGCGCTGCTGCTGGAAGGCCGAGAAGGTGCGGCTCACGGTTTCCAGCTTCATGCCCAGGTAGCTGCCGATCTCGGCGCGCGACATGCGCAGATGGAACTCGTTCGGTGAGTAGCCGCGCGCCTTGAGCCGCTGCGACAGGTTGAGCAGGAAGGCGGCCAGCCGTTCCTCGGCGTTCATGCTGCCCAGCAGCATCATCAGGCTGTGCTCGCGCACGATCTCGCGGCTCATCAGGCGCGTCACGGCGTCCTGCAGGCCGGCCACGCCCATGGCCACCCGGGCCAGGTGAGCGTAGGGAATGGCGCAAACCTCGGCATCTTCCAGCGCGATCGCGGTGGAAGCGTGCTTGCCGCTGGCGATGCCGTCCAGGCCCATCAGCTCGCCAGCCATGTAGAAGCCCACCACCTGCTCGCGCCCGTCGGGCAAGGTCAGGCTGGTCTTGAAGGTGCCGCTGCGCGCGGCGTAGATGTAGGCGAACTTCTCGCCTTCCTGGTACAGGTCCTGCCCGGCGGCGACCTTGCGGCGGCTGAACATCAGGCTGTCGAGCTCATCGACCTCCTGACCCGACATGCCGCAGGGCAGGCACAGGTCGCGCAGGTGGCAGCTGGAGCACTGCGTCTTCAGCGGCGTCAGCGCGCCGGCTGTGCGGGCGCGCTGCAGCGGCATGACCCGGGCGGGGCGGACGGGCGCTTCAAGCGTGGCGGTGTTCATGGTGATTCCTCCGGATATGGGTCAATGGGGTCAATGCAGGGTGTGCCGGGACGCGAGCGCCACGGCCTCGGCCAGCTGGTCAAACTCGCTGCTTTTGTCAAGGAAGCCAACGGCGCCTTCGCCGAGGTAGCGCTTTCGGTAGGCCAGACCGACGTTGTTGCTGAAGACGACGAAGGCAATGCCGGGTTCGACCGGGTGGACGGCGCGCAGCACCTGCAGGCCGGAGCCTCCTTCGAGCTGCACGTCCAGCACCACCACATCCGGGCGGGCCGCCAGGATGCCGTCAATCGAGTCTTGTGGTGTGGCCGCCGCACCGACGACGGAGATCCCGCGATCGGCCAGCATGGCGGCGATACGTTCACGGATCGGGGCCGAGTCCTCGACCAGAAAAATCCGCAACGGGGTTTGTTGTTGAACCATGCCGCTACTGTGGCAGCGGCACGCCTTTGCAGCCATCGGCGCCGGCTGAAAACAGGGCTAGGCCAAGTCCCGAAAATCGCCTGGGCGCACGCCGAGGCGGCCTAGGACGATTCCTAGCGCCAGGACTATTGCTCCGTCAGGCCGTGGCGCAGTGCATAGCGGATCAGGTCGCTCTGATTGGCCAGTCCCATCTTGGCCATGAGATTGGCCTTGTGGGTGCTGACGGTCTTGACCGAGAGGTTCAGCCGGTGACCGATGTCGGTGACCGACACGCCTGCTGCCAGCAGGCGGAACACCTCGAACTCGCGGTCCGACAGCGACTCGTGCGGCGCGGCCGGCCCGCCGGGCATGGCGCCCAGGGCCAGCTGTTCAGCCACCTCGGCGCTGATGAAAGCACCCCCCGTGGCGATCTTCCGGATGGCATGCACCAGCTGCGCCGGCGCACTTTCCTTGGTCAGGTAGCCGCTGGCACCAGCCTTGATGGCACGCACCGCGTACTGCTGCTCCTGGTGCATGCTGAGCACCAGGATACGCAACTTCGGCTTTTCAGCCTTCACCAGCTTGATCAGTTCCATGCCGCTGCGACCGGGCATGGAAAGGTCGAGCACCAGCACGTCAAATTCCCGCTCGCGCACCACGCGCTGCACCTCGGTGCCGTCGCAGGCTTCGTCCACCACTTCCAGGTCTCCGGCCTCGCCCACGATGCGCTTGAGCCCCTCGCGGACGATGGCGTGGTCATCGGCGATCACGATGCGCGTCATGCACCCGCCTCCAGCACCTGCACCGGGATGTGCGCCTCGATCACCGTACCGCGGCCGGGCTCGCTGTCCACGCGGACCTGGCCTTTGAGCAGCTGGGCCCTCTCCCGCAGCCCCGCCAGTCCGAGCGAGCCGGCGTTGCGCGGCGCCTGGGTCTGGAAACCGCGACCGTTGTCGGTGACGCGCAGCGTCACCTCGTGCGCGCTGCGCCGGACCTGCACCTCCACCTGCGTGGCGGCGGCGTGTTTGCCCACGTTGGTCAGCGACTCCTGCACCATCCGGAACACCGCCGTGGCGTACGGCTCGTGCAGCTCCAGGTCTTCGTCCACATCGAGCTGGCAGGCCACCCCTGAGCGTTGGGTGAAGTTTTGCGCCAGCCATTCAATCGCCGCCACCAGGCCCAGGTCGTCCAGCACCAGTGGCCGCAAATCCGCGGCAATGCGGCGGGTGGCGGCGACGCTGGCGTCCAGCATGCCCAGCATGCTGGCAAGCTTGGCCTGCACGTCCGCCGGTTGCCCTGCCAGGTGGTCACGCAGCCAGATGGTGTCCATCTTGAGCGCCGTGAGCGACTGGGCCAGCTCGTCATGCAGCTCCCGCGCCACACGGGTTTTTTCCTGTTCGCGGATGGCGCTGGCCTGGGCGGCATAGGCGGCCAGCTCTTCCTGCGCGCGCACGCGCTCGGTGACGTCGCGCAGGATCACGGTGAACAGCTTGCCCTCGGGCGTGTCCAGCTGCGAGATGGAGGCGTCCACCGGGAACTCATGCCCGTCGGCATGGCGGCCGTACACCAGGTTCAGCCCACCCATGCGCCGCGTCGTCACGCCCCGCTCGCCAAAGCGCTTCACATGACCCGCATGGCTGTCATGGAAGCGGCCTGGCATCAGGCGCGTCAGCGGCTGGCCCAGCATCTGTGCAGCGGGCCAGCCGAAGATTTTTTCTGCGGCACGGTTGTACAGCACGATCTGCTGGGTTTCGTCCACGGTGATGATGGCGTCCATCGCCGACTCCAGCAGCCCGGCGAGGCGGGCTGTGGCGTTGCTGAGGCCGTTAGTACTAGAAGGCAAGCGTGTGCTCCGGCAACCAGGTTGCGGGGATTACAGCACACCGAAGCGCGTCAGTTGATGAGCGCGGAGCCGGCCGATTCGCCCGCCCGCTGGAACGGACCGAGCGGATTAGTCTGCTTCTCGACCCGGTCGGTGCGGGCCTGGCCCGCCACGTTGCGGAACAGCACGGTGCCATCGCTGACCACCACCAGCGCATCAAACCACCAGCCCTTGATGCTGGTCACGCGCCGGACATTGAAAAAATCCGGCCAGAAGCTGCCTTCCCGGGCTCGGTCCTCGCGCGCAAAGTGGAACCGGTAGGCCCGGCAGGCCCGCTGCGCCTGGATGCAGCGGCGGATGCCCGGGTCCAGCTCCGCCAGCGGGACGCCCTGGTACGGCGCCAGCCGCGCGATGATTTCCGGGTAGGGAATCAGTGTCACATTGGTGCCCGCCTCCGGGTCAAAGCCCAGTCCCTTGAGCTCGGACACCAGGGTCTTGAACGGCACGATCTTCTCTGCCGCGTCCTCCGCCTCGTCAAAGGTGCTGAACGGCGACGGTGTGCTGGTGGAGCCACGCGGCAGCATGGAGCTGCAACCGGTGGCCAGCAGACACAACAGCACAACGGAAACCAGTCGTCGCAAGCTCACAGCGGGCCTTTCTCACAACTGTCCGGCCGCTCGCCCCGGGGATACGGGCAGCGGTTGACCTCATCGGGTGCCATCCCCAGCAACGCGGTCAGGCCGCTGGCGCCCATGCACACCAGCCAGAACACGAAGAACGCGACGCTGTAGACGCCCTGGCGCGACAGGCCCAGTGGCTGGCCTGACCAGTGCAGATCCTGCGGGTCCACCAGGGCAAACACCAGCAGCTCCAGCACACAGGCCGTGAGGAAAGCCGGCCAGATGATCCACATGATTCGCTGAGTGCGCATGGCGTGAGGTCTCCTTGGGTGCGAGGCGCTGCCTCAGGGGCTGGCAGGCGCCGGCGGCGTGACCGCATGATTGCGGCCCTGTTGCGCCGGCAGCAGGGTCTTGTTGATTTCGATGCCACGACGGTAGTAGTCGGTGGCCACCAGCGCATCGGGGTGGCTCACCGCCAGCCAGAGCGTCACGAAGCCAGCCACGATCACGATGGCCGGGCCGGCAATGATGAGCCACACATGGCCGTGCTTCCACCACGGTGCTTCAACAGGCTGATGGGGCTGGGGCATGGCTTTCTCCTTAACGCGGAACAATGAACACGGACTTCTCGCTCAGCTGCGCTTTTGCAGCGGCGTCTTCGATCTGGAACCGGATGGGGTGTGATCCCGGCGCGGCCGACCCGTAGGCAATCTGCAGCCGCACCGGCACCCAGCGGGACTCGGCTGGCCCGACGGTCACGGTGGCATCGGACGCAATGGTCAATCCGTCCAAGCCCGTGGCGTCGATGCGGTACTGCCGGGTCGTCTCGGTCGCGTTCATGATCTGCAGGCGGAACACGTTTTCCAGCCGGCCGCCTTCAGCGATGCGTGCCAGCGAGGCACGGTCCCGCACCACGTCCACCTTGAAAGGTGTGCGCAACATCAGGCTGGCCAGCATGGCCACACACAGCGCGGCCAGCAGCCCGGTGTACAGCAGCACGCGCGGCCGCAGCACATGGCGAAGAATCTCGGCGCGGCCCCAGCCGCGTGCCATGCCATGCTGCGTGGTGTAGCGCACCAGTCCGCGCGGGTACCCGACCTTGTCCATGACGGTGTCGCACACGTCGGCGCAGGCACCGCAGCCAATGCATTCGTACTGCAGGCCGTTGCGGATGTCGATGCCGGTCGGACAGACCTGCACACACAGCGTGCAGTCCACGCACTCGCCAAGGCCTTTGGCCTTGTAGTCTGCCGAGCGCGAACGCGCACCGCGTGGCTCGCCGCGACCAACGTCGTAACTCACGATCAGCGTGTCCTTGTCGAACATGGCGCTCTGGAAGCGGGCATACGGACACATGTACTTGCAGACCTGCTCGCGCATGAAACCGGCGTTGCCGTACGTGGCAAAACCATAGAAAAACACCCAGAACACTTCCCAGGAGCTCATGCGGGTCTGCAGGAATTCCAGACCCAGTTCGCGCACCGGCGTGAAGTAGCCCACAAAGGTGAAACCGGTCCACAGCGCCACACTGATCCACAGGAAATGCTTGGCCCATTTCTTGACCAGTTTCTCCAGCGAGAACGGCGCGGCATCCAGCCGCATGCGGGCCGAACGGTCGCCTTCCACCTTGCGCTCGATCCACAGGAAGATCTCGGTGTACACCGTCTGCGGGCAGGCATAGCCGCACCACAGGCGCCCGGCCACGGCGGTGAACAGGAACAGCGACAGCGCCGAGACCACCAGCAGACCCGTGAGGTAAATGAAGTCCTGCGGGTACAGCACCAGACCGAAGATGTAGAAGCGGCGCGCGCCCAGGTCAAACAGCACGGCCTGCCGCTGGCCCCACTCGAACCAGGGCAAGCCATAAAACACCAGCTGCGTGAGCACCACCACGGCCCAGCGCCAGCGTGAGAAGAAGCCGCTGACGGACCGGGGGTAGATTTTTTCCTGCGCTGCGTAAAGCGACCGGAGCTCGCCTTCTTCCGGCGGTGCGGGGGCGATGGGAATAACCTTCATGGGCACGATCTTCGCCGCCGGCAGGTGCCGGTCAGTTGACATAGATCAGCCACGACGCCCCGCCCCAGAAAAAAGGCCCCGCATTGGCGGGGCCAGGCATGTGGCGAGACGGCATCCGCCTCAGGGTCTGGCCGCCCCGCCGCGGTTGGACAGGCCCCAGACATAGCTGGTCAGCACATGGATCTGGGCCTCGGTCAGCTTGTCGGCCTGGGCCGGCATCTGGTTGACCTTGCCGGTGTTGATGATGGAGACGATGGCGTTCTCGCCCCAGCCATGCAGCCAGATGCCGTCGGTGAGGTTGGGGGCACCGAGTGCCTGGTTGCCCTTGCCGTCCATGCCATGGCAGGCTGCGCAGGCGCCGAACTTGGCCTTGCCCAGCGAGGCGCGCAGCGAGTCATGCGGGCTGCCCGACAGGCTCAGCACGTAGTTGGCCACGTTCTTCACATCGTCGGGCGAGCCCACGGCCGCGGCCATGGGCGGCATGTTGCCGACGCGGCCCTTGAGCAGGGTTTCGGCAATCTTGTCGGGCGTACCGCCGTGCAGCCAGTCAGCGTCTGTCAGGTTCGGGAAGCCCTTGCTGCCACGGGCGTCCGAACCGTGGCACTGGGCGCAGTTGTTCATGAACAGCCGCTCGCCAATGGCCATGGCCTGGGCATCGCCAGCCACCTTGTCGGGCGGCATGGCGGTGAAGCGGGCGTACAGGGGCTCCAGCGCCTTGTTGGCCTTGGTCACCTCGTTGGCGTGCTCGGCGGTGGAAGACCAGCCGAACTGGCCCTTGTAGTCACCCAGGCCCGGGTAGGCGACCAGGTAAAGCAGTGAAAAGACGATCGTGATGATGAACATCCAGACCCACCAGCGCGGCAGCGGGTTGTTCATCTCGCGCAGGTCTTCGTCCCAGACATGGCCGGTGCTGTTGTCGGCCGTGGCCGGCACCTTCTTGCGCCCGGTGACCCATAGCAGGATGACGCAGGCGATGATGCCCACGAGGGTGATGCCGGACACATAGACCGACCAGAAATTGCTAGTGAAATCGCTCATGGTGTTCAGTCCTGGTCAAACGGCAGGCGGGCGGCTTCCTCAAACCCGCTGGCATTGCGGCGGGACCAAGCCCAGACCACGATGCCGATGAAGGTCACAAAACAGGCCAGCGTGGCCACAATCCGCAGTGTGTTGACGTCCATGGTTGTGGCTCCTTACTTGAGGGCGCGGCCCAAGACCTGCAGATAGGCCACCAGCGCGTCCATTTCGTTGCGGCCCTTCACGTCTTCGGCCGATTTGGCGATGTCCGCGTCGGTATAGGGCACCCCCACGATGCGAAGCGCCTTCATGCGCGGCGCCACGTCGGCCGGGTCAATGGCGGTCTTTTCCAGCCACGGATAGGCCGGCATGTTGGATTCGGGCACTACGTCGCGCGGGTTGGTCAGGTGGATGCGGTGCCAGTCGTCGCTGTACTTGCCGCCCACGCGGTGCAGGTCGGGGCCGGTGCGCTTGCTGCCCCACTGGAAGGGGTGGTCATAGACAAACTCCCCCGCCACGGAATAGTGGCCGTAACGCAGCGTTTCCGAACGGAACGGCCGGATCATCTGCGAATGGCAGTTGTAGCAGCCCTCGCGCAGGTAGATGTCGCGCCCCACCAGCTGCAGCGAGGTATAGGGCTTGATGCCGGCAATCGGCTCGGTCGTGGACTTCTGGAAGAACAGGGGCACGATCTCGACCAGGCCGCCAACGGCGACCACCAGCAGGATCAGCACGATCATCAGGAAGTTGTTGGTCTCCACCTTTTCGTGGGTGAAGCCCTTTTGGGTGTTTTCAGACATGACTAGGTTTCCTCATCAGGCATGAGCCGCGACGGCGGGGATGGGCGCGTTGACCGAGCGCCCCGAAATGGCCGTCATCCAGACGTTCCAGGCCATGACCAGCATGCCGCCAAGGTACAGCGCACCCCCAGTCACACGGATCACATAGAACGGATAGGTCGCCTTGACGCTTTCCACAAAGGTGTAGGTGAGCGTGCCATCGGCGTTGACGGCGCGCCACATCAGTCCCTGCATCACGCCGGCGATCCACATGGCCGCGATGTACAGCACGATGCCGATGGTGGCCGTCCAGAAGTGGACCTCGATGGCCTTGATGCTGTACATCTTCTTCTGGCCGAACAGGCGCGGGATCAGGTAGTACAGCGAGCCCATGGAAATCAGGCCGACCCAGCCGAGGGCACCGGAGTGCACGTGACCCACGGTCCAGTCGGTGTAGTGGCTCAGGGCGTTGACGGTCTTGATCGACATCATCGGGCCCTCGAAGGTGCTCATGCCGTAGAACGAGAGCGACACGATCAGGAAGCGCAGGATCGGGTCGTCCCGCAGCTTGTGCCAGGCACCCGACAGCGTCATGATGCCGTTGATCATTCCGCCCCAGCTGGGCGCCAGCAGGATCAGCGAGAACACCATGCCGATGGATTGCGTCCAGTCGGGCAACGCGGTGTAGTGCAGGTGGTGCGGGCCGGCCCACATGTAGGTGAAGATCAGCGCCCAGAAGTGCACGATGGACAGGCGGTAGCTGTACACCGGACGGCCCGCCTGCTTCGGGATGAAGTAGTACATCATCCCCAGGAAGCCCGCGGTCAGGAAGAAGCCCACCGCGTTGTGGCCGTACCACCACTGGACCATGGCGTCCTGCACGCCGGCGTACGCCGAGTAGCTCTTCATCAGCCCCGCCGGCACCGCTGCACTGTTGACCAGGTGCAGGATGGCCACCGCGATGATGAAGGCCCCGTAGAACCAGTTGGCCACGTAGATGTGGCGGACCTTGCGGATGCCGATGGTGCCGAAGAACACCACGGCGTACGCCACCCAGACCAGCGTGATCAGGATGTCGATCGGCCATTCAAGCTCGGCGTATTCCTTGCCGCTGGTGTAGCCCAGCGGCAGGCTGACGGCGGCCGCCAGTATGACCAGCTGCCAGCCCCAGAAAGTGAAAGCCGCCAGTTTGGGCAGGAACAGCCGGACCTGGCTGGTGCGCTGCACCACGTAGTAGCTGGTGGCAAACAGCGCGCAACCGCCAAAGGCAAAGATCACGGCATTCGTGTGCAGCGGACGCAAGCGGCCATAGCTGAGCCAGGGAATGCCGAAGTTGAGTTCGGGCCAGGCGAGCTGGGCAGCGATGAACACGCCCACCAGCATGCCGACCACTCCCCACACCACGGCCATCAGGGAAAACTGCCGGACGACGGTGTCTTCATAGACGCCTGCGTGCGGCTGATCCAGTTGTGTTTGCTCTGTGTTCATCGGGCACCTTTTATGTTTCGGCGCCAGTGTCGGCCGCAAGGCGGCAGACCGGGTTGACGAAAGTCAATCGGAGCGAAGAATCCGCTCGCCTTCGGCGTCCACATCGTCAAACTGGCCACGCCAGACGGCCCAGCCCAGCGCGCCCAGGATCAGCAACGCCAGCGCGATGGACAGCGGGATCAACAGATACAGGATGTCCATCTCAATGCGCCTCCGGCGAACGCGCCAGGCGCGCCGCATTCATCACCACCACCAGCGAACTCGTGGCCATGCCCAACCCCGCCAGCCAGGCCGGCATCCAGCCGGCCACGGCCAGCGGCACGCAGACCGCGTTGTAGCCCGCGGCCCAGGCCAGGTTCTGCCACACCACGGCCCGGGTGCGTATGGCGTGGCGCAGCAGCGCGGGCACAGCGGCCAGCTGCCCGCCCATCACCACCACGTCGGCACGCGAACGCGCCAGCGCGGCCGCCTCGCCAAGCGTGAACGAAAGGTCCGCCAGTGCCAGCACCGGCGCATCGTTGATGCCGTCACCCACCATGGCCACACGGTGCCCGCGCTGCTGCAGCGCGCGCACATGGGCCAGCTTGTCTTCGGGGGAGCGGTCGCCGAACGCGGTGTCGATCCCGGCGCGCCAGGCCAGGCGCTGCACCGCGCGCGACCGGTCGCCCGACAGCAGCTGAACGTGCAGGCCCATGCCCCGCAGGGCCTGCACCGCGGCGACGGCATCGGCGCGGACCGATTCACCCAGGTCGAACGTTGCGAGCCATCCCTGCGCGTCCGCCAGGTGCGCCTGCAGCAGATCGCCGGCACATTGCTGTGACGGCGCATTGCACAAGCGCGCGGAGCCCAGCCGCAGCACCTGCGCCGCAGCGCCCTCGCCCACAGTGCCGTGCAGGCCCTGGCCCGGCAGTTCCCGAACGTCCACCACCACCGGCGGCCCGTCCGGGGCCGCGGCCAGCAGCGCACGCGACACCGGGTGCAGCGAGTGCTGGGCCAGCGCTGCCGCCAGCCGCAGCGCGACTGCTGGCGTGACACCGTCACGCACGCGCACGGCCTCCACGGCCATGCGGTCGTGCGTGAGTGTGCCGGTCTTGTCGAACACCACGGTGTCAATCCGTGTCGCCGTCTCGAAGGCCTGCAGGCGTCGCACCAGCACACCGCGCCGCGCCAGCGCACCAGCCGCTGCCAGCGTTGTCGCTGGCGTGGCCAGCGACAACGCGCAGGGGCAGGTCACGATCAGCACGGCGATCGCCACGCCAATCGCATGGCCGGGGTCTGCAGGCCACCACCACGCGGCAGCAGCAGCGCTGGCCAGCAGCACCGACACCAGAAACGGCCGTGCGACACGATCAGCCAGCTGCGCCAGCGCCGGCTTGTCGGCAGCGGCCTGCTGCATCAGCGCGACGATGCCGGCGTAGCGTGTCTGCGCACCCGTGCGAAGCACGCGCACCAGCACCACGCCCGACAGGTTGTGGCTGCCCGCAATCACCTCCGCCACGCCGCCCGCGCCGGCCTGGCGCGGCAGCGGACGCGATTCACCGGTCAGCAGTGCCTCGTCCACCTGGGTCTCGCCCTCGATCAGCTCGCCGTCGGCCGGAAAAGCCTCGCCCGGCAACACGCGAATCACGTCACCCGGCTGCAGGCGCCGCACCGCCACGCGCTCGAAGGAGCCGTCCGGCTGGCGCCGTTCGATGCTGTCCGGCAGGCGCCGCGACAGCGCCTCCAGCGCGCCCGCCGTCCTGTCACGCAGGCGCAACTCCAGCATGCGGCCGCTGAGCAGGAAGAACACGAACATGGTCAGCGAGTCGTACCAGACGTCATGGCCCCAGGGCCCTGCTGGCTGCACCGTCACGGCCGTGCTGGCGGCAAAGGCGATCAGGATGCCCAGCGCCACCGGCACGTCCATGCCAATGCTGCGCTGGCGCAGGTCGCGCCAGGCACTGGCAAGGAACGGCCGGCACGAGAACAGCAACACCGGCAGCGTCAGCACCCAGGACGCCCAGCGCAGCAGGCGCTCCATCTCGGGGGTCATGTCGCCGGGGCCGGCCACATAGGTGGGCACGGCGTACATCATCACCTGCATCATGCAAAAGCCTGCGACCAGCCAGCGCCAGAGCATGACGCGTGCGGCCTGTCGCCGGGCCTCCCCGCGCAGCAGGTCGGGCGCGGGTACGGCGCGGTAACCGGCGCGGGCCACGGCCGCCAGCCAGGTCGACGGCCGCGTGGCCCCGGGCGACCAGACGACCCGTGCGACCTGGCCCGCGCCGCTGACCGACGCGTCGCGCACGCCCGGCACGGCACGCAAGGCGTCCTCAACGGTGAGCGAACAGGTCGCGCAGTGCATGCCCTCGATCGCCACATGCGACTCCCAGTGGCCACTGGCGTCATCACAGGGCCGGCTGAACGCTTCCCAGTCCTGGCGGTCGTCCACGACGGCACGCAGCGCAGCGTCGCCCGCGGGGGCGTGCAAGGTGGCAGATGTCATGCCCCAAGGCTACAAGCCGTCCTGCCCGGCCCGCTTGACATGGATCAACACGAACCGGACCGCGTGGAGTAAGCTGGACTGCACATCCCCGAAGGAGACTTGTCATGTACGAACGCATTCTGGTAGCCACCGACGGCTCCACCCTCTCCAAAAAAGCCGTTGCCAGCGGCATTGGCCTGGCGTCGCTCTGTGGGGCGGAACTGGTGGCCATGAAAGTCGTGCCGCGCTACCCGATGAGCTACTTTGAAGGCTCGGTGGCGCTGGCGCCGCAGGAAGTGGGCCGCATTGAAAAGCAGTGGGCCGAGGAAGGCCAGTCGGTGGTGGACGCGGTCAAGCTGGCCGCTGAAAAGAAGGGCCTCAAGGCCCGTGCCGTGACGGTGCGCTCCGACCTGGTGGCAGAATCCGTGATTGCCACGGCACGCAAGTACAAGTGCGACCTGATCATCATGGCATCGCATGGCCGCAAGGGGCTCAAACGCGTGCTGCTGGGCAGCGAAACGCAGCATGTACTGACGCACTCCCATGTGCCGGTGCTGGTACTGCGCTGAAACCGGATCCTCCAGACCAGAAAGGCTTGCACCCATGAAAATCCTCCTCGCCGCAGATGGCAGCAGCTACACCAAGAAGGCCCTTGGCTGGCTTGTGACGAACCAGACCTTTGCGCAAGCCGGCGACGAGCTGATCGTGCTCAACGTGCAGCCCCCAGTGCCTCCGCGCGTGCGCTCGGCGCTGGGCGCCGATGTCGTCAAGGGCTACCACGAGGACGAAGCCCGAAAGGTCACCAGCCCGATCGAGAAGTTCCTCAAGCGGCACGACATGAAATGGCGTGTCAGCTACGTGGTCGGCGCTCCGGCGGAAGAGATCCTGCGCCTGGCCAAGCGCGAGAAGGTGCACCAGATTGTCATGGGTACGCATGGTCGCGGGCTGCTGGGCCGTGCGCTCATGGGCTCGGTGGCCCAGCGCGTGGTCGCCGACAGCACAGTGCCGGTGCTGCTGGTGCGCTGAAGCCGCTCAGTCCAGGTCGCGGGCCAGGCGCAGGCCCGTGAACTGCCAGCGCGCATCGGTTGGAAAGAAGTTGCGGTAGCTGGCCCGCACATGGTCGGCCGGGGTGGCACAGGAACCACCCCGCAGCACGTACTGGTTGACCATGAACTTGCCGTTGTATTCGCCCACGGCACCCGCCCATGGCCGGTAGCCCGGGTAGGCCTGGTAGCTGCTCGACGTCCATTCCCACACATCGCCCAGCGCCTGCAGCAGACCGCTGCCCGGCCGGGCCACCGGCATCGGGTGCAATGCGCCGGATTCCACAAAATTCCCCGCCGCATGGTGCGCCTGTTCATCAGGGGCGACAGCCGCTTCCCATTCGAACTCGGTGGGCAGGCGTGCCCCGGCAAAGGCAGTGTCCGTGGCGGCCTTCCAGCGCGCAAAGGCATCGGCCTCGAAGTAGCTGATGTGGGTCACCGGGGTATGCGGATCCAGCGGCACTTCACCATGCAGCGTGAAGCTGTGCCAGGCGTCTGCTGCGTCTGCGCGCGACCAGTACAGCGGCGCTTCGATGCCCAGGGCCACCACCCAGTCCCAGCCGGCCGCCAGCCACCAGCGGGCGTCGCGGTAGCCCCCGTCGGCCACAAAGTCTGCCCATTCGCCGTGCGTCACCAGCCGGTTGAGCAGCGCATAGGGTCGCAACCAGTGGTCATGGCGCGGGGTTTCGTTGTCGAAGGCGAAGCCGGGCCCGCTGGCCCCTGCAGCCACCCGTCCACCCGACTGCGGCAACCAGCGGGGCGCCACCGGCGCCACCGGTGCGAGCGGCCAGGCTGGCTGGTACGCGGGGCGCAACGGGTTGCTCCACAACAGGTGCTTCAGGTCGGTCAACAGAAGCTCCTGGTGCTGCTGCTCGTGCTGCAGGCCCAGCGTCACCAGGGCCTGCAGCGCTGGCTCGGCCTGCTGCGCCAGCAATCGCGCCATGCGCTCGTCCACCTGGGCCCGCCAGCGCAGCACGTCGGCCAGCGCGGGCCGCGTCAGCAAGCCCCGCTGGGGCCGGGGATGGCGATCCCCCACCTGCTGGTAGTAGCTGTTGAACAGCACACGAAAGCGGGCGTCAAACGGGGCAAACCCCGGCTCAAAGCGTTCCAGGACGAAGGTTTCAAAGAACCAGGTGACATGCGCCAGATGCCACTTGACGGGGCTGGCGTCCGGCATCGACTGCACCTGGCAGTCCTCAGGCGACAACGGTGCCGCCAGCCGGACCGTCCGGGCGCGGACGTCGGCGTAGCGCCGGGCCAGTGCGGTCGGGGCACCGGGGGCCGTGTGGACATGATTCATGGCGCGATGGGTTTCACAGGAAACAGACTAGTCGAAGTCGCGCCCGAATGGCAGCTTCTTACACGAGGTTGCTGACAGGTTCCGGCTCGAAATGGGCCACCGCATGGTCCACAAACGCGCGAACCTTGGGGCTCAGGTAGCGGCTGCTGGCATACAGCGCATGGACAGGCACCGGCGCCGGCGACCAGTCGGGGAGCACCCGGACCAGGCCGGTGCCGGCCGCCATCGCCAGGGGCAGCACGGCCACGCCCATGCCTTGCAGGGCGGCCGCGCGCAACGCGTAGCGGCTGTTGGCGCGCAGCCGGCCCGCCGCCTCCACCCGTACCTCGTCGGCCCCCCGCAGCAGCCGCAGCGGGCCACGCAGGCGTCCGCCGTTGAACACCAGCACGTCATGCCGCGCCAAGCGGTCGGGCGACTTCGGCTTGCCCCTGGCGTGCAGGTAGTCGGGCGATGCGAACAGCCCGTAGCGCATGTCCCCGAGCTTGCGTGCCGTCAGGCTGGAGTCCGGCAACTCGCCGACCCGGATGGCCAGGTCAAAGCCCTCATGCACGATGTCAATGATGCGGCCGGTGAAGTCCGCCTCCACCTGGACCAGCGGAAACCGCTGCAGATAACTGCTGATCCAGCGGCCCGCCGTCAGCACGCCGTACTCGTCCCCACAGGTCAGCCGGAGCGTCCCTCGCGGCTCACCGGCCTGCTGCTGGGCCAGCCGCTCGGTGTCTTCCAGGGCCGCGAGGATGCCGGTGGCGCGCTCCAGCACTTCGCGGCCGATCTCCGTGAGGTGCAGCGACCGGGTGGAGCGCTCCAGCAGGCGCACGCCCAGTTTTGCCTCGAGTCCGCTCACGACGCGGCTCACATGCGACTTCTGGGTCTGCAGCCGCTCGGCCGCGCGGGTAAAGCTGCCAGCCTGCACGACCTTCACGAAGGTCTGGAGTTCAGAGGTTTCAGGACTTGCCATTTTGTTGCCTTTTCAGACAACAGTATGTAATTAATTTGACTATTTATCAAATCCATAACACCAACCAGAATGCGGCCATTGCAACCCTCCAGGAGCTTTTCATGACCGCCAACCTGAACACTGCCAGCCCCCGCGCCAAACGCATCCTGCTGATCGCTGCCAACCCCGCCGTGTCGCCCACCACGGGCTGGCCCATTGGCTTCTGGGCCGCCGAGCTGACGCATCCGTACTGGGCCTTCACCGAAGCCGGCTACCAGGTGGACATCGTCAGCCCGTCCGGCGGCAAGCTGCAGATTGACAGCTACTCCGACCCGCGCGACGCCAGCGGGTACTCGGCCAGCGACATCCTGAGCCTGGGCTTCCTGAGCTCGCCCACCCACGCCGCCCTGCTGGACAACACGCCGGCCATCAGCACCGTCAAGGTGGCCGACTACGACGCCGTATTTCTGGCCGGCGGGCAGTCGCCCATGGTTAGCTTCATTGACAACGCACCACTGCACCAGCTGGTGGCGGCGTTCTGGGAAGCCGGCAAGGTGGTGTCGGTCGTGTGCCACGCCACCTGCGTCCTGCTCAAGGTGCGCCTGGCCGACGGCTCGCTGCTGGTGGACGGCAAGACCTGGACCGGCTTTGCCAACAGCGAAGAGCAGTTCGCCGACAGCTTTGTCGGGCAGAAGATCCAGCCGTTCTGGATCGAGGACGAGGCGCGCAAGCTGCCCAACACCAACTTTGTCGTCCACTCGCGCTTCCGCGAATTTGCGCTGCGCGACGGCCGGCTGGTCACCGGCCAGCAGCAGTTCTCGGGCGCGGCGGCTGCACGACTGACCATCGAAGCCCTTGGCCTTTGAATCCATAACCCGGGAGCCAACCATGAAGCGTCGTCTCTTCACCCTTGCCGCCGCATCGGCCGCACTTGCTGCCTGCGCCCCCTTCACACCGGCGCCCCGGGCCACCTACGTGCTGGTGCACGGCGCGTTCCAGGACGAGCGCGCCTGGAGCGAGATCAAGCCGCGGCTGGAGGCCGCGGGGCACCGCGTGGTCACGGTGCAACTGGCCGGCCGCGGCAGCCAGCCCGGGCCGGTCGAGCAGATCAGCCTCAACACCTACCGCGACCAGGTGGCTGCCGTGGTGCGCGCGCAGCCCGGCCCGGTGGTCCTGGTCGGCCACAGCTTTGGCGGCATCACCATTTCGGCCGTGGCCGAAGCCGTGCCGGAGAAGGTGCGGACGCTGGTCTATGTGGCGGCCTACCTGCCGGCGGCCGGCCTGCCCGACCAGAGCATGGCCAAGCTGGCCGAAAGTGACAAATGGAACGCCTTCAACAAGCAGCGGCAAAACTTCATCCTGGCCAAGGACTACAAGACCGCCGGCGTGCTGGAAGACGACATCGTGATGCTGTTCTGCGGCGACTGCTCGCCTGCCGACCAGCAGCGCACGAAACGCGAGTTCTTCCAGCGCGAGCCGCTGGCCCCGGCCGCCACGCCGGTGCAGCTCACGGCCGCCCGCTTTGGCCAGGTGGACAAGGTGTACATCCGCACCGCGCTGGACCGTGCCATCAGCCCGCAGCTGCAGGACCAGATGCTGGCCCGCACCCCGGTGCGCAAGGTGGTGCCACTGCAAGCCGGGCACTCGCCGTTCCTGAGCCAACCCGAAGCGCTGGCCAACGCGCTGCTGGCGCTGTGAGCCCCGCGCAAGCCGACAGTCCCGACGGCGCCAGCGTCACGGTGGTCATCACACGCCGGGTGCGCGCCGGCTGTGAAGCCCGCTACGAAGACTGGCTGCGTCGCCTGACCACGGAGGCACGCCCTTTGCCTGGCTACCTGGGTGTGGACATTCACAAGCCCGGGCCGGGCAGCCGTGAATACACCTGCATCCTGCGCTTCGACAGCCTGGACAGCCTGCGTTCGTTCGAGCGCAGCGAACTGCGCGAACGCTACCTCGCCGAGGTTCAGCCCCTGGTCGAAGCGGATGCGGTCTGGCAGGTCCTGACAGGGCTGGAATTCTGGTTCAGCCCGCCTGCCGGCACAGTGGTACCGCAGCCCTCACGCCTGCGGATGTCGCTGCTGATGGTGGTGGTCGTCTTCTCGCTCGTTCTCGGCATCGGTAGCGCCATCAATTCGCTGCTGGCTGGCTGGCCGTACCCGGCGCGCCTGCTGCTGACCATCGTGGTGGAAGTCTTCTTCATGACCTATGTGCTGATGCCCCGGCTCACCCGCTGGCTTACGGCCTGGATCTACCCACACCCGCCTGTGATCCGCTGAAACGGGAAAGGAAAAACATGAGCGAACTCCTCGGCCAGTGCCACTGTGGTGGCGTGAAAGTCAGTGTGCCGCAGCAGGCCTACGGCGTGGTGGCCTGCCACTGTGAAGACTGCCAGCGCCTGCACGGCAACTTCTTCGCCATGCTGGCGGCGCCCGCCGATTCGGTGGTGTGGTCCGGCGACCTGCAGCCACAGTGGTACGACTCGTCCCCCGCGTCGCGCCGGGCGCACTGCCCGCGCTGTGGCTCGCGGCTGGCCAAGCAGGCCAGGGACAGCAACCGCGTGCTGGTGTCCGCAGGGCTGTTCAGCCGCCACCTGCCCCGGCGCATTGAGCGCCAGGTGTTTACCGAATCAAAGCCCGACTGGTACGACCTGCCAGCGTCGTCCCCAGCGGCGCGCTAAGCGGCGAACAGCCCCTTATGCTGTTCGCGCAGCAGGTTTTTCTGCACCTTGCCCATGGTGTTGCGCGGCAGCTCCGGCACGACGAAACAGCGCTTGGGGATCTTGAAGTTGGCCAGCTTTGACTTCAGCGTGGCCACGATGGCGTCGGCATCCAGCGTCGCGCCCGGTTTGGCCGTGACCACCGCAACGCCCACCTCGCCAAAGTCCGGGTGCGGCACGCCCACCAGCGCGCTTTCGGCCACGCCCGGCAGCTCGTTGATGTAGCCCTCGATCTCCGCCGGGTAGACGTTGTAGCCGCCGCTGATGATCAGGTCCTTGCTGCGGCCCACGATGGTCACGTAACCGCGCTCGTCCACCTTGCCGACATCGCCTGTCTTGAAGTAGCCGTCGGCGGTGAACTCTTCCTTGGTCTTCTCGGGCATGCGCCAGTAGCCCTTGAACACATTGGGGCCCTTGACCTGAATGCCGCCGATCTCGCCGCTGGGCAGGTCGCGGCCGTCATCGTCGCGCACACGCAGGCTCACGCCGGGCAACGGGAAGCCCACGGTGCCACCCCGGCGCTCGGCCTGGTTGCTGTAGCGCGGGTCCGGCCCATACGGGTTGGACGTGAGCATGGCGGTTTCGCTCATGCCGTACCGCTCCAGAATGGTGTGGCCGGTGCGCACCTTCCATTCATTGAAGGTCTCGATCAGCAGCGGCGCCGAGCCCGCGACAAACAGCCGCATGTTGCGTACTGCATCGCGGTTCAGGCCGGGCTCACCGAGCATGCGCACGTAGAGCGTGGGCACCCCCATGAACACGGTGGCGTCCGGCAGGCGGCGCACCACGAGGGCCGGGTCGAATTTCGCCATCCAGATCATGCGGCTGCCATTGAGCAGCGCGCCATGCAGTGCCACAAACAGGCCGTGCACATGGAAGATGGGCAAGGCATGAATCAGCACGTCACCCGCCCGCCAGCCCCAGTAGTCCTTGAGCACGCGGGCATTGCTCAGCATGTTGTCATGGGTGAGCATGGCGCCCTTGCTGCGCCCGGTGGTGCCGCTGGTGTAGAGGATGGCCGCCAGGTCGTCCATGGAACGGTGGGCAATTTCGTGCCGGTCGCTGCACTGCGCAGCGCGCTCCAGCAGGCTGCCGGTGCGGTCGTCATTGAGCGTGAAGACATTGCGGGTACCCGCCTTGAACGCGATCTTGCTGACCCAGCCGAAGTTCTTGCTGCTGCACACCACCACCGCAGGCTCGGCGTTGCCAATGAAGTATTCAATCTCGGCGCTCTGGTAGGCGGTGTTCAGCGGCAGGAACACATAGCCAGCGCGCAGCGTGGCCAGGTACAGCATCATCGCCTCGACCGACTTTTCCACCTGCACCGCCACGCGCGCGCCCTCGGGCAGCTTCAGCGAGCGCAGCAGGTTGGCCATCATCGCGGTGGCGCGGTCGAGATCGCGCCAGCTGTAGCGCAGCGCCGGCTTGTCCGCGTCGGCCGTTTCCACGGCCACGGCGTCCAGGTCGGCAGGGAAGGCAGCGCGCAGCGCGGCAAACAGGTTGTGGTTGTCTTGGGTCGGTTTCATGGGTTCAGAACACGGGTTTTCGTTTTTCCAGGAAGGCGGTGACACCCTCGCGATGCTCTCCACTGGCCGCATAGCCATACGCATCTGCTATCAATTCAGTAGCGCCTTGCGCAATGCCGGAGCGGGCTTCAGCCCATTTTGACTCACGCCACCGGGCCAGGGCCTGCTTGTTCAGGCGCGCGGCCTGCGGCGCCAGCCGTGCCACGCGCTGCGCGGTTTCGGCGGCCTCTGCGGCGACCGCGCCCTCCGGCACCACCCGGTTGAGAAAGCCGCGCCGCTTCATCTCGGAGGCGTCCAGCACCGCCGCCTCCAGCAGCATCTCGCGCACCGTCAGCTCGCCGGCCGCATGGGTCACCAGCTGCAGCTCGCGTGGCGCCATCGGAAAACCCAGCCGCGCAATCGGTGCGCCAAAGGTCGCGGACTCGCCCGCAATGCGGATATCGCAGCAGCTCGCCAGCTCCAGGCCGGCGCCCATGCAGGCGCCCTCGATCTGCGCCACGAGCGGCACATCGCATTCCAGCAGCGCCTGCAGGCCGCCCCAGACGTCGCGCTCGTGGAAGTCACGCAGACGCGTTTCGTCAAAACGGAACGCCGGGTACTCGGCGATGTCGCCCCCGGCACAGAAGGCGCCACCCTCCCCTTGCAGCACCACGCAACGCACATCGGTGCGCGCCCGCACGGCATGGGCCGCATCGCGCAGTTGCCGCCACATCGCGCGCGACATGGCATTGAGCTTGCCGGGGTGCGACAGGGTCACCCGGGCCATGGCGCCATCCAGCCCGAGGTGAACCTGTCCCGTCATGCAACAGCCTTCAGTCGAGCTTGGCGCCCGAGGCCTTGACCACCGCCGCCCATTGCTTGATTTCACCGCTGATGAACGCGGCGAACTGCGGGCCGGCGAGGTTGGAGAAGTCCGCACCCTGGCGGGCCCAGACGGCCTTGGCTTCGTCAGTGGTGCAGGCCTTGCGGATCTCCTCCACGGCGCGGGCCTGGGCATCCGCCGGCGTGCCCTTGGGCGCCCAGATGCCGTACCAGGTGGTCACGTTGTAGCCCGGCAGGCCCAGCTCGGCGGCGCATGGCACGTCCGGGATGGCCGGATTGCGCCTGGCGCCGGACACCATCAGCGCCTTGATGCGCCCACCGGCAATGTGCGAGGCCGACGAACCCAGACCGTCGAACATCAGCTCGACATCACCGGCGATCAGGCCTTGCAGCGCCGGGCCGGCTCCGCGGTAGGGGATGTGCGTGATGAAGGTGTTGGTCTGCTGCTTGAACAGCTCGCCCGCGAGGTGGTGCGACGTGCCACTGCCCGCCGAGCCGTAGTTGAGCTTGGCCGGGTTCTTCTTGACGAAGTCCAGGAACTCCTTGAAGTTGGCCACTGGCACCTTTTTCGGGTTGACCACCACCACCTGCGGGACGCTGGCCACCAGGATCAGCGGGATCAGGTCTTTCTCGAGGTCGTAGTCCAGCTTGGGGTACATGCTGGGCGCAATGGTGTGGTGCACCGCGCCCATGAACAGCGTGTAGCCATCCGGCGCCGCCTTGGCTGCGATGCTGGCACCGAGTGTGCCGCCGGCACCGCCACGGTTGTCGATGATGAGCTGCTTGCCGGTGAGACGTGCGAACTGTCCCGACATGGGCCGCGCAAACGCATCCGTCCCACCGCCGGCAGGAAACGGCACGATCATGTTGACCGGCTTGGTGGGCCAGGCCGATTGGGCATGGCCCAGGGTGGAATAAACGGCAGTGCCGGCAACGGCCGTGCGCAGTACGTCGCGCCGGGTCAGGCTGTGGGTCATGCTTGTCTCCTGTTGTTGATTGAAAAGCGCAATGAAACTCACTCTGGAAGGTACAAGTCTTCGACGGCCGCAGCTATCGGTACTTTTCCCTGCGCCAAAAGTGCGCGGTGCCGGTCCAGCCGCTTGAGGTCGTAGAGGTAATTCACCATCAGGCCGTACGACTGCTTCATGCCCTTGGGCGACGGGTCACCAGCCCAGTTGAGCCGCTCCACCCGCGCCCCATTGCCCAGGTGAAAGCGCGCCACCGGGTCCAGCGGCTTGCCGTCCACCATTTCGCGGCCCAGGTAGCGCGCCGCCCAGCCCAGCAGGGCCTGCCGTTCGGGCGACTTCTCGCCGAGTCCGGCCACATCGTCCCAGCGCTTGAGCAGCTCCGCAGGCGCGTTCTTCGCCAACCAGCCGCGCAAGCCCGGAATGGGCGAGAGCGTCGCGAAGGTCTTGAGGCGCGGGAACTCCTGCTTCAGCGTGTCCACCACGCGCTTGATGAGCGAGTCGCCAAAGCTCACACCGCGCAGCCCGGCCTGCGTGTTGCTGATGGAATAGAAAATGGCGGTCGTCGCGCGTCGCAGGTCGGCCGGTGCGGCGGCCTCGTCGAGCAGGGGCGTGATGCTGTCGGCCATCGCGTCCACCAGCGCCACTTCCACGAAGATCAGCGGCTCGTCCGGCAGGCGCGGGTGAAAGAAGCCGTAGCAGCGGCGGTCGCTGTCGAGCCGGTTCTTCATGTCGGCCCAGCTGCGGATGTCGTGCACGGCCTCGTACTTGATGAGCTTTTCGATCAGCGACGCCGGCGAGTCCCAGCTAATGCGGCGCAGGTCGAGGAAGCCCACGTCAAACCAGGTGGAGAACATGTACTCCATCTCGACGTCCAGCGCCAGCAGCCGCTTGTCGGTCTTCAGGTGCGGCTGCATCTCGGCGCGCATGTCCACCAGGAAGCGGATGCCGTCCGGGTTGACGCTGAAGCGCTGCAGCAGGCGCCGGCGCGGCGACACGGTGGCGCGGCGGTACTGCACTTCCGCTGCCGCTTCGTCGGGCGTGCCGACGGCGGCGGCGTACTGGGCCTGCGCCTTCTTCACCTTTTCGGGGTCGGCCACGAACTGTTCGCTCATGAGCAGCCACATGTCGCGGCGCTGGGCGGGCGTGGCTTTGGCGTACCACTGCGCCACACCCTGCGCCCGGCGCCCGCCTTCGACCTCGCTGACCTGCGGGTCGACAATGGCGCGCAGCTCCTCGAGCGTGCGCCGCAGTACGCGTGGCGAGAGCGCTTCTTCCTTCTGGCGCAAGGTCGCGCCCAGCCGCTCGCGGGTGGAGCGGCTCGCCGCAGGCGTGCCAGTCGCTATATTTTTGATAGCAGCTTGCGCAGTATCGGCGGGGCTCGCAGGCACTTTTTTCCTTGTGCCCGGGCGCAGGATGGCCACGCTGCGGCTGACCCAGTCGGCGGCCGTCATGCCAGCCTCGACTTCTGGTTGCGCGCCAGCTCGCGCAGCGCTGCGCGCTGGCGCGTGAGGTGGGTGCGCATCGCGGCTTCGGCGCCTTCGGCGTCGCGCGCCTTCAGCGCCGCGAACACCGCCATGTGCTCGCTCAGGCTCTGCTCCAGCCGCCCCGGCGCATGCAGCTGCTGCAACCGGGCCAGCTTGACCAGCTTGCGCAGGTCGCCGATCACCTGGGCCAGCCAGCGGTTGTTGGCCAGCGTGATGATGGCTTCATGGATGGCGAAATTGACGTCGTAGTAGTCATTGATGCGCCGGGCCCGTGCATGCCGGTTGAGCCTGTCGTGCAGGGCCTCCAGGGCCTGCAGGTCCGCATCCGTCGCGTTGCGGGCCGCCTCGAAGGCGCAACGCCCCTCGAGCAAAGCGATGACCGGGAAAATCTCGTCCAGATCCTGCTCGGTCACCTCGTTCACAAAGCAGCCGCGGCGCAGCTCGTGGCGCACCAGGCCTTCGGCCGTGAGCACCTTGAGCGCCTCACGCAATGGCGTGCGTGAAATGGCCATCTGCTCGGCCAGCTGCACTTCGTCCAGAAAGGTGCCGGGCAGCAACTCGCCCGCGAAGATGCGGTCGCGCAGCGTGGCAGCGACTTCGTCGTGCAGGGAGTTGTTGACCAGACGCATGGGGACTTGTGAGGAGGTTGCGGGACTCTGTAATTTTCAATAATTATGCGTAATTATGAAGCCGCCGAGACTGCCCTGCAATGGCTTTTCGCTGTGGAAACTACCTAGCCGCGCCAGGCGCGCGACCGAACCAGAGCCAGAGCCCGGCACCCGCGGCCATCATGGGCACGCACAACCACTGACCCATGCTCATGCCCAGTGCCAGCAGGCCCAGGAAGCTGTCGGGCTCGCGGAAAAACTCCGCGACGAAGCGGAACACGCCGTAGCCGAACAGGAAGGCCGCCGCCACCTGCCCCGGCCGGCGCGGCTTGCGTGCGTAGAGCCAAAGCAGCACGAACAGCAGCAGCCCTTCCAGCAGGAACTGGTACACCTGCGACGGATGGCGCGGCAGCATGGAGCCGCTTTGCGGGAACACCATGCCCCAGGGCAGCGCCGGGTCGCTGAAGCGGCCCCACAGCTCCCCGTTGATGAAGTTGCCCACACGCCCGGCGGCCAGACCCGTGGGGACACAGGGCGCCACGAAGTCCATGACCTGCCAGAACGGCCGCTGGCGCGAACGCGCAAACCACCACTGCGCCACGATCACCCCCAGCATGCCGCCGTGAAAACTCATGCCGCCCTGCCAGATGAAAAGAACCTCCAGCGGATGCGACAGGTAGTAACCCGGCTTGTAGAACAGGCAGTAGCCGATGCGCCCACCCGCCACCACACCGAGCACGCCCAGAAACAGGATGTCTTCCACGTCCCGCTTGCTCCAGGCACCTGTGCCCTGGATGGACACGAAAGGTTCATGCCGCAGCCGCTGCAGCCCCAGGAACATGAACAGGCCAAACGCTGCCAGGTAGGTCAGGCCATACCAGTGAATGGCCACTGGCCCCAGTTGCAGGGCCACCGGGTCGATGTGGGGGTACGTGAGCATGGCCGGTATTGTGCCTTTGCCGTTGACAGCCCGGCGCTTCGCAGGCGCAGATCAAGACTCGACCAGTGACTTCACAAACGCCACAAACCGGCCCAGCGACGGGCTGGCGGCCGGGCCTGACCACACCAGGGTGGTCTCACACGACGGCACTGCCTTGCTACGGGGCCCGGTGACGCTGCGGTACACCACGCCAGGCCGCTGGAACTGGCGCACGCTTTCGGGCACCCAGGCCACCCCCAGCCCGGCCGACACCAGGTTCACGATGGTCTGCATCTGGATGGCTTCCTGCGCCACCTGCGGCGAGCGGCCCGCCGCGTGGTACAGGCCAAAAATGGCGTCGTGCAGCGACGGCACGATGCGGCGCGGAAAAATCACCAGCGGCTCGGCCAGCACGCGGCCCAGCGGCAGCGTGGGCGCCGTGGCCAGGGGGTGGTGGTCGGGCAGCGCCAGCACCATCGGCTCGCGGGTGACCCGCAGGTGCTGCAAGCCTGCGGGTGCAAAGCCCGGGGAGTGGAGCATGAAGCCGGCATCGATGCCGCCGCGGGCGAGTGCGTCCCGTTGCACATCGCCCGTCGCCTCGATCAGCTCCAGCGCCACCCCGGGGCTGTGGTTGCGAAACGCCCGCACCCATTGCGGCAGCAGGGCAAAGCCCACCGTGGACACAAACGCCAGCCGCAGCCGCCCCACTTCGCCGGCTGCGGCGGCGCGCGCCTGCGCGGGCAGCGCCTGCGCCCGGGCCAGCAGTTCGCGCGCCTCGGGCACCAGCGCAGCCCCTGCGGGCGTGAGTTGCACACTGCGCTTGGTGCGGTCGAACAGGCGCACGCCCAGCAACGCCTCCAGGTGCGCAATGGCCTGCGTCAGCGGCGGCTGCGTCATGTGCAGGCGCCGTGCCGCATTGCCGAAGTGCAGCGCCTCGGCCACCGCCACAAACTGGCGCCACAGCCGCAACTCAATGGGTGCATCGTTCATACGCCCAGCATATTAATGGATGCCGAAAAATAGATTGGACTCGCAGTCCAGCGTCGGCGCATACTCTCGCCTGCATTTGCACCCACCCAAGAGAGACCGCCATGGCAGAGACCAAAGTCATCAAGATCAACGCCCGTTCCGCCACCATCGTCGAAGGCAAGTCCCGTGCGCCGAACCGCTCGATGTACTACGCCATGGGCTACCAGGAAAGCGACTTCAAGAAGCCCATGGTGGGCGTGGCCAACGGCCACAGCACCATCACGCCGTGCAACAGCGGCCTGCAGAAGCTGGCCGACGCAGCGGTCGCCGGCATTGAGGAAGCTGGTGGTAACGCCCAGATTTTCGGCACGCCCACCATCAGTGATGGCATGGCCATGGGCACCGAGGGCATGAAGTACAGCCTGGTCAGCCGCGAAGTCATCAGTGACTGCATCGAGACCTGCGTGCAGGGCCAGTGGATGGACGGCGTGCTGGTGGTCGGCGGCTGCGACAAGAACATGCCTGGCGGCCTGATGGGCATGCTGCGCGCCAACGTGCCCGCGATCTATGTGTACGGCGGCACCATCCTGCCGGGCCGCTGGAAAGACCAGGACCTGAACATCGTGAGCGTGTTTGAAGCCGTGGGCCAGAACGCCGCCGGCAACCTGAGCGACGCCGACCTGCGCGAGATTGAAATGCGTGCCATCCCCGGCACCGGCTCATGCGGTGGCATGTACACCGCCAACACCATGTCGTCGGCGTTTGAGGCGTTGGGCATCAGCCTGCCCTACTCCAGCACCATGGCCAACCCGCACGACGAGAAAATGAACTCGGCCAAAGAGTCGGCCAAGGTTCTGATTGAAGCCATCAAGAAGGACATCAAGCCGCGCGACATCGTCACCAGGAAGGCCATCGAGAACGCCGTGGCCGTGATCATGGCCACCGGCGGCTCCACCAATGCGGTGCTGCACTTCCTGGCCATTGCCCACGCCGCCGGAGTGGACTGGAGCATTGACGACTTCGAGCGCATCCGCCAGCGCACGCCCGTGCTGTGCGACCTCAAGCCCAGCGGCAAGTACCTCGCGGTCGACCTGCACAAGGCCGGCGGTATTCCGCAGGTCATGAAGGTGCTGCTGAATGCCGGCCTGCTGCACGGCGACTGCCTGACCATCAGCGGCCAGACCATTGCCGAGGTGCTGAAGGACGTGCCTGACCAGCCGCGCGCCGACCAGGACGTGATCCGCCCGATCAGCAACCCGATGTACGAGCAGGGCCACCTGGCCATCCTCAAGGGCAACCTGTCGCCTGAAGGCGCGGTGGCCAAGATCACCGGCCTGAAGAATCCCGTCATCACCGGCCCGGCCCGCGTGTTTGACGACGAGCAGTCGGCCCTGCAGGCCATTCTGGACGGCAAGATCAAGGCCGGCGACGTGATGGTGCTGCGTTACCTGGGCCCCAAGGGTGGCCCGGGCATGCCCGAGATGCTGGCTCCCACCGGCGCGCTGATTGGCGCCGGCCTGGGCGAGAGCGTGGGCCTGATCACTGACGGCCGCTTCTCCGGCGGCACCTGGGGCATGGTGGTGGGCCATGTGGCGCCGGAAGCGGCTGCCGGCGGCACGATTGCGTTTGTGAACGAGGGCGACTCCATCACCATCGATGCGCACCAGCTCAAGCTGGAGCTCAATGTGCCCGAGGCCGAAATCGCCAGGCGCCGTGCCGGCTGGAAGGCCCCCGCTCCGCGGTACACGCGCGGCGTGCAAGCCAAGTTCGCCTTCAACGCGTCCAGTGCCAGCAAGGGCGCCGTACTCGACAACTATTGAGGCGCTGATTTGCCGCCCAGAAAAAAGCCCGCGGACGCGGGCTTTTTTCTTCCTCGGCCCCTGGGGGACCGGTCTTACTTGACGGACAGAACCCAGGCGGCGAGCTTCTTCGCCTCGGCTTCATTGACCTGTGCATTGGCGGGCATGGGTACGGGCCCCCAGACGCCAGCGCCGCCCTTGAGGATCTTGGTGGCCAGCTTGTCAACAGCACTCTTGTCGTTGGCGTATTTGGCCGCAACGTCCTTGTACGACGGGCCCAGAAGCTTTTTGTCAACGGCGTGGCAGGCCATGCAGTTCTTGGCCGTGGCCAGCGCCTGGTCAGCCAGGACGGGCGCAGCGGCGGTGGTGGCAAAGGCCAGGACAATCAGAGCACGTTTCATGGGGTTCCTCATGGGTTGGGGTACATTCACAGAACGCAATTGTAATGACCGGGGTTGACAGCGTGGTGAAGCGCCGGTAAACCCCATGAACGCACAAAAACACAGGAGCCGCTGGCCATGTATCTGCTTGGAGTTGGAATTCTGCTGCTGGTCATGAAGTACATGGCGTTCGGCCCGGTGGCCGACTGGTCGTGGTGGATCGTGCTGTCGCCCTTCGCCATGGCCGTGGCCTGGTGGGCCTGGGCCGATGCCTCCGGTTACACCAAGAAGAAGGCCGTGGAAAAGGAGAACGCACGCAAGCAGGCGCGCATCGAGAAGAACCGTGAGGCCATGGGTTTCGGCACCAGGAAAAAGTAAGGGGTCGTCGCACGGCGCATGAAAAAGCCCGCATCTGCGGGCTTTTTCATTTGTGCAGCGGGCTGGTTTACAGCTTTTCGGCCAACTGCTCCAGAATCGCCGGGTTTTCCAGCGTGCTGGTGTCTTGCGTGATGGCCTCGCCCTTGGCGATGCTGCGCAGCAGGCGCCGCATGATCTTGCCGCTGCGTGTCTTGGGCAGGTTGTCGCCGAAGCGGATGTCCTTGGGCTTGGCGATCGGGCCGATTTCCTTGGCCACCCAGTTGCGCAATTCGTTGGCAATCTGCTTGGCCTCGTCCCCGGTCGGACGCGACCGCTTGAGCACCACAAAGGCACAAATCGCTTCGCCCGTCAGGTCGTCGGGCCGGCCCACGACCGCCGCTTCCGCCACCAGGTCGGTCTTGGACACCAGTGCCGATTCAATTTCCATCGTGCCCAGCCGGTGCCCCGAGACATTGAGCACGTCGTCAATGCGGCCCGTGATGCGGAAGTAGCCGCGGTCGGCGCTGCGCACGGCACCGTCGCCCGCAAGGTAAAGCCGGCCACCCATTTCCTCGGGGAAGTAGCTCTTCCTGAAACGCTCCGGGTCGCCCCAGATGGTGCGGATCATCGAGGGCCATGGGCGCTTGACCACCAGCATGCCGCCCGAGCCGTTGGGGATGTCATTGCCCACCTCGTCCACGATGGCTGCCATGATGCCCGGCAGCGGCAGCGTGCAGGAGCCCGGCACCAGGGGCGTGGCACCCGGTAGCGGCGTGATCATGTGCCCGCCGGTCTCGGTCTGCCAGAACGTGTCCACGATCGGGCAGCGTTCGCCGCCCACGTGCTTGTGGTACCACATCCAGGCTTCAGGGTTGATCGGCTCGCCCACCGACCCGAGGATGCGCAGGCTCGACAGGTCGCTGCGTGCCGGGTGCACCTTCTCGTCGCCTTCGGCAGCCTTGATCAGGGAGCGGATGGCAGTCGGTGCGGTATAGAACACCGTGACCTTGTGCTTCTCGATCATCTGCCAGAAGCGCCCGGCGTTGGGGTAGGTGGGCACGCCCTCGAAGATGACCTGCGTGGCGCCTGCGGCCAGCGGGCCGTAAGCCACGTAGGTATGGCCCGTGATCCAGCCGATGTCGGCCGTGCACCAGAAGATGTCAGAGGGCCTGATGTCAAAGGTCCACTGCATCGTGAGGTTCGCCCACAGCAGGTAGCCGCCCGTCGAATGCTGAACCCCCTTGGGCTTGCCCGTGGAGCCGGAGGTGTACAGGATGAACAACGGGTGTTCGGCACCCACAGCGACCGGCGCACACTCGCTGCCCTGACCCTGCAGCACCTCGTCGAATGTCTTGTCGCGGCCGGCCACCATGTTGCAGGCGGTTGGAGTGCGCATGAACACCAGCACGCTGCGCAGCGTGTCGCAGCCGCCCATGGCAATGCCCTCGTCCACGATGCTCTTGAGCGGCAGTTCCTTGCCGCCGCGCATCTGGAAGTTGGCAGTGATCACCGCCACCGCGCCCGCATCAATGATGCGCTCGTTCAGCGCCTTGGCAGAGAAGCCGCCAAATACCACGCTGTGGGTGGCGCCGATGCGGGCGCAGGCCTGCATGGCCACCACACCCTCGATCGTCATGGGCATGTAGATGATGACGCGGTCGCCCTTGTTGATGCCCTGGGCCTTGAGGGCGTTGGCAAACTGGCTGACGCGGGCCAGCAATTCCTTGTAGGTCACCCGGGTCACGGCGCCGTCGTCGGCCTCAAAGATGATCGCCGTCTTGCCCTCGGTGGCAGTGCCGATGTGCTTGTCCAGGCAGTTGGCGGACGCATTGAGTTCACCGTCCTCAAACCACTTGTAGAACGGTGCGTTCGACTCGTTCAGCGTCTTCGTGAACGGCTTGGTCCAGACCACGTTGTCGCGGGCGAGGCGGGCCCAGAAGCCCTCGAAGTCCTTTTCTGCCTCGGCGCACAGGGCGTTGTAGGCGTCCATGCCCGAAATGCGGGCGCCCTTGACGGCAGACTCCGGCGGGGGGAACACGCGGTTTTCGACCAATACCGACTCAATGGCACTCATGGGGTTGTCTCCTCAGGTGAACGTGAAATCCGGGCGTAATGTCAGGGTTAGCACTTACAGGCCACTGACTGGCGCAAAGCTTACAAATTTACTATCAAAAAAGGGGCATTCCCGGGCTGTCAACAGGCCCACCTACAATCCGGGCAACTTCACACGCCCCCGTACCCAATGACTGATCCGACGCCCCAGAAGAACACCAGGCTTCGCCCCCTGCCCAACCTGATTTTTGCGAGCCGCTGGCTCCAGTTGCCGCTGTACCTGGGGCTGATCCTGGCGCAGGCGGTGTACGTGGTGCATTTTCTGGTCGAGCTGGAGCACCTGATTGCCGCCGCCTTTGGCAGCCAGACCGCCTTGCAGGCCCTGGTGACCAGTATCGGCTACAAGACGACTGTTCCCATCACGACGCTCAATGAGACCGTGATCATGCTCGTGGTGCTGGCGCTGATTGACGTGGTCATGATCTCCAACCTGCTGATCATGGTGATCGTGGGCGGCTACGAAACCTTTGTCAGCCGCATGAACCTCGAGGGCCACCGCGATCAGCCCGAGTGGCTGAGCCACGTGAATGCCTCGGTGCTGAAGGTCAAGCTCGCCACCGCCATCATCGGCATCAGCTCCATTCACCTGCTCAAGACCTTCATCAACGCCGACAACTACACCGACCGGGTCCTGATCGCGCAGACCGCGATTCACATCACTTTCCTGCTGTCGGCCATCGCCATCGCCTACACCGACAAGCTGATGTCCGGCCCCGCCAAGCACTGAGGCGCCCTCACCCGGTCATGCGGCCGGGCTGCACCCACTCGTCAAACTGCGCCGCGGTCACATACCCGGTGGCGAGCGCGGCTTCGCGCAGGCTGGTCCCGTCGTGGTGGGCCTTCTTCGCAATGGCGGCTGCCTTGTCGTAGCCAATGTGCGGGTTGAGCGCCGTCACCAGCATCAGCGAGCGGTCCACCAGCTCGGCAATGCGTTCCAGGTGGGGTTCGATGCCCACGGCGCAGTGGTCGTTGAAGCTGCGCATGCCATCGGCCAGCAGCCGAACGCTCTGCAGGAAGTTGTGCGCCACCATCGGGCGGAACACATTGAGCTCGAAGTTGCCGGACGCCCCGCCGATGTTGATGGCCACATCGTTGCCCATGACCTGCGCGGCCAGCATGGTGAGCGCCTCGCACTGGGTCGGATTGACCTTGCCCGGCATGATGGACGAGCCAGGCTCGTTCTCGGGGAGGCTCAGCTCGCCGATGCCGCTGCGCGGCCCGCTGGCGAGCCAGCGCACATCATTGGCGATCTTGTTCAGGCTGGCCGCCAGCGTTTTGAGCGCGCCATGGGCATGCACCAGGGCATCCACACTGGCCAGGGCTTCAAACTTGTTGGGCGCGGTGACCAATGGCAGGCCGGTCGATCGCGCGAGTTCAGCCGCCACCGCCACGGCGTAGCCCTGGGGCGCGTTCAGCCCCGTGCCCACGGCCGTGCCACCCAGAGCCAGTTCGCACAGGTGCGGCAGCGCGGCGCGCACATGGGCCTCGCCATGCGTGAGCTGCGCCACATAGCCCGAAAACTCCTGCCCCAGCGTGAGTGGCGTGGCGTCCTGCAGGTGGGTGCGGCCGATCTTCACGATCCCCGCAAAGTCCTGTGCCTTGCGTGCAAGGGTGTCGCGCAGCGTTGCCAGGGCCGGCAGCAGCCGGTGCGTGAGGGCGTCCACCGCCGCCAGATGCATGGCCGTGGGAAAGACGTCGTTGCTGGACTGGCTCCGGTTCACGTCGTCGTTGGGGTGCACCAGGCGGGCGTCGCCGCGCCCGCCGCCCATCAGCTCGCTGGCGCGGTTAGCCAGCACTTCGTTGACGTTCATGTTGGTCTGCGTGCCCGAGCCGGTCTGCCAGACCACCAGCGGGAACTCCATCGCGTGCAGGCCAGAGAGCACCTCGTCGGCCGCAGCCACGATGGCCCTGGCCTTGGCTTCGTCAAGCAGACCCAGCGTGTGGTTGACCACGGCGCTGGCGCGCTTGACCTGCACCAGCGCGCGGATGAGCTCGCGCGGTTGCAGCTCGCCCGAAATGTCAAAGTTGCGCAACGAGCGCTGGGTTTGTGCGCCCCAGAGCCGGTCGGCCGGAACCTCCACCGGGCCCAGGGCATCGCGTTCCGTACGGGTGTTCATGGCAGGTGGGGCAGCTGTCGGGCAGGTGTCAGGTGAACTGTCAAAATAGGGGCCTGCCGCTACCGTAGCAGACCGGGCGGCGAAACGCCAATTCCAGCTCCACTTACCCACAACCACCATGACCACGAGCATCCAGCAGGCCGACCTGATCGAATCCGTCGCCGCCGCCCTTCAGTACATCAGCTATTACCACCCCACCGACTACATTGCCCACCTGGCCCGTGCCTATGCCCGCGAGCAGAGCCCGGCAGCGAAAGACGCGATTGCGCAGATCCTGACCAACAGCAAGATGAGCGCGACCGGCCAGCGCCCGATCTGCCAGGACACCGGCATCGTCAACGTGTTCCTGAAGGTGGGCATGGACGTGCGATGGGAAGGCTTTACCGGCAGCCTGGACGACGCGGTGAACGAAGGCGTGCGCCGCGGCTACAACCACCCCGACAACACCTTGCGTGCCAGCGTGGTGGCCGACCCGCAGTTCGAACGCAAGAACACGAAGGACAACACGCCGGCGGTGATCTTTACCGAGATCGTGCCCGGCAACACGGTGGAAGTGACGGTGGCCGCGAAGGGCGGCGGCAGCGAAAACAAGAGCAAGATGATCATGCTCAACCCCAGCGACAGCGTGGTTGACTGGGTGCTGAAAACAGTGCCCACCATGGGCGCCGGCTGGTGCCCGCCCGGCATGCTGGGCATCGGCATCGGCGGCACCGCCGAGAAGGCCATGGTGATGGCCAAGGAAAGCCTGATGGACGACCTGGACATGTACGAGCTGCAGGCCAAGGCCGCCTCGGGCGCCAAGCTCGACAAGGTGGAGGAAATGCGCCTCGAGCTGTTCGAGAAGGTCAACGCCCTGGGCATTGGCGCACAGGGCCTGGGTGGCCTGACCACGGTGCTGGACGTGAAGATCAAGATGTACCCCACCCATGCGGCCAGCAAACCGGTGGCCATGATCCCCAACTGTGCGGCCACGCGGCACGCGCACTTTGTGCTGGACGGCTCGGGCCCGGTCTACCTGGACCCGCCGAGCCTGGACCTGTGGCCCGATGTGCAGTGGACACCCGACTACAAGAAGAGCAGGAAGGTCAACCTCGACACGCTGACCCGCGAAGAGGTGGCCAGCTGGAAGCCGGGCGACACGCTGCTGCTCAACGGCAAAATGCTGACCGGCCGCGATGCCGCGCACAAGCGCATCCAGGACATGCTGGCCAAGGGCGAGAAGCTGCCGGTGGACTTCACCAACCGCGTCATCTACTACGTCGGGCCGGTGGACCCGGTGCGCGGCGAGGCGGTGGGTCCGGCGGGCCCGACCACGGCCACCCGCATGGACAAGTTCACCGACATGATGCTCGCCAAGACCGGGCTGATTGCGATGATCGGCAAGGCCGAGCGTGGCCCGGTCGCCATCGAAGCCATCAAGAACCACAAGAGTGCCTACCTCATGGCGGTGGGCGGTGCGGCCTACCTGGTGTCCAAGGCCATCAAGACGGCCAGGGTGGTGGGCTTTGCCGATCTGGGCATGGAAGCCATCTACGAATTCGACGTGGTGGACATGCCGGTGACGGTGGCGGTGGATTCGGGCGGCACCAGCGCCCACATCACCGGCCCGGCCGAGTGGCAAAAGCGCATTGCCACCGGCGAATTCAAGAACATTGCTGTCACGGCGGCTTGAACGCTGCCGCGCCCATTGGCGTTTTTGACAGCGGCGTCGGCGGCCTGAGCGTGCTTCGCGCACTGCGCGCGGCGCTGCCAGCGGAGGACTTCGTGTACCTTGCCGACAGCGCCCATGCGCCCTATGGGGAGCGGGACGACGCGTTTGTCGCGGCCCGCGCCATGGCGATGGCCGCACAGCTGCATGCCGACCATGGCATCAAGGCCCTGGTGGTGGCCTGCAACACGGCCACAGCGGCAGCCATGGTGGCGCTGCGCGACGCCTGGCCAGCCATGCCGCTGGTCGGGGTAGAGCCTGCACTGAAGCCAGCGGCAGCCCGCACACGCACCGGCGCTGTGGGCGTGATGGCCACGCGCAGCACGCTGGCCAGCCGCAAGTTTGCCGCGCTGCACGCGTCGCTGGCCGGACAGGCACGGTTTTTCTTGCAGCCGTGCGATGGACTGGCCGATGCCATCGAACAGCAGGATGCTACAAAAATCATAGCGCTTTGCGCAGAGTACACGCGGGCTCTGGGCCGATTTGGCTCTACGCCCGGTGCAGTCGACACGCTCGTGCTGGGCTGCACCCATTACCCGTTCGCGGCCGATGTGCTGCGCGGGCTGGTCGGCCCCGAGGTTGAGCTGATGGAAACCGGTGAGCCCGTCGCACGGCAGACCGGGCGCCTGCTGGCTGCCGCAGGCTTGCAGGCAGCGCGCGCCAGTGGCGGGCTCACGCTGCGCAGTACCGGGAGCCCGGCGGCACTGGACGCGTTGCGGGCGTCAGCAGCGCGCTGGCTGCCCCAGCCAGTTCAGGCCTGAGCGTCCGCCGCCTGCGCGGCACGCTGGCCGCGCGCCACATTCACCGGCAACAGCAGCATCAGCCCCACCACAAACATGAAGGCGGTGGACAGGATGGCGGTGCGCTGGTCGCCGCCCGTCATCCAGGTGATGGCGCCATAGGTCAGCGGCCCGATGATGCTCGCCAGCCGGGTGGCAAAAGTCCACAGGCCATAGAACTCGGCCAGCTGCGCACGCGGCGCCAGCATGCCCGCCATGGCACGCCCCGCCGACTGGCTGGAGCCCATGCAGACGCCCGCAATCGCTGCGGCGTACCAGAAGCCGCCCTTGGTGGTGGTGATGGCGGCGATCACACAGGTGGCCACCCAGCCGACCAGCGTGATGCCCAACGCCAGCTTGTGGCCCACACGGTCCTGGAAATAGCCCCAGGCAAAGGCGCCGGCGGCAGCGGCAAAGTTCAGCACAAAGATCAGCACCATGGTTTCCTGGGGCTGGAAGCCAATCACCTGCTCGGCATAGATCGCAGCCAGGGTAATTGCCACGGCCACGCCGCCCTGATAAAACACGGCACAGGCCAGCAGCCACATGAAATCCTTGTAGTCCCGCGCCTGGGCTAGGGTTCGCCGCAGGCGCACCAGTGATGCACGCAACCCGCTTTGCTGCAGCGCCCCGGGGTTGGGCCTGGCCCGCTCGCCCAGCAGGCGGAACGTGACGAGTGAGGCCGCGCCATAGATCGCGGCCGTGATCAACATCGTCACGGGCACAAACTGCTCGGCCTTGATGCCCTGCCCCTGCGCCCAGATCACGTAGCCCAGGCAGATGCCCAGCGCCAGCATCCCGCCGAAGTAGCCAAAGGCCCAGCCCCAGCCGCTGACCTTGCCCATCGCCCGTGGCTGCGCCAGCTCGGGCAGGAAAGCCGCAGTGAGCGATTCGCCCCACGAGAAAAAGGTGTTGGACACAATGATCAGCACCATGGCCAGCACCACACTGCCGGGCCCTGCAAACGCCAGCGCGGCGGTCGCCGCCACGCAGCCGACGGTGGTGAACATCAGCAAGCGCTTCTTGGCCGCGCGCAGGTCGGCGTAAGCCCCGATGCTGGGCATGGTCAACATGACAATCGCGTACGAGATGCTGAGCGCTGCCGTCCACGCAAAGGTGGCCCATTCGGCCTTCTGCGCGATGCCGCCTACAAAATAGGCCGCAAACACGGCCGTGATGACCACCGTCGTGTAGCCCGAATTGGCAAAGTCGTACATGGCCCAGCCGAACACCTCGCGCTTGCGCACGCCGGGGTTCAGGGCATCTTGTGAAAACACGGCCATCAGCGCCTCCTGGTGAGGCGCACAGCATAGCCCAGAGCCGTGACGCGGCTAGTGCAGGTGACGCGGGCGACGGCCACCACCGTGGCCCGAGCCGCCCATGCCACCGGAGCCGCGCGGTGGCCGGCCAATCTCCAGCGAATTGACCAGGGCGTCAAACCGTTTGCTGAACAGCTTGTCGATCTCTCCGACCACGCCCGACAGCTCGGAGCCATCAAAGTGGCGCTCCATCATGTTGACGACATCCTGCACCAGCAGGTCACGCTGCACCTGCATGATGGCCGCCGGCGTGGGGCCGACAAAGAGCATGACGAAATCATCGCGCGACTCGCCTTCGGGCGCACCTTCCTCGTCATCGAACTCAGTGTCGTAGAAGGTGACTTCGATCGCCGCGCCGTCCTGCGCCAGGTCGTTGAGGCTCATGCACATCTCGTCCAGCGACTGGCGGAAGTCCTCGTCCCCCGGCACCGTCCAGCACAGCTGCAGCAGGTGCCCCGTGGCATCGAACTTGATGCCGGGCTCTTCTTCGTAGGCACTGTGGGCGCCATCGGCCAGCGAGCGGGCACCGGCGTATTTCCAAAGCGGCTTGAGCGCGTCCTGGATCTGCGCAAAGGTCACGTCAGTGCGCAGGGGTACTTCACCATGGACATGGATTTCAAACGGGGCGTTGTAGCGTGACATGACGTACTTTCATCTGGTGCCCGGAACCGGGCTCGAACCGGTACGCCGCCTTTCAGCAAGCGGCGGATTTTAAGTCCGCTGTGTCTACCAATTTCACCATCCGGGCGGCCAGCCTATTGTGAAACAAAACAGCCCCGGCAACAGGGTTGGCGGGGCTGTGAATCTGGAGGCGCGAGCCGGAGTCGAACCGACCTACACGGATTTGCAATCCGGTGCATAACCGCTTTGCTATCGCGCCAGAACTTTTGCTGTCCCAATCGACAAAAAAGGGAAGCCTCGGCTTCCCTTTTTCTGGAAATGTGGAGCGGGAAAAGAGTCTCGAACTCTCGACCTCAACCTTGGCAAGGTTGCGCTCTACCAACTGAGCTATTCCCGCGTTTCAAGCCCCAAATTATAGCGCAAATTTTCGGGCCTTTGCAACCGGCCCCAAATTTTGCGCCGGACTCAATGCTTGATGGAGGCAGGCGCCACGGCAGCGGTGGCCAGCGGCGCCGCTGCCACGGCTTCCTCTTCCGGCAAGGGCGTGGGCTGGCGCACCAGTGCCACCTCCAGCACCTTGTCAATCCACTTGACCGGAACGATCTCGAGCCCGTTCTTCACGTTCTCAGGGATCTCCTGCAAGTCCTTCGCATTCTCTTCGGGGATCAGCACCGTCTTGATGCCGCCGCGCAACGCAGCCAGCAGCTTTTCCTTGAGTCCGCCAATGGCCGTGACCTCGCCGCGCAGCGTGATCTCGCCGGTCATGGCCACATCCGCGCGCACCGGAATGCCCGTCAGAGCCGACACGATGGCGGTGGTCATGGCGGCGCCGGCGCTCGGGCCGTCCTTGGGCGTGGCGCCGTCCGGCACGTGGATGTGCATGTCCTTCTTCTCGAACACTTCGTCGGCAATGCCAAGACGCCGTGCACGGCTGCGCACCACGGTACGGGCCGCCGCCACCGACTCCTTCATCACATCCCCCAGCGAACCGGTGGTGGTGATGGCGCCCTTGCCGGGCATCAGCGCGGCCTCGATGGTCAGCAGATCGCCACCGACTTCGGTCCAGGCCAGGCCAACCACCTGCCCCACCTGGGCCTGCTGCTCGGCACGGCCATAGTTGTACTTGCGCACCCCGAGAAAATCATTGAGGTTGTCGCCCGTCACCGTGACCTGCGGTGTCATCTTGCCCAGCTGCAGGCCCTTGACCACCTTGCGGCAGATCTTGGACAGCTCGCGCTCGAGGGACCGCACACCGGCCTCGCGCGTGTAGTAGCGCACGATGTCGCGAATCGCCTCTTCGGTGACAAGCAGCTCACTGTCCTTCACGCCATTGTTCTTGAGCTGCTTGGGCAGCAGGTACTTCATGGCGATGTTGGTCTTTTCGTCCTCGGTGTAGCCCGACAGGCGGATGACTTCCATGCGGTCAAGCAGCGCCGGCGGGATGTTCATCGAGTTGGACGTGGCGACAAACATCACGTCGCTCAGGTCGAAGTCAACCTCGACGTAATGGTCCCCGAAGGTGTGGTTCTGCTCCGGGTCCAGCACCTCCAGCAGCGCGCTCGACGGATCGCCACGGAAGTCCGTGCCCAGCTTGTCAATTTCGTCCAGCAGGAACAGCGGATTGCGCGTGCCCACCTTGCCCAGGCTTTGGAGCACCTTGCCCGGCAGTGCGCCGATGTAGGTGCGGCGGTGGCCACGGATCTCGGCCTCGTCGCGCATGCCGCCCAGCGCCATGCGCACGTACTTGCGGCCGGTGGCCTTGGCGATCGACTGGCCGAGCGAAGTCTTGCCCACGCCAGGCGGGCCGACCAGGCACAGGATGGGCGCCTTCACCTTGTCCACGCGCTGCTGCACCGCGAGGTACTCGAGGATGCGGTCCTTGACCTTGTCCAGCCCGTAGTGGTCTTCATTGAGCACGTTCTCTGCGTTGGCCAGGTTGTGCTTGATCTTGGTCTTCTTGCTCCAGGGCAGGCCGGTCAGCACGTCGATGTAGTTGCGCACCACCGTGGCCTCGGCCGACATCGGCGACATCAGCTTGAGCTTCTTGAGCTCACCCTCGGCCTTTTTCAGGGCCTCCTTGGGCATCTTGGCGGCCTTGATCTTCTTCTCGATTTCCTCGATGTCGGCGCCCTCTTCGCCTTCGCCCAGCTCCTTCTGGATGGCCTTGACCTGCTCATTGAGATAGAAGTCGCGCTGGTTCTTCTCCATCTGGCGCTTGACGCGGCCACGGATCTTCTTGTCCACGTTCAGGATGTCGACCTCGCGCTCGATCTGCTCGAACAGGTTTTCCAGGCGCAGCTTCACATCCGCCAGGTCCAGCACGATCTGCTTGTTGTCCAGCTTCAGCGGCAGATGGGCGGCGATGGTGTCCGCCAGCCGGCCCGGGTCGTCGATGCTCGAGATGGACGTGAGGATCTCGGGCGGTATCTTCTTGTTCAGCTTGACGTACTGGTCAAACTGCTGCATCACGGCTCGGCGCAAGGCCTCGATCTCGCTGGATTTCTGTTCAAGCGGCTCGACCGGCGTCACATTGGCGGAGAAATGCAGTTCGCCATCGTCAATGCGGTTGACCCGCGCGCGCTGCTGGCCTTCAACCAGCACCTTGACCGTGCCATCGGGCAGCTTCAGCATCTGCAGGATGGTGGACACACAGCCAACGTCAAACATGTCGGTGACGGCCGGTTCGTCCTTGGCCGCCGCCTTCTGCGCCACCAGCATGATGCGGCGCTCGGCCTCCATCGCGGCCTCAAGGGCCTTGATGCTCTTGGGCCGGCCCACGAACAGCGGGATGACCATGTGCGGAAAGACGACCACGTCGCGCAGCGGCAGCAGCGGCAGGTCCAGGGGGGTCGCAGGCAGGGGAATGTGGCCGGACATGTGAATCCTTTTTTCTTTACCTGTTGAATATGGACTGCAAACGGAGATTTTCAACCCGCCCGCGTCGCCCTGCGGGAGAGAGGGTTGAAGGTTTGCAAAAAATCACCGGTCAAGCACTTGCCCGGGGCGGGCATCAGGCCTTCTTGGCCGCCTCGCGGTACACCAGCAGCGGCGGCTTGTTTTCCTCGATCGTCGATTCGTCCACCACGACCTTGTCCACATTGGTGGCATTCGGCAGCTCGAACATGGTGTCGATCAGCGACTGCTCGAGGATGGAGCGCAGGCCGCGCGCGCCGGTCTTGCGCGCCAGCGCACGACGGGCAATGGCCTTCAGGGCATTCGGGCGGATTTCAAGGTCCACGCCCTCCATGGCCAGCAGCTTGCCGTATTGCTTGACCAGGGCGTTCTTGGGTTCGGTCAGGATCTGCACCAGCGCGTCCTCGCTGAGCTCGGCCAGCGTGGCCACCACCGGCATCCGGCCCACGAGTTCGGGAATCAGCCCGAACTTGATCAGGTCTTCGGGCTCGACCTCGCGGAACACTTCCGTCAGGCTGCGTTGCTGCTTGCTCTTGACGGCGGCCCCGAAGCCGATACCCGAGGCCTCGGTACGGTTTTCGATCACCTTCTCCAGCCCCGCGAACGCGCCGCCGCAGATGAACAGGATGTTGGTGGTGTCAATCTGCAGGAAATCCTGGTTGGGGTGCTTGCGCCCACCTTGCGGGGGCACGCTGGCCATGGTGCCTTCAATCAGCTTCAGCAGGGCCTGCTGAACGCCCTCGCCCGAAACGTCACGGGTGATGCTCGGGTTGTCTGACTTGCGCGAGATCTTGTCGATCTCGTCGATGTAGACGATGCCGCGCTGCGCACGCTCAACCTCGTAGTTGCAGCTTTGCAGCAGCTTCTGGATGATGTTTTCAACGTCCTCGCCCACATAGCCGGCTTCGGTGAGCGTGGTGGCGTCGGCCATCACGAACGGCACGTCCAGCATGCGTGCGAGCGTCTGCGCCAGCAGCGTCTTGCCCGAGCCCGTGGGGCCGATCAGCAGGATGTTGCTCTTGGCCAGCTCGACCTCGTCCTTCTTGGCCTTTTCCTTGTGGCGCAGGCGCTTGTAGTGGTTGTACACGGCCACGGCCAGCGTGCGCTTGGCGGCCTCCTGGCCGATGACGTAGTTGTCGAGATTGTTCTTGATTTCGGCCGGCGTGGGCAGGTCGCCGCGGGCCTCACGCGCCTCGTCACCCGCAGGCAGTTCGTCGCGGATGATTTCGTTGCAAAGGTCGATGCACTCGTCGCAGATGAACACCGAAGGGCCGGCGATCAGCTTCTTCACCTCGTGCTGGCTCTTGCCGCAGAAAGAGCAGTAAAGGGTTTTTTCGCTGGTTGAGCCTTTTTTCTCGGCCATGTGGTCGGTGCCTTGTTACGGGAGTTTCTGGATGATAACCAAATAAAAACGGCGTTCTCTGTTACAGAAAACGCCGTTGCCGGGACGCAACTCGAATGCGCCGGTTCGTCTACGGGCGCTTCGCGATCACCTGGTCCACGATGCCATAGTCCTTGGCTTCGTCGGCCGTCAGGAAGTAGTCGCGCTCGGTGTCGGCCTTCACCTTTTCCAGCGGCTGGCCGGTGCGTTCGGCCAGGATGCGGTTCATCTGGTCCTTGGTGCGCAGGATGTCGCGGGCGTGGATTTCAATGTCGGTGGCCTGGCCGCGTGCGCCGCCCAGCACCTGGTGGATCATGATCTTGGAGTTGGGCAGCGAGAAGCGCTTGCCCTTGGCGCCCGCCGCCAGCAGGAAGGCGCCCATGCTGGCCGCAAACCCGCAGCACAGCGTGGACACATCGGGCTTGATGAAGTTCATGGTGTCAAAGATCGCCATGCCGGCGCTGACCGAGCCGCCAGGGGAGTTGATGTAGAACGAGATGTCCTTGTCGGGGTTCTCGCTTTCCAGGAACAGCAGCTGCGCCACCACCAGATTGGCGGTCTGGTCATTGACCTCGCCAACCAGGAAAATCACGCGCTCCTTGAGCAGGCGTGAATAAATGTCGTACGACCGCTCGCCGCGGCCGGACTGCTCGATCACCATCGGGATCATCCCGAGGGCCTGGGTTTCAAGTGCGCTCATTGTTTGCTCCGTAAGGCCTTAACTGTATCCAAAAAGCAGATGGGGCTTGCGCGACGGACTGCAAGCCCCGCACAAGCCCCGTTCCGGGCGCGGCCACGACGGCCGCGACGGGAATGCCTTACTGGTCCTGCTGGCCCATCAGCTCGTCGAACGAAATGGTCTTGTCCACCGTCTTGGCCTTGGACAGCACGAACTCGGTGACGTTGTTTTCGATGACGATGGCTTCGACCTCGGCCAGACGCTGGCGATCGCCAAAGTACCAGCGCACCACATCAGCCGGCTTTTCGTAGCTCGCAGCCAGCTCGTCCACATGGGCCTTGATCTGCTCGGGCTTGGCGTGCAGTTCGTTGGCGCGCACCAGCTCCGCCACCACCAGGCCCAGGCGCACGCGGCGCTCGGCCTGCGGGCGGAAGATGTCTTCGGGAATCGGTGCCTTGTCGGCGTCCTTGATGCCACGCTGCTTGAGGTCGGCACGGGCGCCTTCCACCATGCGCTCCAGCTCGGCCTGGATGGCGGCATTGGGCAGGTCCAGCTCGGCCTTGGCGACCAGGGCGTCCATCACGGCATTCTTGTTGCGCGCCAGCAGGCGGAACTTGACTTCACGCTCAAGGTTCTTGCGGATGTCGGCGCGCAGGCCTTCCACCGTGGCGTCGGCGATGCCCAGCGACTTGGCCAGCGACTCATTGACTTCCGGCAGGTGGGCGGCCTCGACCTTCTTGACGGTGACCAGGAAGTCGGCCGTCTTGCCGGCCACGTCCTTGCCGTGGTAGTCGGCCGGGAAGGCCAGCGGGAAGGTCTTGCTCTCGCCAGCCTTCATGCCGCGCACGGCGTCTTCAAATTCCTTGAGCATCTGGCCTTCGCCCACCAGGAACTGGAAGGCCTCGGCCTTGCCGCCCTGGAACGGCTCGCCATCAATCTTGCCTTCAAAGTCCACCGTCACGCGGTCGCCGTCTTCGGCGGCGGCGTCCTGGGCGCGTTGCGCAAAGGTGCGGCGCTGCTTGCGCAGGATGTCGATGGTCTTGTCGATGGCGGATTCGCTCACCTCGGCGGTGATCTTCTCGACTTCGGCGGTGGACAGGTCGCCGATCTTCACTTCCGGGTAGACCTCGAACACCGCGTCAAAGGCCAGCTCGCCTTCGGGTGAGCCTTCCTTCTCGGTGATGCGCGGCTGGCCGGCCACGCGCAGCTTGGCTTCGTTGGCGGCCTGGGCAAACGCCTCGCCCACCTTGTCATTCATCACTTCATAGTGCACGGAATAGCCGTAGCGCTGCGCCACCACATTCATCGGCACCTTGCCAGGACGGAAACCGTCCATCTTGACGGTACGGGCCAGGCGCTTGAGGCGCGTATCGACTTCCGACTTGATCGCGTCGACGGGCAGCGTCAGCGTGATCTTGCGTTCCAGCTTTTCCAGGGTTTCTACGTTCACGGCCATGATGGTTCTCTCTTGAGGTAAATCTCGGTGTCTTCTGGTGCGCGGGGGGGGACTCGAACCCCCACACCATTGCTGGCGTCAGGACCTAAACCTGGTGCGTCTACCAATTTCGCCACCCGCGCACAATGAAAACGCAGCGGGCGGCCAGGTTGCCCTGACCGCCCGCGTGAATTCGGTCAACCGCGTATTTTACTGCGGAACCGGTTCCTTCCTGACACGGAACCATGCGGCGTACATGGCGGGCAGCGCCAGCAGGGTCAGCACCGTGGCCACAATCAGGCCCCCCATGATGGCCACGGCCATCGGGCCCCAGAACACCGAGCGCGACAGCGGGATCATGGCCAGCACGGCGGCGGCAGCCGTCAGCACGATGGGCCGCAGCCGGCGCACCGCAGACTCGACAATGGCGTCCCAGGCCGGCACCCCCCGGGCGCGGTCCTGCTCGATCTGGTCGATCAGGATCACCGAGTTGCGCTGGATCATGCCCATCAGTGCGATCACCCCCAGCAGCGCGACGAAGCCGAAGGGCCGGTTCAGCACCAGCAGCGCGCCCGCCACGCCGGCGATGCCCAGCGGCCCGGTCAGGAACACCAGCATGGCGCGGCTGAAGCTGTGCAGTTGCAGCATCAGCAGCGTGAACGTCAGGAACAGCATGATGGGCACGCCCACCACGATCGAGGCCGAGCCTTTGGAGCTCTCCTCCACCGCGCCAGCCACCTCGATGCGGTAGCCCTGCGGCCACTTGGCCTCCAGGGCCTTGAGTGCCGGCAGCAGTTCATTGGTGACGGTGGCGCCCTGCAGCCCTTCGATGATGTCGGATTGCACCGTGATGGCGTAGCTGCGGCCTTCACGCCACATCACGCCCGGCTCCCAGGTGAACACCGGCTTGGCGATCTGCGTCAGCGGAATCGACCGGCCCGACGCCGTGGGCAGGTAGGCGTTGCCCAGGTCGGTGATGGCGTTGCGCTCGTCCAGCGGCTGGCGCAGCACGATGTCGATCAGCTTGTCGCCCTCGCGGTACTGGCCCACGTTGGTGCCGCTCAGGATGGTGCGGGAGGCCTGGGCGATGGACTGGCTGGTCACGCCCAGCGCGCGGGCCTTGGACTGGTCCACCTCCAGCCGCAGCACCTTGACCGACTCGTTCCAGTTGTCATTGACGCCGCGCGTGTTGGGGCTCTGGCGCATCACGGCCTTCACCTCGTCGGCCTGCACCCGCAGCACCGCCGGGTCGGTGCCGACCACGCGGAACATCACCGGGTAGGGCACCGGCGGGCCGTTGGGCAGCAGGGTGACGCGGCCGCGCACCTCGGGGAACTCCTGGGCCAGCAGCGCCGGCAGCCGCACCCGCAGCGCCTCGCGCACCTTCAGGTCGCCAGGCAGCACAATGAGTTGCGACACATTGGTCTGCGGGAACACCTGGTCCAGCGGCAGATAGAAGCGCGGCACGCCCGAGCCCACCCAGGTGCTGACCGAGCTGACGCCGGGCTCGGCCATCAGACGCTGCTCCACCCGGCGGGCCACTGCCTCGCTGGCGGCAAATGAGGTGCCTTCGGGCGACCACAGCGCCACCAGGATCTCGGGCCGGCTGGAGTCGGGGAAGAACTGCTGCTGCACCCGTCCCATGCCCACAATGCCCAGTGCAAAGGTCAGCAGCGTGGCCCCGATGGTGATCCACCGGTGCTGCACGCACCAGTTCACGGCGCCGCGAAAGCGCCGGTAGAACGGCGTGTCGAAGTGCTCATGGTGGTCGGGCTCCTGGCCGTTGCCGGCCGCCGGCAACGGTTTGGCCTTGAGCAGCAGCGTGCCCAGGTACGGCACGAAATACACCGAGACCAGCCAGCTCAGCACCAGCGCGATCACCGTCACCGCAAAGATCGCGAAGGTGTATTCGCCCGTCACCGAGCGCGCGATGCCAATCGGCAGGAAACCCGCCGCCGTGATCAGCGTTCCCGTCAGCATGGGCATGGCCGTGACCTCATAGGCGAAGGTGGCGGCACGCACCTTGTCGTAGCCCTCTTCCATCTTGCGCACCATCATCTCCACCGCAATGATGGCGTCGTCCACCAGCAGCCCGAGCGCAATGATGAGCGAGCCCAGCGAGATCTTGTGCAGGCCGATGCCCCAGTAGTTCATGGCCAGGAACGTCACCGCCAGCACCAGCGGAATGGTGATGCCCACCACCAGCCCCGGGCGCACGTCGATGTAATAGCGCCGCCACAGCGGCAGGCCGGGCTCGGGCCGCTTGTGGAAACCCAGCGCGATGAAGCTCACGGCCAGCACGATCACTACCGCCTCCACCAGCACCTTGACGAACTCGTTGACGGAGGTCGCCACGTTCTTCGGCTGGTCCTGCACCTGCACCAGGCGGATACCGGCCGGCAGGTCTTTCTCGATGCGCGCGGCCGCCGTGGCAAGCGACTTGCCCAGCGCAATGATGTCGCCCCCCTTGGCCATGGACACACCGAGGGCAATGACCTCCTTGCCCTGGTGGCGCACCTTGATCGACGGTGGGTCCACATAGCCGCGCTGGATGTCGGCAATGTCGCCCAGGCGCAGCTGGTTGCCCGAGCTGCCACGGATCGGCATGGCGCGCAGGTCTTCGATGGCATTGAACTGCCCGGCCACACGCACCTGCACCACGTCCAGCGGGGTCTGCACCGCGCCGGCAGACTCCACCGCGTTCTGCTGGCCCAGCTGCGCCAGCACCTGGTTCAGGTCCAGCCCGAGCTGGGCCAGGCGCTTCTGGGAAATCTCCACGTAGAGCTTTTCGTCCTGCACGCCGAACAGCTCGACCTTGGCCACATCGGGCACGCGCAGCAGCTGCTGGCGCACGTCGTCGGCGAAGGTCTTGACCTCGGCATAGCTGAACCCGCCGTCGGACTCCAGCGCATAGATCACGCCATACACGTCGCCAAACTCGTCGTTGAAGAACGGCCCCTGGATGCCCGCCGGCAGCTGGAACCGCATGTCCCCCACCTTCTTGCGCACCTGGTACCAGACGTTGGGCACCTCGTGCGCGCGCGACGAATCCTTGATCTGGAAAATGATCTGCGACTCACCCGGCTTGCTGTAGCTGCGGATCTTGTCGGCGTAGGGCACCTCCTGCAGCGTGCGCTCGATCTTGTCGGTCACCTGCTCGGCCACCTGCTGTGCGGTAGCGCCGGGCCAGTAGGTGCGCACCACCATCGCCCGGAAGGTGAAGGGCGGGTCTTCGTCCTGGCCCAGCTGGAAGTAGGCGGCAAAGCCCAGCACCATCAGCACCACCATCAGGTAGCGCGTGAGCGCGGGGTGGTCGAGCGCCCATTTGGAGAGGTTGAACGCCTCTTTGGGTTGTGGTTGGGTCATGGCCGCCTCACTTTGCCGGGGTGGCGGCGGCGGCCGGCTGCATGGCGGGTGCTACATTTTTTGTAGCGGCCTGCGCAGGGCTGGCGGGGGCTGCAGGCACTTTTTCCTGATAGACCGTGACCTTCTGGCCGGGTTGCAGCACATGCACGCCCGCCGCCACGACCTGCATGCCGGGCTGCAGGCCGGCGGCCACCACGGCCTGGTTGCCGTCGGCGGTGGCAATCTGCACCGGCTGCGAACGCACCGTCATGCTGGTCTTGTCCAGCACCCACACGGCCGTGCCCTGCCCTTCCTGGCGCAGCGCGCTGGTGGGCAGCTTGATCACCTGCACGCCGGCATGGGCCAGTGCGCGCGGCGCCACATACACCGTGGCGCCCAGTGCGGGAGCATCCTTGCCGTCCAGCGACACCTTGACCGGGAAGGTGCGCGTCACCGGGTCGGCGCTGGCAGCGATTTCGCGCACCTTGCCCACCAGCGTCTGGCTGGCGGCCCAGACCCGCACGTCCACCTCGGAGCCCGGCCGGATGGCGGCCACCTTGTCTTCCGGCACCGAGAACACCACGTCGCGCGGGCCGTCCTGCGCAATGCGCACCACCGGCGTGCCGGCAGTGACCACCTGGCCCGGCTCGGCCTCAATGGCCGTGACCACGCCCGACACATCGGCCACCAGCGTGGCGTAGCCCGCCTGGTTGCCCTGGGCGGCCAGCTGGGCCTGGGCCTGTTCCAGCTGGGCCTGGGCGGCCTTGAGCGTGGTTTCGCGGCGCTCGAGCTCAGCGCCACTGATGAAGTTCTGGTCTTTCAGCGCCGCAAAGCGCTTGAAGTCAGCGGCCGCCAGGTCGCGGTTGGTCTGGGCGGCGGCCACCTGGGCGCGGGCCGCGTCGGCCGCCAGCTTGTAGTCCTGCGCATCGAGCTGGGCCAGCACCTGGCCGGCCTTGACCCGCTGGCCCAGCTCGGCCTGGCGGCGCACGATCTTGCCGGCCACCCGAAAGCCCAGCCGCGACTCCACCCGGGGCCGCACCTCGCCGGCAAATTCGTAGCTGGCATTGAGCGAGTCGGCCCCCACGGTCAGCACCTTCACGGCCCGGATGGGCTCCTCGGGCGGGGCGGGTTTGGAGCAGGCCGCCAGCACGGCGGCGGCGCCCAGAACGGCAAGCCCGGCATGCAGGCGGGGCTGGAAGAGCGGTTTTGGCATGGCAAACCTACGGGGAAAGTACACGAAATGTCATTACTGACTGACCGGTTAGTAATCTACGAAAAAGCTTGATCCATGTCAAGCGACAATCCATAGCCCACCCCATGGCTCACGCTCCGCTCACCCTGCCCGATCCGATGGCGCTGCTCCAAGGCGTCTCGCGCTCGTTCTATCTGTCCATCCGGCTGCTGCCCGCGCCGCTGCGCGAGCCGGTGGGCCTGGGCTACCTGCTCGCGCGCGCGACCGACACCATTGCCGACACGGCGCAGCTCGCCCCAGCCTTGCGGCGCCAGCATCTGGCCGCCCTGGCCCACGCCATCGAGCACGGAAACCCGGCGCCAGAGGCCATCGCATTGCTGGCCGAGTCGTTTGCGGCACTGCAACAAGACCCGCACGAACGCCGGCTCATCACGCTGCTGCCGCAGTGCCTGGCCTGGCTGGCGCGCATTGACGCCGCCGACCGCGACGACATCCGCACCGTGCTGCGCCACATCACGCGCGGCCAGGCGCTAGACGTGGAGCGCTTTGGCCAGGCCAGCGGCGTCCGCGCGCTGGCCAATGCCGACGAGCTGAATGACTACACCTGGCTGGTGGCCGGCTGCGTGGGCGAGTTCTGGACGGCCCTGTGCGCGCGCCACCTGCCCGGCTTTGCGCGGCTGGACACCGCGCGCATGAACACGCTGGGCCGGCGCTACGGCCAGGGCCTGCAGCTCATCAACATATTGCGCGACCTGGGCGCCGACCTGGCCGCGGGCCGCTGCTACCTGCCGGCCGACGCATTGGCCGACGCCGGCCTCGCCCCCGCCGACCTGCTGGCCCGGCCCGAGGCGGCGCAAGCCATCTACCGCCACTGGCTGGACGAAGCCGACCGCCACCTGGCCGACGGCATGGCCTATGTGGATGCCCTGCACAGCCGGCGCCTGCGCGCCGCCAGCGCCCTGCCCGCGCTGCTGGGCGCGCGCACCCTGGCGCTATTGCGCGCCGCCGGCCCCGACGCCCTGCGCCAGCGCGTGAAGGTGCCGCGCCACGAAGTGCGCACCGTGCTGCTGCGCCTGGCCATCACCCTGGCGGGGCGCGGCGCACTGGCCGCGCAGTTTGAACGCCTGCGCCGCTGACGGCCCGGAAAAACGGGGCCCGGCCGATGGGACAATGCCGCCCATGACACCGCAACAGTACGTGCAGGAGAAGGCCGCCGCCTCGGGCAGCAGCTTTTACTACGCCTTTTTGTTCCTGCCCAAGCCGCGGCGCGCGGCCATCACCGCGTTTTATGCCTTTTGCCGCGAAGTGGACGATGTGGTGGACGAGGTGGAAGACCCGGGTGTCGCCCGCACCAAGCTGGCCTGGTGGCAGGCCGAGGTAGGCAAGGCCTATGCCGGCCAGCCCAGCCACCCGGTGATGAAGGCGCTGATGCCGCTGGCGGCCGACTACCGCATCGAGGCGCGCCACCTGCAGGCCGTGATCGAGGGCTGCCAGATGGACCTGGAGCAGACCCGCTATCTCGACTTTGCCGGCCTGCAGCGCTACTGCCACCTGGTGGCCGGCATCGTGGGCGAGGTCTCGGCCGGCATCTTCGGCCAGACCGACGCCGCCACCACCGCCTACGCCCACAAGCTGGGCCTGGCCTTCCAGCTCACCAACATCATCCGCGACGTGGGCGAAGACGCGCTGCGCGGGCGCATCTACCTGCCAGTGAGCGAGCTGCAGCAGTTTGACGTGAAGGCGCACGAGCTGCTGAAGCGCCAATACTCCGAGCGGTTCACCGCGCTCATGAAGTTCCAGGCCGGGCGTGCCCACCGGCTGTACGACGAAGCGCTGGCCCTGCTGCCCGCCGCCGACCGCCGCGCGCAAAAGCCCGGCCTGATGATGGCCAGCATCTACCGCACCCTGCTGCGGGAAATTGAGGCCGACAACTTCCAGGTGCTGCACCAGCGCGTGAGCCTCACGCCGCTGCGCAAGTTCTGGCTGGCGTGGAGGGTGCAGGCGCTGGGGCGGGTTTGACTGCTCAGCCCTTCAGCAACTCACACAACTCCCCCAGGTGCGTCAGCACCACATGGGGCTGGGCGTCGTGGGGCCAGAGGTGGTCGGAGCGGTTGACCCAGGCGGCCTGCATGCCGGCGTTCAGGGCGCCCATCACGTCCAGGGAGGCGTCGTCGCCCACGTGCAGCACGTCTTGCGGCCGCACGTCCAGCGCGCCGGCGGCGGCGTGGAAGATGCGCGGGTCGGGCTTGCCCACGCCGAATTCGCGCGCCGTGATGGCGGCGCGGAAGTACTGGCCCAGGCCCACGCGCTGCACGTCGGCATTGCCGTTGGACAGGCTGACGATGGGGAAGCGCTGCGCCAGGAAGTCGAGTGCGGGCAGCACGTCATCAAACAGCTCCACGCGCTGGCGCTCGGCGTGGAACACATCAAACGCGCGCTCGGCCATCAGCGGGTCTTCACCGGCGCGGTACAGCGCCAGGCGGATGGATTCGCGGCGGATGGCGCTCAGGTCGTGCTTCAGGTCGGGCCGGTTGGCGGCCATGTAGTCGCGGATTTCGCGCAGCGCCGTCGGGCTGGAAAACAGCGCGGCTGCCATCGGCGCGTGGCCGGTCAGCCAGTCGTGCAGCACCCGCTCGGCCCGTTCGATGGTGGGCCAGATGGGCCACAGCGTGTCGTCCAGGTCAATGGAAATTGCCTTGATTTTGGAAATGTCCAGCATGGTCGAGGAGAATACCTCATGCCCTTTCAAACCGAACCGCCGTTTACACATGGACAGCCGCCGCGCACTGCCGTGCTGCTGTGCAACCTGGGCACCCCCGACGCGCCCACCCCCGCCGCGGTGCGGCGCTACCTGGCCGAGTTTCTGGGTGACCCGCGCGTGGTGGAAATTCCGCGCCTGCTGTGGCTGGCCATCCTGCACGGCATCATCCTGCGGGTGCGGCCGGCCAAGTCGGCCAAAAAGTACGCCAGCATCTGGCTGCCCGAAGGCTCGCCGCTCAAACTCTGGACGGAGCGGCAGGCCCGGGCGCTGGGCGAACGGCTGGGCCAGCAGGGCCATGCGGTGCTGGTGGACTACGCCATGACCTACGGCAACCCGTCCATCGCCGCGGCGCTGGACCGGCTCAAGGCCGCCGGCGCCACGCGCGTGCTGGTGCTGCCGGCCTACCCGCAGTACAGCGCCACCACCACCGCCAGCGTGTTCGACCGGGTCTACACCTGGGCCGCGCAGGTGCGCAGCGTGCCGGAGCTGCGCTTCGTCAACCGCTACCACGACGACGCGGGCTACATCCGCGCGCTGGCCGGCACCGTGGCCCGGCACTGGGCGCAGCACGGCCGGCCCGACCGGCTGGTGATGAGCTTTCACGGCGTGCCCGAGCGGACCCTGCACCTGGGCGACACCTACCACTGCGAATGCCACAAGACGGCCCGCCTGCTGGCCACCGAACTGGGCCTTGCCAAAGACCAGTACGCGCTGACCTTCCAGTCGCGCTTCGGCAAGGCCAAGTGGCTGGAGCCGTACACCGAGCCCACGCTGGTGGCGCTGGCGCAGGCCGGCACCAAGCGGGTGGACGTGGTCTGCCCCGGCTTCACCGCCGACTGCCTGGAGACGCTGGAAGAAATCAACCAGGAAGCGCGCGAGGCCTTCCTGCACGCCGGGGGCGAGGTGTTCCACTACATCCCCTGCCTGAACGACGACGCGGCCTGGATCGAAGCGATGGCGGGCGTTGCCGCGCAGCACATGGCCGGCTGGCCCACCCAGACGGCGCCCGATGCGGCGGCGCTGGCGGCCCAGCGCACGGCCGCGCTGGCACTGGGCGCGACCCAGTAGGCGGCCATTCCTTCAAGAGAAAAAGGCCTGTAGCCCTCGCAGATACTGCGTAAGCCGCTATCAATGTGATAGCAGTTCGCGCTCCTGCGCTGAGGCAATGAAGGCCGCCACCGCGTCCAGCTGAGCCGGCACATTGAGCGCCGGGGCGTGGCCGCAGCCCGGGATTTCCACCACATGGGCCAGGCCGCGCGTGCCGGGGCCGCGGCGCAGCATTTCGTCGGTGGCGTCGCGCAGCACCAGGTCGGAGTCTTCGCCGCGCAGGCACAGCACCGGGATGGTCAATGCGTCCCAGTGCTCCCACAGGTCGTAGTCGGTCGGGTGGTCCAGGAACTGGCGCACCATGGCCGGGTCGTAGTGCGGCGTCACGCGGCCATCGGGCAGGCGGCGGGTGGAGGTTTCGGTCAGGCGCCGCCACTGCGCGTCGCTGAGCCAGCCATAGGGCTTGTACACCTGCCGGAAGAAGGCCTCCAGCTCTGCCATGGTGTCAAACGCCGGCGGGCTGCCGGCATAGGCCTTGATGCGCTCCACCGCCGGTGCGGCCAGCCGTGGCGCGTTGTCATTGAGCAGCAGGCTCTTGATGCGGCCCTTGAGCTGGGGCTGGACGAGACCGGCCGCACACACCGTGCCGATGGCGCCGCCCATGGACGTGCCCACCCAGTGCGCTTCGTCAATGCGCAGCTGCGCCATCAGATCGGCGGCGATGCGGGCGTAGAACGCCAACCGGTATTCGTTGTGCGGGTCCTGCGCCCACTGGCTCAGGCCGCGGCCAATGGTGTCGGGGCAGACCACGCGCCAGCCCTGCCCGGACAGGTGTGCGGCCAGCTCGTCCATGTCGCGCCCGGTGCGGGCCAGGCCGTGCCAGGCGATCACGGTGCCGCGCTGCGCGCGGCCCCAGTCGGTGTAGTGGATTTCGCGCCCGGCACAAGTGGCGTAGCTGGAAGTGAAGGTCATGCCTGCCCCTGTTGTTTTCTATTTCAGCAACTTGCCGGTACTGCCAATGACGGTCACTTCCACATAGCGCGAGCCGACACGGTTTTCGGGCGAGTAGTTCACCGTGATGCCCCCCAGGTCGTAGGCGCCCATGGTTTCCAGCGCCCGGGCGACCTTGGCGCGGGTGGGTTTGGGCCCGGCACGGCGCAGGGCCTCCACCAGCACCTTGGCGCCAAGAAACTGTTCGAAGCTGGTGTAGTTCACATGCTCGCCCGGCGCATGTTTGGCCAGCAGCGTCTGGTACTCGCGGATCACCGGCAGGTTGGGCATGTAGGGGTACGGCACCACCTGGCTGATGCCCAGCCCATGCGCGTTCTTGATGCCGGCCAGCTTGACCAACTCCGCCGGGTCCACCACCGAGATGTTGTACAGCTGCGCGCCGCCACCCGATTCGCGGTAGCGCTTGATGAACGCCGCAGTGGGCTTGTTGATGGAGATCATGATGATGGCCTGCGCGTCGGACGCCTTGATCTTCGTCACCGCCTCATCCACCCTGTCGGTGTTGCGCTCGTACCCGGCGGCCACCGCCAGCTTCAGGCCGCGCTTCGCGAGCGCCGCCTCCACCCCGACCAGACCCGCCTTGCCAAAGCCGTCGTCCTGGTACATCACCGCCACACGGCGCATGCCCAGGGTCGTGACCTGCTGCACCATGTGCTCCGCCTCGTCAGCGTAACCGGCACGCACGTGGTAAATCCAGGGGTTGAAGGGACTGCGCAGCGGCTCGCCGCCGGTGTAAGGCGCCACCAGTGCGGCACCGCCCTGCTCCAGCACACCGTCGGCAAGCAGCCTGCCCACGTTGGCCGTGCCGGCAAAACCGTACAGCGCCACGAGATCGGGCCGCGCCAGCATCTCCTGGGTGAGCCGCACGGTTTCATCCACCTTGTAGCCGTCATCCGCTACCAGCTGACGGATCTTGGCGCCATGAACGCCGCCCTTGCTGTTGACATGGTCGAAGTAGATGCGTCCGCCCAACACCATTTGCGCACCGGTGCTGGCCAGCACACCCGACAGCGGCGCCACCTGGCCGATGACCACCTCCTGCGCCTGCGCGGCCGGCACCACCCAGACGGTTGCGGCCAGAGCGCAGCTTCCCAACGCTTTCCAGAATGTCATGGGTTGTCTCCAGTTATGGGCGTGAATCCCTGAGCGCGGCCGCGCGCAGCCGCCCCACCACACCGGTGGGGAAGTAATACACCGAGAGCACGAACAGCAGGCCCAGCCACAGCAGCCAGCGGTCGGGCGAGAGCAGCGCCGACAGCAGCGGCACGCTGGCGGCGGCCTCGCTGGTCAGCTTGAGCAGGTCCTGCAGGTAGCTTTGCGCCACCAGGAACACCAGCGAGCCGATGGCCGCCCCATACAGCGTGCCCATGCCGCCGATCACCACGATCAGCAGCACGTCGATCATGATTTCAAAGCTGAGCGAGGTGTCGGGCCCGTTGTAGCGCAGCCAGAGCGCCAGCATGGCACCGGCCAGGGTGGCAAACAGCGCCGACAGCACGCTCGACGTGGTGCGGTACACCACCACCCGGTAGCCAATGGCTTCGGCGCGGAACTCGTTCTCACGGATGGCCTGCAGCACCCGGCCAAACGGCGAGTTGACGATGCGCAGCAGCGCCAGCAGCAGCCCCAGCGCCGCGAAGAACAGCAGGTAGTAGGTGAGCAGCCGGCCGTCCACGCTCACGCCCAGGAAGGGCTGCTCCAGGAACTGGGTGCTGGGCATCAGCAGCGCGGGCAGCTTGAAGCTCAGGCCGTCTTCGCCCCCGGTCAGGTCTGACAGCTGGGAGGCCAGGGTCTGGAACGCGGCGGCCACGGCCAGCGTGATCATGGCAAAGAAGATCGCCCGCACCCGCAGCGAGAACAGCCCCACCGCCAGCGACAGCACGAACGACACCGCCAGCGACGCGCCCAGCCCGATGGCCAGCGCTTCCCAGGTCGGGCCCAGCCGCGTGCTGGCAATGGCCATGCCGTAGGCGCCGATGCCGAAGAACATGGTGTGGGCAAAGCTCACGATGCCGGTGTAGCCCAGCAGCAGGTCAAAGCTGGCCACCAGCACGATGAACACCAGCACCTTGGCAGCGACCGACAGTGCCTTCACGCCGGGAAAGATGAACGGCGCGAACGCCAGGCCCAGCAGCACGGCCAGCAGCAGGGCCGCCAGCAGCTTGCTGCGCGGGTAGTCGTTGGAGAGGATGCGATTCAACATGGGGGTCTACCGGTTCGCCACGGGGTACACGCCCTGCGGGCGCCACAGCAACACCGCCACCATCAGCGCGATGTTGGAAAACAGCGCCACCTTGGGCGCCAGGAAGCCGGTGTAGTTGGCCATCAGCCCCACCAGCAACGCGCCAATCAGGGCACCCCCGGTCGAGCCCAGCCCGCCGATGATGATGACGATGAAGATCAGGATGTTGACCTGCGCGCCCATCTGCGGCGTCACGCTCTGCTGGTACAGGCCCCACATCACGCCGCCCAGGCCGGCCAGCGCACTGCCCACCACGAACACGCCCACAAACAGCCGGCGGATGCGGTAGCCCAGCGACTCGACCATTTCACGGTCCTGCACACCGGCGCGGATCAGCAGGCCGATCTTGGTGCGGCTGAGCGTCCAGGCCAGCAGCGCAAACACGGCCACGCCAACCAGCACCGCCACCACGCGGTAACGCTCGATGGAGGCATCACCCAGCAGCAGGGAGCCGCGCAGCGCCTCGGGCATGGGTAGCGCAATCTGCTGCGGGCCCCAGATCACCTTGATCAGCTCTTCCCCGATGATCATGCCGCCCATGGTGATGAGGATCTGCTTGAGGTGCTGCCCGTACACCGGCCGCACGATCACCCGCTCGAACGCCACGCCCACGGCGCCGGCCACCAGCATGCCCACGGTCATGGCCAGCGCCAGTGCCACCAGGTTGCGCCACAGCTCGGCCGACATCGTCCAGTCACCCATGCCGGCCAGCACCGAGGTGGCCACGTAGGCCCCCAGCGCAATGAACACACCATGGCCGAAATTGAGCACGTCCATCAGGCCGAACACCAGCGTCAGGCCCGAGGCAATGATGAAGATGATCATGCCCATGGCCAGCCCCGCCACGGTGAGCGTGAGCCAGGTCGAGCCCGAGCCGATCAACGGGAACGCCAGCAGCGCCAGCGCAGGCACCAGGGCCAGCGGCCGCCAGTCAAATTCAAGCTTGTTCATAGTGCCAGCCCCAGCAAGGAGGTCTGCAAGGCCTCGTCGTCCGCCAGCGCTTTCATCGCGCCCGCATGCACCACCACGCCGTTGTCCATCACGGCCACGGTGTCGCCCAGCCGCTTGGCGAAGTTGAAGTTCTGCTCCACCAGCAAAATCGTCACGCCACTGGCCTTGAGCTGGCCGAACGCGTCGATCATGTTGTTGATGATGGCGGGCGCCAGGCCCTTGCTGGGCTCGTCGATGATCAGCAGCTCGCGCGGCTCCACAATCGCGCGCGCCACTGCCAGCATCTGCTTCTGCCCACCCGACAGCTTGCCGGCCGGGTGGTTCCAGAACTTCTCCACCGCCGGGAACAGGCCGAAGATCCACTTCAGCCGCGCTTCGTCCATCTGCGCCGCATGGCGCGCCCCGCGCGCGGCCAGCAGCATGTTCTCCTTGACGGTCAGGTCCGAGAAGATGCCCATGGCCTCGGGCACATAGGCGATGTTCAGCCCGGCAATCTGCGGCGTGTCCAGCGTCGTGATGTCGCGGCCATTGAAGCGCACGCTGCCCTGCGAGGCCTGCCACAGGCCCATGATGGTGCGCAGCGTGGTTGTCTTGCCGGCGCCGTTGCGGCCCAGCAGCATGGTGAGCTGCCCGCGCGGCACGGCCAGGTCCACCCCGTGCAGGATGTGGTACGCCCCGATGTGCGTGTGCACGCCAGAGAGCTCGAGCAGGTTATCGCTCATGCAACCTCCTTGGCAACGCCCAGGTAAGCCTCTTGCACCACGGGGGATGCGATCACGGTGGCCGGGTCGCCGTCTGCCACCAGCGTGCCGTTGTGCAGCACGATGATGCGGTCGGCCAGCTCGCGCACCACGTCCATCTTGTGCTCCACCAGCAGGATGGTCTTGGTCTTGTCTTCCTTGAGCTTGCGGATCAGGTTCAGGATCACGGGCGCCTCGGCGGCGTTCATGCCAGCGGTGGGTTCATCGAACATGAAGACGCTGGACTCCAGCGCCATCAGCAAGGCCACCTCGAGCTTGCGCTGGTCGCCGTGCGGCAGGCTGGCCACGGTGGCCTGCTGCCGGTCGGTCATGGAGACAGCGTCCAGAATTTCCTGCGCACGCTGTGTCAGTGCGCCATGGTCGCTCCAGATGCTCCAGAGGTTCAGGCCACGGCGGTGCGCGCCGTCGCGCGTGGCCTGCACCGCAAGGCGCACGTTCTCCAGCACCGTGAGGTTGGGGAACAGGTTGGTCAGCTGGAAGGCCCGGCCCAGCCCGGCACGGGTGCGCGCCGACGGCGACAGACCCGACAGGTCCCGGCCGTCCAGCGACACGCGGCCGCTGGTGGCCTTGAGCTGGCCGGAGATCAGGTTGAAGTAGGTGGTCTTGCCCGCACCGTTGGGGCCGACGATGGCGGTCAGCGTGCCGGGCTCGAAAGCACAGGTCACGTTGTTGACCGCCACATGGCCGCCGAAGCGGATGGTCAAGTCCTGGGTAGCGAGCAGACTCATGATCTCCTTGGGTTGCGCGGGGCGCGTCAGGGACAGGTGCCAATCACGTAGTAATTGGGGCCTGTCATCTTCAGCGTGGTGGTGGTGAAGGTGTTCCACAGGCCCATGTTCTGGCTGGAGCCCTTGGCGTAGGTGTAGCCGCCCGACTGGGTGGCGCGGCCGGCCGTGGTATGGGCGTAGTTGCTGGACGTGTAGCAGGTGGCGGGTGGCGGGGCCGTGCCGGTGGTGGTGCCGGTGGCGGCGGCCGACGTGGCGCCTTCCACGCCGTTGGCGTCGGCGGCGCGCACGGTCCAGCTGTACTGGGTGGCGGCAGCCAGGCCGGTGTCGGTGTAGCTGGTGGCCGTGACCGGCAGCGCGTTGGTCTTGTTGCTGTTGCGGTACACGTTGTAGCTGGCCGCGCCGCTGACGGCACTCCAGCTGATCTGCATGCTGCTGGTGGTGGCGTTCGACGTCGCCACGCCAGTCGGCGCGGCCAGCGTGGTGGTACCCCCACCGCCGCCGCCCGAGCCGCTGCCCGAAGAAACACGGTCCACCATGGCCTTGATCGCGGCCATCTGCGTGCCGGCCTTCTGCGCGAAGTTGGTGCCGTACCAGCCGATCCAGTCCCAGCAGGCATTGGGGTTGGCCAGCGAGCCGCTGGCCGCCGTGCTGCGGCTGGTGTTGTCTGTCTTCGTCTGCGGGAACAGCACGATGATGTTGTTGGTGTCGGCCCAGCGGGTGTAGCCGGTGTTCTTCACGAACTTGTCGCCGATCTTGTCGGTGCTCTGCTGGCAGCCATGCAGCGCCACATGCACCTTGCACTGGGTGCCACTGGCGCAGCTGGCGGGCACATAGAGCCAGCCGGTGGCCGCCATGCCCGGGTTGCTGGTGAATTCGGTCTGGTTGAACTCGATGTAGTTGCTGGCTGCCGGCACGTTGTTGCGCGGGTTCAGGGTGCCATAGAACTTCTGCAGCACGGCCTTGGCGCCGTCATAGCTGCAGTTGCTGATGTAGGGCGACGCCGCGCTGCCGCAGCTGTTGTTGCCGGTGCTGTCAAAGTCGGTCGGGAAGGTGTGCGAGGCGCCGCTTTGCACCACGTGGTCCAGGTTGGCAGCGCTCACACCGTTGTTGGTGTACTGCGTCTTCAGCGCCGTCACCGGGTTCTGGCCCACCGTGGTGTCGCTGGTGCCCACAAACAGGTAAACCTTCTGCCCCGCGATGTTGGCCTTGTTGTCGATCTGTGTGCCGCTCCAGGTGTCGATGCGGCTTTGCATGTTGGCCAGCGCCGTGCTGGAGATGCTGGCGTTGTACATGCACGCCGTGTAGTTGCTCAGCCCCGCGCACATGTAAGGCCCGGCCGCGAACACGCCCACGCCCTTGAACAGCGACGAATAGGCAATGCCCAGCTGGTTGGCCATGAAGCCGCCCGAGGACAGGCCGGACACGGTGGTCTTGCTGGTGTCCACGTTGTAGGCCGGCAGGTTGACGGCCGCCATGGCCGCACCGGCAGAAAGTGCCGTGACGGCAGCGAACAGTTTCATCAGTTTGAACGTCATTGAGTTGTCTCCTGGGTGTTTTGAACAAAACATCACCTGCCCCCGTGTCGCCGGGGGTTCCTCATTGAACGGGCACAAAAAGAGGGGCGGCCGCCCCGCGGAGCACACCCCAGGCGCCAGGGCGCCGGGGCTGCCCCCAACCGGTCAGCGCTTGTTGCGGATCGGAATGTTCATTTCCTCGGGCTTGATCTCGCGGACCAGCTCGGGCACGCCCCAGGCAAATGCCGGGTCAGCCTTGATGCGGAAATGGAACATGCTCTGCATGGCCTGATGGTCTTCCTTGCGGAAGGTCATCTTGCCCTTGGGGGTGTCGAAGCTCATGCCTTCCATGGTGGCAATCAGCTTGTCGGTGTTGGTGTCGCCGTTGGTCTTCTTGAGCGCGGTGACGATGGCCATCGCCGCCGAGAAGCCACCGGCCGTGAAGAAGTCCGGCGGGGCCTTGAACTGCTTGTAGTGCTGGGCCACCAGGGCCTCGTTCACCGGGTTCTTGGGGATGCCGAAGTAGTAGTACAGCGCGCCTTCCATGCCGGGGAAGTTCTTGTACGCCACCATCGCCGGCAGGATGTTGCCACCCGTGGCCAGCTTGATGCCGTAGCGCTTTTCCAGGTCCAGGTCGGCAATCTTGGGGAACGGCGTCGGGCTGCCCGACCAGCCGACCGACAGGTACTTGTTGCCCGGCTGGTCCTTGAGCTTGTCAATGATGCGCTGCAGGCCGGCGGTGAAATCGGTCGTGCCCACGGGCAGGTATTCCTCGTGCACGATCTTGGCCTTCTTGGTGAATTCCTTGGCGGCCTTCACGCCGTCGCGGCCAAAAGCATTGTCGTTGGCCAGGATGGCCACCACGTTACCCGGCTGGTCCAGCGCGGCGGCGTTGGCGGCGGCGTCCTGCGACGAGTTGCGGCCGGTGCGGAAGATGTACTTGTTCCACTTGTCGCCGGTGATGCTGTCGGCCACAGCCGGCTCCACCAGCAGGATCTTCTTGTATTCCTCGGCCACCGGCAGCATGGCCAGGCCCACCGGGCTGGCGGTGGGACCGACCGCGATGTCCACCTTGTCGTCGGCATAGGCAGCGGCCAGCGCGGCCTTGCCCACGTCAGGCTTGCCCTGGTCGTCCTTCTCGATCACCACCAGCTTGCGGCCGGCCACGGCCATGGTGCCGCCCGTGGCGTAGTCCAGGCCCATGTTGAAGCCGACGATGGTCTGCTTGGCGTAGGCTTCCAGCGGGCCGGTCTTGCTGGCGATGATGGCGATCTTGATGTCTTTGGCCTGGGCCTGGGCCAGCGGGGCGGCGAAGGCGGTAGCGGCCACGGCGGCCAGTGCCACCCAAGTGCGACGGTGCATGGAAGTCTCCTTTTATAGCGGAACGCAAAAACTAACGCACCACTGTTGCACACCGCGTGCCAGATCGCAAGCTATTGATTTATTTGAATATTTTTCTACGGCTCGCCTGATTTGTCTGAATATCAGACAACCTGAAATGCCTGAAATTCAGACACTGTATGAATTTCAGGCAATCAATTCCAGTCGCTCGTAGAGCTTGGCGCGCGAAATGCCCAGCAGTTTGGCGGCCGCCACCTTGTTGCCGCCGGTGGCGGCCAGCGCCGCCTCGATCGCGCGCTGCTCCAGTTCGGCCACCTGTTCGGCCAGCGGGCGCAGCGCACCATCGGCGGACACGGTTGCGCCCTGCGCCATGGCCCCCGCCGGCCAGCGCGCCGGGGCGATCTGCTTGATGCCCGATTCGCGCAGCACCTGTTCCAGCGTCGCGGTTTCAATGTGCGGGGAGTCGCTGCGCATGGCGGCCTGCTCCAGCACGTTGCGCAGCTCGCGGATGTTGCCGCGCCAGGCCTGGCCCGACAGCAGGGCCAGCGCCTCGGCGCTCAGCTCGGGCGGCGGCGAGCCGCTGCGCTGGGCCATGTCTTCGCCCAGCACCTCCACCAGCGCCGGGATGTCGCTGCTGCGCTCGCGCAGCGGCGGCACCCGCACCGGCAGCACATTGAGCCGGTAGTACAGGTCTTCCCGGAACTTGCCCTCGCGCACCAGGGCGCCCAGGTCGCGCGAGGTGGCGGCAATCAGCCGCGCATCAAACGGCACCAGCTTGTTCGAGCCCAGCGGCTCGATCTCGCCCTCCTGTAGCGCGCGCAGCAGCTTGGCCTGCACCGCCTGCGGCATGTCGCCAATTTCGTCGAGGAACAGCGTGCCGCCGTCGGCCAGCTTGAATTTACCGTCGCGGCCCTTGCGGTCGGCGCCGGTGTAGGCGCCCGGAGCAACGCCGAAGAACTCGGCCTCCAGCAGCGTGTCTGGCACGGCGGCAATGTTCACGCTCACCAGCGGGCCGCGCGCGCGCGCCGAGGCCGCATGGATGGCGTGCGCCAGCAGCTCCTTGCCGGTGCCGGTTTCGCCCAGCAGCAGCACCGGGCTGGACGACTGGGCCGCGCGCCGCGCCTGGCGCTTGACCTCCACCGCCGCCGGGCTGGCGCCGACAAAGCTGGCAAAGGTGTACTTGGTGCGGCGCTGGGTGGCCAGCTCACGCCGCGCGTCGTCCAGGTCCCGCTGCAGCAGTGCAAACTTGCTGATGAGTGGCTGCAGCGTTGTCTCGGGGTGGTCGAACAGCACGATGCCGATGGCGCCGATCAGCTCGCCGCTTTCGTCGTCGCGCAGCGGGATGCGGCTGACCACAAAGGTGCCGGCCTTGTTGGTCAGCAGGTCGATCAGGATGGCCTGGCCGGTCTCCAGCACGCGGCGCATCTGGGTGTTGGGCACCACGTCTTCCACCATGTGGCCCACGAACTGGTCCACCGATGAAAAGCCCAGGTCGGGCAGAAAGCGCTTGTAGCCTTCATTGATCCAGACAATGCGGCCGACGCGGTTGACCAGGAACATGCCCTGGCTGACGCTGGAAAACAGCTGGAACATTGACCGCGCCGCCAGCGCCAGAATGCTCTGGGCGTCGCGCGGCAGGGTGTCGTCTGGTTCCATGCGCGGATGTTAACGCGCGCCCCCGCGCGCCCTGGCGCTAGCCCGCCGCCAGCCGGGCCGCGCGGCGCTTGAGCAGGCGCGGCAACACCAGCACCAGCACGATGATGACCAGCAGCGACAGCGACATCGGCCGCTGCAGGAATACCGCGAAGCTGCCCTCGCCGATCGACACCGCGTTGCGCATCTGCGCCTCGGCCAGCGGGCCCAGGATCATGCCCACCACCACCGGCGCGGTCGGGAAGTCAAACCGGCGCATCAGCACGCCCAGCACGCCGATGCCGTACAGCAGCACCAGGTCGAACGCGCTCTGGCGCATGCCATAGGCGCCCACCGTGGCGAAGATCAGGATGCCGGCATACAGCTGCGGCTTGGGGATCTTCAGCAGCTTGACCCACAGGCCCACCATCGGCAGGTTCAGCACCAGCAGCATGACGTTGCCGATGTACAGCGAAGCGATCAGCGCCCACACCAGCGCGGCCGAGGTGGTGAACAGCTGCGGCCCCGGCTGGATGCCGTAGTTCTGGAACGCACCCAGCAGGATGGCCGTGGTGTTGGAGGTGGGAATGCCCAGCGTCAGCAGTGGAATCAGCGCGGCCGTCACGGTGGCGTTGTTGGCGGCTTCCGGGCCGGCCACGCCTTCAATGGCGCCGGCCTTGCCGAACTCCGCGCGGTCTTCAGGGTTGGCCAGCTTCTTTTCGGTGGCGTAGCTCAAGAAGGTCGGGATCTCGGTGCCGCCGGCCGGAATGCAGCCAAACGGCGTGCCGATGGCCGTGCCGCGCAGCCAGGCGGGGATGGAGCGCTTCCAGTCGCGCGCCGTCATGTGCACACGGCTCATCTTGTTCTGGCTTTCGACCACCCGGCCCTCGAACAGTGCGGCGTACAGCACCTCGGCCACGGCAAACAGGCCCACGGCCACCAGCACGATCTCGATGCCGTCCATCAACTCGGGGATGCCCATGGTGTAGCGCGGCTGGCCCGAGATCTGGTCCAGCCCGATACAGCCCACGGCCAGACCAATGAACAGCGCCGTCATGCCGCGCAGCGTGCTCTTGCCCAGCACGGCGCTCACGGTGGTGAAGGCCAGCAGCATGAGCATGAAGTATTCCGGCGGGCCCAGCTTCACGGCGAATTCGGCCACGAACGGCGCGAACAGCGTGACGATCACGGTGGCGATGGTGCCCGCCACAAATGAACCGATGGCGGCCGTGGCCAGCGCCGCGCCAGCGCGCCCGCTCTTGGCCATCTTGTTGCCTTCCATCGCGGTGACCATGCTGGCTGTTTCGCCCGGCGTGTTCAGAAGGATGGAGGTGGTGGAGCCGCCGTACATGGCGCCGTAGTAGATGCCCGAGAAAAAGATCATCGAGGCGGTGATGTCCACCTTGGCGGTGATCGGCAGCAGCATGGCGACCGCCACCGCGGGGCCGATGCCGGGCAGAACGCCCACGGCCGTGCCGAGGGCGCAGCCCACAAAACACCACAACAGGTTGCTGACGGTAATGGCAGAGGCGAAGCCCTGCATCAAGGCGTTGAAGATGTCCATGGTCAGATCCAGCCCGTCGCGGTGAGGCCCGGCAGGTTGATGGCCAGGAACTGCGTGAACATCCAGAACACCGGCGCTGAAATCACGGCGCCGGTCACGGTGTCCACCAGCCAGGTGCGCGGGGCATTGGCGGCCGGCTCGCCGGCGGCACGGCGCAGGCCCTGCACCGCCAGCACGTAGCACAGCGTGCAGCTCAGGATGAAGCCGAGGGTGGTGATGAGGGCCGCATTGGCCAGCAGCCCGGCCGACACCCAGATGAACGCAGGCCAGTGGGCGGCATCTCCGGTGGGTTCTTCCATTTCACGGAAGCCGCCGGTTCGCGCCTCCCAGATGATCCAGGCGCCACAGATGGCCAGCACCACGGCACAGACCCAGGGCAGAAAATTGGGGCCGACGCCACCGTAGCCGGCAGCCGAAGGAATGGTGAGTGCGCCGGCCGCCAGGGCCAGGCCGGTGAGCAGCACGCCGACGCCAATCAGCGTCTGCGGCCACGGGGTGGAGGCTTGTTGTGTCATGGTTCTGGCCTTGGGGGAAACGGCAACTGAAAAGGCAGCTGAAAAAAAACCGCGCCGCCCTGAAGGGAACGGCGCGGCCCTTCAGCGGGATCAGATCATTCCGGACTTGACCATGGTGGCGCGCAGGCTGGCGAAGTCGCGGTCCACGAAGTCGGTGAAGGCGTCGCCGGTGAGCACGGCGGGCGTCCAGTTGTTCTTCTCGAGCGCTTCGGCCCAGGCCTTGCTCTTGATGGCCTTGCCGATCAGGTCGATCAGGGCCTTGCGCTGGTCGGCCGTGATGCCGGGGGCGCCATAGACGCCGCGCCAGTTGCCGATCTCCACGTTGATGCCCTGCTCCTTGAGCGTGGGCACGTCCACGCCCTTGAGCTTGGTGGGCGAGGTGACGGCGATCGCGCGCATCTTGCCCGCGCTGATGTACTCGGCAAATTCGCTGTAGCCGCTGCCGCCCACGGTGACGTTGCCGCCCAGGATGGCGGCGGTGGCTTCCCCGCCCCCACGGAAGGCCACGTAGTTGATCTTGGCCGGGTCCACACCGACTTCACGCGCAATCATGGCCGCGGCAATGTGCTCGGTGGAGCCGCGCGAGCCGCCGCCCCACTTGACGCTGCCCGGGTCCTTCTTGAGCTGGGCCACCACGTCGGCCATGGTCTTGAACGGCGAGCTGGCCGGCAGCACGAACACGTTGTATTCGCTGGTCAGGCGGGCCAGCGGCGTGCATTGCGTCAGCGTCACCGGCTGGCGGCCGGTGATGATGCCGCCCAGCATCACGGCGCCCATCACCATCATGGCGTTCGGGTCGCCCTTCTGGTTCAGGAACTGGGCGAGGCCCAGGGCGCCGGCGGCGCCGCCCTTGTTTTCATACGTCACGCTGTCCGCGGCCTTTGCGTCCTGCAGCGCCTTGCCCAGGGCGCGGCCGGTCGTGTCCCAGCCGCCGCCGGGGTTGGCGGGGATCATCATCTTGATGTTGGTGGCAGCGTGGGCGCTGAAGGGCAGCGCGCCCGCGGCGGCCATCGCGGCCATGGATTTGAGGAACGTATCGCGACGCATGGTTCAGGTCTCCTGAGGTTTTGAACAACCCGCCTATCATGCGCCCACTGCCTGTCAATCGGCTGTCCCGGACATTGGGGAAACTACTAAAGTCATGGTCCCATGAAGCTGCTTTTGATCGAGGACGACGCTTCCATGCAGGCCACGCTGCAGCGCACGCTGAGCCGTCGCGGCCTGCAGGTGACGCCCTGCACCGACGGGCGGCTGGCGCTGGAGCGCTGGCAAAGCACCCTGCCCGACGTGGTGATGCTGGACCTGACGCTGCCGGGCCTGGACGGCCTGCAGGTGCTGGAGCAGGCGCGCCGCGCCGGGCTCACCACGCCGGTGCTGATCCTCACCGCGCGCGGCACGGTGGGCGACCGCATCATTGGCCTGAACACCGGCGCCGACGACTACCTGGCCAAACCGTTTGACCTGGACGAGCTGGAGGCGCGGCTGCGTGCGCTGCACCGGCGCAGCGCCAGTGTCTCGGGCGAGTCGGCGGCCAGCCCGCAAGCCATGGGCACCCTGCGCTACGACAAGGACAGCGGCGCCATCTACCACCGCGACCAGGTGCTGGAGCTCACGCCACGCGAACTGGCGCTGATGCACGCGCTGATGGCCAAGCCCGGCCACGCGGTGAGCAAGGAAAAGCTGTTCGAGCTGGTGTTCCCGGGCGAGGCCGACGTGCAGTACGAGGCCATCGAAGTGGTGGTGTACCGCCTGCGCAAGAAGCTGGCCCACACCGGCGTGACGCTGATGACCCTGCGCGGCCTGGGCTACCTGCTGAAGGCCAGCGCATGACCGAGCCGGTGCAGCGCGCGATCTCGCTCAGGCGGTATCTGCTGCTTGGCATCCTGCTGCCCATCGGGCTGTTCGTGTTCATCAACACGGTGAGCCTGTACCGCCAGACGCTGGGCGCCATCAACGTGGCATACGACCGCACGCTGCTGGCGTCGGCCAAGTCCATCGGCGAGCTGCTGGACGTGAAGGGCTACGACGAAGCATCCGAGCTGCGCGTGACGGTGCCGTACGCCGCGCTGGAGGCCTTTGAGGCCGACAACCAGAGCCGCATGTTCTACCGCGTGTCCACCCTGGGCGGCGAAATGGTGTCGGGCTTTGCCGAGCTGCCGGTGTGGCGCGGCACCCTGCCCGAGCGCAACGCCTATGCGGCGCTGGTGGACTTTTATGACGACCGCTTCCGCAACGAGCCGGTGCGCGTGGCCGTGCTGCTGCAGCCGGTGGCCAGCGCCAATGGCCGCGGCATGGCGGTGATCCAGGTGGCCGAGACGCTGGAGCTGCGCCAGGCGCTGGCGCGGCGCATCCTGCTGGACACGCTGTGGCGCCAGGGCGTGCTGGTGGCGGTGATCGCGCTGGTGGCCGTGGTGGTGGTGCAGCGCGCCACCCGCCCGGTGCGCCGCCTGAGCGCCGAGCTGCAGGCCCGCCCCGAGGGCGACCTCACGCCCATCAGCGCCAGCGACGCGCCGCGCGAGCTGCTGCCGCTGGTGGACGCCACCAACCAGGTGATGCTGCGGCTGCAGCACCTGCTGGACCACCAGAAGCGCTTTGTGCGCGACACCTCGCACCAGCTGCGCACGCCGCTGGCGGTGCTGAAGACGCAGGTGCAATCCGCCCTGCGCGGCGACGTGGCGCCGCACCAGGCCCTGACGGAAATCAACGGCACGGTGGAGCGCGCCACCCAGCTCGCCAACCAGATGCTGGCGCTGGCCAAGGTGGAGCAGCTGCGCCAGCAGGCCAACACCAGCGTGACCGACCTGGCCGAGGTGGTGCGCTCGGTGGCGCTGGACCTGTCGCCCCTGCTGGCCGACAAGGACATTGACTTTGAAATCAGCACCCAGCCCGCGCCGGTAGCCGCGCACGACTGGATGCTGCGCGAGCTGTCGCGCAACCTGCTGCACAACGCCATCCGCCACACGCCAGCGGGCGGCGCCATCAGCGTGCGGCTGGTGACGGACGCGCGCCACGCCGCGCTGACCATTGCCGACGGCGGCCCCGGCATCGGCGCCGAGCTGCGGTCGCGGCTGTTCCAGCCGTTTTCGGCCGGCGACGTGCGTAGCGGCTCGGGCCTGGGCCTGGCCATCTGCCATGAAATCGTGGGGGCACTGGGTGGGAGCATCTCGCTGGACAACCGGGAGGCGCGTGGCCAGGTGACGGGGCTGGACGCCACGGTGCGGCTGGCGCTGGCGCAAAATCAGCCCTGATGGACAAACTGCGACTGGACAAATGGCTGTGGGCCGCGCGCTTCTACAAAACGCGGTCCCTGGCCACCGATGAAATCACCAAGGGCCGGGTGCAAGTGAACGGGCAGGACGCCAAGCCCGCGCGCGAGGTGAAGGCTGGCGATCGGGTGGCCGTGCGCCAGGGCCCGGTGACCCGGGTGGTGGAAGTGCGGGCGCTCAGCGACCAGCGCGGCCCGGCGCCAGTGGCGCAGCAGCTTTATGAAGAAACGCCCGACAGCCTGAAGGCCCGCGAACAAGGCGCCGAACAGCGCCGCCTGGCGCGCGAGCCCGCGCTGAGCATTGCCCACGGCCGGCCCACCAAACGCGAGCGGCGCGAGCTGGACGGCGTGGCCCACGGCTGGAATGCGCGCTGGAGCGCCTCCATCGACGACGACACGGTCCGCTGAAACGCTATCTTTTTGATAGCGACTCACGCAGTATCCATGCGGGCTGCAGCCATTCCATGCCTTGCGGTTATGGGGGGTGGCGAGATTGTCATTTCCCACCACGCGCGCCGCCGCGCAGACTGTGGCCATGCAAAAAAGCACCCAACCACCCGCCCAGCATGTGTGCGTGCTGGGCGCCGGCATCGTCGGCCTGGCCACCGCCTGGCAGCTTCACCGCGACGGCTTTGCCGTGACGGTGATCGACCGCGCGCAGGCCGGCGCCGGCGCCAGTGGCGCCAACGGCGCGCAGCTGAGCTATTCGTACGTGCAGCCGCTGGCCGACCCGTCCATCTGGCGCCAGCTGCCCAAGCTGCTGTTGTCGCGCGACTCGCCGCTCAAGCTGCGGCTGCAGTTTGACCCGCAGCAGTGGGCCTGGGGCCTGCGCTTTCTGGCGGCCTGCCGCGCCAGCGTGTCGCAGCGCACCACCACCCAGCTGCTGGCGCTGGCCGCCGAAAGCCGCGCGGGCTTTGACCGGCTGCTGAGCGAAGAGCGCATGGACTGCGACTTTTCTGCCACCGGCAAGCTGGTGCTGTACCCCACCGAGGCGGCGTTTGCCGCGGCGCGCCGCCAGATGGACCTGCAGCGCGCGCTGGGCAGCGTGCAGACGGCGCTGACGCCCGCCGAGACCCTGGCCGTGGAGCCGGCGCTGGCGCACTACGCACCGCGCTTTGCCGGCGCCATCCACACGCCCGGCGAATGCGCGGCGGATTGCTACAAGGTCTGCCAGGCGCTTCAGCAGCGGCTGCAGGCCGGCGGCGTGCGCTTTCTGTTTGACACCACCGTCACCCGGCTGGTGCCCGATGGCGACCGCATTGCCGCCGTGGAAACCGCGCAGGGCGGCCTGATGGCCGATGCCTTTGTGCTGGCGCTGGGCTCGGCGTCCAGCCGGCTGCTGCAGCCGCTGGGGCTGGGCGTGCCGGTGTACCCGCTCAAGGGCTACAGCATCACGCTGCAGGCCAGCGCGCAGCCGGGCGCGGCGCCGCGCGTGAACGTGACCGACGCCGCCCGCAAGGTGGTGTTTGCACGCATTGGCAGCCGGCTGCGCGTGGCCGGCATGGCCGAGCTGGTGGGCGAGAGCACCGCCATCCCGGCTGACCGCATTGCGTCGCTGGTGGCCACCACGCGCGAGCTGTTCCCCAACGCCAGCCGCTTCGACGACGTGCAGCCCTGGGCCGGCCTGCGCCCCGCCACCCCCACCGGCCTGCCCATCATCGGCCGCCTGCCCGGCGCGCCGCACAACCTGCTGCTGAACACGGGGCACGGCGCGCTGGGCTTCACGCTGGCGTTTGGCAGCGCGCAGCGTGTGGTGGCGATGTTGCCGCCACCAATGAAAAAGCGGCCCGGGGGCCGCTTCGATGGAGGATTGCCTGGCGGAAACGGAGGGATTCGAACCCTCGATGAGGCTCTACACCCCATACTCCCTTAGCAGGGGAGCACCTTCGGCCACTCGGTCACGTTTCCTGGCACAAAAAGATTATCTCACGACTCGCGGGCCGCTCAAGCGGCCGGCTGGTCCAGGTCAAAGGCCTTGTGCAGGGCGCGCACGGCCAGCTCCATGTACTTCTCGTCGATCACCACCGAGGTCTTGATCTCGCTGGTCGAGATCATCTGGATGTTGATGCCCTCCTCGCTCAGCGCGCGGAACATCTTGCTGGCAATGCCCACATGGCTGCGCATGCCAATGCCCACAATGCTCACCTTGCAGATCTTGGTGTCGCCTTCCACGGTGTCGGTGCCCAGCGTGGGCAGCACCTTGGCCTTCAGCAGGTCCACCGTGCGGGCATAGTCGTTGCGGTGCACGGTGAAGCTGAAGTCGGTCAAGCCGCCCTTGCTGATGTTCTGGATGATCACATCCACTTCGATGTTGGCGTCTGCCACCGCACCCAGGATGTTGTAGGCAATGCCGGGCCGGTCGGGCACGCCCAGGATGGAGATCTTGGCTTCGTCGCGGTTGAACGCGATGCCGGACACAACGGCTTGTTCCATTTGTTCGTCTTCCTCAAAAGTGATCAACGTGCCTGACTTGGCTTCTTCGTTGATGTCAATGTCCCACGGGGTGAAGCTGCTCAGCACGCGCAGCGGCACCTTGTACTTGCCGGCAAACTCCACCGAGCGGATCTGCAGCACCTTGGAGCCCATGGACGCCATTTCCAGCATCTCTTCAAAGCTCACGGTGTGCAGGCGGCGCGCTTCGGGCACCACGCGCGGGTCGGTCGTGTAGACGCCGTCCACGTCGGTGTAGATCAGGCATTCGTCGGCCTTCATGGCGGCGGCCACTGCCACGGCGGAGGTGTCGCTGCCGCCCCGGCCCAGGGTGGTGATGTTGCCGCCCTCGTCCACGCCCTGGAAGCCGGTGACGATGACCACCTTGCCGGCGGCCAGGTCGGCGCGGACTTTCTGGTCGTCAATCGACTCGATGCGGGCCTTGGTGTAGGCGCTGTTGGTCTTGATGGGCACCTGCCAGCCGGCGTAGCTGACGGCGCCCATGCCCTCGGCCTGCAGCGCAATGGCCAGCAGCGCCGACGAGGCCTGCTCGCCGGTGGCGGCCAGCATGTCGAGCTCGCGGGCCACGGCGTCGGACGATTTGGCGGGGGCCAGCTCCTTGGCCAGGCCCAGCAGGCGGTTGGTTTCGCCGCTCATGGCGCTGGGCACCACCACCATCTGGTGGCCGGCGCGCGCCCACTTGGCCACGCGCTTGGCAACGTTGCGGATGCGCTCGGTCGAGCCCATCGACGTGCCGCCGTATTTGTGAACGATCAATGCCATTGGAATGGAAGAAAGATGAGACGCGGCGCTTTGCAGACTTCGAGTTGTTGGGAGCGGGCCGCACCGCGCAAAACCTCGGGATTATACCTAGCCGCTCTCTGCCGCCCGGTAGGCGAGGTGGTCGCCGGCCCGCTCGACAAAGCCGCCGCCCACCTTGATGCGAATGTGGTGCCCGCGGGTGCTGCAGGCCTGCACCTGGTCCAGCAGTTCGGCCAGCTGCGCGCTGGACGGTGCGGTGCCATGCGCCTGGCGCAGCCAGTGCCGCAGCAGGTTGCCCGCCCGGGCGCGGCTGAAGGCCTGCAGCGGCTGGATGGCGGGCGGCTGGCCGGTGGCCTGCAGGTCGGCAGCGGCCACTTCGTCCAGCAGCTGCTGGGCCTCGGCCGCGTGCCGGGCCGAGCGGGCAAAGGTGTCGCGGTACTGGGCAAAGCTGTCCGCCAGCGCGGGCAACAACACATGGCGGATGCGGTTGCGGGTGAAGGCCAGGTCGGCGTTGGTCGGGTCCAGCACATGGGCCACCTGGTGGTCGGCCAGCCAGCCGCGGATGGCGGCCGCGCTCACCGCCAGCAGCGGCCGCCCAAAGTGCATGCCATGGCGCTCGAACGCGGCGGGCATGGCGGCCAGACCGGGCAGGCCGGCGCCACGGCTCAGCGCCAGCAGCACGGTCTCCACCTGGTCGTCGGCATGCTGGGCCAGCAGCACCTCCTGCGCGCCCTGGCTGCGGGCGGCCTCGGCCAGCGCCCGGTAGCGCGCCTTGCGGGCCGCGTCTTCGGGGCTTTCGCCAGGGGCATGCCCCGCCTGCACCGGCACCACGGCCAGCGGCACGCCCAGCGCCATGCACACCGCCTGGCAGTGCCGGGCAAAGGCATCGGCGGCGGCCTGCAACCCGTGGTGGATGTGAATGGCGCTCACCTGGCCCGGCCAGCGCGCAACGCAGGCCAACAGCAAGGCGGTGGAGTCGGCGCCGCCGCTGTAGGCCACGGCCAGCGGCAGCCGGGCCGGCCAGCTGCGCAGCGCAGCCGTGGCCGGGTTGGGCGAATCAGCGGGCGTCGGCCTTGGTGTCGGTGAAGCGGCCATAGCTTTGCAGCCGCTCGTAGCGCCGGTCCAGCAGCTCGCGTACCTTCAGGTCGCTCACCTGGCGGAAGGCGTCGTTCAGCGCCCGCTTGAGGAAGGCCGCCATCTGCTTGTGGTCGCGGTGCGCGCCGCCCACCGGCTCGTTGACGATCTTGTCGATCAGGCCCAGCGCCTTGAGCCGGTGCGCGGTGATGCCCAGCGCCTCAGCGGCGTCCTGGGCCTTGTCGGAGGTTTTCCAGAGGATGGAGGCGCAACCCTCGGGGCTGATCACCGAGTAGATGGAGTACTGCAGCATCAGCACCTGGTCGCCCACCGAAATGGCCAGCGCGCCACCCGAGCCGCCTTCGCCAATGATGGTGGTGATGATGGGCACTTCGAGCTGCGCCATCTCGTAGATGTTGCGGCCAATGGCCTCGGACTGGCCGCGTTCCTCGGCGTCAATGCCGGGGTAGGCGCCGGGCGTGTCGACAAAGGTGAAGACCGGCAGCTTGAACTTCTCGGCCGTCTTCATCAGGCGCAGCGCCTTGCGGTAACCCTCGGGCTTGCTCATGCCGAAGTTGCGCAGGCCGCGCTCCTTGGTGTCGCGCCCCTTCTGGTGGCCCAGCACCATGCAGGGCGTGCCGTTGAATCGGGCCAGCCCGCCCACGATGCTCAGGTCGTCGGCAAAGTGCCGGTCGCCGTGCAGTTCGATGAAATCGGTGAAGATTTCGGTGACGTAGTCCAGCGTGTAGGGCCGCTCGGCGTGGCGCGCGATCTTGGTGATCTGCCAGGGCGTGAGGTCGCTGTAGATGTCCTTGGTGAGCTGCTGGCTCTTCTTGCTGAGCTGGTCAATCTCCTCCGAGATGTCGACCGCCGATTCGGTTTGCACGTAGCGCAGTTCTTCGATCTTGGTTTCGAGTTCCGCAATCGGCTGCTCGAAGTCGAGGAATGTTTTCTTTGCCAAGGTCTAACTCCTTGTGTTGGGGCCGGGCTACCCGGCCAGCCGTCAGTACGACACCGGCAGGGGGTCCAGCGAGCGCCAAATATACCAAGTTGCCACACTGCAATACGGGGCCCAGGCGGCGGCCACCTCGCGCGCGTCACTGCGGCTGACCGGGTCGCCTGAAAAGTAGTTCTGGCTGATGCCGTTGATCAGCCCGATGTCGTCCAGCGGCAGCACGTTGGGCCGCATCAGGTGGAAGATCAGGAACATCTCGGCCGTCCAGCGGCCGATGCCGCGGATGCCCACCAGTTCGGCGATGATGGCCTCGTCGTCCATGGTCTCCCACAACGCCGAGTGCACCGCGCCCGAGTCAAAGTGCAGCGCCAGGTCCACCAGGTATTCAATCTTGCGCGCGCTCAGGCCGGCGGCCCGCATGTCATCCACCTTGAGCTTGAGCACATTGCCCGCACTCATGCGGCGCGGCAGCTTCTCGAAGCGGTCCCACACCGTCTGTGCGGCCTTCACCGAGATCTGCTGCCCCACGATGCTGCGCGCCAGCGTGGTGAAGGCGTCGCCGCGCGACTGCAGGCAGGCGTCGCCAAACTGCGGGATCAGCCGCTTCATCACCCGGTCCTTGCGCGCCAGATGGCGGCAGGCCTCTTCCCAGTAGGCGGGCGTGGTCAGCGCGACGGGCGCCTCGGCCGGCTTGCGCGCCGGGCTCACTGCGCCGTCTCCCAGGTGGTGCCGGTGGGCGAGTCCTTGAGCACAATGCCGCGCGCCAGCAGCGCGTCGCGGATGCGGTCGGCCTCGGTAAAGTTCTTCGCCTTCTTGGCCGCCGCGCGCGCTGCGATCTGCTGCTGGATGCTGGCGTGGTCGAGCCCGGCCCCCGCCTGCAGGTAGGCCCGCGGGTCGGCCTGCAGCAGCCCCAGCACCCCGCCCAGCGCCTTCAGCAGGCCGGCGGCGGCGGTGCTTTTGCTGCGGTTGGCTTCGGCCGCCAGTTCAAACAGCACGGCCACGGCCTCGGGCGTGCCGAAGTCGTTGTCCATGGCCGCCTTGAAGCGCGCCGCGTGGGGCTGCGCCCAGTCGATGGCCACGTCGGCCGGCGGCACCGCGTCGAGCGCGGTGTACAGGCGCTTCAGGGCGTTGCGCGCGTCGTCCAGGTGCACGTCGCTGTAGTTCAGCGGGCTGCGGTAGTGCGCCCGCGCAATGAAGAAGCGGATGGTTTCCGCGTCGAACTTTTCCAGCACCTCGCGGATGGTGAAGAAGTTGCCCAGGCTTTTGGACATCTTCTCGTTGTCGATGTTCACAAAGCCGTTGTGCATCCAGACCCGCGCCAGTGGCTGGCCGTGCGCGCCCTCGCTCTGGGCGATCTCGTTTTCATGGTGCGGGAACTGCAGGTCGGCCCCGCCGCCGTGGATGTCAAAGGTTTCGCCCAGCGTGGCGCAGGCCATGGCCGAGCACTCGATGTGCCAGCCCGGGCGGCCCTGGCCCCAGGCGCTGTCCCATTTGGCGTCAGCGGGTTCGGTGTCCTTGGCGGCTTTCCAGAGCACGAAGTCCAGCGGGTCTTCCTTGCCGTCCAGCACGGCCACGCGCTCGCCGGCGTGCAGTTCGTCCAGCGACTTGCCCGACAGCTTGCCGTAGCCCGCGAACTTGCGCACCGCGTAGTTCACATCGCCCGCGGGCGTGCGGTAGGCCAGGCCATTGGCTTCCAGCTGCTTCACGATGCCCAGCATTTCGGGCACGTAGTCGGTGGCACGGGGGTCGAATGTGGGCCGCTCGACGCCCAGCGCGTCAAAGTCGCGGTACATCTCGGCAATCATGCGGGTGGTCAGGGCCTTGATGGGCTCGCCGTTCTCCACCGCGCGGCGGATGATCTTGTCCTCGATGTCGGTGATGTTGCGCACGTAGGTGACGCGCAGACCCGACGCCTTCAGCCAGCGCTGCACCAGGTCAAACGCCACGGCCGAACGGGCATGGCCGACGTGGCACAGGTCGTACACCGTGATGCCGCATACATACATGCGCACATGGCCTGGCTCCAGCGGGGAAAACTCCTCCAGTTCACGCGACAGCGTGTTGTAGATGCGAAGGCTCATGGGTGGGTCGGGTGGCCGGGCCGGCAGCAGGCTGGACGGGCGCTCAATGCAGCGGTTGTAGGTGTTGTCTGGGTGTATCACGAGGGGTTCGCACAGGACCCCCTCAGCTACAATCCAGCGCAGTATATAGCCCCCTGTTCTGGCTTGTCACACGCGTTCGACTCAAGAGGTTTTATGACGTACGCCCGCTTCCCGGTCCGAAAAACCCTGCGCCTGATGGCCCTGGCCGCGCTGTTCAGCCTGTCGTCGGCGTACGCCGACGACTACAGCGATGTCACGCAGCTGATGCGCTCCGGCAAGCTCGCCGAGGCACTGGCCAAGGCCGACCAGTACCTGGCCGGCAAGCCGCGTGACCCGCAGATGCGCTTCCTCAAGGGCGTGATCCAGACCGAGTCCGGCAAGCCGGCAGACGCCATTGGCACCTTCACCAAGCTCACCGAAGACTACCCCGAGCTGCCCGAGCCCTACAACAACCTGGCCGTGCTGTACGCCGGCCAGAGCCAGTTCGACAAGGCGCGCGCCGCGCTCGAAATGGCCATTCGCACCAACCCGAGCTATGCCACCGCCCATGAGAACCTGGGCGACGTGTACGCCAAGCTCGCCAGCCAGGCCTACAGCAAGGCGTTGCAGCTGGACAGCAACAACACCGGCGTGCAGCCCAAGCTGGCGCTGATCCGGGACCTGTTCGCACCGGGCGCCAAGGGCCAGAAGCCCACCGCGCCGGCGGCCGCAGCGCCGGCTCCGGCCGTGGTCGCCAAGGCCCCGGCCGCCGCGCCGGCCCCGGCCCCCGCGCCCACCGCCGCTGGCGCCGTGACGCCCGCGCCAGCCCCTGCCGCTGCCCCGGCCGCAGCCAGTGGCGCCGCGCGCGATGTGGAAGCCGCCGTGCGCGCCTGGGCCACGGCCTGGTCGGCCAAGGACATGGGTGCCTACCTTGGCGCCTATGGCAAGGAGTTCGACCCGCCGGGCAACCTGGACCGCAAGGCCTGGGAAGAGGAACGCCGCTCGCGCATCGTGGGCAAGGCCCGCATCAGCGTGAAGCTCAGCGAGCTCAACATCGCCGTGAATGGCAACCGCGCCACCGCCCGGTTCCGCCAGGCCTACAGTGCCGATTCATTGAACGTTTCGAGCCGCAAGACGCTCGAACTGGCCAAGTCGGGCGACCGCTGGGTCATCGTCAAGGAATCCACAGGCGCCTGATGGCTCGCCGCGGGCGAGCCGGCATGCGCGGGCATGGTTCCTGCGCGTGGTGCCCGTGCCTGAGTTGAAGGTCCTGAAACTGCACATGAAAAGCGCAACACTGGCGGTCCTCCTGTTGGCGACGGCAATGCTGGCCAGCGCCGGCACCACCGACCCCGGCGAGCGCAAGAAGCGCAAGAAGAAGCCCGCCGCCACCAGCCAGGCCGCCGAGAAGCCGCGGGCCCGCAAGCCGGCCCCGGTCGCGCCCGTGGCCAAGCCCCGACCGGCCGTGCGCGACGGGGAAACCGAGGCCCGCCTGATCGAGGTCTACCGCCTGATCGGCCAGGCCCGGGGCCGGGAGGCACTGGCCAAGGCGGAAGCCCTGGTGCGCGACCACCCCAACTTCCAGCTGGCCCAGCTGGCCTATGGCGACCTGCTGGCGGCCCAGGCCCGGCCGGTGCGCACCCTGGGCGACGTACCCGACACGACGGCCATGGCCGGCGCGGCCCTGCTGGCCGAGCTGCGCGACGAGTCGCAGGTACGCATGCGGGCGCTGCGCGAGCGCCCGCCGGCCGGCACCATTCCGGCCCAGTTCCTGGCGCTGTCGCCCCGCACCAAGCATGCGATCGCGGTGGACGCGTCGCGCTCCAGGCTGTACCTGTTCGAGAACTCGGCCACCGGCCTGCGGCTGGTGTCGGACTACTACATCTCGGTCGGCAAGCTCGGCATCGAGAAGGCCGTGGAAGGCGACCAGCGCACGCCGCTGGGGGTGTACTTCATCACCAGCAACCTCGACCCGAAGTCGCTCAAGGACTTTTACGGGGCGGGCGCCTTGCCCATCAACTACCCCAACGCCTACGACGCGCGGCGCGGCAAGACCGGCAGCGGCATCTGGCTGCACGGCACGCCCCCCAACCAGTTTTCGCGCGCGCCCAAGGCCACCGACGGCTGCGTGGTGCTGGCCAACCCCGACCTGGAGCGCATCATCAACACGGTGGAAGTGCGCACCACGCCGGTGGTGATCGCGCAGTCGCTGCAGTGGGTGGCGCCCCAGACCGCGCGCGCGGCCGGCCAGGCCTTTGAGGACGTGCTGGCCGCCTGGCGCACCGCCAAGTCCAGTGGCGACCTGAACCGGCTGCTGGGCTTTTACGCCCCTGACTTCGCCGCCAACGGCAAAACCCTGGCGCAGTGGACGCCGGTGCTGCGCAGCGAACTGGAACGCGCCAGCGGCCGCGCCATCCAGCTCAAGGACCTGAGCGTGCTGCGCTGGACCGATACCGCCGACACCATGGTGGTAACCTTTGGCGAGGTGGCCGACGGCGCGCGCACCGGCACCAGCAAGCGGCAGTACTGGGTCCGCCAGGGCCAGCAATGGAAAATTTTCTACGAAGGAGTGACTGGATGAGCGCATCCCGTTTTGCATTCACGCGCCGCGCCGCTGCCACCACGCTGGCGGGCATGGCGCTCGTGGCGGCCGTACCGGCACACGCCCAGGACGCGCCCCGGGTGAAGTTCGCCACCTCGGCCGGCGACATCGTGGTCGAGGTCTACCCCGACAAGGCGCCCAAGACGGTGGAAAACTTCCTGCAGTACGTGAAGGACAAGCATTACGACGGCACGATCTTCCATCGCGTGATCGACAACTTCATGATCCAGGGCGGCGGCTACAGTGCCAGCTACGCCGAAAAGAAAACCCGCCCGCCGGTGCCGCACGAAGGCCGCGAGGCCCTGGCCAAAGGCGGGCCGAAGAACGTGGTGGGCACCCTGGCGATGGCTCGTACCAGCGACCCGAACTCGGCCTCGGCGCAGTTCTTCATCAACGTCAAGGACAACGCCTTCCTGGACCCGACCATCATTCCGCCCGGCGACCCGGTGCCGAAGTTCGAATACGGCGGCCGCACCTATGAAAACGTGCCGCGTGCCAACCTGCTGAACGCGCCGCAGCTCTATGGCTACACGGTGTTCGGCAAGGTCGTCAGCGGCATGGACGTGGTCAACAAGATCAAGGCCACGCCCACTGGCGCGGGCGGCCCGTTCCCCAGCGACGTGCCGAAGACGGCCGTCGTCATCAACAGCGCCACCCTGGTGAAGTAACCCGAAGGAAAAAAAATGAGCAACCCCAAAGTAGAACTGCACATCGCCAGGCACGGCGTCATCACGCTGGAGCTGGACGCCGCCAAGGCGCCCAAATCGGTGGCCAACTTTCTCGCCTACGTGGCCAAGGGCCACTACAACAACACCATCTTCCACCGTGTCATCCCGGGCTTCATGGTTCAGGGCGGCGGCTTCGAGCCGGGCATGAACCAGAAGCCCACCGACGCGCCGATCGAGAACGAAGCCAACAACGGCCTCAAGAACGACAACTACACCGTGGCCATGGCCCGCACCCAGGCCCCGCACTCGGCCACGGCGCAGTTCTTCATCAACGTGGCCGACAACGGCTTCCTGAACCACACCGCCCCCAGCATGCAGGGCTGGGGCTATGCCGTCTTCGGCAAGGTGGTGGCCGGCACCGAGGTGGTCGACAAGATCAAGGCGGTGAAGACCGGCCGCAAGGGCTTCCATGACGACGTGCCCAACGAGGACGTGGTGATCGAGAAGGCCGTCGCGCTCTGAGCCCTGCGCCGTGACCACCCCGACCGTGCCCCGGTTTGCCGAGCTGGCCGCTCCCGCAGACTGGCGCACGGTCGATTTCATTTCCGACCTGCACCTGCAGGCCGCCGACGCAGCCACCTTTGACGCCTGGCGCCGCTACATGGGCGCTACCCCCGCCGACGCCGTGTTCATCCTCGGCGACCTGTTCGAGGTCTGGGTCGGCGACGACGCGGCCCTGCCCGGCAGCTTTGAGACGCAGTGCGCCGACGTGATGCGTGCCGGCGCGGCGCAGCGGGCGGTGCTGTTCATGCACGGCAACCGCGACTTCCTGGTGGGCCCCGCGTTCCTGCGCCCGTGCGCCACCGCCCTGCTGGACGACCCGACGGTGCTGACCTTTGGCGGCCGGCGCTGGCTGCTCACCCACGGCGATGCGCTGTGCCTGGCCGACACCGACTACATGGCGTTTCGCGCCCAGGTCCGTGGCGCGGCATGGCAGCAGGACTTTCTGGCGCGACCGCTGGCCGAGCGCCAGGCGGTGGCGCGCGGCCTGCGCGACGCCAGCGAGCAACGCAAGCGCAGCGGCGCCGAATACGCCGACCTGGACGCCGACGCCACGCGTGCCTGGCTGGACGCCGCCCGCGCACCGGTCATGGTCCACGGCCACACCCACCAGCCAGCCGTGCATGACCTGGGGCATGGCCGCTCGCGCGTGGTGCTCAGCGACTGGGACGCCGGTGCCACACCGCAGCGGCTGGAAGTGCTGCGGCTGGACGCCGGCGGGCTGCAACGCATTCCCCTGCACTGATGTTCGGCTGGCTGCGCAAGCGGCGCGCGCCCCGCGCCATTCCCGACGCCCTCTGGCAGGGCACGCTGGCGCGTTACCCGTTTCTGGCCGACCGCCCGGACGCCGAAGTGGCCCGGCTGCGCGTGCTGGCGGCCGAGTTCCTGGACAGCAAGGAATTCCATGGCGCACAGGGCTTCACCATCACCGACGACGTGGCGCTGGACATTGCGGCCCAGGCCGTGCTGCCGGTGCTGCACTTGGGGCTGGACTGGTACGACGACTTCGTGGGCATCGTGGTCCACCCCGGCGAAGTGCTGGCGCAGCGCGAGGTGGTGGACGAGGCCGGCGTGGTGCACCACTACGACGAAGTGCTGGCCGGCGAGGCGATGGAAGGCGGCCCGGTGATGCTGAGCTGGCAGGACGTGGCGGCCGCGGGCGAGAGCGCGCAGGACGGCTACAACGTGGTGATTCACGAGTTTGTGCACAAGATCGACTTGCGCGACGGCGCACCGGACGGCTGCCCGCCCCTGCCCTCGGCGCAGGCCCGGCGCGAATGGCTGGCGCTGCTGCAGGCCGAGTACGACGCGTTCCGCGAAAAGGTCATCATCGCCGAGCGCTTTGGTGGCGAGCCGACCTGGCTCGACCCGTATGGCGCAGAAGCCCTTGACGAATTCTTTGCCGTGGCCTGCGAGGCCTACTTCGTGAACCCCGCGCGCTTTGGCCGGGAATTCGCGCCCCTGGTCCCGCTTTTCGATGGCTTCTTCAAGCCGAATCAGGCTGCAGCCCGCACCGGCACTGCGTGAACCGCTACAAAATCAATAGCAACTCAGCCCCGGCACCAAGTCGCCCCTAGCGGCGCAGCAGCGTCTTCAGCGCGTTCTGCAGCCGTCGCGCGGCCTGTGCGTCGTGGGCACTGGCCAGCACGCGGGCCGTGTCCTGGCCCCAGGTCTGGGCCGGGGCCGGATCGTTGCGGCGCGTGAGCAGCTGCAGCTGCAGCGCGCGGCGGGCGTTCAGGTGCTCGGCCGGCGTCGGCAGCTCGGCGGCCATTTCCAGTCGCAGCAGGGCCTCGCCCGCGTCGCCACCCGGTGCGGCACTGAGCGCCTGCACCCAGCTGCCGCGCACGGCTGGCGTCACGGCCCGGCCCAGCTCCTGCTGGCCTGGCACCTGGTCGCCGGCGCGCTGCTCCCAGGCCGCCAGCAGCTGCGTGAGCGCCTCGCCATGGGCCTGCGCTGCGAGCTTCTTGAGCGCCAGCTGCGCGTGCTCCAGCGCATCGCGCTGGGCCCGGAAGGCCACATCGCCCAGGCGCGGGCCACGGTCTTCCCGCTCGGCGCGGTCGCCAAAGCGGCCACCGCGGTCGTCGCGGCGCGGCTCGAACTTGTTGTCAAAACCCGGCCGTGCGCCGCCGGGGCCGCCCTTGCGGTCGCCGAACTTGCCGCCGCGGCCGGCCTGCGCCGGCTCGGCTTTCTTCATGCCGGGCCGGTCGTCGCCACGCATGGCCACCACCGGCTTGGGCGCCGGCTTGGGCGCGGCCGCCGGGGCCGGGGCTTCGGCAGCGGCCTCGACGGGCGCTGCGTCCGCAGCTTCGGCCGGTTGTTCGGTTGCTACAGTTTCTGTAGCACCCTGCGCAGCGTCGGTGCGGCCCAGCGCCTGTTTTTGCTCCAGCGCCGCCTTGTCCTGGCTGGCCACTTCGGCGGCGGCCTGGGCCTGGCCACGCAGTGCAGCGTCGAGGGCGGCCATGGCCGCGCGGATCTTCTGCGCGTCCCCGGTGGCGTTGGCGGCTTCCAGCGCTTTCGACGCATCCAGCACGGCACGGTCGCGCTCGCTCAGGGCGGCGGCGGCCTTCTCGCGCTCGGCGCCCTTGCGGTTGAAGGCGTCGTCAATCGGCTTGCGGAAGGCGTCCCACAGCTTCTGCTCATGCTTGCGGTCCAGCGGCACGGCCTGGGCTTCAGCCTGCCAGCGCTGCTGCAGCGCCTTGACGGCGTCGATGCGCATCACGGGCGCGGCGCCCAGCACCTTGGCCTCTTCAATCATGGCGTGGCGGCGCTCCAGGCTCTGCTTCTGCACCGCGTCCAGCGGCGCCTCGGCGGCCTTGAAGGCTTCCTTCCACAGCGGCTGCAGCTCGGCAAAGGCCTTCTCGCTCAGGTGGCCGGCGTCGCGCCAGCGGTCGCTGAACTGGTGCAGGATGCGGTTGAAGCCCTTCCAGTCGCCGCCGCGCGCGGTGGTGTTGTCGGCGGCCCAGGCCTTGAGCTCGTCGATCAGCGCCAGCCGCTGGGCCTTGTGCTCGGCCGCGTCGGCCTTGACCTTGTCCAGCCAGGCCTCGACCACCTTGTAGGCCTCGTTGCAGGCTTCGTCAAAGCGCTTCCATAAGGCATGGTTGGGCGGGCCGCCCTGGTCGGTCTGCTTCCACTGCTCGCGCAGGTTGCGCAGCTTCTCCTGCAGCTTGCGCCCGCCCAGGCGCGGCTTGCGCTGCGGCTCGGTCTGGCCTTCGGCCGGCGGTACGGTCTCGAACAGGCCCTCGGCCTTGGCCACCAGCTCCTGGCGCAACTGGTCGGCGCGCCAGCGCTGCCAGCCCTCCAGCTCGCCCGCAGCGGCCAGCGCGGCGTGGGCCTGGTTTTCCAGCTTGTCGTCCACCAGCTTGCCGTGCTCCTTGAGCGCATTGCGCAGGGCCGCAGCCGCCCCGGCGCTGGCCTTGCCATGGCCTTCGGCGATTTCCTTTTCCAGCGTGGCCAGCACCGTGCGCACGGCTTCGGTGGCTTTGGCACGGACTTCCGGGTCCACCTTGGCGCGGGCCGGCCGCGGCGTGGCGGCTTCGGCCGGCAGGCCCCGGCCCACGCGCAGCTCGTCGGCCCACACGGGTACCGGCGGCAGCGGCGCGGCAGCATCCGCCGCGGCGGCCACGGCCAACGCAAACGCGCTCTGGAACGCGTCCCACACGGCCTGCAGCTGCGCGCGCGACGCGTCCAGCAGCGGCGGGAACTTGGCGTCCAGGCTGGGCCAGTTGGCGTCGGCCAGCAAGGCGTCGGCCTGGGTCTGCCAGTCGGGCACGTCGGTGCGCAGCGACTCGGCCGCGGCCTGTGCGTCGCGCCACGACTTGGTGGACAGGATTTCAATGCGCTGGGCCAGCAGCACGGCGGCCTCGCGCTGCACCTGCACGCGGTGCTGCAGGTCTTCAATGCCCTTCACGCGCTCGGCCAGCTGGGCCTTGATGGCGGCCAGCGGCTCGCGCGACAGCGGCGCGCCAGCCTTGGCGGCGTCGCGCTGCCAGGCCATGGCGTCGGCAATGTTCAGCTTGCCGCCGCCCAGCAGGGCCTGGGCCTTCTCGGCCCACTCGGCGGCCAGCAGTTCCTGGCCCTTGCTGCGGCGGATTTCGTCGAGCTTTTCGCGCAGCGGTTTGGCCGCGCCCTTGTCGCGGGCGCTGAGCTCCTTGAACACGTCCTGCATCTGCTCGGGCGTCGGGTTGCCGGCCAGCCAGTCGCGCACACGCGCGGCGCGCTCGCCCGAGGTGGGCGCCGAGAAGGCGCCGCCGGTCAGGGCGTCAAGCGCCTGGGTGTCTTGGGGTTTGGTGCTGGCTTGGGTCACTGCGAAAGCTTGGTTGGTCATCAGAAAAAGGGAGCGCGCCGCTTGCACGTCGCAGGCGGCGCAAACGCGTATTTTCGCTGTTTATCGCGGCCAGGGGTCTGGGCTCAGGGCGAAGCGAGATTCAGCTCGGCGCGCGGGCTCCATTTGGCCTCGGGCGGCACCGCCTTGGCCGCCCCCAGAAACAGGCGCTGCGACGGCAGGTCACGCGTGGCCAGGTAGTCGCGCACGGCCACGCCGCGCTGCACCGCCAGTTCGCGCACCGCCTGCTCGTCCACCTGGATATTGGCCAGCAGCAGTGCCTCCATCTCGGCGTCGGGCAGGTCGCGCGCCAGGCCCACCAGGTTGCGCGGCTTGGGGATGTCGGCCCGGCGGTACACCTCCTTGAGCAGCGCGGGCCGCTCGGTGGGCGTCACCGACACGCTGGCGTCGGCCGCCAGTGCCCCGGCGCGGCGCTTCTGGGCGCGCAGCAGCGCGTCGAGCCGCTCGCGCTTGAGCGCTTCCCGCTCGGCGTCCAGGCTGGCGGTACCGACCACGGTCATCCGGAGCGCGGGCCGCTCCTGCAGGGCCCTGGCCACCTTGTCGAGCCCGGCACGGGCCTCGGGTGCCAGCGCCGCCGAGCCGGGCGCAAAGGCCACCGTGCTCAGCTCTTCGCCACCGCCGCCCAGGGCACTGGCCAGCAGGCTGAACGGCGCCGTCACCGCCTTGACGATCAGGTTGACGATGACGCGAAAGATGATGGGCCCTAGGCGGAACTGCGGGTCGTTCAGCGAGCCGCTGATGGGCAGGTCGATGTCGATCACGCCGTTGCGGTCGGCCAGCAATGCGACCGCCAGCTTGACCGGCAGGCTGGCGGTGGCCCCTTCGACCTTGTCGCCAAAGCTCAGCTGGTTGAGCACCAGTCGGTTGCCGGCGGTGAGCTGGCCATTGGGCTGCACCACGTAGTTGACGTCCATGCTGAGCTTGCCGCGCTGGATGCCGTGGCCGGCGTACTTCACCGAGTACGGCGACAGCGGTGGCAGCTCCAGGTCGCGCATGCGGCCGCGGATGTCCAGCGCCAGTGGCTGCACCAGCGGGTTGAGCCGGCCGGTGATTTCCAGGTCGGCCGTGCCCTCGGCGCGGCCCTTCAGTTCCAGCTCGGCCAGCGCGGGCGTACCGCTGGCCGCCACCGACGAGAACGCGCTGAGCTTGCCGGTCAGCTCGCTCAGGTTGGCCGAGTAGTTGGGCTTGATGAAGCGGTCGGAGAACAACACCTTGCCGTTGACCAGACTCACCGGGCCGATGCGGATCACCGGCGCCGGCCCGGCCCGTGGGTCATTTTGGCCTGCAGCCCGCGTGGAAACTGCGTGAGGCGCTATCGAATTTGTAGCAGGCGCCACCACGGTGGTGGTGCCGGCCGGCGGCCCCGCCAGATCCTGCAGGTTGATGCGGCCTGCTTCGCTGATGATGACGCGGGCGAAGAAGTCGCTCAGCGCTGTCTCGCGCACGTCCACCGTCGTGGGCTGGCCTGGCGCCATCGACACCGCCAACCCGCGCACGGCCAGCGCCTTCCACGACAGCAATTCCTCGCCGCTGGCCAGGCTGGCCGTGCCGGCCACGGGCAGGGTGTTGGCGCGCAGCTCTTCCAGCGCGCTGTCGCCCGCCAGCTGCAGCGAGGCGCCAGCGGGCGCGTCGGCATAGCGCAGCGTGCCCTTGAAGCTGGCGTCCGCACGCAGCAGCTCCAGGCGCAGCGCGTCGCCAAAGTACGGCGCCAGCGCGTGCAGCGGCAGGTCTGCCAGGTCCAGCGTGCCGTGGGTCTGCAGCGGCGTGAGTGCCACCGAGCCCTGGTAACCCAGCCGGCCCGGCTCCAGGCCCCCCGCGCCCACCCGCGCCGAGAGGCTGAGCGTGGCCGGCCTGGGCGCGCGGCCATCGGTGGCCGGCCAGGCCAGCTGGCGCGCCTGCAGCTGCAGCGCCGTCACGTCCAGCGCCACCGGCTTGCCCGCCCCGCTGTCACGCCAGGCGAGCTGCCCGCCCGAGACCGCCGCGTCGGCCAGCGACACCCGCCAGGGTGCCGCCGCGGGCGCGGTTTGCGCCACGGGCTCCCCGGCCTGGCGCAGCCAGGCCTGCGCCATCCAGCGCCCCTGGGCGTCCCGGCCCGCGGTCAGCCGCGGTTCGCGGATGGCCAGCTGGCCGATGTCCACACGGCGCTCCGGCACGTCCACCCGCGCCTGCGCCAGCCGCAGCTGCCCGACGGACGCCAGCGACTGTTGGCCCTCGCGCAGGCTCAGGCCGTCGAGCAGCAGCTCGGCCACGTCGATCTGCAAGGTGTCGCCGCGGGCACCACCCGACCCGGGCCCCGGCGCCGGCGCAGCGCGCCAGAGCAGGCCCAGGCGGGCGTCGAGCTGGCCGGCCAGCACCGGGATGAGCTGCTGCGCCAGGTACGGTGCCGCCAGCCCGAGCGGCAGCCGTGACACGGTGGCGCTGGCGGTGACGGCCTGGTCGGTGGCCATGCCGCTGAACGTGACGGAGCCTTGCTGCGGCTGCCCGGCAAGCAGCGCCCCACCGGAAAACTGCAGCGGCTGACGCAGCGGCCACTGGATGGCGGCAGCGTCGAGCATCAGGTCGGTCAGGCCCAGGCGGGCCTGTGGTGACACCGACGCATCTTCAAAGGCCACCACCCCGCCGCGCACACTGGCACTGGCCAGCGACAGTTGCCAGGCCGGCGCCGGGCTGACGGGTGCGGCGGCGGCGGTGGCCGTGCCGCTGGCGGCCGTGCGGGTGGCGGGCGGCGTCGGGGCCTGCGGCAGGTTGAGCTGTCCGGACGCGTTGCGCCGCAGCGCCAGCCGGGGCGCCGTCAGGGCGAGCGAGCGCAGCCCCAGCACGCGGTCGAGCGGGCGCACGTCGTCCAGCGCGAGCGTGAGCGACTCAAAGGCCAGCAGAGGCGCCGCGTCCGGCGTGGCCAGCCGCACGCCCTGCAGCTGAACGCTGCCGCTGAGCTTGACGGCCACGGCGGGAGCCTGCTCAAACGCGAGCTTCAGGTCGGCCCCCAGCACAGCCGACTGCAGCCGCAGCGGCAGGCTGGCCGGCAGGTAGCCCAGATAAGGCGCCAGGTCGAGCCGGTCCACGCGCAGGGTGGCGTCGGTCTTGCGCGTCTGCGCGAAAGGGGTGCCGTCGGCGGCGGTGTCAAAACGGCTGCCATTGAGCACAAAGGCCAGCTGCGGGTGCACCTTGACTTCACGGTAGGACGACAGGTTGCTGAGGAACGGCACCGCCAGGCGCAGGTCGCGCAGCTGGTGGGTGCGGCCCACGGCGTCGTCGGTGTAGTCCAGGCTGCCGCCGGACAGCACCAGGTTGTACAGCGCAAAACGCGGGGGCCCGGCGTCGGTCGCCTCGGGGGGCTTCTGGCTCAGCCGGGCCACGATGTCGTCCACATCGTGGCGCCCGCCGCCCAGGTGCCGCAGCCAGACCCGGGGCGCGTCCACCTCGATCGCGTCGACCACCGGCGCCAGCCGCAACAGCGACTGAAGCTCGGCATCTATATAGAGACGCTTGACTTCCAGCTGGGGCGCGTCGCCGGCAGCCTGGGCCACGCGCAGGTCATGCACGGTCAGTTCCAGCGTCCAGGGGCGAAAATCCACCCGCCCCACCGTGACCGCCCGCCCCAGCTGCTCGCTGGCACGCTGCTGGAGCTGGGCCTTGAGCAGCGGCGGTACGGCCAGCCACGCCACCAGGCACACCACCACCCACCCCGCCAACGCCCCCACGGCCCGCCGCACCCAGCGGTGGTTCCTCAAGTTCTGGTACTGCATGGCCCGAGTCTTGAACGCAGGCGCAAAAACGTCAACCCGGAAAACAAGAAAGCCCGGACGGTTGGCCTGAAGCCTGCCCGCCGGGCTTGACGGCGGGCTTGAGGCCCATGCCGTCTGGGTGCGCGCCGGGGAGAGTCGAGTCCCGCGACGCGTCGGAAGCAAAAGATTGCTTCCAAGAATGACCGGGGCTGCTTCCTCACACTGCTTTCGCAGCAGACTGGCGCCTACCGGCTGCATGCCTGAATCAACAGGCCCCTGGAAGTTAGGCGATGGCCCGGCCGATTGCAAATCGGGTTTTCAATGGCACAAGTCGGCACGATTGCGGTTTTTGTCTTGACAGCCGAGCCGCGGCCGCCGACTCTTTTCGGGTCGGCTCGGCGTCGCAGCGACCGGGCACTGGCGCGGGGTTGGTGCTGTAAACTGTTGTTTCATACAGTCTTCTAAATGTAATATTTAGAATAAAGAGTCTATCCAACATGATTGACTGGGTATTATGAATCCGCCAGAATCCGCCCAGTCCCGAAATACTAGGGACAACCCGAATCCGCTGCCGACCCCGGCTAAGTCAGATCGCTGCAAGATGTCTTGAAGACGGCGCAGGATCCTGATGGCGTACCAATCCAAACGAGGAGCCTGATGTTTGTGATGCTGCCCATGCAGCATGGCAAGTCGGGCCCGCGCGTAGAAAGGAAGTGCTATGACAGCGTTAGGACGAATCGCCCAGGGCATGCGAACCTTCGCATCCGATGTTGCCCAGGGCTTTTTTGAGATCACGCACAACGGCTTTGCCCTCGTCGGGCTGACGGTCGTGTTTGCCGTGGTCACCCTGACTGCCCGGCCCGACTTGCGTCAGGCCGGTGAAGTGAAACTCATGAGCTGGCTGCAACAGCGCCAGATCGCCACCCTTGGCATGGAAGTGGAAAGCGACGCCGTCGAGCGCGCCACCGCCACCAACCCGAAAAGCCTGCCCAAACAGCAGGCCGCCGTGGCCTATTGGCTCAGCCGCAAGTACCGCGTGGCGCCCGAGCCGCTGGGCGCCCTGGTGGCCGAAGCCTACGAAATCGGCACGCGCACCAAGATCGACCCGACCCTGATCCTCGCGGTCATGGCGGTGGAATCCGGCTTCAACCCGTTTGCCCAGAGCCCGGTGGGCGCCCAGGGGCTGATGCAGGTGATGACCGGCGTGCACAGCGACAAGTACGCCAGCTTTGGCGGCAAGCTCGCGGCGTTTGACCCGGTGACCAACCTGCGCGTGGGCGTGAAGGTGCTGCAGGAATGCATCGCCCGCGCCGGCTCGCTGGAAGGTGGCCTCAAGTTCTACGTGGGCGCTGCCAACATGGAAGACGACAACGGCTACGCCGGCAAGGTGCTGGCCGAACACCAGCGCCTGCTGCAGGTCGCCAGTGGCAAGGCCGTCCCGGCCACCCAGCCGGGCAGCCAGCAGGTCATCCCGGTGGTGGCACCGCCCGCCCCGGCCCCGGCCGTGGACAAGGTCGCGGCCCTGTCCGTGTCCTGAGCGGCTCTCGGCTACACTACACCCGTGCGCGACTGGCGATAGGCGCGGTGCCCCTGCGGCGCCGCTGCTGACGTGGATGACCACTGGGAAGCGCACCGCCCGGGCCCGCCGGTGCGTTCAGCCGTTCGCCTGGGCAGCCCTGGTTTCATACCGGGACCAACGTCTAAGGACTGCCGCCATGTACCACCGCAACATTCTTGTTGAACAGACCGACCCCGAACTGTGGGCCGCCATCCAGGCCGAGAACGCGCGCCAGGAACATCACATCGAGCTGATTGCCAGCGAAAACTACGCCTCGCCCGCCGTCATGGCGGCGCAAGGCACGCAACTCACCAACAAATACGCCGAAGGCTATCCGGGCCGCCGCTACTACGGTGGCTGTGAGCACGTGGACGTGGCCGAGCAGTTGGCCATTGACCGCGTGAAGCAGATCTTTGGCGCCGACGCCGCCAACGTGCAGCCGCATTGCGGTGCATCGGCCAACGAGGCCGTGTTCCTCGCCTTCCTCAAGCCCGGCGACACCATCATGGGCATGAGCCTGGCCGAAGGCGGCCACCTGACCCACGGCATGGCGCTGAACATGAGCGGCAAGTGGTTCAACGTGGTGAGCTATGGCCTGAACGACAAGGAAGAGATTGACTACGACGCCATGGAGCGCAAGGCCCATGAGACCCGCCCCAAACTGATCATCGCGGGGGCGTCGGCCTACAGCCTGCGCATCGACTTCGAACGCTTTGCCAAAGTGGCCAAGGCCGTGGGTGCGATTTTCATGGTGGACATGGCCCACTATGCCGGCCTGATTGCAGCCGGCGTGTACCCCAACCCGGTGCCCCACGCCGACGTGGTGACCTCCACCACCCACAAGAGCCTGCGCGGGCCGCGCGGCGGCATCATCCTGATGAAGGCCGAACATGAAAAGGCCATCAACAGCGCCATCTTCCCGGGACTGCAGGGCGGGCCGCTGATGCACGTGATTGCCGCCAAGGCCGTGGCCTTCAAGGAGGCGTTGCAGCCCGAATTCAAGGCCTACCAGCAACAGGTAGCGAAAAATGCCGTGGTGGTGGCCGAGACGCTGGTGCAGCGCGGCCTTCGCATCGTGAGCGGCCGCACCGAAAGCCATGTGATGCTGGTGGACCTGCGCGCCAAGGGCATCACCGGCAAGGAAGCCGAGGCCGTGCTGGGCCAGGCCCACATGACCATCAACAAGAACGCCATCCCCAACGACCCGGAAAAGCCGATGGTGACCAGCGGCGTGCGCATTGGCACCCCGGCCATGACCACCCGCGGCTTCAGGGAAGAGGAAGCACGGCTGACGGCCAACCTGATTGCCGATGTGCTGGACAACCCGCGCGACGAAGCGAACATCGCCGCCGTACGGGCCAAGGTCAACGCGCTGACGGCGCGCTTCCCGGTTTACGGCTGACCATGAAGTGCCCCTTCTGCAGCCACGCGGAAACCCAGGTGGTGGAAACGCGTGTGTCGGAAGACGGGGACTTCATTCGCCGCCGCCGCCAGTGCGGCGCCTGCGAAAAACGCTTCACCACCTACGAGCGACCGGATGTGAACTACCCGACGGTCGTCAAGAAGGACGGACGGCGCATCGAGTTCGAGCGCGCCAAGCTGCTCGCCTCCATGAACCTGGCATTGCGCAAGCGCCCGGTGAGCACCGAGCAGATCGACAGCGCCATCGAGCGCATCGAGGAAAAGCTGCTCAGCCTGGGCGTTCGCGAAATCCCGTCCAACCGCATCGGCGAACTGGTCATGCGCGAGCTGAAAAAGCTCGACAAGGTCGCCTACGTGCGGTTTGCCAGCGTGTACCGCAGCTTCGAGGACATTGACGAGTTCAGGGCGCTGGTGGATGAGGTGAGGCGGTAGGCGGCGTGTGCCGCCTGTCCCGACGCCAGAACCTTCTGTCAGCTCCCGCTTTTCGCCGTCGCCGTGCTCGAAGAAGATCAGCCCGCATGAAGATCCGGGGTTTCACGCTGGTTGAACTGCTCGTCGCGATGGCCATTCTGGCCATCCTGACCGCGCTGGCCACGCCCTCGTTCAAGCGAATCATCCAGTCCAACGCCATCTCCAACGGGGTCAACACCTTTCTGGCGGATATGCGCTATGCCCGTAGCGAAGCCATTCGTCTGGGTGGCGGCGTGGTGATGTGCCGAAGCGATGCCCCTGAGGCGGCCAACCCGACCTGCGGCTCGGGTTCCGGGCCGGGTGGCAATGGCTGGATCAGTGGCTGGATCATTTTTCACGATCTCGACAACAGCCTCCAGAAGGCGAATACCGAGCCGCTTCTGCGGGTGCAGGCGCCGATTACCAATATTGACTCTGTTGTCGAAAGCGGGAGCTCTACCAGGTTCCGGTTCACTGCAACTGGCCGGCTTCAGAACTTGAGCTCGATCACCTCCTTGCAGTTTGGCGGCGGAGACTTCACCGCAGACCGCCAGCGCGTGGTCTGTGTCAGCGTTGGTGGACGCGCGCGGATCGCTGGCGACGGAAACGCGGGCTGCTGAAAATGCGTTCCTTAAAGATATACGAACAAGGCGCTACCCTGATCGAGGTGCTGGTTGCCATTCTGGTCCTGTCGTTCGGCATGCTGGCGCTGGCGGGCATGATGGCTTACTCGGTTCAATTGCCAAAGTTTGCCGCCTACAGGGCGACGGCGGCCGTGCTGGCGGCGGACCATGTCGAACGCATCCGGGCCAATGCCTCCGGGTTCGCGCAGGACTTCTACAAGGAGACGTTGACCTACGGCCAGACCCTGACGCCGCATACCCCCTGCGTGTACCCCAACTGCACCGCCCAGCTGCTGGCGCAACTGGACAAATTTGAAAGCAACCAGGCCATCCGCGCCGCACTGCCGCAGGGCGGAATGCGCGTGACCTGCAATGGCGCCTGCACATCGTTGAGCGGTGACCTCTGGGTCATGTGGCAGGAGCCCACCACCTTCGCAAGCCTGGGGGCGGCGACATCCGACGAATGCCCGGATGCGACGGTCGCCCCGACGTTCACCCCCTTCACCGCAGCCAACCAGCCGCGGTGCCTGCACATCAAGTTCCAGCTATGAGGCACCCTCGGCTGAATCCCATGCAGGGCCTGTCGCTCATCGAGCTGATGGTGTCGATGGTCATCGGGCTCGTCCTCATGATTTCCATCGTCTCGGCGTACCTCGGCTCGTCCGGCGCCAGCCGGGTGGCAGAAGCGCAGGCCCGCATGAACGATGACGCCCAGGCGGCGCTGACCGTGCTGACGCAGCAGCTTCGCATGGCGGGCAACAACCCCAAGCAGCTGAACTACACCGCCGCCGCGCCACGCAATCCGGTGTACTCAACCACCGCTACCATGGCGGTCAGAGGCTGCGACGGAACGTTCAGCGATGTTACGACCGCCACAGACATTCCGTCGCTCACGTGTGCAGGTGGTGCCACACCGCATTCGATTGCCGTGAGCTACGAGGCGGACCGGTTCAACACCGTCCCGACTGCGGTCGGCGGCACACCAACCGACTGCCTCGGCCAATCGCTGACGGTCATCAACACCACCACGGCAGTATGGGACGGGGCCGCCGCTGTGCCGACCAATGTCACGTACACCGTCGCCGACAACCGGCTCTACATTGGCAACGCAACCGTGTCCGGTGTCGTCACACCCAGCCTGTTCTGCAAGGGCAACGGTAACGCCACGCCGCAACCACTTGTAGAGAACATCGAAGACTTGCGCTTCCAGTACGGGACGGCACCGATCGCTGCCACCAGTTCGCTTACGGTTGTGGGGTACCTCACGGGTGACGCGGTGGACGCACTCGGCCTTGGCACCACAGCCGAGCGCTGGTCCAAGGTGGTGACGGTCCGCATCTGCGTCCTGGTGCGCAGCGAACAGGAGGTCGTAGCCGACGCAGCCTCTGCGCGCTATACCCCCTGTTTCCCGACCGCCACGGAAATTTCCAACGGCGTGGCCGCCCCGGATCTGCGAATGCGCAGGGCCTACACCACGACGGTGGTTCTGCGCAACCGCATCGAAACCCCCTAACCCACCCGATGACGCCGTCCATGGCCTACATCAAGCTGCCACCAGTTCAGCCCCACCGTCGCACGCAACGTGGCGTGGTGCTCATCATCGCCCTGATCATGCTGGTCGTGATCTCCTTCATGGCGACACTGGGCATGCGCAATGCCGCGTCATCCGAAGCAGTTTCGGGCAATGTGCGCACGACCGTGCTTGCGACGCAAGCTGCTGAAATTGCCTTGCGCCATTGTGAAGAAACCACCGTGCAGGTTGTGCGTGCCGGTGCGGCAGCGCCCACCGGTTTTTCCATTCTCGCGGCGTCCTCCACGCCGCGCTGGCGGGAAGTGACGACTACCTGGGACTCCAGCAGCACCGATGTCTTCCAGGTACCCCTGACGCTCGTCAACCAGGCTGGTACTGCGGCAACCTTTCAGCGTCCTCCCGAATGCATGGTTGAAAACCTGCAAGTCATTACAAGCGCTGGCGTCCCCTCCATCACGTCCAGCTACGTTGTGACGGCGCGGGGTTTCGGCCCCGAGGTTCCGGCAGACCCAACATCCACACGCACACGTCCCGTGGGCAGCGAAGTCTGGCTGCAGTCCACCATCGAACTTGAGTAGAGGTCCCCCCATGCGCCAACGCAAATCCAACCTCAAAGCCATCGCGTTCACTTTGGTTGCGGCATTCGCCACCCTCGGCACCCATGCACAGATGGCACAGGACCCGTTGCTTTCCCGTACCGCCGCCGTGGAGCCCAACATCGTCTTCATGTTCGACGACTCCGGTTCGATGCGGGCCACGGCCATGTACCAGTACGGCGGGGTATCCAGTGGCATGGGCATGACAGGGCCAGGCAATCTGCCCGCTGGCCTGACGTCCGAATGGACCAACGCTCCCAACTCGTTCCACGGAAAGTCACCCGACGTCAACCTCATTTACTACGACCCGCGTGTGACTTACAAGCGCAGGGTCAATGCCGACGGCACCTTCCAGGCGGCGGGGTCGACCAGCGGCATCAGTTCGTTCAACGTGTACTTTTACAAGCCCCCGGCGACCTACACCTATGGCGTTTCGGGCGTGAGCGTCACAGCCAAAGGCTCGGGCTATCCAGCGTCTGGCGTGGCCGCCACCTTTCCTGTCCCACCGGCTGGTGGTGTTCGGGCGACGGCCACGGTGCAGACAGCGGCCACGCAGAACGTCAGCTCCGTGACGGTAACGAATCGGGGTAGCGGCTACCCCGCCTCTGGCGTTATCGCCACTTTCTCCGCACCGCCAGCCGGCGGCATCCAGGCCATGGGCTCTGTGCAAACATTGACCACCACCGCCGTTACTTCAGTTACCGTCACCAATCGGGGACGTGACTACCCTGCCAGCGGCGTGACAGCTACTTTTGGCGCCCCTCCTGTTGGTGGCATACAGGCTGCCGGCACCGTCAATATTGGCTCAACGAACAAGGTTAGCGCGGTGACTGTTACCAATATCGGGAGCGGTTATACAGGCAGCCCAACGGCAACATTCAGCCTTCCAGCCGCCGGTGGGGTGCGAGCGACTGGCTTGGTGAATATCACGCAAACGGGAACCGTCAATTCCGTCACCGTCGTAAACGGTACCGGTTGCTTCCCGAACGGCGTCACGGTTCAATTTTCGGTCCCACAAGCGCCCGGTGGCGTCCGCGCGACGGCTGATGTACGGCGCGCGGGGAACAACACAGGCTGTGCGAGCGGACGCAGAATTGCCTCGATCAACATGACCAACAATGGCTCTGGCTATACCAGTACGCCAACGCTGACATTTTCAAGCATCAACTCGGGCTCCAGCACATTCACGGTGGTGATGGGGACAACCGGCTCCATTTTGGGCATCACGGTCACGGATCCGGGGTCGGGATACAGCAGTGCACCCACCATCACCATCGGCAATGCTGGAGGCGGTTCGGGAGCGTCGTTTTCGGTTGCTCTGACTGCGACCAACTGGATCACCGGCATCACAATGACCAACGTCGGAGCCGGATATGCATCGGCTCCCAGCCTGACGTTGGGCAACACGGGTGGCGGCAGTGGCGCAACGTTTACCGTCAACACGCAGGGCGTCCGCGGTATCTCTGGTATCACCATCACCAACCCGGGTGCCGGCTACACCAGCCTGCCGACCATCACGCTGGGCGGTACCGGCAGCGGCAGCGGCGCCGTGCTGCAAGTCAATGGTGGCACCACCAATGTCATCTCCGGCATTACCATTACCAACCCGGGCTCGGGCTACACCACGCAACCCGTACTCACCCTTTCCGGCACCAGCGGCGGCACGGGCGCCACGTTCGGCTACACCTACACATCGACGCTGACGCCGGCCGTCAATACCCTGTACCGGGGTCTGGACACGCCGACTGCAGCGATCAACTACTTCACCCCCAGCTACACACCGGATGCGGGCAGCCCGCTCGCGCTCAGCGCGACCGTGGTCGCCTACCCCAACACCGCGAGCGCCTCGACGACACAGTATCCAAAGTTCCGGGCCCGTACGGACTGTGACCCAACCGTCTGCACCTGGGCCCAGGAGCTCCAGAACTATGCCAATTGGAAGACGTACCACAGCACGCGGCTGGACCTGGCCAAAACCGGTATCGGCCTGGCGCTGCAACCCCTCAACCCGACGTTCCGGCTCGGTTGGGGCACTATCAACGGGATCAATGACAACGATGCGCTGACCAAGGGTGTGCGCAAGTACACCCCGGCCGTGCAGAGCGAATTCCTAAGCTGGTTGTATGCCCGCACGGCGCCGGGCAGTACACCCAACCGGCGTGCGCTGGACAAGGTGGGCAAGTACTACATGCGCGGCGACGATGCGGGGCCTTGGGCAGATAACCCGGATGGCAACAGCACCGCCATCAACGTCACGGGGAACGTCCTGACGCACGCGTCATGCCGCCGCTCGTACGCCATGCTGATGACCGACGGCTACTACAACGACAGTTTTTCGCTGTCGGACCAGGACACGTCCAACGGGCCAACGATCACCAGCCCCAGTACCTACCAGTACACGCCTATCGGTCCGTACAGCGACACCATCGACAACACGACCCAGTTTGCCAACACCATGGCCGACATTGCCATGAAGTACTGGGTCACTGACCTTCGCGGGTCCATCTCCAACAGCGTGCGGCCAGTGGAAGGTGATGAGGCTTTCTGGCAGCACATGAACTTTTACGCCATCGGTCTGGGGGTTGTCGGAACGCTGGACGCCACCGACCCCGCTGTGCTCCAGAGGCTCACCGGCAGTTCGTCCACGCTGCCGCCGCGTTCGCTCAGCTGGCCGCAGCCTTTCTCGGACACCCAGACGGCCATTGATGACATGTGGCATGCCACCATCAACGGGCGTGGCAAGCTGCTTAACGCCAAGACAGCCGAGGAACTGAACTCCGCAGTGGTTCAGATGATGTCTGACATCAGCGGCAAGGAGGCGACCCAGTCTGGTGTGGCGGTATCCACCGCGAGCCTGACGCAGGGCACCAAGAAGTACACGCCCAGCTACACCTCGGTGCTCTGGAACGGCAACGTCACGGCCTACAACCTGGACCCGAACAACGGCAATCAGACTGGCGTCGCCTGGCAGGTCGAAACCTTGCAGTCGACCGATCCAACCACTGGCAGAAAGACCTATTCGTCCCGGATGCCCGACCACACCGTCCGTAACATTTTCGTTGGCAACGGTGCTACCAGCGGCACGCGTGCGGTGGAATTCAAGCATGCATCGATGGGCGCGCTCACGGGTTTGATGACGGGTGCGTCGGTTGATCTGATCAACTATCTGCGCGGCGATGCATCCAAGGAAGACACCAGCGAAACCGCCAACGACCCCACCGCCATTTTCCGGGCCCGCGAAACGCGGCTGGGTGACATCGTCAATTCGACACCGGTCTTCGTGAAGGACACGCTGGACCTCGGCTACGAGCGGCTGCCTTCGGGTTTCCCGGGGCGAGACACCTACCGCGCCTATGTGGATGGAACCGGTTCACCCGCTGCCGGCGGCAAGAAGCAACGTGCCGAAGGCCTGCTCTTCGTGGGCGCCAATGACGGCATGCTCCACGCCTTCCGTGATGGCACATTTGACGCCCAGGGCAACGTCATCAACCAGGGAGGTGTGGAAGTATTTGCCTATGTGCCCCACGCGCTGCTGCCTTCCCTCCATTTGCTGGCCGACAAGGCTTACCAGCACCGCTACTACGTGGACGGGCCTAACATCGAGACCGACGCCTACATCGGTGGTGCGTGGACCAACATCGTGCTCGGCTCAACCGGTGCAGGGGCCGGCGTCCTGGCCAGTGCCGGCAACAGTCCCCGGTCGGCTGTGTATGCCATCAACACCACCAGCCTGACCTCTGGTGCCAACACCTTGAATGCATCGAGCGTGTTGTGGGAAGTCAGCTCCAACCAGGCCAATTTCAGCGAACTGGGTTACGTTCTGACCGATATCCAGGCCGGTCCGTCGCTGAACAGCGCCAACCCGTGGATTGCAGTGTTTGGCAATGGCTATGAGAGCAAGTCATGCAAAGCCATGCTGTACGTTGTGAACCTGCAGACCGGGGCCCGTATCCGCGAGATCGACACCGGCGTGGGCAGCTGCGCAGCGGGCTCGCGCAACGGCCTGGGCGGTGTACGCGTGGTGCGCAATGCAGCGCAGCAAATCATTGGTGCGTACGCAGGTGATCTGCAGGGAAATGTCTGGAAGTTCAACCTGAACAACAGCGACTCCACTGCCTGGGGTGTGGATCTGGGTGGCTCGCCGCTGATCAAGATGGGCAATACGCAGTCCATCACGGCTCCGCCCTCGGTCATCACGCTGCCGGCCATCGGAGGGCCCGCGACGGGCTACCAGGTGATCGTCGGGACCGGCAAGTTCTATGAAGTCAGCGACATCACCACCACGGCAACACAGGCCTTCTACAGCATCTGGGACCCACTGGCTTTCGGTACCGCCACCATTCCGACAGGGACGTTGCTCGACATGGCCGTTGCAGCCGATAGAGCCAAACTGGTTCAACAGACGGTCAGCGCATCGATTACTGGCGACAACGGCAACACGTATGCAGCCGTTTCCGCCAACCCGGTGGACTACACAGGCGGCACCCCAAAGCGTGGTTGTTACCTGAATTTCACGCAGACCGGGCAACGCATGGTGTACCCGATCGATTTGCTGGCCAACCGGTTTGCTGCCGCGGACACCATTTCGCCGTCCAATGTGTCGCTGGATCAGTGTGTCAATGAGACGGGCGGATCCAGCTTCCTCTATTTCCTCGACGCGTTCACCTGCGGTGCCGCGGCGGACCAGATTCTGGACACGAATGGGGATGGCAATGTCGATACCGCAGACGCGTTGGTCAGTGGTGTGGAAGGCAAGGCCGACGGCCGTAACGTGTCGCTGCAAGTCACAGGTACACGGTATGTGAACGTCAGCGGCGGCTCTCCTGGGGCAACGCTGATCAACCTGAGTTGCACGGCGCTGGGCAATTGCGCAACGCCTGCGCCCGGCTCCGTTGGCATCAAGAGCCGCGAATGGCGTCAGCTGTTCATGCGCTGAACTTCAGTAACATAGGGTGCTTGGAGGTCCAGTCATGAACGGTTTATTGTCAACGCGCCGAAAGCAGAGCCACGGCCGCGGATTCACCCTGATCGAGCTGATGATCGTGGTGGCGATCATCGGCATCCTGGCGTCCATCGCATTGCCAGCGTACACGAGTTACGTGGCACGCGCCAAGCGCGCGGATGCTCGGGCTCAGCTGTTGCAGGCCGCCCAGTTCATGCAACGCTTTTATGCCGCCAACGACAAATACGATTTCGATCGGGCCAGCAACGCGGTCGCCACGCAAATGCCAAGTGTCCTGCAGCGCTCGCCGCCAGAAGGAACGAAGCTGTATGGCCTAGCGATCACGGCTTCCGCTTCGTCCTACACGCTTGCCATGACGCCCGAGCCGGGGCAAAGCATGGTGAACGACGAGTGCGGCTCCTTCACGCTCACGTCAGCGGGCGTGCGTGGCGTACTGGTCAATGGCGTTGCAGGCAGCACCGCCCTGCGGGACAAATGCTGGAAATAGCACCTTGATGCCCATGGAACGGGCGGCGTACCAAGCATCTCTCGCCGTCCGGATCACCTCCCCCAACCCCCGGGTCGGCTGCGTCATCATCAGCGCCACAGGCGACGTGCTGGGCCAGGGCCACACCCAGCAAGCCGGCGGTCCGCATGCGGAAGTCATGGCCCTGCGCGATGCCGCTGCGCGCGGGCACGATGTGCGCGATGCCATCGCGTGGGTCACGCTGGAGCCCTGCTCCCACCAGGGCCGGACGGGCCCGTGCTGTGACGCACTCATCCGCGCAGGTATTGCCAAGGTCGTGGCTTCGATAGCGGACCCCAACCCGCAGGTGTCGGGCCGGGGCTTTGAGCGCCTGCGCGCGGCAGGCATCGAGGTGGAAGTGGGCCCCGGTGCCGCCGAGTCGCGCGAACTCAACATCGGTTTCTTCAGCCGCATGATCCGCAAGACACCCTGGGTACGCCTGAAGGCCGCCGCCTCACTGGACGGCACCACGGCACTGGACAACGGCGCGAGCCAGTGGATCACCGCACCCGAAGCCAGGGCCGACGGCCATGCCTGGCGCGCACGCGCCTGCGCCGTCCTCACTGGTATCGGCACCGTGCTGGAAGACGATCCGCTGCTGGACGTACGTCTGGTGGACACGCCGCGTCAGCCGCACCTGGTGGTGGTCGACAGCCGGCTGGAAACCCCGCTGGACGCCAGGCTGTTCGGTCCCGAGCGCAAGCTGTTCATCTATTGCGCGTCGCCCGACGCGGCCAGGCGGGCGGCACTGGAAGCCCGAGGCGCCACCGTCGTCGCCCTGCCGGGTGAAGGCGGCAAGGTGGACCTGGCCGCCATGCTGCGCGATCTGGCGCAGCGGGAAGTGAACGAACTGCACGTGGAAGCAGGCCACAAGCTCAACGGCTCGCTGATTCGCGAGGGGCTGGTCGACGAACTGCTGGTGTACCTGGCACCCAGGCTGCTGGGTGCCGGCCGCGGGCTGACCAACCTGGGCCCATGGACCGCGCTGAACGAGGCCATCGACTTTGAATTCCGTTCGGTGGACAAGGTCGGCCCGGACCTTCGCGTGCTGGCCCGGATTCCCGGGCGCGACAGCTTTTAAGGGTTTGCCCCAGCCTGCTAACGGAATCCCTGCGAAAATAGCGGGATGTTCACCGGAATCATCACCGGCGTGGGGCGCATCGCCGCCGTCCACGACCTGGGAAGCTCTTTACAGCACGGCAAGCGCCTCGTCATCGAGGCACCCGCCGGCTACCTGGACGACGTAGGCCTGGGGGACAGCATTGCGCTCAATGGCGCCTGCATGACGGTCACCTCGCTCGACACGGCACAGCGCCAATTCACGATCGACATTTCGGCCGAGTCGCTCGACAAGACCGCCGGTCTGGCCCAGCCGGGGCCTGTCAACCTGGAGAAAGCCCTGCGCGCGCATGACCGGCTGGGCGGGCACATTGTGTCCGGCCATGTGGATGGCATTGGGCAGGTGACCCACTTTGCCCAGGTGGGCGAAAGCTGGGAGTTGCGCGTGCTGGCACCGCGCGTGCTTGGCAAGTACCTGGCGTACAAGGGCTCCATCACCATCAACGGCGTCAGCCTGACCGTCAACCGCATTGCCGACAGCGATGCCGGCACGCAGGTCAGCATCAACCTGATTCCGCACACCGTGCAGAACACCGCGCTGGGCAGCCTGGCCACCGGCAGCCGCGTCAACCTTGAGATCGACCTGATCGCGCGCTATGTGGAGCGCATGCTCAGCGCCGACCCCCAGTCCCTGAAAGTCCCCGCATGACAACCCCCTCCCCCGTGGCGATTTCGCCGGTTGAAGACATCGTGGCCGACATGCGTGCCGGTCGCATCGTGATCCTGGTCGATGAAGAAGACCGCGAGAACGAAGGCGACCTGGTGCTCGCCGCCGAGCATGTCACCCCGGAAGCCATCAACTTCATGGCGCGTTACGGCCGTGGCCTGATCTGTCTGACGCTCACGCGCGAGCGTTGCGAACGGCTCAAGCTGCCGCCCATGGTGGCCCACAACGGCACCAAGATGGGCACGGCATTCACCGTGTCGATTGAGGCCGCCGAAGGCGTCACCACCGGCATCTCCGCCGCCGACCGCGCCCGTACCGTGCAGGCTGCTGTGGCGGCCAACGCCAGGCCCGACGACCTGGTGCAGCCCGGACACATCTTCCCGCTGCAGGCCGTGGACGGCGGCGTGCTCATGCGTGCCGGCCATACAGAAGCCGGCTGCGATCTGGCCGCCATGGCGGGCTGCGCGCCCGCCGCGGTGATCTGCGAGATCATGAAGGACGACGGCACCATGGCACGGCTGCCCGACCTGCAGCTCTTTGCGGCCGAGCACGGCCTCAAGATCGGCACCATTGCCGACCTGATCGAGCACCGCAGCCGCACCGAGTCGCTGGTCGAAAAAATCGGCGAGCGCAGCATCGAGACGGCCTTCGGCAGCTTCACCGCCCACGCATTTCGCGACAAGCCCAGCCAGGGCCTGCATCTGGCGCTGGTCAAGGGCCAGTGGCAGGCGGCCGACACGGTGGCGGTGCGCGTGCACGAACCGCTGAGCGTGTTGGACGCGCTGGAAGTCAACCGCTCCATGCATTCCTGGGGCCTGGACGCCAGCCTTCGCCACATTGCGGCAGAAGGCAAAGGCGTTGCCGTGCTGCTGAACTGCGGCGAAAGCGCCGCCCAGTTGCTGACGCAGTTCGAGGGAACGGCCCGCGCGTCGCAGGCGCCGGAGCGCGGCCGCATGGACCTGCGCACCTACGGCGTGGGCGCGCAGATCCTTCGTGAATGCGGTGTGCACAAGATGAACCTCATGGGCAACCCGCGCCGCATGCCCAGCATGGCCGGCTACGGGCTCGAAATTGCGGGCTACATCAGCCGCTGACCCCACCACAACCCAAGGACAACCCATGTTTGGCGCAGACAAAGGCAAGGCAGACCGGCTGGACGGCAGGCGGCTGCACATCGGCATCGTTCAGGCCCGCTTCAACGAAGGCATCACCAACGCACTGGCGGCCGCCTGCAAGGCCGAGCTGGCCGTGCTGGGCGTGGACGAAAAGAACATCGACCATGTACTGGTGCCAGGCGCACTTGAAGTACCGCTGGCCCTGCAGGCCATGGCCGAGAAGGACCGCTATGACGCCCTGATTGCGCTGGGCTGCATCATCCGCGGCGAGACCTACCACTTCGAACTTGTGGCCAACGAATCCGGTGCTGGCGTCACCCGCATCGGGCTTGACTACCAGGTGCCAATCGCCAACGCCATCCTGACCACGGAAAACCTGGAACAGGCCATCGCCCGCCAGACGGACAAGGGCCGCGACGCAGCCCAGGTGGCCGTGGAAATGGCCAACTTGCTGGACACCCTTGCATGACCTCTGACCCCAAGCCCGCCCGCCAGTCGCGCACAGGCCTCACGGCCACCGGCGTTCGCAAGGCGGCCGCCAAGTCTGGCCGAAGCCGGGCACGTGAATTTGCGCTGCAGGCGCTGTACCAGCACCTGGTGGGCCGCAACGAGCCCGCTGCCATCGACAGCTTCACACGCGACCTCGCGGGCTTCCACAAGGCCGACTCGGTGCATTACGACGCGTTGTTGCACGGTTGCATCCGGGAAGCCGCCGAGCTGGATGCCCTGATCCTGCCGCTGCTGGACCGCAAGATGGAGGAGATCTCCCCCGTCGAGCATGGCGTGATGTGGATCGGCGCGTACGAGCTGCGCCACTGCCTGGACGTGCCCTGGCGCGTGGCACTCAACGAGTGCATTGAACTGGCCAAGGAGTTCGGGGGTACCGATGGCCACAAGTACGTGAATGGCGTGCTCAACGGCCTGGCGCCGCGCCTGCGGGCCGCGGAGGTGGAAGCCGACAAGGCCAGCGGCAAGGCGCGCGGATGAAGCGCGAATGAAGATTTCGCAGCGCGCCGCGCGCATCGAGCCCTTCTATGTGATGGAAGTGGCCAAGGCGGCCTCGAAGCTCGCCCGCGAAGTGGCGCAGGGCGAGTCGCCGATGATCTTCCTGAACATCGGCGAGCCTGACTTCACTGCGCCGCCGCTGGTACAGGAGGCTGCCCGGCGCGCCATCCACGATGGCGCCACCCAGTACACCCAGGCCACCGGTCTGGAGCCGCTGCGCGAACGCATCAGCGCCTGGTACGCGAGCCGCTTCGGCGTGGACGTACCCGCGCGCCGCATCGTGGTCACGGCCGGGGCTTCGGCGGCCCTGCAACTGGCCTGCCTGGCCTTGATCGAGTCAGGCGACGAAATCCTGATGCCCGACCCGAGCTACCCCTGCAACCGGCATTTTGTGAGCGCGGCCGAGGGAACGGCGGTGCTCATTCCCACCACCGCGCAGGAGCGCTTCCAGCTCAGCGCCGCCAAGGTCGAAGCCGCCTGGGGGCCCAAGACGCGGGGCGTGCTGCTGGCCTCTCCCTCCAACCCGACCGGCACGTCCATCGCACCGGCCGAGTTGCGGCGCATCCATGAATTCGTGAGCGGCCAGGGTGGCATCACACTGCTGGACGAAATCTACCTCGGTCTGAGCCATGACGATGCGTTTGGCCAGACCGCCCTGGGCATTGACGACCAGGTCATCAGCATCAACAGCTTCTCCAAGTACTTCAACATGACGGGCTGGCGGCTCGGCTGGCTGGTGGTACCTGACGCCCTGGTGCCGGTGGTCGAGCGGCTGGCGCAGAACCTGTTCATCTGCCCCAGCACCATTGCCCAGCACGCGGCGCTGGCCTGCTTCGAGGCCGAAAGCATTGCCGAATACGAACGCCGCCGCGCCGAGTTCAAGGCCCGGCGCGACTGGTTCATCCCCGCCCTCAATGCCATGGGCCTCACGGTGCCGGTGGTGCCTGACGGCGCCTTCTACGCCTGGGCCGACTGCAGTGCGGCCTGCCAGAAGCTTGGCGTCAAGGACAGCTGGGACTTTGCGTTTGACGTCATGCAGCGCGCCCATGTGGCGGTCACGCCCGGCCGCGACTTCGGCAAGCACGACATGCAGCGCTACGTGCGCTTCTCCACGGCGAGTTCGATGGCGCAGTTGCAGGAGGCCGCGGCCCGCCTGCGGCAGTTGCTGGGCTGAGGCAGTCATGGCCTTTGAATTCCCTGTCCGCGTGTACTGGGAAGACACCGATGCCGGCGGCATCGTCTTCTACGCCAACTACCTGAAGTTCTTCGAGCGCGCGCGCACCGAGTGGCTGCGTTCGCTCGGCATCGGCCAGCAGGCCCTGCGCGAACAGACGGGCGGCATGTTTGTCGTCAGCGAAACCAGCGTGCGCTACCTTGGCAGCGCACGCCTGGACGATGAACTTCTTGTGACAGCGCGTCTCACAGAGACAGGGCGCGCGTCGCTAACAATCGCCCAGCAGGCCCTGCGTGACGGTACAGTCCTGTGCGACGGCACCATCCGCATCGGCTGGGTTGACGCCGCGACGCTGCGGCCGGCCCGAATCCCTGCAAACCTCCTGGAAGCGCTCACACCATGAACCAAGACCTGTCCATCCTGCAGCTGGTGCTCAACGCCAGCGTGGTGGTGCAACTCGTCATGCTGCTTCTGGTGGCCGTCTCGGTCACCAGCTGGGCGGCCATCTTCCGCAAGCTGTTCGCGCTCAAGCGCGTCAAGTCGCTCAACGACGACTTCGAGCGCGAATTCTGGTCGGGCACAAGCCTGAATGACCTGTTCGCCGCTGCCGCCCAGAACGCCAAGAACTCCGGCCCGATGGAGCGTATCTTCGCCAGCGGCATGCGTGAATACCAGAAGCTGCGCGAGCGGCGCGTCAACGACTCCAGCACCCTGATGGACGGCGCCCGCCGCGCCATGCGCGCCAGCTACCAGCGCGAACTGGACGCGGTGGAAACCAATCTGTCGTTCCTGGCGTCGGTCGGCTCGGTGTCGCCTTACGTGGGCCTGTTTGGCACGGTCTGGGGCATCATGCACGCCTTCACCGGCCTGGCCAGCCTTCAGCAGGTGACGCTGGCCACGGTGGCGCCCGGCATTGCCGAGGCCCTGGTGGCCACAGCCATCGGCCTGTTTGCCGCCATTCCGGCGGTGGTGGCCTACAACCGCTTCGCCCGCGACATCGACCGCGTGGCCATCAAGCTGGAGACCTTCATTGAAGAGTTCTCCAACATCCTGCAACGCAACCTCGGCGCCAGCTCGGCGTCCGGGCACTAGAGGCAGGCAGCGTCATGCCATCCGTCGCCTCCCGCGGCCGGGGCCGCCGCACCATCAACGAGATCAACATGGTCCCGTTCATCGACGTGATGCTGGTGCTGCTGATCATCTTCATGGTCACGGCCCCGCTGATCACGCCCAGCATGATCGACCTGCCCAGCGTCGGCAAGGCCAGCAAGCAGCCCGACCAGGTGCTGCAGATCGTGATCGGCAAGGACGATTCACTGGACCTCAAGGTGGGTGACAAGACCACCCGCCTGAGCGCCGGCACGGTGGCCGCCGCGGTGAAACAGGCCCAGGCGGGCAGCGCGCCCGGCAGTTCGGCGGTGGTGATCAGCGCCGACCGCAGCGTGAAGTACGAAACGGTGGTCAAGGTCATGGACGAACTGCAGCGCAATGGCGTACAGCGTGTGGGCCTGTCGGTGCAGCTGGCGCGCTAAGCCATGAACGCCGCGGCCGAGCGCCTGGAGTTTGCCCCGCCACCGCCGCCGGGCTTCCTGCGCGCATTTGTGCTGGCCGTGCTGGCGCACCTGGTGCTGCTGGCGGCGCTGACCTGGGGGGTGGCCTGGAAGCGCGAGGCAACGGTCATTTCGGCGGAGGCCGAGCTTTGGTCCGCCGTCCCGCAACAGGCCGCACCCAAACCGGTGGAAGCCCCTCCCCCGCCGCCTGCCGTGAAACTGGCACCACCGCCATCCCCACCGCAGCCGCGCGAAGCCGACATCGCGCTCGAACGCGAAAAGAAGCTGGCCGAGGATCGCAAGCGCCAGCAACTGCAGGCGCAGCAAAAGCTGGAAGCGCAAACGAAGCTTGAGGCCCAGAAAAAGCAGGACGCCCTGCGGCAACAGCAGGCCCAGCAGCAAGCCAAGGCCGCTGAGGACCGGAAGAAGCTCGAAGCCGCCAAAGCGCAGCAGGCGCTGGACGAAGCCAGGCTCAAAGCGCTGCGCGAGGAAAATCTGCGTCGCATCGCGGGGCTGGCAGGCGCCACGGGTGGCCCCACCGCCACGGGCAGCGCACAGCGATCGGCCGGGCCGTCGGCGAGCTACGCCGGCAAGATCATCGCCCGGGTCAAGCCCAACATCGTCTTCACCGACGACCTGCCGGGCAACCCGCAGGCCGAGGTCGAAGTCCGCGCCGCGCCCGACGGCACCATCGTGGGCGTGAAGGTGGTCCGGTCCAGTGGCTTCAAGTCATGGGACGACGCCGTGGTCAAGGCCCTCAACAAAACCGAAACCCTGCCGCGCGACACCGACGGCCGCGTGCCCGCGACGCTGGTGATCAGCTTCCGGCCCAAAGACTGAGGGCTGAGACGACCCCGCAGGCGCTATTGTTTTTATAGCGCCTCACGCAGTCTGCATGCGGGTTACAGCCCTATTTGCCTTCTATTCGTAGACAATCTGGGCCGCACCCCGGTCGGCTTGCGCCATCCAGCTGGCCAGGGCCGCATCGCTGGGGAAGAAGCGCGCATCCTCGCCCAGCTGCAGCTCGGCAGTGGCCTGGTCGCGCAACAGTGCCAGCCGCACACCCAGGCCGCGCACCAGTTCGCCCTGCTCGCTCATTTCGCGCCGCGGCGGAAACTCGCGCACCAGCCGCTGGATGTCCGGTGCCTTGCCATTGACCGCCACCTTGAGGTACTTGCCGAAGCGGCAGCGCGCGGTGGCCAGATCCCACACCTGGTTCACGGTGAGCTGCAGTCCGCCCGAGAAACGGTCGGGCTGCAGCTTGCCCATGACAATGACGAGTTCGTCGTCCTTCAGCAGGTTGCGGTTGGCGTTGATCAGTGCCTCGTCAGCCCGTGCGTCAATGCTGCCGGACTTGTCGTCCAGCTTGAACAGCGCCAGCTTGCCGCGCTGACCGTTGATGACGCGCAGGTCGCTCACGATGCCGGCCAGCAGCTGGGGCTCCCGGCTGTCAATCAGCTCGTCAATGCGGCGCTTGACAAAGCGTCGCACCTCCAGCGCCACCTCGTCAAACAAATGGCCTGACAGGTAGAAGCCGACCGCAGTCTTTTCGTGCGTCAGGCGCTCCTTCACGCCCCAGGGCGTGGCCTCCACCAAGTCCGGCTCCTGGCTGCTGGAGCCATGTTCGCTGTCGCCAAAAATGTCCACCTGCGCCGCATTGGCGGCGGCGGCATTGGCAAAGATGAACGCCTGCTCCACCGACGCCATGAGCGAGGCCCGGTTGAGCTGCAGGGAGTCGAACGCACCGGCCTTGATCAGCGCCTCCACCGTGCGCTTGTTCAGGCGCGTGCGGTCGACCCGTGCGCAGAAGTCGAACAGGCTGCGGAACGGGCCACCCACCTCGCGGGCCGCCACGATGGCATCAATCGCCTGTTGGCCCGTGCCCTTGACGGCCCCCAGGCCATAGCGGATCACCTTGTCCGAGATCGGCTCGAAGCGGTAGCTGCCGCGGTTCACGTCCGGCGGCTCGAACGTCAGGCCGAAGTTCTTGACGGCGTCTTCAAACAACACCTTGAGCTTGTCGGTGTCGTCCATTTCCACGGTCATGTTGGCGCAAAAGAACTCCGCCGTGTAGTGCACCTTGAGCCAGCCGGTGTGGTAGGCCAGCAGCGAGTACGCGGCCGCGTGCGACTTGTTGAAGCCGTAGCCCGCGAACTTCTCCATCAAGTCGAAGATTTCGTCGGCCTTGGCCTGCGGAATGCCCTGGGTCTGGAGTGCGCCAGCACGGAACTTCTCGCGATGCTCGGCCATCTCTTCGGCCTTCTTCTTGCCCATGGCACGGCGCAGCAGGTCGGCGCCACCGAGCGAGTAACCGCCCAGGATCTGCGCGGTCTGCATCACCTGTTCCTGGTAGACCATGATGCCGTAGGTCTCGGACAACATGTCGGCCACGGCCGGGTGCGGGTACTCCACCTCCTCGCGGCCGTGCTTGCGCGCGACAAAGCTCGGGATCAGGTCCATCGGGCCGGGCCGGTACAGTGCGTTCAGGGCAATCAGGTCCTCCAGCCGGGTCGGCCGGGCGTCGCGCAGCATGCCCTGCATGCCACGGCTTTCAAACTGGAACACGGCCTCGGTCTTGCCGTCGGAAAACAGCTTGTAAGTGGCAGCGTCGTCCAGCGGGATGTTTTCAAACGCAAAGTTCTCCTGTCCCTTGTGGCGCGCAACGATGAACTCCTTGGCAATTTCCAGGATGGTCAACGTGGCCAGGCCCAGAAAGTCGAACTTCACCAGGCCGGCGGCTTCCACGTCGTCCTTGTCGTACTGGCTGACGGCGGAATCGCTGCCCGGCTGCTGGTACAACGGCGTGAAGTCGGTCAGCTTGCCCGGCGCGATCAGCACGCCGCCGGCATGCATGCCCACGTTGCGCGTCATGCCTTCAAGCTTCTGCGCCAGGGCCAGCAGGGTCTTGACGTCGTCTTCCTTCTCCAGCCGCTCGGCCAGCAGTGGTTCGACCTTGAGTGCGCCCTCGATCGTGATGTGCTGCCCGGGCTTGTTCGGGATCAGCTTGCTGATGCCGTCACAGAAGGTGTAGCTCATGTCCAGCACGCGGCCGACGTCGCGGATGGCCGCGCGTGCCGCCATGGTGCCGAAGGTGGCGATCTGGCTGACCGCGTCCTTGCCGTACTTCTGCTTCACGTAGTCGATCACGCGGTCGCGGTTGCTCTGGCAGAAGTCAATGTCGAAGTCCGGCATCGACACGCGCTCGGGGTTCAGGAAGCGTTCGAACAGCAGGTTGTACTGCAGCGGGTCCAGGTCGGTGATCTTGAGCGAATACGCCACCAGCGAGCCGGCACCGGAGCCGCGGCCCGGACCGACCGGGCAGCCATTGGCCTTGGCCCAGTTGATGAAATCGCCCACGATCAGGAAGTAGCCCGGGAAACCCATCTTCAGGATGGTGTTGATCTCGAATTCCAGCCGCTGGACGTAGCGCGGCGTTTCCCGGTCGCGCTGCACCGCGTCGGGGTACAGGTGCAGCAGCCGCTCCTTCAGGCCCTCGTGCGACGCGTAGCGGAAATACTCGTCGATCGGCATGCCATTGGGCGTGGGAAAGTTCGGCAGGCGCGGCTTGCCCAGCTCCAGCGTCAGGCTGCAGCGCTTGGCAATCTCCACGGTGTTGGCCAGGGCACTGGGCACGTCGGCAAACAGCGCCTGCATCTGGGCGGCGCTCTTGAAGTACTGCTCGCGGGTGAATTTGCGCACCCGCCGCTGGTTGCCCAGAATCTCGCCTTCGGAAATGCAGACCCTCGCTTCGTGCGCTTCGTAGTCGTCCTCGCGGGTGAACTGCACCGGGTGGGTGGCCACCACCGGCAGGCTGAGTCGCGCGGCCAGCTGCACCGCCGCCGAGACATGGGCCTCGTCGTCCGGGCGGCCCGCCCGCTGCAGCTCGATGTAGAAGCGGTGCGGAAACATCGACGCCAGCTGCAACGCCACCTCGGCGGCACGGGCCTCGTCGCCCTGCACCAGTGCCTGGCCGACCGGCCCGGCCTGCGCGCCCGACAGCACCACCAGGCCTTCGCCAAGTTCCTGCAGCCAGCCGGGCTTGAGCACACCCTGGGCCTTGACCACATTCTGCGTCCAGCCGCGTGCCAGCAGTTCGCACAGGTTCAGGTAGCCCTGGCGACCCTGCACCAGCAGCACCATGCGCGAAATCTGCACCGGGTCCTTTGCCAGCCCCTGCACCATGACCTCGGCACCGATCAGCGGCTTGACGCCAGCGCTGCGCGCTTCCTTGTAGAACTTGATCGCGCCGAACAGGTTGTTGAGATCGGTGATGGCCAGCGCGCTCTGTCCATCTGCGGCAGCCGCCTTGACGATTTCATCAACGCGGTTAGTGCCGTCCACGACGGAAAATTCGGTGTGCAGGCGCAGATGAACAAACATCCGGCCATTTTACGGTTGGGCTGCGTCAGAGCATGACGATGCGCTTGGGCGGCACGATCGCGCGGGCCGCTTCGTCCAGGTCGGACAGCAGCGACTTCAGGTCCCCCGCACCCAGCCGGCGCTGCGTGCACGCAATGCGCAGGTCGAAGTCGGTCACGGGCCCCAACGGCTCTGCCATGCGCGTGCAGCGTGTCAGCACGTGGGTGGCCAGTGCCAGCACGTCGGCAGGCTGCGATGCGCCGGGCGCGATACAGGCAAACCGGGTCTTGCTGAGCCGGCCGATCGACCAGGCGTCCCCCAGCACGCTTTGCAGCGTGGCAGCGAAGCGCACCACGGCCCGCTCGGTCAGCACAAAGCCATGGTCGGCGCCGCTTTGCTCCAGCCCGGGCAGCACGAACAGCATTACGGACGACTGCCGGTGGTCGGCACCCTGGCGCAGCAGCGCCTTGTCGTAGGCTTCCTGGAAGCCCTGATAGGACAACAGGGCCGTCAGCGGGTCGCGACTGGCGGCGATGGCGGCGCGGCCGAGCACGTCGCGGCCATAGCGCTCGCGCGCGAAAAGGGCCTGCGAGAACAGCAGCATGCAGGCGTAGAACAGCGAACCGATCATGGCCGCGCGCAGGTCGAGCCCCGCGACAAAGTCAAACGGCGTGTAGACCATCAGCACCCCCGCGCCGAAACAACCGACCGCCGAGGCGATCAGCCGCACATAGCGCCCTCCGCGCGCCGCGCTCATGCCACACATCAGCATGCAGGCCAGCAGGGCCAGGCTGGTCCAGGCCAGCGCACCCAGCGGGCGCCAGGCGTCCGGCAGCCAGAGGATCTGGACACAGGCGTAGATGAGCCCGGCCAGCGGCGCCGCCAGCTGCAGCCGGCGTTCCAGGCGGCTCAGGTAACGCTGGTCCAGCGCCTGCGCAGTCAGCGAAATCAGGAACGCGGCGAGCATGACCCCGGTGAAGTGCTTGGCGGCGTCATTGAAGGCCGGCAGCTCCGGCGTCAGCCAGACCGCCATGTACCCGTTGAGGCTGATGATGGTGAACAGCAGCCAGGCCGATACCCCGGCCAGCAACACATTGGCACGCCGCCGCAGGATCACCGCGCCCATGGTGGTGACCACGACCACCATCACGCCCAACCCCATGATGAGCCCGGACAGGTTGGCCTGGCGGGTCTGGTTGGCGCGGAAGGTGGCGTCGTCCATGAGCCACACCGCCACCCGCGCGGCAGCGGCGTTGGCCGCCATCACCATCAGGTCCACCGGCTGCTCGCCCACCATGACCGTGAAAGCCGGCGACTGCGACACAAAAGGCCAGCGGGACAAGGGAATCTGGTCACCCGCCACCGCACTGCGCCAGGCTGATCCGGGCGTCCGGTGCCATACCTGCACCTCATCGAGCCAGGCCGCCGGCACCTGGACCACATACACCCCCGGACTGGCCTGCCCGTCGAGCTGGATGCGCCCCACGATGCGCATGTCTGCCGGAACCCGCCAGCGGGCGGACGGCGGCAGTGGCTCCCCATCCTCCCCGGCCCACAGCGCTTCCGCGTCGATCGCCTGGCTGGCCGGCACCTCCCGGGCTGCCAGCAGCTCCGTGAGATTGATGCGCCCCGGGGTGCCCGTCAGCGGAAGCGTTGGCGCAGGCGCGGCCCCGGCCACGGTTGCGGCCAGCCAGCACAAGGCCACAAGCATTCTTTTGAAGGTCAAACAGTCTCCCTTGAAATTTCGTTCAACCGCTCAGGTAGCGCTCCAGCAGGGCGGCCCGGGTGGCCGTGCTGTCCAGCTGTTTCAGCCACCACTGTAACGCGCGGCCCTGACCCGGATTGGCGCCGCGCCAGGCATAGCTCACGCGCACCTGCCGGTTCGGGCGCTCCACCTGACGCACCACCAGGCGTCCGGTCTCCACATAGGGGCGGGCCATGGGCTCCGGCAGAAACCCGCAGCCCAGCCCGCGCAGGTGCGCATCCAGCTTGGCCAGCATGGTGGGCACCGTAAAGACATCCTGCCCACCCAGCAGCCCCACCGTCACCGCGCTGCCGCGCTGCACCGAGTCAGCCACCGCGACCGCCCGGTGCTTTTGCAGCAACGCGTCGGCCAGGGGCTGTGCGGCGGTGGCCAGCGGGTGGTGCGGCGCCACGGCATAGACAAACGCCACGCTGCCCAGCGCCTTGCCCTGGATGCCAGCCGTGTTGCCTTGCTCCAGGTTCACGCCCAATGCCAGATCGGCCTGCCCGGTGGTCAGCGCCTCCAGCGTGCCGGTCAGCGTCTCGTCGCGGATGCGCAGCCGCGTCGGCGGGTTGAGCGAAAAAAATGCCTCGGCCAGCTCCATCAGGACGGGCCGCGAGATGATGCTGTCCGCCGCAATGGTGAACTGCGGCTCCCAGCCGGTCGCCACACGCTTCACGCGGTTGGCCACCGCGTCAATCTCATCGAGCAGGCGCGCGCCTTCGCGCAGCAGTTCCTCGCCAGCCTCGGTCAGGCGGGCCTGGCGCGAACTGCGGTCAAACAGCAGCACGTCCAGTGCGTCCTCGATCTGGCGGATGCGGTAGGTCACCGCGCTGGGCACAAGGCCCAGCGCCCGCGCCGCGGCGGCAAAGCTGCCAGTGCGCCCGACTGTCTGCAGCATGACGAGTGTGTCCGGCGTCAAAACGTTACGCGCGATTTGCATATAACCGTTATTTATATTCGAATTATTTGAATGATGCCATCAATCCGGAGCACTCGTTGCCGTCACATCCCCTCCTACATTCGAGTCCTGCCTTGATGCAGATCAAAGAAATCAGGAGCCCGACATGCTGACCCTTCGCAAATCACAGGACCGCGGCTATGCCGACCACGGCTGGCTCAAGTCGTACCACAGCTTTTCGTTCGCCGGCTACTTTGACCCGCGCCACATGGGCTTTGGCAACCTGCGGGTGATCAACGAGGACCGCATTGCGCCCGGCACGGGTTTCGGCACGCACGGCCACCGCGACATGGAGATCATCAGCTATGTGCTGCAGGGCAACCTGGCCCACAAGGACACCCTGGGCAACGTCAAGGGCATCCCTCCGGGTGATGTGCAGCGCATGAGCGCCGGCACCGGCGTGCAACACAGCGAGTTCAACCACGCCCGCGATCAGACCACGCATTTCCTGCAGATCTGGATCGAACCCAACGTCACCGGCATCCCGGCCAGCTACGAGCAAAAGACCTTTGCCGACGCTGAAAAGCAGGGCCGGCTCCGCCTGGTGGCGTCGCCTGACGGCGCCCAGGGCTCGGTCACGATCCATGCCGATGCAGCGCTGCATGCCGGCCTGTTTGACGGCGCCGAGACGGCCGAGCTGGCGCTGGACCCGAAACGCAAGGCCTATGTGCACCTGGTGCGCGGCGAACTGCAGGTCAATGGCCAGAAGCTGACCTCTGGCGACGCGGCCCTGCTGGAAAACGAAACGCGGCTCGCACTGGCGCACGGCAAGGACGCCGAAGTGCTGGTGTTCGACCTGGCACCCTGACGCATTCATTCAACACAAGGAACCCCATGAACCCCTCCATCGCCACCCAGAACGGCCTCTCCCTGGCCGGCCGCGCGCTGATCGCGCTGCTGTTTGTGCCCGCCGGGTTGAGCAAGATCGGCAGCTTCGCCGGCGTGGCCGGCTACATTGCCTCCAAGGGCGTACCGCTGGCAGAAGTGTGTGCCGCCATCGCCATTGCGGTGGAAGTGGGCCTCGGGCTGCTGATCCTGGCCGGCTGGCAGACGCGCTGGGCCGCCCTGGGCATGGCCATCTTCACCGTTGTCATCACCTTCATCTTCCACGCCTTCTGGGCGGTACCACCCGAGCAGGTCATGCAGCAACAGCAGGCGTTCTTCAAGAACATCGCCGTCGTGGGCGGGCTGCTGGCCCTGGTGGCCTGGGGCCCCGGTGGCTACAGCCTGGACGGGCGTCGAGCGACCTGACGGCGCGGACGCCTCCCTCAATTTCCCTCAACGCCCTTCACTCTGGAGCATCTCAAAATGGCAAAAACTGTTGTTGTGTATCACTCGGGCTACGGCCACACCCAGCGCATGGCCCAGGCCGTCGCCGACGGCGCAGGCGCGCAGCTGCTGGCGATCGACGCCGAGGGCAACCTGCCCGAAGGCGGCTGGGACGCGCTGAACGCGGCCGATGCCATCATCATGGGCTCGCCCACCTACATGGGCACCGTGAGCTGGCAGTTCAAGAAATTTGCCGACGCCTCGTCCAAGCAGTGGTTCGGCCAGCAATGGAAGGACAAGGTCTTCGCCGGTTTCACCAACAGCGCCACCATGAACGGCGACAAGCTGTCCACCCTGCATTACCTGTTCACGCTGGCCATGCAGCACAGCGGCATCTGGGTTGGCACCGGCCTGATGCCCAGCAACAGCAAGGCCGCCCAGCGCAACGACGTGAACTACGTCGGTTCGTTCGCCGGCGCCATGGCGCAGTCACCGTCGGACGCCTCACCGGCTGAAATGCCGCAGGGTGACCTGGACACCGCCAAGCTGTTTGGCAAGCGTGTGGCCGAGGTTGCTGCCCGGCTGCGCGGCTGATAGATTGGCCGCCTGACCCAGGAGCCGGCCATGACCATCACCCTCTCCCGCGTTGCCGGTGCCCCGCTGGCGCAAACGCTGAGCATCCGCAACCACCGGTTCACGGTGGACGGCAGCGCGGCCGAGGGTGGCAGCGATGCCGGCCCCAGCCCGCACGACCTGTACGACGCAGCGCTGGGCGCCTGCAAGGCGCTCACCGTGCTGTGGTACGCCCGCCGCAAGGGATGGGCCGTGCAGGATGTGCATACAACGGTGGACCGCGACGACACACAGGAGCGCCAGGGCCACTACCGCCTGAACGCGACGCTGCGCATCACGGGCGACCTGACCGATGCACAGATCAGGGAGCTGGAGGCCGTGGCCCACAAATGCCCGGTGCACAAGCTCATGACCGCCGTGACGACCGAGATCGCCACCACGGTGGAGCGCGGCACATGAGCCCGGCGCCCCTGCTGCTGGCTGGCCACACCAAGGACCTGGGTGGTGGCTTTCACGTGCGCCGCCTGCTGCCAGCGGCCCAGCGCCGCTCGGTCGGGCCGTTCATTTTCTTTGACCACTTTGGCCCCGCGCACGTGCGGCCAGAGGACAACCACGATGTGCGGCCCCACCCGCACATCGGCCTGGCCACGGTAACCTATCTGTTCGAAGGCGCGATGATGCACCGCGACAGCCTGGGCTCGGAGCAGGTGATCGAGCCAGGCGCCATCAACTGGATGACCGCCGGCAGCGGCATCGTGCACTCCGAACGCCGGCCCGAGGCGCTGGCCCAGCGCTGTTTCACCAACCACGGGCTGCAGCTGTGGGCCGCGCTGCCACGCGAAGCCGAGGAGGCCGCACCGTCGTTCCGCCACACGCCGGCCGCTGCGATTCCCGAGCTGGCCGTGGACGCCGCCACGGTGCGCGTGCTGGTCGGCTCGGCCTTCGGCGCACAGTCCCCCGTGGCCACCTTCAGCGAAACGCTGTACCTGGACGTGCAGCTGCCCGCCAACGCCCGCTTCACGCTGCCCGCTCTGGCCGCTGAAATGGCGTTGTACGCGGTGGATGCACCGGTACAACTGGATGGCACGACGCTGCCGGCGCAAGGCATGGCTGTGCTGGAAAGCGGTGCCGCCACGCACATCCGCACGGCCGGGACACCCGCCCGCCTGGCCGTCATCGGCGGTGCGCCGCTGGATGGCCCGCGCCACATGTGGTGGAACTTCGTCTCCAGCCGCAAGGAGCGCATCGTGCAGGCCGCCGACGACTGGGAAGCCGGCCGCTTCACCCCGGTGCCGGGCGAAAGCGAATTCATTCCCTTGCCGGAGCGCCACTTCACGCGCTGAACCCGGGCGCGGCGCGGTTTTATCATCGCGTCATGAAAATTTTTGCGCTGCTGCCGTGGGCAGACTGGCTGGCCTTGCTGGCGTTCTTTGGTGGCTGGATGGGCTACGCCTGGTTTGCGCGCTACTGGTCGGTGCGGCGGCCGTCGCTGCTGGCACTGACCAACCGCTTCCGCCGCCTGTGGATGCTGCAGGCCACCAGCCGCGACCCGCGCGTGCTCGACGGCTTCATCACCCAGAGCCTGTCGACCAGTTCGTCGTTCTTTGCATCCACCACGATCCTGATCATCGGCGGGCTGGTGGCGCTGCTGGGCACCACCGACAAGGCGGCCGAATTCGTGCGCGAAATCCCGTTCGCGCAAGCCACGCCGCTGCTGGTGTTCGAGTTCAAGATCATCATCCTGCTGGGCATCTTTGTTTACGCCTTCTTCCGCTTCTCGTGGGCCATGCGGCAGTACACCATCGTGGCGGTGGTGGTCGGCGCCATGCCCGACCCGAAGCAGTTCGAGCGCGGTGAATTCGAGCGTGAACCGGTGGCCGAGCGCGCCGGCAAGCTCACGGGGCTGGCCGCCGAGACCTTCAACGACGGCCTGCGCGCCTACTATTTCTCGTTCGCGGCGCTGGGCTGGTTTTTTTCGCCGCTGGTGTTCGCGGTGTCCACCGGCCTGGTGGTGCTGATCCTGTATGCGCGCGAATTCCGCTCCGACGTGCTCCACGTGCTGCGCGATTGATCCTTCTGCGCAAGGCTGCGTGTAGAGTAGGCCCAATCCCGCACCACCACAACGAGACAGCCCATGCCACCCAAGCCTGCCCCCGTCAAAGCGCAACACTTCGCCATCATTGGCGCCGGCATGGCCGGCATCACCTGCGCCCGCACGCTGGTGCAGGCGGGTCATCGCGTGACGGTATTCGAGAAGAGCCGGGGCTACGGCGGGCGCATGGCCACCCGCAGCTCGCCGTTCGGTACCTTTGACCACGGCGCTCAGTACTTCACCGTGCGTGATGCGCGCTTTGCCCTGGCCCTGCAGACTGCCCCCGGGCGGGCCCGGCCCTGGAGCGCCAACGCCGTGCGGGTGCTCGACCCTTTGGGCCGCGTGGCCGAGGTCGCGCTGCCTTCGCCGGAAGCGCATCACGTGGGCGTCCCCGGCATGAACGCGCTGGTACGCGAATGGGCGCAGCCCCTGGCCAGCCAGGGCGGCGTGGCGCTTCAAACCCAGGTCACGCGCATCGAGCGCGACGCCCTGGACGCGCAGCGCTGGCAGTTGCGCACGACGGGCACTGACGACTCGGTGCATGTCTATTCAGGCTTTGACGCGGTGCTGCTGGCCATCCCGCATGTCCAGGCGCAGGCCCTGCTCACCGCGTCGGCCCAAGGCGCGGCGCTGGTGGACAAGATGGCCTCGGTGCAGGTGGCCCCGTGCTGGACCTTGATGCTGGCCTTTCCGCAAGCCGTGCAGCCCAACCTGCCACACCTCGGCCCCCAGTGGAACGCCGCCTTCAGCACACACCACCGGATCGCCTGGCTGGCCCGTGAGTCATCCAAACCCGGGCGTGACGCGATCGAGCGCTGGACGGTGCAGGCCAGCGCGGCCTGGTCGCGCGAGCACCTGGAAGACGACGCTCCGCGCGTCCAGGCCAAGCTGCTCAAGGCGTTTGCCGAAGTCACGGGCATCCGCGCCGAGCCGGCCCACGCCCAGGTGCACCGCTGGCGTTATGCCAAGACCGAAACCCCGCTGGGCAAAAGCCATCTGTGGGATGCGAAAACCCGCCTTGGCGTGTGCGGTGACTGGTGCCTGGGCCACCGGGTCGAAAACGCGTTTGTGTCCGGGCTGGAGCTGGCGCTCAAGGTGATCTGAGCGGCGGCGCATGGGCGGCTATCGCGGACGGTTCGCGCCCTCGCCCACCGGGCCGCTGCACGCCGGCTCGCTGGTGGCGGCGCTGGCCAGCTGGCTAGACGCCCGTGCCCACGGCGGTGGCTGGCTGGTCCGCATGGAAGACGTGGACACCCCGCGCTGCGTGCCGGGCGCGGACCAGACCATCCTGCGCCAGCTGGCCACCTGCGGCCTGTTGCCGGACGAGCCACCGGTCTGGCAATCGCGGCGCGGCGCCCTGTACCAGCAGGCGCTGGATGAACTGGCGCAACGCGGACTGGCCTACCCCTGTGCCTGTACCCGCAAGGACATCGAGGTGACGCTGGCCGCCCGGGGCATGCCGCGGGCACGCCATGGCGAACTGGTTTACCCCGGCACCTGCCGCGACGGGCTGCAGGGCCGCCCGGGCCGTGCCTGGCGCTTCCGGCTTCCGCTCCTAACGGAAAAAGTACCTCCGGCCCGCACGGAGCCTGCGCAAGGCGCTATGAAAATGATAGCAATCCAAACCTGCTGGGAAGACCGTCGCCTGGGCCACCAGCAGCAGGACGTGGCCGCCGAGGTGGGCGATTTCGTGCTCAGACGGGCCGACGGCCTGTGGGCCTACCAGCTGGCCGTGGTGGTGGACGATGCCCGCCAGGGCATCAGCCATGTGGTGCGTGGCGAAGACCTCGCCGACAACACCGCACGGCAGATCCTGCTGCAGCAAGCGCTTAGCTTGCCGACCCCCGCTTACCTGCACACGCCGCTGGTGCTGGGCGCCAACGGCGAGAAGCTGTCCAAGCAGAGTGGCGCGGCCGCGCTGTCACTGGACGACCCGCTGGCCTGCCTGAATGCGGCCGCCGCGGTACTCGGACTGCCCCCGCAGCAAGGCCGGCTGGCCGATGCGCTGGCGGCCTGGGTTGGCGCCTGGGCCGCCTCCTACAATCGGCGGCGTGACTGAACCTGCCACCCCCAACCGGCCGCCTGAGGGCGTCGCCCACCCGCGCACCATCCGCAGCTTTGTGCGCCGCGCCGGCCGCACCACCACGGGCCAGGCGAAGGCTTTTGAGACGCTGGGCCCGCGTTTTGTGCTGCCGTACGCCCCGGCGCCGCTGGACTTTGCTGCCGCCTTCGGCCGCGACGCGCCGGTGGTGCTGGAAATCGGCTTCGGCATGGGCGAGGCCACAGCCCACATTGCGGCACTGCTGCCCGAGACCAACTGCCTTTGCTGCGAGGTCCACGAACCTGGCGTGGGCGCCCTGCTCAAGCGGATTGGCGAGCGTGGGCTGGGCAACATCCGCATCCTGGCGCACGACGCGGTGGAGGTGCTGGACCACATGCTGCCGAGCGCCAGCCTGGACGGCGTTCACATCTTTTTTCCCGACCCCTGGCACAAGAAAAAGCACAACAAGCGCCGGCTGATCCAGCCACCGCTGGTGGCCCAACTGGCCCAGCGACTCAAGCCCGGGGGCTATTTGCACTGCGCGACCGACTGGGAGCCCTACGCGCGCCAGATGCTGCAGGTGCTGTCGGCCGAGCCCGCCCTGCGCAATACCGCCAGCGACTTTGCGCCCAAGCCACACTACCGGCCGCTGACCAAATTTGAAAACCGGGGCCTCAAACTGGGCCATGGCGTCTGGGACCTGGTCTTCCAACGCGTGTGATTGGCGCGACAGCTTGCTAGGTGAACGCGGCAAAGCTCATTAAAATCAAGGGCTTGTGCTCAAGAGTTCATCCAGCATCTCGCAAGCCGCAACACCTTGAAACCAGCATCCCCACCGCCGGCGGACACCAAACTGTTCCGTGACGCAGTGCTCAAAGCGCGCAGCGCGCGCTCGCTCGGTCAAATCATTCTCACGCCCCGCGCCAGCACCACCTGGATGGTGGTGTGTTCCGCTGTCCTGGGCATCGCGGTGGTGGCCTTCCTCACGCTGGGCACCTACACGCGGCGCGCCACCGTCACCGGCCAGCTGGTACCGTCGGCCGGCGTGATCCGCGTCCACACGCCGCAGGCCGGTGTGGTGCTCGAGAAAAACGTGGCCGAAGGCCAGCTTGTCAAGAAGGGCGATGTGCTCTACGTGCTGAGCAGCGACCGGCAGGGCTCGGGCAGCCGCGAAATCCAGGCCGACATCGGCCAGCAGGTGGATGAACGGCGGCGCTCGCTGCAGGCGGAGATCGAGCGCAATCGGCTGGCCGAGGCCGGCGAGATCAGCCACCTCGAGCGCCGGGCCGCCACCCTGCGTTCGGAAGGCCAGGCCATCCAGAACCAGATCGCGCAGCAGCGCATCCGGCTCAAGCTGGCAGAGGACGCCCGCAAACGCTACCAGGGCCTGGCGGACCAGGACTACATCGCGCGCGAGCAGCTGTTCCAGAAGGAGGCGGAGCTCACCGAGCAGCAGTCGCGCCTGCAGGCGCTGGAACGCGACGCCCTGGTGTCGCAGCGCGAGCTGTCCACCACGGTGCGCGAGATCGAAAACACCCGGGTCCGCTACGTCAACCAGAACGCCCTGCTCCAGCGCAGCATCTCGTCGACCCAGCAGGAACTGACCGAAGTGGAAGCCAAACGCCGCGTGGTGATCACCGCGCCCGAAGCGGGCCGCGCCACGCTGGTGGCAGCGGAAGTGGGCCAGGCGGTGGACGGCACCCGTGCGCTGCTGAACCTGGTGCCCGCCGACGCGAAGCTGGAAGCCCGGCTCTACGCCCCGAGCCGAACCGTGGGGTTTGTGCGGCCGGGCGACACGGTGTTGCTGCGCTACCAGTCGTTCCCCTTCCAGAAATTTGGCCAGCCCGAGGGCGTGGTCACGTCGGTGTCCAACAACGCCGTGACCAGCACCGAGCTGGCGGGCTTCCAGATCCCCGACGTGCCGCCTGGCGAGCCGGTGTACGCCATCGTGGTGCGGCTGAAGGAGCAGAACGTGACGGCCTACGGCAAGGCCTGGCCGCTGTCGGCCGGCATGCGGCTGGACGCCGACATCCTGCAGGAAACGCGACGCCTGTGGGAATGGATGCTCGAGCCGCTGTACAGCGTGACGGGGTCAATGTGATGGGAGGGAGCACGCTTGGCCTGGCTTGAATCGCTCTCCCTGGGCCTGCGCAGGCGCCTGCCGGTGATCCTGCAGACGGAGGCCGCCGAGTGCGGCCTGGCCTGCCTGGCCATGGTCATGGGCTACCACGGTGTCATCACCGACCTGGCCACCCTGCGCGCACGCCATGCCATTTCGATGAAGGGCATGTCGCTGGCGTCGCTGGCGAAGATCGCGCAGGACGAAAAGCTCGGCTTCCGCGCGGTGCGGCTGCAGCTCAAGGACATGACCAACCTGCGGCTGCCAGCCATCCTGCACTGGGACCTGAACCACTTCGTGGTGCTGCGGTCCATCAGCGGCAACCAGGTGGTGGTGCACGACCCGGACGTCGGCGAACGTCGCTACGACATGCAGGAGGTGTCGCAGCATTTCACCGGCGTGGCGCTGGAGCTCTGGCCCGACCCGGGCTTCCAGCCGCGCAAGGAGTCAACACCGATTTCGCTGGCCCAGCTGATCGGACAGGTCACGGGCTTCTGGCCGGCACTGGCCAAGGTGCTCACGCTGTCACTGGTGCTGCAGATCTTCGTGCTGACCGGGCCGCTGTTCATGCAGTGGATCGTGGACCATGTGGTGGTCTCGCGCGACGCCAACCTGCTGGCCACGCTGGCCATCGGCTTCCTGCTGCTGCTGTTCATCCAGCAGGGCGTGGGCATCCTGCGCTCCTGGATGCTGCTGACCATCAACACCTCCATCCGGGTGCAGTGGAAGGCCAACATCTTCACCCACCTGCTGCGCCTGCCGCTGGAGTACTTCCAGAAGCGCCACCTGGGTGATGTCGTCTCGCGCACCAACTCGATTGACGAAATCCAGCGGGTGCTGACCAGCGCCTTCGTGGAGGCGCTGTTCGACGGCCTGATGATGATCCTCACACTGGTGATGATGTTCATCTACAACCCCACCCTGGCGTGGATCGCCATCGTGGCCGTGAGCCTGTACCTGCTGCTGCGGCTGCTGTGGTTCCGGCCGCTGTACCTCGCCACGGAAGAACAGATCGTGCGCGGCGCCACGCTGTCGACGCACTTCCTGGAAACCATCCGCGGCATGCGCACCATCAAGCTGTTCTCGCGCCAGCTGGTGCGCCGCAGTGCCTGGCAGACGCTGCTGATCAATGAAACCAACGCCACGCTCAAGATCCAGAAGCTGCGCATCCTGTACGGCCTGGCGAAGAACGTGCTCAGCGGGGTGTTCAACATCGTGCTGCTGTGGATGGGCGCCACGCAGATCCTGGCGGGCAACCTCAGCGTGGGCATGCTGATGGCCTTCCTGGCGTACCGCAGCCAGTTCGATTCACGCGTCACCGGGCTGATCGACCAGTTCATCGACCTCAAGATGCTGCAGCTGTACGGCGAGCGCCTGGCCGACGTGGTGCTGACACCCGGCGAAGAGGAGATCCGCCGCACCCTGACCGAGCAGAAGCCGGCACAGGCGCCGGAGATCCGCATCGAGAACCTGCGCTTTCGCTATGCCGAGCAGGACCCATGGGTACTGGACGGCATCAACCTCAGCGTGCGGCCAGGCGAGGCGGTGGCCATCACGGGCCCGTCGGGCTGCGGCAAAACCACCCTCGCCAACCTGCTGCTCGGTGTGCTCAAGGCAGGAGAAGGCAGCATCCTCATCGGCGGCGTGCCGCTGGAGAAAATGGGCAATGAAGCCTGGCGCGACCTGGTGGGCACGGTGATGCAGGACGACACACTGTTTGCCGGCTCGATCGCCGAGAACATCTGCTTCTTTGACCCGCGCCCCGACAACGAACGCATTGAAGCCTCTGCACGGCTGGCCGCCATCCACAAGGACATTGAAGGCATGCCCATGGGCTACCAGACCCTGGTGGGCGACATGGGCACCGTGCTGTCGGGCGGGCAGAAGCAGCGCGTGACGCTGGCCCGGGCGCTTTACAAGCAGCCGCAGGTGCTGCTGCTGGACGAAGCCACCAGCCACCTGGATGTGAAACGCGAGTCACAGGTCAATGCCTCCATCGCGGGACTGAACATCACGCGCATCGTGATCGCGCACCGGCCCGAGACCATCGGCGCCGCGCAGCGGGTGATTGAAATGAAGCGTGGCCAGGTGGTGTACGACGGCCCGCCCGAAGGCTATTTCGAGCGGCTGGGCCTGCAAAGGCCCGGCCTCGCGGCGCCGTGAATCGCCGGCCTGCCCGCCTGACGCGGGTTGCGCGTGCAACCGCTGTGGCGTGCCTTCTCGTGGTGCAGGGCACCACGCTGCAGGCCCAGACCGGCCTCGAACAATCTGCCGCCGCCCTGCCCGGCAGCAGCGCCTGCCGCGAGCTCAGCGCGCAAAGCCTTCAGGAACTCACGCTCATGGCGGCCGTGGAGCATGTGATGTGCAAGAGCCCGCTGCTCAACCAGGCCCTGCTGCTGGTGGACGAGCAGCAGGCTGGCGTGGACCTGGCGCGTTCGGCCCTGCGGCCACGCTTTTCGGCCAGCGCCGAGTTCGCCACCAACCGCATCCCGTCCAGCAACAGTGGAGCCGGTTCGCTGAGCTCCAGCGTCACCGGTTCGCTGGGGGTGACCTGGGTGCTGTACGACGCCGGCGCCCGCGATGCCAGCGTGGAGCAGTCACGCCAGCTGCTGAATTCGGCCCGCTCGGCCCAGCAGACGGCGGCCATCAACGCCGTCAACGAGGCGCTGCGGCTCTACGTGGAAGCGGCCACGGCCTGGGCCCGGCTGGAGGCGCTGCGCGAAACCGAAAGCGTGGCACGCCAGAGCCTGCAGGCGGCCCAGGCCAAGTACGACGCTCAGGTCGCATCGCTGTCCGAAAAGCTGCAGGCACAGACCGCACTGGCCCAGGCCACGCTCGACCGGGTGCGGGCCGAAGGCGTCTGGGAAACAGCGCGCGGCCAGCTGGCGGTGGCGATGGGGTTTGCGGTGAACACCGAACTGTCACTGGCGCCCATCAGTGCGGCCTTCCCGGCCATCAGCGCGCGCGGCCCGCTGGCGGACTGGATTGAGGAAGCCAAGCGCACCCACCCGCGGGTGCGCGGCGCGCGGGCCGATGTCCTGGCACTCAGGTCGCGCCTGGACGCGGTGCGCGCAGAAGGCAAGGCGAATGTGCAACTGTCGCTGGGCGCTGGCAGCACGCGCGACCTGGGGACCCCCGGCGGACGCTTCGAGCACAGCCTCAGTGGCTACGTCATTGCCAGCATTCCGCTGTTCAACCAGGCCGAGCAGCAGGCGCGCGAGGCGCAGGTGCAGGCCCAGGTGTCAAGCCGCGAGGCCGGAGTGACGCTGGTGGAGCGCGACATCGAGTCCGAGCTCTGGCGCAATGCCAACCTGCTGGACACCGAAACCCAGAACCTCAAGGCCGCCAAGATGCTGCTGTACGCGGCCACCCAGAGCTACCAGATCACCTTTGGGCGCTACAAGGCGGGGGTGGGTTCCATCCTGGAACTGATCAGCACCCAGGTGGCACTGTCCACCGCCCGATCGCAGCTGGCGCAGGCGCAGCTGTCACATGCCCAGGCCCGGCTGAGGCTGGAGGTGTCGTCGGGGCAGGTGGTACTGAGCAAGTAGAAAAAGAAAAAGCTCCCGAAGGAGCTTTTCTTGTTCACCACTCAGAACGGATCCGGCGGAGGGCCGGGAGGAGGCGGTGGGGGCGGGGGCGGGGGCGGCGGCGGGGTACCGCAGCCACCACGGCCACTGCTGCTGTTGCTGCTGCCACCACGGCCACCGCAGCGACCACCCGAAGAATTGCTGCTGCCACCACGGCCGCCTTTGCCCTTCTTCTTGCTGGACTTCTTGCTGCCGCTACCGCCTGCAACCAGTTCCATTTCCTCGAGACTCAGAACACGCATGTTGTTCTCCTGTGCTTGATTCAACTTTTCCGGCTTTTTGCTGCTGTTGCAACGTCAACCCGGCACTCTACTTCCATCCGTTTTTGCCAGAGCGCTTACACCCTGAAACTTGTTGTATGGCGCGAGTCTAGTCAAAAACACAGCCCGTAACAAGCTTGTTACGGGAAATTTCGTGCGGAAATTCACGAAAAAGCCATCTGTGCAACAAAAAGCTACAAAAACAAGGGGCCCGTTTCGACTTCAAAGCTGATCCGGATCTCTTTTCTGGCCCGCCTTGTTACAAATGTACGGGTCAAGGCCGGATTGGCATAGTCGCGCAACAGCGGCGGGCGGGCGGTGCTGAAGTAGGCCGGGCCGTTGTCATACATCTCGCTGGCGCCGGCCAACCCCACGTCCTCCCAGTGCGCGCACACCTGGATCAGGCATGGCGCGTGGGTCACGCCGAGCTGGAGCAGGGCCAGCGCCCGGTGGTAACCATTGTTGAGCACCATGCGGCCGCCGTAACGGACCACATTCAGCACATTGGTCGTACAGCCCACACTGAGCGCGAGCACCGCCTGCGGATGCCCGTCCGTCACCAGCCCGGGGATGGCCGACGGCGCCAGCACCTGTGCACCCAGGAAGCGCGCGTCATGGTTGTCGGCCACGAATACCACGCGCTTGCGTTCCTCCTGCGCCACCCGGAATCCCACATCAGCGGGCGTCAACGGCAGGCACAGCGCCGCCAGCTCGGCATCGGACAGCGGTGCGCGCAGCGTTTCCGTCATCCTGCGCAGGGTGGACCGGGTGATGTGCTGCTGGTAAGCCACCAGCTTGTCCAGCTCCACCATGCCGAACGCCACCGGCACACTGGCAAACGTGCTCTGGAAATTGGGCAGTTTCACCAGCTGGTCGACATGCGCCTGCAGCGCCGGCGACAACGGTTTGACACCGGGCCGGTCGGCCGCCCCCGCCTCGCTGGCCTGCAACTGTTCATAGACCTGCGAAGCCGCGCGCCACAGGTCGGCCAGCTCGCCGCGGTCCATGTGGCGGCCACCGACGGCGCGCTCGCGCACAAAGTCAATGAAGTCAGCCAGCCGCGTGGCGCCCATGAGGCAGACCTCTTCGTCGGTGGGCTCGGCCGGCCGCGGCGACGGCGGCAGGGGTGGCGTTGAAATCATGCGGCATTGTAGGCAGCCGCCAAGGTATGCCGTGAATGCATGCCTCCATGCGAATAACCTCACGAGATGCAACTACGTGTTGCCGCAGGTCAGCCACTGGAGTATCTTCGTTGGCATCAAGTTTGCATCACAACAAGGCAACACAAGGAGTTCAAACATGAACACCCGTAGAAGAACGTTATTGGGAACGGGCTTGGCGGCGGCCATGGGCGGCTGGAGCAGCGCGGCCTGGAGCCAGGCGAAGCCGGGTGCAACCCGAAAGATCATTTTGGGCCAGTCGGTGCCACTGACGGGTGCGGCCAGTGAAATCGGCCTGGCGTTCGCTGCCGGCGCCAAGCTGTACGTCGACGCCTTCAACGCGCGCAAGAACAACCCGGGCTGGAACTTCGAGCTGCGCCAGCTCGACGATGGCTACGATCCCGCCAAGGCCACCGCCAACGCCAAGAAGCTGCTGGACGACGGCGCGGATGTGCTGTTCGGCTTTGTCGGCACCGCCAGTGCCGACGCCGGTGCCGCCGTGGCCAAGGGTGAGAACGCGCTGTTTTTTGGCCCGTTTGCAGCGTCCGACACGCTGCGCGACGCCAACCACCCCTACGTGTTCCACGTGCGCCCCAGCATGGCGGACGAAGCGTTCAAGATGGTTCGTCACTGCGCCACGCTGGGCCAGAACCGCATCGCCGTGCTGGCGGAAGACGACACCATGGGCCGCGCCGGCCTGGCTGCGGTGCAGCAGGCCATTGCCGAGCTGAAGCTGCCGCCGCTGGTGGCGTCGGCCTTTGTGCCTGTCAACAGCGACAAGGTCGACGCGGCGGTCGCCGCCCTGACGCGGGCACAGCCGCAGGCCATCCTGCAGGTGTCGCTGTTCAACACCACGGCCGCCTTCATCCGCAAGATGCGCAAGGCTGGCTATGCCGGCGCCTTCATGAACTTCTCGGTCGTGGGCATTGACCCGCTGTTCACCGCGCTGGGCAAGGAAATCGGTGGTGTGGTGGTGTCGCAGGTGGTGCCCTCGCCTCGCAGTTCGGCCACGCCCATCGTCAAGGAATATCTGGCGGCCATCGACAATTCGGACCAGACCCCGTCGTACGAAAGCCTGGAAGGCTACATCGCCGCCAAGGCGCTGGCCGAGGCCGTGCGCCGCGCCGGCAAGGGCTTTGACAAGGGCAGCCTGCAGCGCACCATGACCAGCATGACCGACTACGACGTCGGCGGCTTCCGCATCAACCTGCGCGCGGGCATGCGCGACTCGGTGCGCGCCATCGACCTGGTCACCATCACGCCCGACGGCAAGATCATCCGCTGAACACGCCGGGGCCGTTCAGGGGCGCCCCACCGTTTCGCGCAGCAGGGCGCGCACGCTCGCGTTGGCGTGGTCGCGCGCCTGCGGGTTCGGGCCCACATGCACGCCCTGCCCCGGGTTCACGCCATTGGGCACATCCATGCGCACGCGCACCGTCCCCACGGCGTTGTCGAAGTCGTGGTAGCTGTCGGGATACACGGTAATGCCAGCGTCCACCTGTTTTGCCAGCGCCATGCAGGGGCCGGGCGGTGTCCAGTCGTCCAGCGCACCCACCAGCATGACGAGCCGCGTCACGGGCTGGTAGCCGCCCTTCAGCGCGTCGGAGCACCCGGGGTAAAACGCAATCGCCACTGCCGGACGCACCGCCTGCAATTGCACATCGGCATGGCGGTTGTCGGTCGCGCCCAGCACGGCGCTGCCGCCATGCGACCAGCCCAGCAGCGCCAGGCGGGCCGGGTCGGCCCAAGGTTGGGCCGCCACCCAGGCCAATGCGGCCAGCGCATCCGCCCGGCGCTGGGCCTGTGCGATACGCCGCTGGCCGATCTTCTGGGTGCAGATCTCAGACTCGCCGCGCGGCGTCAGGCTGTCGGGAAACAGCACGTTGTAGCCCTCGGCCAACAGCATGTCGGCCATGGCCTGGTGGCGCGCGTTGAGCTGGCCCTTGCGCGGGCCGGTGGTGGCGTACAGCCCGCCACAGCCGTGCAGGGCCACCACGGTCGCGCGCGACGGCTGTGCAGGCCGGAACAACCAGGCATTGAGCGGCGTGCCATCCGGGCTGCTGAAGGTGACAGCCGCGGGTTGGGCGCGGGCCTGCACCAACCAACCCGCACAACCGAGCATCAAAACAAAAAGTGCCCGCAGCCCGCGTCGCATCTGCGTGAGGCGCTATGAAAACAATAGCGGACGGCAGCGCTCAGGCGCGTTCGGCCACCCAGCCCTGCACCGATTGCAGCGCCCCGGCGAGCTTGCTCGCATCGGTGCCGCCGGCCATGGCCATGTCGGGCTTGCCACCGCCCTTGCCGCCCACCTGCTGGGCCACAAAGTTGACCAGCTCGCCGGCCTTGACTTTGCCCATCACGTCGGCCGTGGCGCCGGCAGCGATCTGCACCTTGGCACCGTCCACCGCAGCCAGCACGATGGCGGCGGTCTTGAGCTTGTCCTTCAGCTTGTCCATGGTGTCGCGCAGGGTCTTGGCGTCGGCGCCTTCCAGCCGCGCAGCCAGCACCTTGATGCCCTTGACGTCCACCGCCTGGCTCACGAGCTCGTCGCCCTGGCTGGAGGCGAGCTTGCCCTTGAGCGCGGCGACTTCCTTTTCCAGCGCCTTCTTTTCTGCCAGCAGCGCTTCAACAGCACCTTGAACTGCGCCACCTCCGGCGGCAACCCGCAGTGCCTGAGCAACGTGAGCGAGCTCACCCAATTGGTTATTGAGCATCGCCAGCGCGGCCGGGCCAGTCGTCGCTTCTACACGCCGAACGCCAGCTGCCACACCGGATTCCGAGTAGATCTTGAAGACACCGATATCGCCAGTTCGCTGAACATGGGTACCGCCACAGAGCTCGCGGCTGCTGCCAATGTCGAGTACTCGCACGGTATCGCCATACTTCTCGCCGAACAGCATCATGGCGCCTGATTTCTGCGCTGATTCGATGTCCATCACGCGCGCCTGGGTCGGCGAATTCGCAATGATCTCGGCATTGACGCGCAGCTCGACCTCACGAATCTGCTCAGCCGTCACCGGCGCGTTGTGCGCAAAGTCAAAGCGCGTCTTTTCCGCGTCCACCAGGCTGCCCTTTTGCTGCACATGGCTGCCCAGCACTTCGCGCAGGGCCTTGTGCATCAGGTGCGTGACGCTGTGGTTGCGCTGGGTGGCGGTGCGCAGCGCCATGTTGACCTTGGCGGTGACCGCGTCACCGACCTTCAGGGCGCCGCTGGCCAGCACGCCGTGGTGGCCGAACACGTCGGCCTTGATTTTCTGCGTGTCGCTCACGTCAAAGCTCGCGCCCGGCCCCGCCAGCACGCCCTGGTCGCCCACCTGGCCACCGGCCTCGGAGTAGAACGGCGTGCTGTCCAGCACCACCACGCCCGCCTGCCCGGTCGCCAGCTGCTGCACCGGCGCGCCGTCCACATACAGGGCGACCACGGTGGCCGGGGCTTCGAGCGTGTCGTAGCCAGTGAAGGTGTTGCCCGCGCCGGTGTATTCCAGCGCACGGTCCATCTTGAACTTGCCGGCGGCGCGGGCCTGGGCCTTCTGCTTGTCCATCGCCGTGTGGAAGCCGGCTTCGTCCACGCTCAGGCCGCGCTCGCGGCACACGTCGGCCGACAGATCGAGCGGGAAGCCATAGGTGTCGTGCAGCTTGAAGGCCACGTCGCCCGGCAGCACCGTCTGGCCGCCGGCCAGTGCGGCGTCCAGGATCTCCATGCCGTTTTCCAGCGTCTCGAAGAAGCGTTCTTCTTCCACCCGCAGCACGTCCATGATGCGGGCTGCCTGTGCGGCCAGGTTCGGGTAGGCCTCGCCCATGAGCTTGACGAGGTCGGGCACCAGCTTGTGGAAGAACGGCGTCTTCTGGCCCAGCTTGTAGCCATGGCGGATCGCGCGACGCACGATGCGGCGCTGCACATAGCCGCGGCCCTCGTTGCTGGGGATCACGCCGTCGCTCACCAGGAACGCCGTGGCGCGGATGTGGTCGGCAATCACGCGCAGGCTCTTGTTGCCCAGGTCCTGGCAACGCGTCTCGCGCGCGGCGGCCTTGATCAGCTGGTCAAAGATGTCGATTTCATAGTTGCTGTGGACATGCTGCAGGATGGCGGCCAGCCGCTCCAGGCCCATGCCGGTGTCCACGCAGGGCGCGGGCAGCTTTTTCACGCTGCCGTCGGGCTGCATGTCGAACTGCATGAACACGTGGTTCCAGATCTCGATGTAGCGGTCACCGTCGGCGTCGGGGCTGCCCGGGGGGCCCCCGGCGATGTGCGGGCCGTGGTCGTAGAAGATTTCGCTGCACGGGCCGCAGGGGCCGGTGTCGGCCATCATCCAGAAGTTGTCGGACGCGTACTTGGCGCCCTTGTTGTCCCCGATGCGCACCACACGCTCGGGCGGCAGGCCGATCTCTTTGGTCCAGATGTCGTAGGCCTCGTCGTCGTCGATGTAGACCGTGGCCCAGAGCTTGTCCTTGGGCAGCTTGTAGACCTCGGTCAGCAGCTCCCAGCCCCACTTGAGGCTGTCGCGCTTGAAGTAGTCGCCAAAGCTCCAGTTCCCCAGCATTTCAAAGAAGGTGTGGTGGCGCGCGGTGTAGCCCACGTTCTCCAGGTCGTTGTGCTTGCCACCGGCGCGCAGGCAGGCCTGTACCGACGCGGCGCGCACATAGGGCCGCTTGTCGGTGCCCAGGAACACGTCCTTGAACTGCACCATGCCCGAGTTGGTGAACATCAGCGTCGGGTCGTTGCCCGGCACAAGCGGGCTGGAGGCCACCACGGTGTGGGCCTTGGACGCGAAGAAGTCCAGAAAGGTCTTGCGGATGTCGGCGACGGTGAAGGTGGGTTGGCTCATGGGGTTTCAGTGCTCGGGCGGGGCCCGGTGACGCGTCAATGCTTGATTTGGCGGAACATTCGATTATAAGTTTGAGGCCTCTGGCGCGCCCTGCGCCGGCCAGTGCCCGGCACCTGACGCCAAAAGCTGGCAAAATTAGTTAACAGGTTAAATAACGACCCCTGCCCCTCAGGAGACCCGCACCGTGGACATGAAGACTTCCCCCCTGGCCCTGCTCAAGGACCCGACCCTTCTGAAAACCGACGCGCTCATCAACGGCACCTGGGTGCCGGGCGCCAGCCGCTTTGACGTGCACGACCCGAGCAACGGCACCAAGCTGGCCGATGTGGCCAACCTGGGCCCGGCCGACGCCGAGGCCGCCATTGCCGCCGCCAACGCCGCCTGGCCGGCCTGGCGCGCCAAGACCGGCAAGGAGCGCAGCATCATCCTGCGCAAGTGGTTTGACCTGCTGATGGCGAACCAGGAGGACCTGGGCCGCATCATGACCGCCGAGCAGGGCAAGCCCTTTGTCGAGGCCAAGGGCGAAGTGGCCTACGGCGCCAGCTTTGTGGAGTGGTATGCCGAGGAAGCCAAACGCATCAACGGCGAAACCCTGCCGCAGTTTGACAACAACCGCCGGCTGATGGTGATCCGCCAGCCCATTGGCGTGTGCGCTGCCATCACGCCGTGGAACTTCCCGCTGGCCATGATCACGCGCAAGGTGGCCCCGGCGCTGGCCGCCGGCTGCCCGGTGGTCATCAAGCCCGCCGAGCTGACGCCACTGACCGCCCTGGCCGCCGCCGAGCTGGCCATGCGCGCCGGCATTCCGGCGGGCGTGCTGAACCTGCTGACGGCCGACGGCGCCAACAGCATTGCCGTGGGCAAGGTGTTCTGCGCCAGCGATACGGTGCGCCACATCAGCTTCACCGGCAGCACCGAGGTCGGTCGCATCCTGATGGCGCAAAGCGCGCCCACGGTGAAGAAACTGGCGCTGGAGCTGGGTGGCAACGCCCCCTTCATCGTATTTGACGACGCCGACATTGACAGCGCCGTCGAAGGTGCCATGGCCAGCAAGTACCGCAACGCCGGGCAGACCTGCGTGTGCGCCAACCGCATCTATGTGCAGGACGGCGTGTACGACCAGTTCGTGGAAAAGTTCGCCGCCAGGGTCAAGGCGCTGAAGGTCGGCAACGGCTTTGAAGACGGCGTGGTGCAAGGCCCGCTGATCGAAGACGCGGCGGTGGAAAAGGTGCAGCGCCACGTGGCCGATGCCGTGGCCAAGGGCGGCAAGGTGGTGGTGGGCGGGAACAAGCTGCAAGGCCAGTTTTTCGAGCCCACGGTGGTGGCCGACGCCACGGCCGACATGCTGTGCGCCCGGGAAGAAACCTTCGGGCCCTTTGCGCCGGTGTTCCGCTTCAAGACCGAGCAGGAAGCCATTGACGCCGCCAACAACACCGAGTTCGGCCTGGCCAGCTACTTCTACAGCCGCGACGTGGGCCGCATCTTCCGCGTGAGCGAGGGCCTGGAATACGGCATGGTGGGCATCAACGTAGGCATCATCGCCACCGAGCACGTGCCCTTTGGCGGCGTCAAGCAAAGCGGCCTGGGCCGCGAAGGCTCCAGCCACGGCATTGATGAATATGTGGAAATGAAGTACCTGTGCCTGGGCGATATTCTCAGGTAACCCGGATAGCAGAACAGGCTGCCGCGATTTTGCTGCCATGATGCACACTTGATCAGGCCGCCGGTGATGGCGGGTGGTCAGCAGTACCAGGGAGACAAGATTGCGCAGCATCTGGATTGTTTTGTTTCTTTTGTTGGGCAGTTGCGGTGGTGGCAACCCGACCGGACTGGGCGTGGCGCTCACGACAGCGCCCACTGGCACCGGGGCTTCTCCCATGCGAGCAGAAAGCGTGAGGCCGCTACCAGGCGCCACGCCCCACAGCACGCCCGTCCTGTCGGCCGACGCGCTGTTCGACTGGGCTGAAAGAACGTACCCGCAGCTCTTCCCGGGCGCCGCGCAAGCGGGCGTTCTGACACCTTACCAATTCCGCTTTTATCCATCTGCAGGCAATTACCTGGCGGTTGCAAACGGTGCGGTGTACATCCTGGGTCCAGCCAGCGGTGGCAGCATTCTCAAGGTGGGTGAACTGACCAATTTCACGTGCACGGTTCTGCGCTGCACGAATGCACTCCCAGTGCGAAGGACCTCCTACGAAAACAAGATGGCCGCAGGCAGCGCGCTCGGCCCGCAATCCATGCCCGCCGGGTCCAACAACGCGTACGCTTTTGCCGACTTCTTCCAGGACGGCAGCTACGCCTTGGTCTCCCACTCGCTCATCTACGCGCGGACCCGCGACGCCTCGCTCCTGGGCTCCATTTCCTTTTACCGAATGGAGGCGGGGCAATGGGTGGACAGAACGTCGCTGCTGCTGTCGGATTCCAGCGGCTGCCTGCACGCCCGCAAAGCGCTAGTCGCGGATTTCAATGGCGATGGCAAGCCGGACGTTTTCTTTGCCTGCCATGGATACGACTTTCCGGGTGGCCCGCGCGGCGAGCAGCAGCGAGTCCTTCTGAGTCAATCCGATGGCAAGTACAGGAATGTCGTTGTCCCGGTGACCTGCTTCTGCCACGGCGCGTCAGCCGCTGATTTTCGCGGCGATGGTTTTGCAGACATTGTGGTTACCGACAACCTGATCCGATATACCCCGTTTTTTCTGAGGAACCAGAGGGACGGCACGTTCACTGTGGACACCACCCGACTTATGGGAAGTCCGGCATCGGGGCTGGATCCTGAAAGCCTCTTCACCAAGTCGATCTTCACGGCCGAGTTCATTGACTTCACCAACACCGGTCGGTATGACCTGTTTCTGGCTGGCAACGAGCCGGGCTCCAATGGCGCAGCGACCCGATTCGAGTTCGTACCGCAAATTCTGAAGAACGACGGCAACAACAGCTTCATCGGAACCGAGAAACGCAAGCTGCCCGTGAATCCGACGTTCGGTGTCGTCCTGGACATTGTCTTCATTGAGGGAAAAATTCATCTGTCCCGCTCCGGGCTCAAACAGCCCGACAGGTACTACACCGAGGCCGTGGTCGAAGAAGTGGACTACGCCACGCTATCGTCGCGGGTCACCTACTACCATTCAGGCGTTTACCCTGCGCAGGTCTCCATGTCACAGTGGATCAACTGGTTGATCTCTTACCAGGGCAAACCTGCGCCGATGGACCGCGCGTTCGCACCCATCTAGGGCATTGATCGGCCGGCTGCGGCCGGTGGAGGCAGTGGCATGAGCGACAGGCGCCTTACAATAACCGTCATTGCGGGCGTCGTTCAATGGCAGGACCTGAGCTTCCCAAGCTCAAGACGTGGGTTCGATTCCCATCGCCCGCTCCACACGAAAAAAGCCGCCCCCGGGCGGCTTTTTTGTTTTCCGTGCCAGGGCGCGCTCAGGGCCGCAGGTAGGCCCAGCCTTCGCCCTGCTTCTTCATGATCTCGGTCACACCGGCGGGCACATAGCTGATGGCGGGGTGCATGTCGTCGCGCGTGAGTTTCTGGGCGCGCATGGTGTTTTCGCAGGCCAGCACCTTCACGCCAGCCCGGGTGGCGTCGGCAATGCGCTGCGCGGTGGGGGACTCCATCTTCAGCATGCCAATACCGGGGCCGTAGGCCACCAGCTCGATTTCCACATTGGCGGCGCCCACGTCGTCCTGCAGGTTTTTCGCGTTGTTCAGCGCCAGGTTCCATCTGGCCGGGTCCGCGTCGCTCATCTGGATCGCGATCCTGTGCTTCTTGTTGGTGGAATTCGGGGCTGCAGACCCCGCCGATTGTGCGTGGGCTGCTATCATAAATGTAGCGGCTGCCGAGGCAACCGCGGCCCGCAGGGCAAGGCGTCGGTTCATGGTCGGGTGTCTCCGTGACGATGGGCTGCCATTTCAACACACTGGTAGCATTCGCCGCTGGTTTCCCGACGCATGCTGCCCATGACGATTGAAGTTGCCTTTGAATCCCCGGACCTGGTGATCGTCCGAACCCACGGCGTGCTGCTGCGCGCCGAGGTGGACGCCGCCAAACGCCAGGTGCACGCCCACATGCAGCAGCATGGCAGGCAGCATGTGCTGATCGTCATCGACGACGGTTTTGCCGACCTCGAGGCCTTTGCCACCTGGGAAGACATCGAGGAAGACGCCTTCATTCAGCAGCAAGTCGTCCGCCTGGCCATCGTCGGCGACCTGCGCTGGCGCGACAAGGCGGTGCTGTTCTTCCTGAACGCAGTGGGCCGCTTCCAGATCGACTATTTCAAGCCCGAGCACGAGCCGCTGGCGCGGGCCTGGCTGCTGGCCTAGGGCTTCAGCACGTCGCGCAGGAACCCTTCCGTCGGGTGGCGGGCGGCGGGCAGGTTCATCAGGGTGTGCGGGGCACCGGGGATCAGCACCACGCTGGCCTGCTTGTTGGCCTTGAGTGCCGCACCACAGTGGCCGGTGGCCATGGCATTGCCCAGCCAGCTGTTGCTGGGGGAAAAGAAGACGTCGGTCGAACTCATCACGTTCAGCACCGGCCGGTCGTCGGGCAGCGCGGTGGCGTGGGCCTGCACAAAGTAGTTGTCTTCACAGCTCCACGAGTAAATGATGCGCCCGGCAAACTCCCGGCCGGTGTAGCGGGCCACGGCGGTGGCGCCTTCGCTGGTGCCCGCCAGCACCACGCGGGCGGTGTCGGCCCAGGGAAGGCCTGGCAGGGCCCTGGCGGCCAGCGCAATTTCAGCCAGCCGCAGCGCGTGCACCTTTTCATAAGTGGCCTTGTCCACCGGGGACTTGTAGGTCAGTCGGTTGGGCAGGGCGAACGAGTCGGGCGCCAGGCTGGCAATGCCCATGCCGGCCAGCCACTGCTGCCATTCGCCGATGGCTTTCAGCGCCAGGCCCGAGGAGCCGTGCATGAACACCACCACCGGCACGCGCTGGCGGGCCTCCTTCGGCGCGCCGCGCAGCGGTCCCAGGTAGGGGGCGCCGCCCGTCACGCTGGCGGGCAGCGCCACCTGGGCGCCGGCGATCACGTCTTGCGCGGACGCCGCGGTGTGCACCACGGCGTCACCCTTGATCTCGCCCTGGGGTGCCTGGGCCCAGGCGCTGGCGGCCAGCAGCAGGCTGGCCAGAAGAACACTGTTTTTCATGGTTTTGGCTCCTTTGGCCCGCACTCTAGGTGGCGGGGCGAAGCCTGTCCAATGCATATGTCGTCTGATTCATAATTAATTGCTATGAATATCAGTCAACGGCAGCTGCGCATGTTTGTGGTGACGGCGCGGCTGGGCAACATCTCGCGCGCCAGCGAGGAACTGCACATCAGCCAGCCCGCGCTGACCCGGGCGCTGAAGGAGTTTGAGTCGCAGATCCGCACGGTGCTGTTCGAGCGCACCACGCGGCGGCTGGCGCTCACGCCCGAGGGCGAGCGTTTTCTGCCCACGGCCCAGCGCCTGCTGAACGACCTGACCGAAGCCGCCGACCGGCTGCGCACACAAGCCAGCGATGTGCAGGGCACGGTGACACTGGCGGTGGGCACAGCCTTTGGCGCGCTGGTGCTGCCCCATGTGCTGCGGCCGCTGGCGGCGCGCTACCCCGGCATGCGCCTGCGCCTGCTGGACGACACCAGCGCCGGCATCACGCGCCGGGTGGTGCATGCCGAGGCGGACCTCGGCATCGGTTCGCTGTCGGGCGACACCAGCGCCCTGCTCTGCCAGAAGCTGCTGACGGCACCGCTGGGCGTGCTGGCCAACCCGGCGCACTTTGCGCTCAAGGCATCGGCTGGCACGCGCGAGCTGGCCGCGCTGCCGCTGCTGAAGGAAGGGCCGGACACCAGCATCATGCAGTTGCTGCGGCTGCACGGCTCCAGCCTGGTGGCGCAGATGGAAGGCGGCGTGGAGGTGTCGAGCCTGTCGATCCAGCTGGCGATGGCACAGGCGGGTGTGGGCGTGGCGGTGCTGTCGGCGCTGGGGGCCAGCCACCCGCAGGCGCGGGGCATGCGCTTCGTTCCGCTGCGCCCTGCGGTGCGACGCGAAGTTTTTTTGCAGCAGCGTCGCGACCGGCCCCTGTCGGCCAGCGCCCGCGTGCTGCGCGACGCCCTGCTCGCCCCGCTGCGCGTGCCCGAGGCACACCCGTCGATCCGCTTTGTGGCCAAGGGGTGAGGCCGCGCGGCGTCAATGAAAGTCCCGGCTCTGGCTGCTTTGCCGGGCCAGGCGGCCCAGCAGGGGGGTGAGGTCGGTCAGGGTGGTGGCCACCAGGTGGCAGACCTGGCCGCCGCTGCCGGCGTCGCGCTGCCAGGTGCCCTGCACGGCCAGCAGGCGTGAATTGAGCAGCGGCGCGCGCTGCGCTTCACGCACATGCTTCCACACGATCACGTTCACCGGGCCGGTTTCGTCTTCCAGCGTCACAAAGATGGTGCCCTTGGCGGTTTGCGGCTGCTGGCGTACCGTTACCAGCCCGCAGGCGGCGGCCTCGCGGCCATGGGGCAGCGCGGCCAGCTGCTGCGCGTTCAGGTAATTCATGCGCGCCAGGCGCGGGCGCAGCAGCGCCAGCGGGTGGCGGCGCAACGTGAGGCCGGTGGCGGCGTAGTCGAACACGATCTCTTCGCCCTCGGGCGCGGGAGGCAGGGCCAGCGCCTCTTCATTCACCGGCGCGCCGCGCAACAGGGCCGGCGCGCGGTGGCGGGCAGCGGCGTCCCACACCTGCTGGCGGCGGTGGCCCGACAGGCTTTGCAACGCATCGGCCGCGGCCAGGGCGTTGAGGTCTTTCACGTCGAGCTGCGCGCGCAGGGACAGGTCTTCGGTGCTGGCAAAAGGCGCCTGCAGCCTTGCCGCGACGATGCGCTGCGCGCCCTCTGCGCTCAGGCTGCCCACCAGGCGCAGGCCCAGGCGCACGGCGGCGCCCTCCAGCGCCAGCGTGCAGTCCCAGTCGCTGTGTGACACGTCGGCGGGCAGCACCTGCACGCCGTGGCGCTGCGCGTCCTGCACCAGTTGCGACGGGCCATAAAAACCCATGGGCTGTGAATTGAGCATGGCGGCCAAAAAGCAGGCGGGCTCATGGCACTTGAGCCAGCTGCTCTGGTAGGCCAGCAGCGCAAAGCTGTAGGCGTGGCTTTCAGGAAAGCCGTATTCGCCAAAGCCCAGCATCTGCTTGTAGATGCCCTCGGCAAACTCGGCGCGGTAGCCGTTGGCCTGCATGCCCTGCAGCAGCCTTTCGCGAAAGCGGTGCACGCCGCCCTTGCGCTTCCAGGCGGCCATGGCGCGGCGCAGCAGGTCGGCCTCGGCAGCGGTGAAGCTGGCCGCAATCATGGCGATCTGCATCACCTGCTCCTGAAAAATCGGCACGCCCAGGGTGCGGCCCAGGGCTTCTTCCAGCTCGGGCCGTTCGTAGTGGATGGGCTGGCCTTTGGCGCGGCGCTCGCGCGCCTTCAGGTAGGGGTGCACCATGCCGCCGGCAATCGGCCCGGGGCGCACGATGGCGACCTCGACCACCAGGTCATAGAACGTGGTGGGCTTCAGGCGCGGCAGCATGGACATCTGGGCCCGGCTTTCGATCTGGAACACGCCCACCGTGTCGGCGCGGCGGATCATTTCATAGGTGGCCGGGTCTTCGGGTGCAATGTCATACACCGTGAACGGCCGGCCCCGGCGCTGGCTCACCAGGTCGATACAGCGGCGGATGGCGGTGAGCATGCCCAGCGCCAGCACGTCCACCTTGAGCATGCCCAGGCTTTCCAGGTCGTCCTTGTCCCACTGGATGACGGAGCGGTCTTTCATGCTGGCGTTTTCCACCGGCACCAGCCGCGTCAGGCGGGTTTGCGTCAGCACAAAGCCGCCCACATGCTGGCTCAGGTGGCGCGGAAAGCCGATGAGCGTGCGCGTGAGCTCCACCCACAGCGCGGCGGTGTGCGCGTCCAGCGCGGTGCCGCAGCGCTGTGCCAGTTCGCCCAGCCGGTCGGTGGCGAGGTCGTCGTCAAACCAGTGGTGCTCGCGCGCGAAGGCGTCGATCAGCCCTTCCGGCACGGCCAGCGCACGGCCCACGTCGCGAATCGCGCTGCGCGTGCGGTAGGCCACCACCACGGCGGCGATGGCGGCGCGCTCGCGGCCGTATTTTTCATAGATGTACTGGATGACTTCCTCGCGCCGCTCGTGCTCGAAGTCCACGTCGATATCGGGCGGCTCGTGGCGCCGCTCGACGCTGATGAAGCGCTCCAGCAGCGGATGCGAATGCATCGGGTCGGCCGCGGTGATCCCCAGGCACCAGCACACCACCGAGTTGGCGGCCGAGCCCCGGCCCTGGCACAGGATGTTTTTGCTGCGCGCGAACTGCACGATGTCGTGCACCGTGAGGAAGAACATCTCGTAGTTGCACGCCGTGATGAGCGCGAACTCCTTTTCCAGCCAGGCCGTCACTTGCGCGGGCACGCCCTGCGGGTAGCGCTGTGCTGCACCGGCCAGCGTGAGCTGGCGCAGCGCCTGCGGCGGCGTGAGGCCGGCGGGCACCGTCTCCAGCGGGTAGTTGTAGCGCACCTCCTCCAGGCTGAACTGGCAGCGCTGCGCCACTTCCAGCGTGGCGGCCAGCAAGGGCGCCGGGAAAATGTCTGCCAGCCGCTGGCGCTGGCGCAGGTGGCGCTCGGCGTTGGCCTGCAGCGCCTGGCCGCACTGGGCCACGGGCCGGCCCAGCCGCACGGCGGTGATGACGTCCTGCAGCGGCTTGCGCGAGCGCACATGCATGTGCACATTGCCGGTGGCCACCAGCGGCACACCGGTGCGCGCGCTGGCGGCCTGCAGCTGGGCCAGCCAGAGGTCATCGTCCAGCGCGTGGGGGAGTTCCACCGCCAGCCACAGGTTTGAGCCAAAAAGGCCTGCAGCCCGCTCCAGATCTGCGCAAGGCGCTATTGAATCTGTAGCAGTACGGTGCGGTGCATACAGCACTTCACAGCCCGCCAGCAGGCTGAAGTCGCTCAGGTCCCAGCCCACGCGGTAGCTGCCCTTGGGGGCGGCCCTGCGCGCGGCGGTGATGAACTCGCACAGCCCGCCCCAGCCGTCCAGGTGACGGGCCAGCGCCACCAGCCGGCCAGTGCCGAGGTCGAACTCGGCCCCGTACAGCAGGCGGAACGGGCGCAGCCAGCGCTGGCCGGGCTCGGCACGCTCCAGCGCGGCCAGGTGATCACGGTAGTCGTTCAGTGCAGCCCCGGCCCGCACCACGCCGGCTACCGAGCATTCGTCGGTGATGGCCAGCGCCTCGTAGCCCAGGTTGTAGGCGCGGCGCACCAGCTCCTGCGGGTGCGAAGCCCCGCGCTGGAAGCTGAAGTTGCTCAAGGCATGCAGCTCGGCGTAGCGCGGCAGGCGGTCGGGTTTCGGGCCCAGCCGCGGCGGTGGCTCGCCGTCGTCCAGCCAGGGCACGGGCTTGATGTGCGACTCAGGCATACAGGCCCTGCAGGTACCAGCGGAATTCCCCCGCCGGGGCCGCACCGGGGGCGGGCCGCTCGCGGTACACCCACACCAGCCCGGCCTGCGGACTGTGGGCAATGAAGTAGTCGCGCAGCGCCGGAACGCCGCCTTCCCACCAGCCGGTTTCCACCCGGTACAGCCGCGCCAGGCGGCGCAGCGGCCCGCCGTACTGCGGCACATGCTGGCGCACCGGCAGGGCCAGCGGCTCGGGCAGCAGCCAGGTGGGGTACAGCGCGTCGGCAGCGCTGCCACCGGCCGGCGCTGGCGGGGCGGCAGCGTCGCGCGCGGCCACCCAGAGCTGCTGGCGTTCGGGCCGGTGGTCCGTCAGCGCCAGCGGCACCCGCACGCTGTGCGGGCCCAGGCGCGCACTCAGCCGCTCCACCAGCTCGTGCAGGCGCTCGCCGGGCCGGTTGTCTTCCGGCAGAAAGCTGTGGCTGCTGCCGCGCCAGGGGGCGCTGTCGACCAGGCGCAGGCGCAGGTGGTTGGCAGGCGCGGCCAGGCTCACGCGGGCCAGTTGCTCGGCCACCAGGCGGCGCAGGTGGGCCATGTCCTGCGCGGGCCGGGCGGTGCGCACCAGCAGCTGCTGGTGGCTGGGCAGGGCCACACCGTCCAGGCGTTTCAGGTCCAGCGCCCACTGCAGCTCCAGCGCCAGTGCGCCGCGCTCGCGCGCGCGCAGCCAGGCCTGCAGCTGCGTCAGCAGGCGCTGCGCCGTCCACAGCAGCTCGGGCGCGGTGGTGGCCAGCGCGGGCAGCTCGGTGCCCACGTCAAACACTTCGGGCAGGGTGAGCCAGTCGCACAGCTCGGGGCGCTGGCCCCAGGCCATGTCCAGCGCGTCCAGCAGGGGCGCGCCAAAGCGCCGGGCCACGCCGCCGCGCGGCAGCGCACGCAGCTGGCCCCAGCTGCGGCAGCCGGTGCGCTCCAGCGTGTCGAGCCAGGGGCGGGCGGCGCTCAGGGTGTGCAGCGGCAGGCCATCGGGCAGGCGGGCCGGTGCGTCCAGCCCCAGGCAGCGCAGGCGCAGCAGTGCAATTGCTATCAAATATGTAGCGGCTTGCGCATATTCCACGCGGGCTGCAGCCTGTTTTGGCCTGAAAAGACGGCGCAACAACCGGTCTGCCCCACCCCACAGCCGGTGCGAGCCCGACACCTCCAGCACCAGCGCTTCGTCCACCTGCGCCACGCGCGGGGTGAACTGCAGCGCGCGCCAGCCCCAGGCGGTGCGCTCGGCTTCAGGCGGCAGCAGTGCGATCCAGTGCATGGCGTTCACTCCGGTCCACGGCGGGCTGCACCGGCGGGAGGGCCACGCCCGGCCCGGCGCGCGAGCGGCGGCGTGCCGCCAGCAGCGCGGCCAAGCGCGGCGGCTGGGCCGGCAGCGGCACCGGGGCCACCACCGGCGGGCCGCGACGCTTGAGGATGCGCACCTGCAGCGCGTCGCTGCCCTCCAGCAGCAGGCGCAGCCGCGCCGGCGACGACTCGTGCTGCGCGGCCAGCGTGCGAAACACCACCAGCAGTCGCTGGCGCTGCTGCGCCGCCAGGTGCAGCCGGCGCAACTGGTCGGCGCGGGCCTGCGGCAGCCAGGCCAGCACGGCCGCCACCTCGGCACAGCGCAGCGCCTGCTCGGCGGCCCACAGGCGCGCGGCAGGCGCGTCGGCCTGCACGCACAGCAGCCGCTCAGGTGGCAGGCCCTGCGCTGCCAGCGCCGGGCCGAACGGCACCCAGGGCGCGCCCACCAGCACCACCGGGCCGCCCTGCCCGGCCTGCGCCAGCGCCGGCAGCAGCAGCTGCCACACATGCTGGCCGGGCCGCGCCTGCAGCACTTCCACCAGCCCGTCCAGCGGCCAGCCACCGCCGGGCAGCCAGGCGTTCAGCGCCGCATGCCCGGTGGGCAGCACGGCCTCGCCCGCCGCGAGCTCGTCCACCCGCCAGACCTGGGTCAAGACAGCGGCAGAAGGCAGGGCAGACAGCGGGGCGGGGGGCATGGGCAGATCTCAAAATACTGTTTGTTTGTACAGTATTATTGAGGGCAATGAAAGCCCCTTTTGGGCGTTGCCGGGTCATTCGGGGCAACGCCCGCTCAACACGCTACATCCGTTGGCCCAACAGGGCGGACTTCAGCGTCGCATCGGCCGGTCGTTCGCCCAGCCAGATGCGCATCATGGCGCTGATGAGGTCCGGTTTGGGAAACACCTCGACCGACGTGACTTTCCCGCCCTGCTGGCGCACGGTGATGGTGGTGCCCGTGGTCGCGCTCCAGTCGATCTGAAAGCTGTCACCCGATCGGAGCTTGCCGCGCTCGGCAATCAGGGTCCCGAGCCCCATGATTTCCGGCATCAGCCCGGCCAACGCGTCGTTGCTGGAGTTGTCCACCAGGCCCCTGGACAAAAGATCGGCCATTTCGCGGCCCGTGACGTCGCGCAGCATGGTCACCGTGAGCTGCTTGGCGCCCTGGTCCGCCAATACCGCACCGGGGGTGGTGAGCTTTTCCTGCAGATACAGCGCAGCGGCATACAGGTCAGCGTTGGCCAGCTTGCGGACGCCCGCGCCATTGAGCACCAGGGTACCGGCACCGCCTGGCTTGTGCGCGGTGTAGCGCACGCCCGCCACATTCAATGCCCACGCCGGGGTACTCAGTGCACTTCCCGCCAGGGCCAGGCACAGGGCGGTGCAGGCGCCCATGGATCCTGAAAACAGATTTTTCATACCAGTCCTCCGATAAGCCGGGCAACAACACCCGGGTACCACCGTAAAAGTGCGCGGGCCGGAAAATTAGAGGGGAGCGTCTGCCCCGGTGGTGCCCCACATGCCCGCCGCCGCACAAGACACGACACGGCGCAGGCTTTCGTGCGCTTCGGGCTACGCCCTTGGGGTCAAGGGCTGCTTTTTGCACCGCGATGGGGTGAAATGCCGGGGGGCGGTGGCCGGGGCTGCCCGCCATGCACCAGTGCCGTAGAGGCACCACTCAGTTTCTGCGTGGTGCCTCCACAACGGCGCAGGCCGACCAGTTCTTCCACGGCCCGAGGGCCCGCGCACCGCGAGATCGTGCGCCTGCTGCGGGCGGCAGGCGCACGCTACCATCCGGCGCATGGTGTCTGCCCTGCCCCCTGACGAAGACGACCCGCGCCGCTGGCGGGGCGACACGCCCATGCTCAACATCACCGACGACCGGCTGCGCCTGCGGGTCAAGACGGTGCTGCAGTTCAGCCGCACCGAGCCCGAGCGGCTGCGCGCCATCTGCAACTATGTGGCAGCCATTCCGTTCAATGTGCCCGCGTTCACGCCCATGAAGTCCACCCGTCGCACGCTGGCGCGCCGCCACGCGGTGGGCTGGTACAGCAAGGCGGCACTGTTCCAGGCCATGCTGCGCGCGGCCGGCTTTGCGGCGCGGGTGCGCATGATCCGCATCGGCCCCGACATGCACCGGGGGCTGACGGATGGCCAGGGCAGCTTTGTGCTGCCGGTGGTGGAGGTGTGGACCGGCGGGCGCTGGGTGGTGACCGACAACTACGTGTACGACCCGATCTACCTCGCCGTGGCCCGCGAAGCGGTGATGCGCCGCGGCTGGCGCAGCGGCTATGGCGTGCACCTGGACGGCCAGACCGACTGGAACGGCGTGGACGACGCGCTCATCATGATCGTGCCCGACCGCTCGGCCGGGCCGGTGCCGCGCCAGTACCTGGGCGTGTACGACGACCCGCTGAGCTACCAGCAGCAGATCCGCGCCACCGCGTGGTGGCGCTGGCTCTGGCTGCTCACGCGCAACCGCATCACCTCGATCCGCATGAACCGGCAGGTGCGCCGGCTGCGGTCCGAAGCTGGCGGCTGAAGCGCCGCCTGCGGCACGCTCAGTGCAGCTTGACGCCGGTCTTGCTCTGCGCGAACTCGTGCGTCACGCCCGGGGCCAGCTCCACCACCTTCAGGCCTTCGGGCGTCACGTCGAACACGCCCAGGTCGGTGATGATGCGGTCCACCACGCCCACACCCGTCAGCGGCAAAGTGCACTTGGGCAGGATTTTCAGGTCTTCGGTGCCGTCCTTCTTCTTTGCCACATGCTCCATGAGCACGATGACGCGCTTGACGCCGGCCACCAGGTCCATGGCGCCGCCCATGCCCTTGACCATCTTGCCCGGGATCATCCAGTTGGCCAGGTCGCCATGCTCGCTGACCTGCATCGCGCCCAGGATGCTCAGGTTGATCTTGCCGCCGCGGATCATGGCAAAGCTGTCATGGCTGCCGAAGATGCTGCTGCCCTTGATGGTGGTCACGGTCTGCTTGCCGGCGTTGATGAGGTCGGCGTCCACCTCGTCCTCGGTCGGGAACGGGCCGATGCCCAGCATGCCGTTCTCGCTCTGCAGCCACACCTCCTTGGTCGACGGCACATGGTTGGCCACCAGCGTCGGGATGCCGATGCCGAGGTTGACGTAAAACCCGTCTTCGAGTTCGTGGGCGGCGCGTGCCGCCATCTGGTCCTGGTTCCACGGCATGGTCAGACTCCTGCTTTCTCGGTGATCGTGCGCTTCTCGATGCGCTTTTCGGGGTTGGCGTTCAGCACGATGCGGTGCACATAGATGCCGGGCAGGTGGATCTGGTCGGGCACCATGTCGCCGGTGTCCACAATCTCTTCCACCTCCACCACGCAGATCTTGCCGGCCATGGCGGCGGCCGGGTTGAAGTTGCGCGCGGTGTAGCGGAACTGCAGGTTGCCCGACCGGTCGGCCCGGTGCGCCTTGACCAGCGACACCTCGGGCACCAGGGCGCGTTCCATCACGTACTGCTCGCCGTCGAACTCGCGGATTTCCTTGCCCTCGGCCACGATGGTGCCGACACCGGTCTTGGTGAAGAAGGCCGGAATGCCGGCGCCCCCGGCGCGCAGCTTCTCGGCCAGCGTGCCCTGGGGCGTGAACTCCAGCTCCAGCTCGCCGGCCAGGTACTGGCGCTCAAACTCCTTGTTCTCGCCCACGTAGGACGAGATCATTTTCTTGATCTGCCGCGTCTCCAGCAGCTTGCCCAGGCCGAAGCCGTCGACGCCTGCGTTGTTGGAAATCACGGTGAGGTTCTTCACGCCGCTGTCGCGCAGCGCGTCGATCAGCGCCTCGGGGATGCCGCACAGGCCAAAGCCGCCGACCGCCATGAGCTGGCCGTCGCGCACGATGCCCTTGAGGGCCTCGGCGGCGGAGGGGTAAATTTTGTTCACGAAGGTCTCCTGAGGGAAAGCAGTCCCGTACGATACTACCTATAAAGTTACGTAGTTCCCCGTAAAGGAAAGCACCATGGATGTGGATTACCAGCTGGCCTTCAATCTGGCGCCGGTGGGGCTGTGCCTGTCACGCAACCGTGCCATTGTGGACTGCAACCAGCAGCTGTGCGAGATGTTTGGCGCCTCGCGCGAACTGCTGATCGGCCAGTCGTTCCAGGTGCTGTACCCGAGCGCCGACGAGTACGAGCGCCTGGGCGCGCGCATGGCGCCGATCCTGAACGCCCGGGGCCGCTATGCGGACGACCGCATCATGAAGCGCGCCAATGGTGAAGTGTTCTGGTGCCATGTGACCGGCCGCGCGCTCAACCGTGCCGCGCCGCACGAGGCCGGCATCTGGGCCTTTGAAGACCTGAGCGCGCAGCGCCCCGTCAAGGCCGAACTGACCGCCCGTGAGCGCGAGGTGGCCGCCCGCCTGCTGGACGGCATGACCAGCAAGGAGATCGGCAAGGCACTGGCCATCAGCCACCGCACGGTGGAGATCTACCGCGCGCGCCTGATGCGCAAGTACAAGGCCAACACCACCGGCGACCTGGTGCACAAGCTCATGGCCGGAAGCTAAAGCCCCCACGCTCCCCCGCTTCGCGTGGGTCGCTGCCCCCCGAGGGGGCCCTCGCGCCCGCGCGGCCCCTTAGGCTGCGCTTTGCTTGCGTGGCGGCCCGGCGGCGCTCAAGTCAGGTCTTCGCGTCAATCACTTCCGACGCCGTGCGGAAGGCATCCACCGCCGCCGGGAAACCGCAGTACACGCTGGCGTGCAGGAAGATCTCCTGCAGCTCCTGCGGTGTCACGCCGTTGTTCAGCGCGCCGCGTACATGGATTTTCAGCTCGTGCATGCGGCCCAGCGCCACCAGCATCGACACGGTGACGATGCTGCGCGTCTTCAGGTCAATGCCGTCGCGCTGCCAGGTGTTGCCCCAGGCGTTGCGCGTCACCAGGTCCTGCAGCGGGCGGGTGAAGTCGGTGGCACGGTCCAGTGCGCCCTGCACATAGTCGTTGCCCAGCACGGCGCGGCGCGTGGCCATGCCCTTGTCGTAAATGGTGTCGCTCATGGGTACTCCTGTCGGTGGGCGCCAAGGATAATCGTTCCATCAATTTCCGGAGACCTGCATGAGCCGCTACCCTGCCCCCGACCTCAACGCCCTGCCCGACGACATCAAGGCCAAGGTGCTGGAGGTCCAGGAAAAGGCCGGCTTTGTGCCCAACGTGTTCCTGGCGTTTGCCCGGCGCCCGGCCGAGTGGCGGGCCTTCTTTGCCTACCACGACGCGCTGATGGCGCCTGAAACCGTGGGCCGCACCAGCAACCTCAGCAAGGGCGACCGCGAGATGATCGTCACCGCCACCAGCGCCGCCAACAACTGCCTGTACTGCGTGGTGGCCCATGGCGCCATCCTGCGCATCCACGAGAAAAAGCCGCTGGTGGCCGACCAGGTCGCCATCAACTACCGCAAGGCCGACATCACCCCGCGCCAGCGCGCCATGCTGGACTTTGCAATGAAGGTCTGCCTGCATTCCGACGAGGTCAATGACGCCGACTTTGCGCCGCTGCACGCCCACGGCTTTGACGACGAGGACATCTGGGACATTGCAGCGATCACGGCGTTTTTCGGGCTGTCCAACCGCATGGCCAGCTTCTCGAACATGCTGCCCAACCCGGAGTTTTATGTGATGGGACGGATTCCCCGGCAGAAATGAAGCCTTTCCGTTCCGGCCGTGGGCAGACTCAGGGTAAACCCGGGATACTTTGAATCCAGCGAGGTCGCTGCTGCGTACCTCTGCAAGACACCCACAAGAGGCAAGACATGTCGCTGGATTTTTACCCCCGCAAAAGCACCGACAAACCCGACAGCGGGTTCGGCGCATCGCAGCCGGCCCAGGTGACCCACAGCTACCTGGGCACGCTGGAGGGCGACGATACGGGCCGCTGGCTGATCAACACACCCCTGCTGCAGTTCGGCCATCCCAAGATCCGCCTGCTGGCCAAGCGCCTGACCCAGCTCAAGAGCACCCCGCGCGACAAGGCACTGGCCTGCTTTGCCTATGTGCGCAGCATTCCCTTTGGCTGCATCTCCGACAGCGCCACCACGCCGGCCATGGCTGTCCTGAAAATGGGCAAGGGTGACTGCCACACCAAGAGCACCCTGATGGTGGCACTGCTGCGCTCGCTGGGCATCCCGGCACGCATGCGCTTTGTCACCATGAAGCAGGACTTCCTGCACGGCATCATCGACACCGGCGGTCACCCGATCGAGCACGCCTATGTGGAGGTGCTGCTGGATGACGAATGGCAGGCGGTGGACAGCTACGTGGTGGACCTGCGCCTGGCCATGGCCGCCAAGTCGCGCCTGGCGATGGAAGGCCGCAAGCTGGGCTACGGCATGCACATTGACGGCGACATCAGCTGGGACGGCCAGAGCAGCTCGTTCGGCCAGTTCACCGTGGCCGACCCGGCCAGCATGCCGCTGCACGACTGGGGCGCCTTTGACGACCCCTACCAGTTCTATTCGTCGGTGCCCTATGTGCGCGAGCGGCTCAACTGGTCGGCCCGCTTCAAGTGGCTGCTGGGCGCGCACGTGGTCAACCGCAAGGTCAACGAACTGCGCGCGAGCCCGGGCAAGCCGGGCGTCAGGCCAGGTGCACGCGCATCCAGTCCGGCAGCGGCGCGGACTTCTGCGCCGGAAAATTGACCCAGATCGTCGTCGCCCCGCCGGCCGCGTAGATCACGCCCGGGGCGTCGGCCCGTTCCATGGTGCCCCAGCTCTCGAACGTGCTGCGCGCCGGGTCGCTGACGTACATCTTCACCAGCACGTCGCCCGGGTATTCCAGCTGCTTGTAGAAATTGCAGAAGGCATTGACGATCACCGGCCCCTCGCCCTGCGGATCGGGCTGGCAACCGATGGAGCGCATCCAGTCGATGCGCACCGTTTCCAGGTAGCGGAAGTAGACGGTGTTGTTGACATGGCCCATCGCGTCCATGTCGCCCCAGCGGATGGGGATGGTCATTTCATAGACCAGCTTCTTGACCTCGGGAATTTCAATCTTCATTGGTGCGCCTTGATGGATGCAAGGATACCCAGCGTGAACAGCACGCAGGCAACGGATTGCGCCAGACTGGGCCACTGGCCGTCCCAGGCGAACGAGTAAAGCAGCGCGAACAGGGTTTCACTCACGATCAGTTGCCCACACAGGCTGGCCGACAGCTTCTGGCTGGCGATGTTCCACAGCACCGTGGCCAGCCATGACGAACCCATCCCGGTTGCTATACAAATGATAGCAAACCACGCAGCTTCGGTGCGGCCCAGAAGCTCTTTCGGCTCCGAGCCGGCAACACCGAACAACACCAGGGCGCCCAGGCCTGTGGCCACGCCAAGCCAGTTGGCCCAGTCGGTAGAGCTCACGTGGGTGTGTCGCTTGAGCCAGGCGGCGTTGACGATGGCAAACGCCGTCCAGCACACCATCGCGGCCACGGCGAACGCCACGCCCCGCCAGAACTGCGGCGCTGCGGCCCCGGCACTGCCGGCGTGGGGGGAGTACATCATCAGCGCCAGCCCGGCCGCCGTGAGGGCCAGGCCCGGCAGCAGCGCCGCCCAGCGCAGGTGCGCCGGCTTGCCCAGCAGCATGACCCAGACCGGGATGGTGCCGATGACCAGCGTCGGCACCTCGGTGCCAGCGTCACGGATGGCCAGCACCAGCAACAGGTAGTAGCCGGTGAAGCCCAGCACGCTCATGCCCAGCGCGGCCAGCGCCTGGCGGAGGGTGGGCAGCGGCCGACCCCGCATCACCAGCAGCATCAGCGCCGCCGCGACCACACCGTAGGCCACAAAGCGTCCGGCCGTGAGATCCACCGACGTGTAGCCTGCCACCATGCGCGGCGCCACGAACACCAGGCCCCAGAGGGCCCCGGCGGCCAGCCCGGCCAGAATCCCGGTCAGCATTCAGGTGCCGAAGCCGTCGTCCGCCGCGATCACGGCGCCGTTGATGAAGTGGCTCTGGCCGCTGGCCAGCATCACCAGCAGTGCGTCCAGGTCCTGCGGCTGGCCGACACGCTTGCGCGGCAGCATCTGGATGAGTTTTTGCCCCTGCTCGGTCTGCCAGTGGTGGTGGTTGATCTCGGTGTCGATGTAGCCGGGGCAGATGGCGTTGACATTGATGCCGAAGCGCCCCCACTCCAGCGCCATCGCCCTGGTCATCTGCACCACGGCGGCCTTGCTCATGCAGTACACGCCAATCTGCGGCAACACCTTGAGGCCCGCCATGCTGGCAATGTTGACGATGCGCCCGCCGGTGTAGGTGCCGGGTGCGGCGCCGCGGGCCCGCGCCAGCATGCGCTTGCCGACTTCCTGCGCCACAAAGAAGGCGCCCTTGACGTTGGTGTTGAAGATGAAGTCGTAGTCGGCTTCTTCCACGTCCTGGATGCGCTGGGTAGTGCTGACGCCCGAGTTGTTGATGAGGATGTCGATCGAGCCAACCTCCGTCTCCGCATGCGCCACGGCCGCCTTCACGCTGTCAAGGTCGGTCACGTCCAGCGCCAGCACGTGGGCGTCACCGCCTCCGGCCTCGATCTCGGCGCGCAAGGCCTTGAGCTTTTCCACACGGCGGCTGGCCAGCACCACGGCGGCCCCGGCGCGCGACAGGGTTTTGGCGAACTGGGCCCCCAGGCCGCCCGATGCGCCGGTGATGAAGGCCACGCGGCCCGAGAGGTCGATGCTGTACGCCACGCCAGAGTCTCCTGTCTAAACTGCCCACGCAAATAAGAACGACCGTTCGATTGTGCGCTGCCGCCGCATAAAATGCAGTCCGTCGAGCGACATGCGCCTGCCGCCTGTGGCTGCTCCAATTCATTATCAATCAGCGAGACCTTTTCATGACCCACGAAGAAATACTGGCGCAGTTCGGCCCCCGCGAAGCGATGGAGTACGACGTGGTGGTGGTCGGCGGCGGCCCCGGTGGCCTGGCCACCGCGATCCGCCTCAAGCAGCTGGCCGCGCAACAGGGCACCGATGTGTCCGTGGTGGTGCTGGAAAAGGGCTCGGAGCCGGGCGCGCACATCCTGTCGGGCGCCATCATGGACCCGCGCGCGCTGACCGAGCTGTTCCCCGACTGGAAGGCCCGCGGCGCCCCGCTGAACCAGCCGGTGACCGACGACGCGATGATTTTCCTGGGCGAGAAGTCGTCTTTCCGCACGCCCAACTTCGTGCTGCCCGAGTGCTTCCAGAACCATGGCAACTACATTGTCAGCCTGGGCAACGTCACGCGCTGGCTGGCACAGCAGGCCGAGGCGCTGGGCGTGGAGATCTTCCCCGGCTTTGCCGCCGCCGAGGTGCTGTACAACGACGACGGCTCCGTCAAGGGCGTGGCCACCGGCAACATGGGCGTGGGCAAGGACGGCGAGCCGACCGAGAACTTCCAGCTCGGCATGGAACTGCACGCCAAGTACACCGTGTTTGCCGAAGGCGCGCGCGGCCACCTGGGCAAGCAGTTGATTGCGCGCTTCAAGCTCGACGCTGGCCGCGACCCGCAGACGTACGGCATCGGCGTCAAGGAAGTCTGGGAGATCGACCCGAAGCGTCACCAGCCCGGCTTTGTGATGCACACCGCCGGCTGGCCGATGGACAGCGCCACCTATGGCGGCGCCTTCCTGTACCACATGGAGGACAACAAGGTCACGCTGGGCTTCATCACCGGGCTGGACTACAGCAACCCCTACCTGAGCCCGTTCGAGGAATTCCAGCGCTGGAAGACGCACCCCAACATCCGCTGGTACCTGGAGGGCGACGAGTCCAAAGGCATCAAGCCCGGCAAGCGGCTGGGCTATGGCGCGCGCGCCATCACGGCCGGAGGCCTGCTGTCGCTGCCGAAGTTCGTGTTCCCGGGCGGCGCGCTGGTGGGCTGTGACGCCGGCTTCCTGAACGTGAGCCGGATCAAGGGCAGCCACGCGGCGATCAAGACCGGCATGCTGGCCGCCGAGGCCGCTTACGACGCCGTCACGGCCGGGCGCCAGCACGACGAGCTCACGGCCTATCCCGAGGCGTTCGAGCGCAGCTGGCTGCATGCCGAGCTGAACAAGGCGCGCAACTTCAAGGCCTGGTTCAAGAAGGGCCTGACGGTCGCCACACTGATGAACGGCGTTGAGCAGTTCGTGCTGCGCGGCCACGTGCCCTGGACCCTGCACCGCGACAAGCCGGACCACGCCTACCTGAAACCGGCGGCGGACTGCAAGCCGATCGACTACCCCAAGCCGGACGGCAAGCTCACCTTCGACCGGCTGAGTTCGGTGTTCATCTCCAACACCAACCACGAGGAAAACCAGCCCGCGCACCTGACCCTCAGGGACACTGCGGTGCCGGTGGGCATCAACCTCACCAAGTACGCCGGGCCCGAGGCCCGCTACTGCCCGGCGGGCGTGTACGAGTTCGTCAAGAACCCGGACAACACCGACCGGCTGCAGATCAATGCGCAGAACTGCGTGCACTGCAAGACCTGCGACATCAAGGACCCGAGCCAGAACATCGTGTGGGTCACGCCCGAAGGCGGTGGCGGCCCGAACTACGTTGGCATGTAGGGATACGCTGCAAGCCGTCAACGGATTGCGCTATAACGAAGGCCTGAACACGATTCAGGGAGGCCTTTGTGGCAGCAGCGCGGCTGTACCAGCGCAAGTGGGTATTGATCAAGCTGCCCATCGCCCTTGCGGCGGTGGCGCTGGCGTCTTGGCTGTGGTCCACATGGCTGCCCCTGCCGCCGGCGGAAATCACGGTCTCCGCCGGGCGCGCGGACGGCGTGTACCACGCCTATGCCCAACGATACGCTGAAAAGTTTGCTGCCCGGGGCGTGACGCTGCGGGTGCTCGAGTCCGACGGGTCAGTGCAGAACCTGCAGCGGCTGCGCGGCGCCGTCGAGCCGACGGCAGACCTGGCGTTCGTCCAGGGCGGCGTGGGTGCCGCCGTGGTGGCGCAGGAAGGCGGCATGCGCCTGCTCACGGTGTCCAAGATCGATATTGAACCGCTGTGGATCTTCGCGCGGCAGCCCGGCATCGAAGCACTGCAGCAACTGCAGGGACTGCGCATTTCGCTCGGGCCTGCGGGCAGCGGCACACGCCAGCTGGGGCTGGCCCTGCTGGAGCAGGTCCGCCTGAAGCAGGGTGAGTACACCGACGCCACACTGGCCGGCATGGCCGCCGTGGATGCCCTGAAACAAGGCACGCTGGACGTGTTGATCTTGGTGGCGGCCCCTGACTCGGCCGTGATCCGGGCGGCCCTGGCGTCGCCAGCCATCCATCTGGTGCAGTTGCGGCGCACCGCGGCCCTGACCGAGCGCCTGCCCTGGCTGGTACCGCGCCTGCTGGCCCAGGGCACGCTGGGCCCGCAACTGCCGCCGCGCGATGTCACGCTGCTCACCACGTCGGCCAGCCTGGTGGCGCGCGCCGACCTGCATCCCGCGCTGCAACGGCTGGCCACCGACGTGGTGACTGAGGTGCACACCGGTGGCGGGCCGTTCCACCGCCCCGGCGAATTCCCGTCGCTCAAGCGGCTGCAGTTTCCGGCTTCGGAAGAGGCCCGGCGCACACTCACCCATGGCCTGCCCTGGCTTGAGGCCCACCTGCCATTCTGGTGGGCCCAGGTGGTGCTGCGCCTGCTGGTGATCTGCCTTCCGGTGGCGCTGGTGGCGCTGTGGCTTGCGCGCATCGTGCCGGCCTATCTGCGCTGGCTGCTCGAGAGCCGCGTCACGCGCTGGTACGGCGAGCTGATGTACATCGAGCACGACCTGTCGCGTGAAAGTCTCACCGGCCTGGACCTGAGCAAGTACCTCGACCGGCTCAACAGCATCGAGCGGCGGATGGAAGCCTTCGTGACCCCGACCTACCTGATGCCCCGCTGGTTCATGCTGCGCAAGCACATCGACTTCGTCCGCATGGGCCTGTTTCGCAGGCGTGGCCGATGAGGGTCATGCTGCTTTACCGGCGCCGCTGGGGCCTGTTTTACCTGCCCGTGCTGGTGCTGGCCATGCTGGGCACCGTGTTCGCGGGCCGCGAATGGTTTCCGCTGCCGCCACGGCAGGTCACGCTGGCGGCCGGTACGCCCCAGGGTGGCTACGCCCAGATGGCCGAGCGCTACCGCGTGGAGCTGGAGCGACGGGGCATCACGGTGGACATCGTCACCAGCGCCGAAGGCGGCGCCGGTGCCCCGCTGCAGCGGCTTTCCAACCCCGCGGATCCGGCACAGGCTGGTTTCGCCCACGGCCTGCTGGCCGAGCGCGGGCCCGAGGCCCCGGTGCAGGCGCTGGCAGTGGTGGGCCGCCAGCCGCTGTGGATCTTCACCAACCTGCCGGGTCTGGGCGGGCTGTCCCAGTTCCGCGGCCTGCGGGTGGCCGCCGGCCCGCCTGGCAGCGTGCAGCGCCAGGTGGCCACGCTGCTGCTGGCACAGGCCCAGGTCCGGGAAAGTGATGTCCAGTGGGACGACCAGCTCGCCCCGCAGGCGGCGGCGAACGCACTGATTGAAGGCAGGATCGACGCCGTCATCACCATCGGCAGCGGTGACGCGCCGTCGGTGCGGCAACTCACCCGCAGCAGTGGTGTGGTGATGCTGGGCGTGGACCGCGCCAATTCACTGGCGGCGCGCGAGCCACGACTGCACGCCTTCGTGCTGCCGCAAGGCGCGATCGAGCTGCGCGGCGACGTGCCGCCGCGCGACCTGACGCTGCTGTACACCGGCACCCACCTGCTGGTGCGGGAAACCCTGCACCCTGCCCTGCAACGGGCCCTGCTCGACGCGGCGTTTGATATCCACGCCAGCCCGAGCTTCCTGCAGCGCGAAGCCGAGTACCCCGACTTCCAGGCCAGCGACTTCCCCCTGTCGCCGCACGCACAACGCTACGCGCTGGGCTCGCGGCCCTGGCTGGAAACCGCGCTGCCCTACTGGTGGGCCCAACTGGCCGAGCTGCTTCTTTACCTGGTGCTGCCGGTGCTGCTGGTCACCGGCCTGGCGCTGGTGTGGATCCCGCAGCTGTTCAGCCTGCGCGTCAATGCCGTGCTGTCGCACTACTACGGTGAACTCAAGTTTCTGGAGAACGACATGGCCACCCTCGCCGTGGACAAGCCGGTGGCGCTGCGCAGCCTGCTGGGCAAGCTCGACGCCATGGAAGCTGAAGTGGTCTCGCTGGACCTGCCCGACCGCTTTGCCGACCGCTGGTACACCCTGCGCGAGCACCTGGCTGCCGCGCGCGAACGCCTGCTCAAGCTGAGGGCACGCTGACAAGGTGCTGGTGGCATAATTTGAAAGTTGTATGACAACTTTTGCCGCTATGGCAAAATCCGCGTTCCCGGAATGACCCCACCCAAGGAGACTGAGACATGAAATTTTCCCGACTGGTACTCGCCCTCACGCTTTCGGCCGGCTTCATTGCCAGCGCTGCTGCCCAGACCACGATGCGCATCAGCATTTCAGTGGCACAGAACTCGCACCAGGGCGTGGCCATTGACACCTTTGCGCGTGAAGTCGAAAAGCGCACCGCCGGGCGCTACAAGATCCAGACCTTCTACTCCGGCGCCCTGGGTGGCGAGCGCGAAAGCATTGAAGCCGTGCAGCTGGGCACGCAAGAGCTGGCCTTCAGCTCCACCGGCCCGGTGCCCAACTTCGTGCCGGAAGCGCGCATCCTGGACATCCCGTTCCTGTTCCGTGACAAGGCCCATGCCCGCGCCGTGCTGGACGGCCCGATCGGCCAGGACATGCTGACCAAGTTCGACAGCAAGGGCTTCAAGGCCCTGGCCTGGGCCGAGAACGGTTTCCGCCACATGACCAACAGCAAGCGTGCCGTCAACAGCCCCGACGACCTGAAGGGCCTGAAGATGCGCACCATGGAAAACCCGGTGCACGTCACGGCCTACAAGGGCCTGGGCATCGTGACCACGCCGATGGCTTTCCCCGAAGTGTTCACGGCCCTGCAGCAGGGCACGGTGGACGGGCAGGAGAACCCGCTGTCGGTGATCATGGCGGCCAAGTTCGACCAGGTGCAGAAGCACCTGTCGCTGACGGGCCACGTCTATTCGCCGGCCATCTTCCTGATGAACAAGGCGTCGTTCGACAAGCTGTCGGCCGCCGACAAGCAGGCCTTCATTGACGCTGCCAAGGAAGGCACCAAGGCCAACCGGGCCCGCGTGGACGAAGACGATGCCAAGGGGGCCGCCGAGCTCAAGGCCAAGGGCATGCAGGTGGTGGAGAACGTGGACAAGTCCAAGTTCGTCGCCACACTGGCCCCGGTGAACGCCGAATTCGAAAAGCAGTTCGGCAAGGCCGAAATCGACAAGATCCGCAACTACAAGTAAGTGCTATCAATCTGATAGCGGGCTACGCCCGCAGCTTGCGGGCTGCGGGCTTTTTTGTCACTTGAACGCAAGCAAGGCAGACCTATTTCATGAAACAAGCTTTCCTGCGGTTTGAGCACCTGGCCAGCGCACTGGCCATGATGCTGGCCTGCGCGATGATGGCGCTTGCCGCCGGGCTGGGGGTATTCCAGATCTTCATGCGCTTCGTGCTGGAGCAGCCGGCGGAGTGGACCGAAGTGCTGATCCGCTTCAGCCTGATCTGGATGGTCTTCCTGGGCATCCCCACCGCTTTCCGCCAGGGCGCCATGGTCAGCGTGGACGTGCTGTACCGCTGGAGCCCGCCGAAGATCAAGCGCGTGCTCGACTGGGTCGTCTGCCTGGCGGCGCTGGCCCTCATTGCCGTCATCGTCTGGTGGGGCTGGGACTACGCCCGGCGCGGCTCGGTGCAGACCATGATCGGGCTGGAAGGCGTGTCCATGTTCTGGGCCTACCTGGCCATGCCCGTGGGCGGGCTGTTCTGCGTGCTGGGCATCGTCGGCAACCTGCTGGACCCCCAGCGCCTTGAACTGGAGACCGCGCAATGACGTCCGTGATGCTTGTCACCATGGTGCTGTGCTTTGCACTCACCGTGTCGGTAGCTGTCTCCATTGGCCTGTCGGCCGTCCTGGGCATCCAGGTGGCCAATGCCAACATGCTGATCTCCGTCAAGGAGATGTTCAACTCGATCAACAAGTTTCCGCTGGCGGCGATTCCGTTCTTCATCCTGGCGGGCAACCTGATGGAGACCGGCGGCATCTCGCGCCGGCTGGTGGAGTTTGCCAAGTCCATCGTGGGCGGCGTGCAGGGCGGCCTGCCCATGACCTGTGTGCTGACCTGCATGATCTTTGCGGCGGTGTCGGGCTCGTCGGTAGCCACCACCTTTGCCATCGGCGCGATCCTGATTCCGGCGCTGATCAAGCATGGCTACCCGACCAGCTACGCCGCTGCGCTGCAGGCCACCAGTGCCGAGCTGGGGGTGATCATTCCGCCCAGCATCCCAATGATCCTGTACGGGGTGAGTGCCGAGGTGTCGATTGGCGAGCTGTTCATTGCCGGGTTTGGACCGGGCATCCTGATCGGGCTGGCGCTGATGGGCTTTGTGTATGTGTATTGCAAGATCAAGGGCTGGGGCAAGAACGACGGCGACGGGCGGCTGGGCTTTGGCCGGGCGACGCTGCAGGCCAGCTGGGCGCTGCTGATGCCGGTGATCATCCTGGGCGGCATCTATGGCGGGGTGTTCACCCCGACCGAGGCGTCGGCGGTGGCGGTGGCCTATGCGCTGGTGGTGGGCATGGTGATCTACCGCGAGATCAGGCTGCGGGACCTGTACACGATCCTGCGCAAGAGCGTGATCAGCTCGGCGGTGATCATGTTCATCATTGCCAATGCGGGGCTGTTTGCGTTCCTGATCACGCGCGCGGGGGTGCCGGATGCGATCGGGCGCTGGCTGGAGGCGGTGCTGCAGAGCCCGGCGCTGTTCCTGCTGGGGGTGAATGCGGCGCTGTTCATCATCGGGATGTTCATCGAGACGAGTGCGGCGATCATTGTGCTGGCGCCGATCCTGGCGCCGGTGGCGATGCACTTTGGCATTGATCCGGTGCATTTCGGGCTGATCATGGTGGTGAATCTGGCGCTGGGCATGATCACGCCGCCGTTCGGGGTGAACCTGTTTGCGGCCTGTACGGTGGCGCGCATCTCGCTGGACCGCATCATCACGCACCTGATTCCGTTTGTGCTGGTGATCCTGGCCTGCCTGATGGTGATCACCTATGTGCCGGGGGTTTCGCTGACGTTGCGCGACCTGGTCTACGCCAAGTAGGTAGAATCGGACCCTGTCAGGAGAGAGCTTCTTGCACGGAAGCCGCCGAAGGCGCAGGGACACCCCGAACGCTCAGGCAAAAGGACTGGCGAAGCACCCCGAAAGGGGTGTTTCCTTGCTGGAGAGAGGCCACCCCCGAGGTGGCCCACCGAAGGAGCAAACGCCGTATCAGCGGTGTGAATCTCTCAGGTAGAGCGGACAGCAGGGGCAGCCCATGGCGCGAGCCGTGGTTCAAAAGTTTGCCCCGGAGAACGCCCGCGTGTCCGCTCCTGCCGAAACCCTGCTCAGCACCCCGCTGCACGCGCTGCACCTGGAACTGGGCGCCCGCATGGTCCCCTTTGCCGGCTATTCCATGCCGGTGCAATACCCCGCCGGCCTGATGGCCGAGCACCACCACACCCGCAATGCCGCCGGCCTGTTTGACGTGTCCCACATGGGCCAGCTGCGCCTGGTGGGTGCCGATGCCGCGGCTGCTTTCGAAACACTGATGCCGGTGGACGTGATGGATCTGGCCGTGGGCAAGCAGCGCTACGGCCTGTTGCTGACCGACGAGGGCACCATCATCGACGACCTGATGTTCGTCAACCGCGGGCACGACCTGTTCGTCATCGTCAACGGCGCCTGCAAGGTGGGCGACATCGCCCACATCCAGCAAAAGATTGGCGCCCGCTGTGCGGTGCTGCCCCTATCCGATCAGGCGCTGCTGGCGCTGCAGGGCCCGCTGGCCGTGACCGCCCTGTCGCGCCTGCTGACGGGCGTGGACAAGCTGGTGTTCATGACCGGAGGCCACTACGTCTGGGAAGGTTCCGACCTGTTCATCACGCGCAGCGGCTACACCGGTGAAGACGGCTTCGAGATTTCCGTGCCCCCTACCCATGCCGAACCCTTTGCCCGCGCCCTGCTGGCGCAGCCCGAGGTCAAACCCATTGGCCTGGGTGCCCGCAACTCGCTGCGGCTGGAGGCCGGGCTGTGCCTGTACGGCAACGACATCGACACCACCACCACACCGGTGGAGGCTGCGCTGAACTGGGCGATCCAGAAAGTGCGGCGCAGCGGTGGCGCGCGCGAAGGCGGCTTCCCCGGTGCCGCCAAAGTGCTGGCACAACTGCAAGGCCAGGGCCTGGCGCGCAAGCGCGTGGGCCTGGTGGCCCTGGAGCGGGTGCCGGTGCGCGAGCACACGGAACTGCAGGACACCCACGGCCACCGTATTGGCGAGGTCACCAGCGGCCTGCTGGGGCCAACCGTCGACAAGCCTGTGGCCATGGGCTACGTCGGCACTGAATTTGCTGCCATCGGCACGCGTGTGAACGCCATCGTACGCGGCAAGCCGGTGCCGATGGAAGTCGCTGCCATGCCCTTCACCCCCAACCGCTATTTCCGCGGCTGAACCCGTTTTTTGAACCCCATCAGGAGAACCCCATGAGCATCAAGTACACCGAAGACCACGAGTGGGTCAAAGTCGAGGGCGACCACGCCGTTGTCGGCATCACCGTCCACGCGCAGGACGCACTGGGCGACGTGGTGTTTGTGGACCTGCCCGAGGTGGGCAAAAGCTACACCCAGAAGGAAACGGCGGGCGTGGTCGAGTCGGTCAAGGCGGCGGCCGATGTGTACATGCCCGTCAGCGGCGAGGTGACCGAAGTGAACGAGGCGCTGCGCGCCGACCCGTCGCTGGCCAACAGCGACCCGCTGGGCGCAGGCTGGTTCTTCAAGGTCAAGCTGGCCGATGCATCGCAGCTGGACGCGCTGATGGACGAAACCCGCTACACCGCCTTTTCCGCCAACGCCTGATCAGGAAGCCACCATGTTGATGCAGTCTGCCCGGCCGCTGGGCGAGCTGGAAAACGCCAGCGAATTCATTCCGCGCCACATCGGCGTTGACGCCGCCGATGAAGCCCACATGCTCTCGGTGATCGGCGAGACCTCGCGCCGTGCGCTGATCGACAGCATCGTGCCGCGCAGCATTGCCCGCAGCAGCGCCATGAAGCTGCCGGCGCCGGTCACGGAAGCGGCGGCGCTGGCCGAACTCAAGGCCATGGCCAGCCGCAACCAGCTGCTCAAGAGCTTCATTGGCCAGGGCTACTACGGCACCCACACGCCCGGCGTGATCCTGCGCAACATCCTGGAGAACCCCGCCTGGTACACCGCCTACACGCCCTACCAGGCCGAGATTTCACAGGGCCGCATGGAGGCGCTGGTGAACTTCCAGACCATGGTGTGCGACCTGACGGCCATGCCGATCGCCAACGCCTCGATGCTCGACGAAGCCACCTCGGCCGCCGAGGCCATGACACTCGCCAAACGCAGCGTCAAAAGCAAGAGCCAGCGCTTTGTGGTGGCGGGCGACTGCCACCCGCAGACGATTGAAGTGATCCAGACCCGCGCCAGGCCGCTGGGCATCGAGGTGGTGCTGGCCAACTCCGCCGCCGAGTGGGACGCCGCACTCGCCGGCGACTACTTCGCCGTGCTGGCGCAGTACCCGGCCACCAGCGGCCGCATCGACGACCTGCGCGCCGACGTGGACAAGGCGCACGCAAAACAGGCCGCCTTCATCGTCGCCGCCGACCTGCTGGCGCTGACGTTGCTGGTGCCGCCGGGCGAATGGGGTGCCGACATTGTGGTCGGCACCACGCAGCGGTTTGGCATGCCCATGGGCGCGGGCGGCCCGCACGCCGCCTACCTGGCCTGCCGCGACGACTTCAAGCGCTCCATGCCGGGCCGGCTGGTCGGCGTGAGCGTGGACGCGCATGGCAACCCGGCCTACCGGCTGGCGCTGCAGACGCGCGAACAGCACATCCGCCGGGAAAAGGCCACGTCCAACATCTGCACGGCGCAGGTGTTGCCGGCCGTGGTGGCCAGCATGTACGCCGTGTACCACGGGCCCCAGGGCCTGAAGCGCATCGCCCAGCGCGTGGCCAGCTACACCGCCATCCTGGCGCGCGGCCTGGCGGCGCTGGGCCATGCACCGGTGCATGACAACGCCTTTGACACGCTGACCGTGCACACCAAGGCTGCTACAAAAACGATAGCGGCTCGCGCAGTGTCCATGCGGGCAAACCTGCGAATCTACTTTGAAGATTACCTCTGCATCGCGCTCGACGAGACCACCACGCGCGCCGACGTGGAGCAGCTGTGGAAGATCTTTGCCACCGACGGCCAGGCCCTGCCCTCGTTCGCCGAATTCGAAAAGGGCATCGAGCCGCTGATCCCCACGGCGCTGCGCCGCACCAGCGCCTACCTGACGCACCCGGTGTTCAACACCCACCACTCCGAGACCGGGATGCTGCGCTACATCCGGGCCTTGAGCGACAAGGACCTGGCGCTGGACCGCAGCATGATCCCGCTGGGCAGCTGCACCATGAAGCTCAACGCCACCAGCGAGATGATCCCCATCACCTGGCCCGAGTTCGCCAACGTGCACCCGTTTGCCCCCGCCGACCAGCAGCAGGGCTACGCGCAACTGGACGCGCAGCTGCGCGAATGGCTGTGCCAGGCGACGGGTTATGCCGGCATCAGCCTGCAGCCCAACGCCGGCTCCCAGGGTGAATACGCCGGCCTGCTGGTGATCAAGGCGTACCACGAGAGCCGGGGCGAAGGCCACCGCAACATCTGCCTCATCCCGTCGTCCGCGCACGGCACCAACCCGGCCAGCGCACAAATGGTGGGCATGCAGGTGGTGGTGACGAAGTGCGACGACAACGGCAACGTGGACATGGCCGACCTGCAGGCCAAGTGTGAGCAATACAGCCCGCAGCTGGCGGCGGTGATGATCACCTACCCCAGCACCCATGGTGTGTTTGAAACCCAGGTCAAGGAACTCTGCGCGCTGGTGCACCGCCACGGTGGCCGTGTGTATGTGGACGGCGCCAACATGAACGCGCTGGTGGGCGTCGCCGCGCCGGGCGAGTTTGGCGGCGACGTGAGTCACCTCAACCTGCACAAGACCTTCTGCATCCCGCACGGCGGCGGCGGCCCGGGCGTGGGCCCGGTGTGCGTGGTGGCCGATCTGGTGCCCTTCCTGCCGGGCCATGCCACCGGCCTGGCCGCAGGCGCCATGAGCGCCGCCGGGCCGCCCCAAGGCGCGAAGGCCCCCTTGGGGGGCAGCGCAGTACACGCAGTGACAAGCGTGGGGGCCATTTCCGCCGCGCCGCTGGGCAACGCTGCCGTGCTGCCCATCAGCTGGATGTACTGCCGCATGATGGGCCCTGAGGGCCTGCAGCAGGCCACCGAGGTGGCGATCCTGAGCGCCAACTACATCAGCGCACGCCTGAAGGACCACTACCCCACGCTGTACGCCAGCGAGAACGGCCATGTGGCGCACGAGTGCATTCTGGACCTGCGCCCGCTCAAGGAAACCAGCGGCGTCACTGCCGAAGATGTGGCCAAGCGCCTGATCGACTACGGCTTTCACGCGCCAACGCTGAGCTTTCCGGTCGCGGGCACGCTGATGGTGGAGCCCACCGAAAGCGAGACGCTGGACGAGCTGGATCGCTTCATTGGCGCCATGATCGCCATCCGCGAGGAAATCCGCCGCGTGGAAAAGGGCGAATGGCCGCAGGACGACAACCCGCTCAAGCACGCGCCGCACACGGCGCAGGCACTGGTGGCCGACGAGTGGGCGCACCCGTATTCGCGCCAGGTGGCAGCGGCCACGCTGTCGGCGAAGCAACACGCCAAATACTGGGCACCCGTGGGCCGGCTGGACAACGTCTACGGCGACCGCAACCTGTTCTGCAGCTGCGTGCCGCTGACGGACGACTGAGCTTTGCCGCCGCCACCCACCCGCGAGGCGGCGCTGGCAGGCCTCGCCCGCGTGCAACCCGCGGCTTACGCGCGCACACGCAACCACCTGGACGGTGCGGTCACGGGCCTGTCGCCCTACTTCACGCATGGCGTGCTGACGCTGAGCGAAGCGCTGGCCGATGTGCTGCAGCGCGAGCCGCTGGCGGTGGACCACAAGCTGGTGTACGAATTCGGCTGGCGTGAATTTTTCCGCCACGCCTGGGCGAATGCGGGTGATGGCATCCTGCAGTCGCTGCACCCGGGGCCGTTGCCCGACGACGCCTACGCACCGGTGTTGCCTGACGACATCCGCCAGGCCTGCACCGGTGTGCCGGCCATCGACGAAGCCGTGCGCACCCTCTACGCCACCGGCACGCTGCACAACCACGCCCGCATGTGGCTTGCCAGCTATGTGGTGCACCTGCGCCGGGTGCACTGGCGCGCCGGCGCTGACTGGCTGGTGGCCCACCTGCTGGACGGTGACCTGGCCAGCAACCACCTGAGCTGGCAGTGGGTGGCGGGCACCGGCAGCCACAAGCCCTACTTGTTCAACGCGGAGAACGTGGCCCGCTACGCGCCTGCGCACTGGCACAGCCCGGGCACGGTGATCGACACCTCGTACGAAGCGCTGGACGCGATCGCACGCGGCGGGCGCCTGCCACAGGCAGCGCAGCCTGCTGCTGAACGCCACCGGCTGGCGAGCGACGCCACACAGGAGCCCGCCCTGCACACCGCTCCACCGCCGGGCCTGCCGCTGCAGGTGCCCGACGCCACCACGGCCAGCCAACTCAAAGGGCGCCACGTGTGGCTGGTGCACCCGTGGGCGCTGCGGGCGCCGCCAGCGGATGGCCCTGAAGACGCACTCGTGATCGGCGTGTACCTGCGCGAACACCATGCGGCCTGGCCCTGGCCCGAAGCGCGCTGGCACTGGGTCGACACCGCCATGGCCGCTGTGGCGCCACAGCGCTGGTGGGTGGATGCGGCAGGGCTGGCCACGGCGCTGGCCGGGGCCGCCCTTGTGCGCAGCGTGGACGACCCGCACATCAGGCGATGGCTGAAGCCAGTCGCCCAACTGGATGCAGCGCCCGCCTTGTTCCCGCCGGTCGAGCGGCCCTGCACGAGCTTTTCACAATGGTGGAGCCGGGCCACCCGTGGCCTGCGCCGCGCCGAGGAGTTGCTTTGAACCCGACCGACCGTTCCGACACACTGACCGTGCTTTATGACGGCGAATGCCCGCTGTGCCGCCGCGAAATCGCCCACGTGAAAGGCCTGGCCGAGCGGCGCAGCGACAGTGCCCTGTGCTTCGTCGACATCAGCCCGCGCGCCGGTGCAGACGCCAGCCTGACGGCGGATCGCGCGGCGCTGCTGGCCCGCTTTCACGTCCAGCGCGCCGATGGCTCACGGCTGGATGGTGCTGCCGCGTTTGTGGCCATGTGGGAGCGGCTGCCCGGCTGGCGCTGGCTGGCCCGGCTGGCACGCCTGCCAGGCGCGCTGACGCTGCTGGAGTTCGCCTACCGCGGCTTCCTCAAGCTGCGCCCTGGCCTGCAAGCCGTCGCCCGCCGATGGGAACCGGCAGACGCCGCCAAGGCCCCGCCGGCTGGGCCCGGCCTCTCCCCCTGGCTGGAACGCGAGCTGCGTTCCGACCATGCGGGCGAGACGGGCGCGGTGTTCATTTACCGGGGCATCGCCGCCGTGGCGCGCTGGCGCAACAGTGCCGAGCTGTTGGGCTTTGCCGAACGGCATGGCGCCACCGAGTCCGAGCACCTGGCGCTGGTGGAGGCCTGGCTGCCTCCAGCGCGGCGCAGCCGCCTGCTGGGGCCCTGGCGCCTCGCGGGCTGGCTGACCGGGGCGTTGCCCGCGCTGGCCGGCCCACGGGCGGTGTACGCGACGATTGCCGCAGTCGAGACCTTTGTGGACCAGCACTACCAGCAGCAGATCGACCACCTGCAGCGCCACGGCGGCCCGGAGGGCCTGCTGCCGCTGCTGCTGCGCTGTCAGGCCGACGAGCGTCACCACCGCGACGAAGCGGCAGGGCTGGCGGACGGCCCGGCGCCATGGGTGCTGCGCGTCTGGTGTGCGCTGGTGAGCGCGGGCTCCGCCGGGGCCGTGGTGCTGGCGCGCCGCCTCTAGGGGCACGCTGGCCACCGCCACTGCAACTCAGTGCGGCGCAGGCAAGGCGAAGCTGTCCATCGCCAGCATGCTGTACATCACCTCGCGGCTCAGGTAGCCCGGCTTGACGCCGGGTTCGCCAAAGCCGCCGGCGCCCAGCGCAAAGAACAGCGGCAAGAAGTGGTCGTCCGACGGGTGGGCCCGCTCGGCGTGCGGCGCCTCGCGCCGGTAGTCCAGCAGCGCCTGCAGGCTGCCGGTGGTGATGGCACTTTCAATCCAGCGGCTGAACTCGAGCACATAGGGCGCGGGCTCGCGCTCGCCACCGAAGAACTCGGCCAGGTTGTGCGTCATGCTGCCGGAGCCAATCACCAGCACACCCTGCGCGCGCAGGCTTTGCAACGCCCGGCCCATCGCCAACACCTCGGCCGGGCCGTAGCGCGCCGGCAGCGCCACTTGCACCACAGGCACCGTCGCCTCGGGCAGCAGGTGCATCAGCGGCACCCAGGCCCCATGGTCCAGCGGGCGCTGGCTATCGGCCTGGGCGTCGATGCCGGCCCGCGCCAGCAGCGCGATCACCTGCTCGCCCAGCGCAGTGCTGCCCGGCGCGGGGTACTGCAGCTGGTACAGCGCGGGGGGGAAGCCGCCGAAGTCGTGCCAGGTGGCGGGCGCGGGGTTGGTCATCACGGCCGGGCTGCGCGCCATCCAGTGCGGCGACATGATCACCACGCCGCGCAGGCCGTCGGCCTGCAGCGTGGCACCAAAGCGGGTGAGCGCCGGCCCGGTCTCGCCGGGCTCCACGGCGAACAGCGGGGCACCATGCGAAACAAACAGGGCAGGAAGTGTGGCCAAGGTCATTCCCGGACTGTACGCGGCCGCGCGGCCCGGATAAACCACCCGCAGCGGGATGGACTGTCCCGCCAGCGGTGCCAATGCCGCGTCAGGCTTGTGCCGCAGCGATCTGGCGGATCGCCTGCTCGAACACCTCGACCGGCTGCCCGCCGGAGACCAGGTGACGGTCGTTGAAGATGACCGCCGGCACCGAGTGGATGCCGGCATTCAGGTAGTACTGCTCCTGTTCGCGCACCTCGGCCGCAAACTCGTCGCTGGCCAGGATCGCTCGGGCCCGTGCCGCGTCCAGCCCTGCCTGCACCGCCGCCGCGACCAGCACCTCGGCGGCGGCCGGGCTTTCGCCGCGGCCATGGTGGGCCTCGAGCAAGGCCTTCTTCAGTGCATGCTGCTTGCCTGCATCTTCCAGGCCAGCCCAGTGCAGCAGTCGGTGGGCATCAAATGTGTTCCAGATGCGGCCGCGGCCTTCGCGGCGGAAGGTGAAGCCCACAGCTTCCCCGCGCTGGCGGATGGTCTCGCGGATCTGCGCCTGTGGCGCCGGCGTGGAGCCGTACTTCTGGGTCAGGTGCTCGGCCACGTCCTGGCCCTCGGGCGCCATCTGCGGGTTGAGTTCGAACGGCTGGAAGTGCAGCTCGGCCTGCACCTCGCCCTTCACGCGGTCCAGCGCCTGCTCCAGCGCACTGAGGCCGATGGCGCACCAGGGGCACGACACGTCGGACACAAAATCGATTTTCAGGGTTTGGGGCATGGCTCAGATCCCAGCCAGTGCGGCAATGGCCAGCGGGTAGCCCTGCACGCCAAAACCCGCCATCACCGCGCGGGCGACGGGCGAGATGTAGCTGTGGTGGCGAAACGCCTCCCGCGCATGCACGTTGCTGATGTGCAGCTCGATCAGCGTCACGCCTGCGCCCTTGATGGCGTCGTGCAGGGCGACGCTGGTGTGGGTGTAGGCCCCGGCGTTGAGGATGACGCCGGCCACCTCGCCCGCCGCCTGGGCGCGCCCGGCCTCCTGCAGCCAGTCCACCAGCACGCCTTCGTGGTTGGTCTGGCGGAAGTCGAGCTTGAAGCCATGCGCCGCGCAGGCGGTGGCGCAGAGCTTTTCCACGTCGGCGAGCGTCTGCGCGCCATAGACGGAAGGTTCACGGGTGCCCAGCAGGTTCAGGTTGGGGCCATTCAGGACGACGGCGGTTTTCATAGGGATCTCAAAAAGTCATGCACGAGGTTAGCAAACTCCTGCGGCTGCTCCACCGCGCTCATGCGGCCGGTGGCCAGGGTGCGCAGTTCGGCGCCCGAGATGCTGCGGCACAGCGACTCGGCCGTGCGCACGGAAATCGCGTCGTCGTGCGCGCCGGCGATCACCAGGGTCGGGCAGGCAATCAGGGGGTTGCTGGTGCCATAGTCCACCTCCATCATGGCTTCGCAGCTGGCCGCATAGACCTGCGGGTCCATCGCCACCAGGCTCTGGCGCAGCGCCGAAGCCCGGGCCGCGCCGTCCGGGCTGGCCAGAAAAGCGGGGGTGAACCAGCGGTGCATGGCTTCGTCGGCCACCGCCGCCATGCCCTGCTCCTGCGCCTGCCGGATGCGGGCCATCAGCCGGGTGCGGATGGCGTCGTCAAAATAGCTGGCGGCGTTGGCCATCACAATGCTGCGGACCAGGTGCGGGTATCGCACCGCGAGCTGCTGCCCGGTCATGCCGCCCATCACCAGCCCGACGAAGGTCACCGGCGCGTGGCTGTGCTGTTCGATCAAACCGGCGGCGTCATCGGCAAAAATCTCCATCGAGTACGGCCCGGGCAGGCTTGCCGAACCGCCATGGCCCCGGTGGTCGTAGCGCAGGACGGTGTAGCGCTTGCTCAGGTAGCGCGCCACGTCGTCCCACATGCCCAGACTGCAGCCCAGCGCATGGCTCAGCACCACCATGGGCCCCTGGCCCTCGATGACGAAATTCAGTTGCCCCATGAGTTCTTTTTCCTGCTTGTGTCGCCTCTGCGCACATTGTGACGCCTTGGGCAGAACCTTTGTCGTCGTTTGTGGCGCCGCCGCCGCAGGCCGCCTCGCACAATGAGCCGCCCTGCCCCATGAAAACACGCCATTTCGTCCAGCTGATCGTGCTGTCCGCCCTCTGGGGCGCTTCATTCCCGCTGATCCGGATCGCCAGCCCTGCGTTCGGGCCGTTCGGCCTTGCAGGCCTTCGCTGCCTGCTGGCAGCGCTGGTGCTGGGCCTGCTGATGCGCACCATGCGCCATCGCTGGCCAGCGGCGGCGGCGTGGCCGCGGCTGGCGGTGCTGGCCCTGCTGACGGTGGTGGGGCCATTCGTGCTGTTCAACTGGGCGGGCCTGGTGATTCCGTCCGGTTACTCGGCCGTGCTCAATGCCACGGCACCGTTGTTTGGCGTACTGGGCGCCGCCGCTGTCGGCGAAGAACGCCTCAGTGCGCGCAGGTTGCTGGGTTGCGCCCTGGGCTTTGTGGGTGTGGCACTGCTGGTGCAGCTGGGGCCCGTCGCCGTGGACCAGCGCGTGGTGCTGGCGGCGCTGGCCTGCACGGCAGCCGCCGCCAGCTACGGCCTGGGCGCTATCCTCATGAAACGCGCCACCATGGCGCACCAGCCACTGCCGGCCTCGGCCGCGGTGCATGTGGCGGCAGCGCTTGTTCTGCTGCTGCCGCTGGGCGTTTCGGCGCCCGCCATGCGCCCCACGGCCGGCGCCTGGCTGGCAGTGGCCATGCTCGGCTGCGTCACCTCGGGCTTCATGTACTGGATCAGCATGCGGCTGATGCGCGAGATCTCGGCCAGCGCGGCCACCTCGTCAGCCTTCATGATCCCGCTGTTTGGCGTGACCTGGGGCGGGCTGTTCCTGGGCGAGCCGGTCACGGCCGGCATGTTGCCGGGCTGCGCCCTGATCCTGCTGGCCACGGCGCTGATCACCGGGTTCAACCCGTTCCGGGCGGCACCGCCCGCGCCCTGACCGCGGCACAACGCAGCATCGGCACAACACCTTTGCTTCCAATTTGATAGCGCCTTACGTAGAATCCGCGCGGCCTACAGCCTGATTTGGCCCCCAACACATGCGCGCGCAAGTTCCCAGCTATTACGACATCCTGCAGGTGCCGCCGGACGCACCGGCCGGGGACATCCGCGCTGCCTACCGCCGCATGGCCCAGCGCTACCACCCCGACAAGTCGCCCGACAACCGCTTTGCGCCGCGCGTGATGGCCAACGTCAACAAGGCCTACGAGGTGCTGTCCGACCCGGCGCAGCGCGAGGAACACGACCGCTGGATCGAACGCAAGCTCAACGGCGCGCAGGCGCTGCATCCGCTGAGCCGCCCCACACCGCTGCCCGACCTGCCCGCGCGCAGCACGCGCTGGCCCTGGTACCTGCTGTTTACCACCATCAGCTTTGCGGTGGTGGCGATTGGCACCGTGGTCTACAAGACCGAGTTGTCGGGCAAGCCCGCCGCCGTGCGCCCGGTACGCTGAAGCAGTTGCTCAGGCCGGCAGCGGGTGCCGCTCGCAACGGCTGGCCCGCACCGCACACAGGGTGCCGAGCAGCGCCAGACCGGTGGCCACGCCGAACATGGCCTGGTAGCCGAGCCAGGACACCAGCGCGCCGCCAGCCAGCACGCCCAGCACCCCGCCCAGGCCGTAGCCGATCACGGTGAACAGGGCCTGCCCGCGCCCACGCAGCCGCCCCGGGAAGTGCTGCGTCAGCATGGCAATGCAGGCGGTGTGGTGGCTGGCGAAGGTCAGCGCGTGCAGGGCCTGCGCGATGAACATCGCCGCCAGCCAGCCGCCCAGCCCGGCAGTCAGCGCCATGCGCAGCACGGCGGCCGCACCGCCCACCACCAGCCACTGCGTCATGCGCAGCCGCCCGATCAGCCGGCCCTGGGCAAAGAACCAGGCTATCTCCACCAGCACCGATACCGCCCAGAGCGTGCCGATCATGGCCTTGCTGTAGCCCAGCGCATCCAGGTACAGCGACAGAAAACCATAGATGGCGAAGTGCGCCATCACGTGGAAGAACAGCGACGCAAAAAACCAGCGCACCGCCGGCTCGCGCAGCACCGGGGCGATGGGCTCCTTCACGGCCTGCTCGTGGGCATGCTTCTCGCGCACGTCCGGCAGCCACCAGGTGCACAGCAGCACGCCGCCCAGCGTCACCGCCGTCCAGGCCGGAAAGTCCCGCATGCCATGGCCCTCAAACCAGGCTCCCGCCGCAAACACGGTGAGCATGAAACCGGCCGAGCCCCACAGCCGCACCCGCCCATAGCGGCCCCAGTCGCCGGCCACCAGGTGGGCCATGGCGGCTTCGGTCAGCGACATCATGGAGCTGGTGTGGGTGAACAGCACCAGCAGCACCAGGCCGATCCACCAGGCGCCGCCGTCCCACCAGAGGCCGAGCGAGGCCAACAGCGCGATGGCGGCGCTCAGCCGCAGCAGCCGCACCCGCTCGCCGGTGTGGTCGCTCAAAGCGCCCCAGGCGTAGGGAGCGAACACGCGAGTGAAGCTCTGGACCGAGGTCAGCAGGCTGATCACCACGATCGGCAGGCCCAGCTCCTTCAGCCACAGCGGCAGGTAGGGGTTGAAGAACCCGATGTGCGCGAAATAAGTGGCCGACAGGGCGGCAAACGGCACCAGCTGGCGGCGCTGGGCCGCGGCGTTCGCCACTTACAGAAACGAGGCCTGGATGGCCGGCAGCGGCGGGTTCACGTCCGCGTTCTGGGCCCGGTGGCGCAGCGCGTGCTCCATGACCACCAGCGCCAGCATGGCCTCGGCAATCGGCGTGGCGCGGATGCCCACACAGGGGTCGTGCCGGCCCTTGGTAATGACTTCGGTCGCCTCGCCCTGCATGTTGATGGTCTCGCGCGGGCTGATGATGGAGCTGGTGGGCTTGATGGCGATCGCCACGTCCAGGTCCTGCCCGGTGCTGATGCCGCCCAGCACGCCGCCCGCATTGTTGGTCTTGAAACCCTGCGGCGAGAGCGAGTCGCCATGGGTGGTGCCGCGCTGGGTGATGCTGGCAAAGCCGGCGCCGATTTCCACACCCTTGACGGCGTTGATGCCCATCATGGCGTAGGCAATGTCGGCATCGAGCTTGTCAAACAGCGGCTCGCCCAGGCCGGGCGGCACGTTGCTGGCGGTCACGCGCACGCGCGCGCCGCAGGAGTCCCCGGCCTTGCGCAGGCTGTCCATGTAGGCCTCGAGCTGGCTCACGTCGGCCACCGGTGCAAAGAACGGGTTGTGGGGCACATGCGCCCAGCTCTCGAACGGGATGCTGATCTCGCCAATCTGCGCCATGCAGCCGCGGAAGGTGGTGCCGTACTTGTCCTTCAGCCACTTCTTGGCCACGGCACCCGCCGCCACCATGGGCGCGGTCAGGCGCGCAGACGACCGGCCGCCACCGCGCGGGTCGCGCAGGCCGTATTTCTGGATGTAGGTGTAGTCGGCATGGCCAGGGCGGAAGGTCTGCGCGATCTCGCTGTAGTCCTTGCTGCGCTGGTCGGTGTTGCGGATCAGCAGGCAGATGGGCGTGCCGGTGGTCTTGCCCTCGTACACGCCCGAGAGGATTTCCACCTGGTCGGGTTCGTTACGCTGTGTCACGTGGCGGCTGGTACCGGGGCGGCGGCGGTCCAGGTCGCCCTGGATGTCGGCCTCGCTCAGCGCCATGCCGGGCGGACAGCCGTCGATCACGCAGCCAATGGCCGGGCCATGGGATTCACCAAAGTTGGTGACAGCGAAAAGGGTGCCAAAGGTGTTGCCGCTCATGGGGCGTGATTATCCCCGACCGGTCCACAACGGTGCGGATGGGTGCATGGCGACGGGAACGCTTCATGCTTGATGCTGCGGCGCAGCAATCACCCTTTGCTGAAGGAGAAACCCATGCTGGACCGCACGCAAACCAAGTTCTCTCACGTCAAGCCCACGGACACGGCCTATGTGGCCGGGGGCTTGCGCGATTTCTTTCTCTACCGCGACCTGGGCGTGGCCGAGGCCACCAACGGCCAGGTCATCGCGCACCTTGTGAAGGCCAACATGGCACCGGAAACGGGCACCGGCTGGCACCGGCATGAGGCGGACTTCCAGATCGTGATCATGGTCAAGGGCTGGGCGAAGTTCATGTACGAAGACAAGGTAACGCTGGTGGAGGCCGGTGACGTGGTGCACCAGCGCCCGGGCATCCGCCACTACCTGTTCGACTATTCGCCCGACATGGAATACCTGGAAATCGTCTCGCCCGCCGATTTCAAGACGGTGGACGTCGAGCCGGTCTGCGACATTCCGACCCCAACCCCCTGGGGATAAGCCCACCCCCGAAGCACCTACGGCGCCTCCCCCTCAAGGGGGCGCCACCAGCGGCCCGGCAAAGCCGGTTCCGCGGTGGCACTGGCATTAGAACTCTGCGTCCAATTCGTCGATCTCGTCAGGTTCTTTCTTCGCCGCGGCCACCCATTCCTTCATGGCGGGCAACTCCATGATGCGTTTGCAGTAGGCGGCGCAGGTCTTGTCCAGCGGCACGTCGTAGGTGAGGAAGCGCGTCACGACGGGCGCGTACATGGCGTCGGCAATCGTGGGCGTCTTGCCGAACAGGAAGGGCCCGCCATAGCTCGCCAGACATTCTTTCCAGATAGCGAATACGCGGTCGATGTCGCCCTGCGCCCGCGACCAGACCTTGAAGTTGGGAAAGTGCGCCTTGAGGTTCATCGGCAGCGCGCCGCGCAGCGAGGTAAAGCCCGAATGCATTTCGCCGCTGATGGCGCGGCAATGGGCGCGGGCTTTGGCGTCCGCCGGCAGCAAACCGGCTTTGGGCTTGATTTCATTGAGGTATTCGCCAATCGCCAGCGTGTCCCAGACCTTGATGCCGTTGTGCTGCAATGACGGCACCAGCATGGACGGCGCCAGCAGCAGCATCTCGGCCTTCATGGCCGGGTCATCGGGCGGGATGACTTTTTCGGTGAAGTCCAGCCCGGCAAATTTGGCCATCAGCCAGCCGCGCAGGGCCCAGGCGCCGTAGTTCTTGCTGCTGATGGTGAGGACGGCTTTGGCCATGGCATCTCCTGTGTGCCCGAACTTGGAGCAAGTTGCGGGCCACCGGGGCCAGTTTCTGGTGCACGGGCTGGCCCGCAACTTGCCTCCAGTCATGCCATCGGGCCACAAGCCCACTCCATCAGGATGCGCATGCTGTACCAGGCCTACCAAACCCAGACCGACCTGATGTCCCCCTTGCGGCTGCTGGCCCAACACAGCAGTGCCCTGCTCTGGCTGCGCCAGACCGAGGGCTCGCTGCTGCGCAAGTGGTCGGCAGCGTCTGAAGTGTTCTCCCGCATGCGCCTGACGCACAGCCGCCCGGCCTATGACATCCGCTCGGTCAAGGTCGGGGAGGACGAGTTCCCGGTGGTGGAAGAAGCCACCCTCGCCCTGCCCTTTGGCACGCTGCTGCACTTCCGCAAGGAGGGTGTCACCGGCCAGCCACCGGTGCTGCTGGTGGCACCGCTGTCGGGCCACTTTGCCACGCTGCTGCGCGAGACCGCCCGCACCCTGCTGCAGGACCACGACGTGTACATCACCGACTGGCACAACGCGCGCGACGTGAGCCTGCGCCACGGCGCCTTTGGCCTGGACGACTACATCGACTACATGATCCAGTGCATGGCCGCCATCGGCCCGGGCGTGAGTGTCGTGGCGGTATGCCAGCCCTGCGTGGCGGCGCTGGCCGCCACCGCCCTGATGGCCGAAGACGACCACCCGGCCACGCCGCGCAGCCTGACGCTGATGGCCGGCCCGGTGGACTGCCGCGTCAACCCCACGGGCGTGAACGCGCTGGCCACCAGCAAGCCGATTGAATGGTTCGAGCAGAACCTCATCAGCCATGTGCCGCTGCCGCATGCCGGCTTCATGCGCCGTGTGTACCCCGGGTTTGTGCAGCTCAGCGCGTTCCTGAGCATGAACCTGGAGCGCCACAAGCAGCAGTTCCGCAACCTGTACCAGCACCTGGTGCAAGGCGAGGAAGAGCAGGCCAACGTGATCCGCCTGTTCTACGACGAATACCTGGCGGTGAACGATCTGCCGGCGGAGTTCTACCTGGAGACGGTGGAAAAGGTGTTCCAGACCTACGACCTGGCCCGGGGCGAGCTGATGGTGCGCGGCCGCAAGGTCAACTGCGCGGCCATCCGCCGCACAGCGCTGTTCACAGTGGAAGGTGAACGCGACGACATCTGCAGCGTTGGCCAGACCGTGGCCGCGCAAGACCTCTGCCCCAACGTGCGGCCGTACCTCAAAACCCACCATGTCCAGGTGGGTGTGGGCCACTACGGCGTGTTCAGCGGCCGCAAATGGAACCAGCAGATCTACCCGCGCGTGCGGGAGGTGATTCACGCCAGCATGGGGTGAATTTCTTGTTCCTCGCGGCAAAGGCGTGTGCGCCCGGGCTGCGGCGCTTCACTGGCGCGGTCACCGCTGCGCGGAGATTCGGGGGCGGCGCGCGCAGCGCGCTTCGTCGTCATGCTTGCCGAAGCTGTTTGAGCGGCGTGAGCGCAGCGAACACAGCGAGTTCTTCGGCACGACCCCGGATCGAGCACCGCAGCGGAGTTGGCGCCAGGCGCCAACCGCCACAGTGCGAGCCCCCGCCGGGCACCGCCTGCCGCGAAGCAGCGCCAGAAAGAAAACTCAGCCCTTCGGCGCTTCCGGCTCTTCAGCCGGCCAGTCCCGGATGTAGGCCTTGAGCATCTGGTTTTCGAAGTTCTGGCTGTCCACCACGGCCTTGGCCACGTCGTAGAAGCTGATCACCCCCATCAGCATGCGCTTGTCCATCACCGGCATGTAGCGGGCATGGCGGTCCAGCATCATGCGGCGCACTTCGTCGAGCTCGGTTTCGCTGGTGCAGGTCAGGGGCGCGTCGTCCATGGCCGTGCGCACGAGGGTGGTGCCCACCACGCCGCCGTTCTTCACCACCTGCTGGATCACCTCGCGGAAGGTCAGCATGCCCACCAGATCGCCGTGCTCCATGACCACCAGTGAGCCGATGTCCTTTTCGCCCATGATGGCCAGTGCCTTGGCCAGCGGTTCGTCAGGCGTGACGGTGTACAGGGTGTTGCCCTTGACGCGCAGGATGTCGCTGACTTTCATGCTGTTCTCCTCTTGAGCACGGGTGACTGACCGTCAAACGAATATAGCCCACAATGCCGGGCTGTTCCACAACAGAGTTACCCGGAGACGACATGCCTGGATACGCTGACCCCGGCTTCGACACGCTGGCCCTGCATGCCGGTGCGGCGCCGGACCCGACCACCGGCGCGCGCGCCACGCCCATCCACCTGACCACCTCGTTCGTGTTCGAGTCCAGTGACCATGCGGCCGCGCTGTTCAACCTGGAGCGCTCGGGCCATGTGTACAGCCGCATCAGCAACCCGACCAACGCCGTGCTGGAACAGCGCGTGGCAGCCCTGGAAGGCGGCATTGGCGCCATTGCCACCGCCAGCGGCCAGGCGGCGCTGCACCTCGCCGTGGCCACGCTGATGGGCGCGGGCAGCCACATCGTGGCCAGCACCGCGCTGTATGGCGGCAGCCAGAACCTGCTGCACTACACGCTGCGCCGCTTCGGCATTGACACCACCTTTGTGAAGCCCGGCGACATCGACGGCTGGCGTGCGGCCATCCGGCCCAACACCAAGCTGCTGTTTGGCGAGACCGTGGGCAACCCGGGCCTGGACGTGCTGGACATCCCGACCGTCAGTGCCATCGCACACGAAGCCGGGGTGCCGCTGCTGGTGGACGCAACCCTTACCTCGCCTTACCTGCAGCAGCCCCTGGCGCTCGGGGCTGACCTGGTCTACCACTCGGCCACCAAGTTCCTCAGCGGCCACGGCACGGTGATTGGCGGCATCGTGGTGGACGGCGGCAGCTTCGACTGGGACGGCCCCAAGGCGGCCGGCCGCTTTGCCGAGCTGACCGAGCCCTACGACGGCTTCCACAACATGGTGTTCACCGAAGAGTCCACCATCGGTGCCTTCCTGCTGCGCGCGCGGCGCGAGGGGCTGCGCGACTTCGGCGCCTGCATGAGCCCGCACACCGCATGGCTGATCCTGCAGGGCATTGAAACCCTGTCGCTGCGCATGGACCGGCACATGAGCAACACCCGCCGGGTGGTGGAGTTCCTCGCGAGCCAGCCCTTTGTGGCGCGCGTGGGCCACCCGATGCTGGACAGCCACCCCAGTCATGCGCTGGCGCAAAAGCTGCTACCCAAGGGCGCGGGCAGCGTGTTCAGCTTTGACATCAAGGGCAACCGCGAACAGGGCAAGAAGTTCATCGAGACGCTCAAGGTGTTCAGCCATCTGGCCAATGTCGGCGACTGCCGCTCGCTGGTGATCCACCCGGCCAGCACCACGCACTTCCGCATGAGCGACGAGGCGCTGGTGAACGCCGGCATCAGCCAGGGCACGATCCGCCTGTCCATTGGTCTGGAAGACCCGGACGACCTGATCGACGACCTCAAGCGGGCGCTCAAGGCGGCCGAGAAGGCGGGGGGCTGACCATGTACTTGCAAGTCAACGGCGCCCGCACCTACTGCTACACCGGGGGCAAGGCCTTCGATGCCGCCAAACCCACAGTCGTCTTCATCCACGGCGTCGTCAACGACCACAGCGTCTGGGCGCTGCAAAGCCGCTATCTGGCCAACCACGGCTGGAACGTGCTGGCGGTGGACCTGCCCGGGCACTGCCGCAGCGAAGGCGAGGCGCCGTCATCCGTGGAAGAAGCCGCCGCGTTCATCGGTGCATTGCTGGACGCCGCAGGCGTCGGGAAGGCCGCGCTGGTGGGCCACAGCTGGGGCTCGCTGATCGCGCTGGAAGCTGCCTCGCGGCTGGGCGAACGCATCAGCCACCTGGTGCTGGTGGGCACCGCCTTCCCGCTGAAGGTGTCGCCGGCGCTGCTCGACGCGTCGCTGAATGAACCCGAGAAGGCGCTGCAGATGATCAACGTGTTCAGCCGCAGCACGCTGGCAGTGCCGCCGTCCACGCTGGGCCCGGGCACCTGGATCTTTGGCGCCAGCCTGGCGCTGGGCCGCCGCGTGCTGCGCAGCAACCCGAAGGTGAACGTGTTTCACCGCGGCTTCAAGGCCTGCGACAGCTACGCGAACGGCGAGCAAGCCATCGCCCAGGTGACAGCGCCCATCCTGTTTGTGCTGGGCGCGCAGGACCAGATGACGCTGGCCAAGGCCGCCCAACCGCTGATTGACAAGGCCACAGCCACCGGCAAAACCGTCCGGGTGGCCTCGCTGCCGGTGGGCCACCACCAGATGACGGAAACGCCCGACGCCACGCTGTTCGCCATCCGCGACTTTCTGCAGCCATGAGCCTGGTCATCACGCCGCCGATGCGCGACGCGCGGGCCCGGGAGATTGCTGCCGGCTTTGACCTGCGCGCCCTGCCCGCGGACTTTTACGCCAACCCCTACCCGGTGTATGCCGCGCTGCGGGCGGCCGAGCCGGTGCGGCGCATGCCAGATGGCAGCTACTTCCTGACGCGCTACGACGATCTGGTGACGGTGTACCGCGACGCGCAGACCTTCAGCTCCGACAAGAAGGTGGAGTTCGCGCCGAAGTATGGCGACTCCCCCCTGTTTGAGCACCACACCACCAGCCTGGTCTTCAACGACCCGCCGCTGCACACGCGGGTGCGCAAGCTCATCATGGGCGCGCTCACGCGCCGCGCGATTGCCGAGATGGAGCCTGGCCTGGTGACGCTGGTGGACGGACTGCTGGACGCGATCGAGGCAAAGGGCGGCGGCGACCTGATCGAGGACTTCGCATCGGCCATCCCGGTGGAGATCATTGGCAACCTGCTGGGCGTGCCCCATGCCGACCGTGGGCCACTGCGCGACTGGTCGCTCGCCATCCTGGGCGCCTTGGAGCCGAAGCTGACGCCCGAGCAGGAAGCCGCCGGCAACCGCAGCGTGACCGAGATGCTGGCCTACCTGCGCGAGCTGGTGCGCGAGCGCCGCGCCCACCCCGGCGACCCGGCGCACGACGTGTTGACGCGGCTTATCCAGGGCGAGTCCGGGGGCGAAACGCTGAGCGAAACCGAGCTGCTGCAAAACTGCATCTTCATCCTCAACGCCGGCCACGAAACCACCACCAACCTGATCGGCAATGCCCTGGTGGCGCTGCAGGAATGGCCCGACGCGAAGGCCGGTCTGCTACAAAAAACAGAGCGCCTCACGCAGGACCCGAGCGGGCTGGAGGCGGTTTTGACCCTTGCGGTGGATGAGTTTTTGCGGTTCGAGTCGTCCAACCAGCTGGGCAACCGGCGCGCGCTCCGGGCCTGCGAGGTGGGCGGCGTGGCGCTCGAAGCGGGCGCACTGGTGACGCTGTGCATCGGCGCCGCCAACCGCGACCCGGCGCAGTTTGCAAGGCCCGATGTGCTGGACCTGGCCCGTGAGGACAACCGCCACCTGGCGTTCGGCTTCGGCATCCACCAGTGCGCGGGCCTGAGCCTGGCACGGCTGGAGGGCCGCATTGCGATCGGCCGCTTTCTGGCACGCTTTCCGCACTACCAGCTCACCGCCAGCCCGACGCGCGGCGGTCGCGCACGTTTCAGGGGCTTCTTGCGGGCACCGTTCCGCGTGGCCTAAACTGGCCCAAAACGAGGAGACACGCCATGGACGCCGCTGCCAACGACCCGCGCACCTACAAGACCTTTGCCGAGTTCTACCCGTTCTATCTGAGCGAGCACAGCAACCGCACCTGCCGCCGGCTGCACTTTGTGGGCAGCACGCTGGCGCTGGCCTGCCTGGCAATGCTGGTGGCCACCGGCAAACCCCAGTACCTGCTGTACGGCCTGCTGTGCGGCTACGGCTTCGCGTGGGTGGGGCACTTCGGCTTCGAGAAGAACAAGCCCGCCAGCTTCAAGCGGCCGCTTTACAGCTTCATGGGCGACTGGGTGATGTACAAGGACCTCTGGACGGGCCGCATCCCGTTCTGAGATTGCTACATTTTTTATAGCGCCTCACGCAGCCGGGTTGCGGGCTGCAGGCCTTTTTCCCATATGAAGGCAGTGCCCTGACCGGGCGCCAGCAGCAACTGCTGGCCCAGCGCCGCGAGCGGGGCCTCGTCCGGGTTGGCCAGCAGCACCAGCCGCCCGTCTTCCAGCCGGCCCACCCAGTCCAGTGTGGTCAGCGCGTCGGTCACGCTTTCCAGCTCCAGCGGGTCGGTGTGCAGCCGCCGCGCCAGCTGGGCCTGCTCCAGCCCCGGACCGCCCTTGGCGCGCGCGGCCTCCAGTTCGCGCAGAACGTCCAGCGCCAGCTGGAACTGCCACCCGGGCCGGCCGCCACGCCGCGCCACCGCCCCCAGCAGGCTGGGCAGGTAGGCCGCAATCACCGCGCCCAGCAGCACCACCAGCCACACCACATAGATCCAGAGCAGCAGGATCGGCACCGAGGCAAACGCGCCATAGATGGCCGAGTAGCTGGGCACCGCCTTGAGGTACGCCGCCAGGCCCGACTTGGCCAGTTCGAGCCCGCTGGCCACAAACAGCCCGCCAGTGACCGCATGACGCCATTTCACGTCGGTGTGGGGCACATAGCGGTACAGCGCAGCCACACCCAGTGACATCAGCGAGAACTCGACGGCATCGAGCAGCAGCCTCAGCGCCCCGGGCATGGCACCCACCAGCCCGCGCGAGGCCGACAGCGCGTACGACGTCATGGCGATGCTGGCAGCCAGCAGCAGCGGCCCGAGCGTGAGCACGGCCCAGTACATCAGCACCCGCTGCGCCAGCGGCCGTGGCCGGCGCACGCGCCAGATGGCATTGAGCGTGCGGTCGATCGTGAGGATCAGGGAAATGGCGGTGAGGATCAGGAAGCCCACGCCCAGCAGTCCGAGGCGGCTGGCCTTGCTGGTGAACTGCGTCAGGTACCCCATCACCTGCTTGGCGATCGGGTCGGGAATCAGGCTGGAAGCCAGCCACTGCTGCAGGCTGCCCTGCAACTGGCTGAACATGGGAAACGCGGTGAACACTGCCAGCACCACGGTGAACAGCGGCACCAGCGAGATGACGGTGGTGAAGGTGAGGCTGCTGGCGGTGTTGCCCAGCCGGTCCTCGCGAAACCGCTCCAGCAGCGTGCGGCCGGTGGCACGCCAGGGAAAGGTCTTCAGGGTGCACAGCAAGGCGTCAAGCTTCATGGCCGCTATCATGCCAGCCAAATGTCTGCACCCCTGCCCCCTGACGAACCCCATGTTGCCCTGACCCGCCGGCTTGCCGTGGGCAGCCTGCTCGGCCTGATTGTACTGGGCCTTTTGTGGGAGCTGTGGCTGGCGCCGGTGCGGCCCGGCGGCTCGCTGCTGGCCATCAAGGTGCTGCCGCTGTGCATCCCGCTCGCGGGGTTGCTGAAGAACCGCATGTACACCTACCGCTGGGTCAGCCTGCTGGTGTGGCTGTACTTCACCGAGGGCGTGGTGCGTGCCTACAGCGACCGCGCGCCCAGCTCATACCTGGCGATGGTGGAGGTGGCGCTGTGCCTGGTGCTGTTTGCCGCCTGCGCGCTGCACGTGCGCCTGCGCCTGAGGAATGCCGCCCATGGAACTGCTTGACGCGCTGCGCCGCATCGTTGGTTCGACCCATGTCCTCACACACGACGACCCGGGCGCCGACCTGAGTCCCTGGGAACAGGACTGGCGCAAGCGTGTGCGTGGCCAGGCACTGGCCGTGGTACGCCCCGGCAATACCGCCGAAGTGGCGGCGGTGGTCAAGGCCATCGCGGCGGCCCGCGCGGGCGGCCAGACGGTCAGCATCGTGCCGCAGGGCGGCAACACCGGGCTGGTGGTAGGCGGCGTGCCCGATGGCACCGGCACCCAGGTGCTGCTGACGCTGCAGCGCATGAACCGCGTGCGCGCCATCGACCCGGCCAACCTGACCCTGACGGTCGAGGCCGGCTGCGTGCTGCAGAACGTGCAGCAGGCGGCCGACGACGCGGGCTTCCTGTTCCCGCTGAGCCTGGGCGCCGAAGGCAGCTGCACCATTGGCGGCAACCTGGGCACCAACGCCGGCGGCACGCAGGTGCTGCGCTACGGCAATGCGCGCGAACTGTGCCTGGGGCTGGAGGTCGTCACGGCACAGGGTGAGGTCTGGAGCGGACTGACCGGCCTGCGCAAGGACAACACCGGCTACGACCTGCGCGACCTGTTCATTGGCGCGGAAGGCACGCTGGGCATCATCACCGCCGCCACACTCAAGCTCTACCCCAAGCCTGCCGCCCAGCTCACGGCCTGGGCAGCGGTGCCGTCGATGGCGCACGCCGTCACGCTGCTGGGCCTGGCCCACCAGCAGCTGGGCGCAGCGCTCACCGGCTTTGAGGTGATGGGCCAGTTTGCACTGAGCCTGGTGGACAGGCATTACCCCCAGATGCGCGTGCCGCTGTACAAGGACACGCCGTACTGCGTGCTGCTGGAAACGTCGGACAGCGAAAGCGAAGACCACGCGCGTGGCCGCTTCGAGGCCCTGCTGGAGGCCGCGCTCGAAGGCGGCTGCGTCAGCGACGCGGTAATCGCCGAAAACATCGCCCAGGCGCACGCGCTGTGGCACATCCGCGAGAGCATCACACTGGCGCAGGTGGAAGAAGGCCTGAACATCAAGCACGACATTTCCATCCCGGTCTCCAGCATCCCGGCGTTCTGTGAAGCAACCGATGCGCTGCTGCAGCGCGAGGTGCCCGGCGTGCGGCTGGTGAACTTTGGCCACCTGGGCGACGGCAACCTGCACTACAACGTGCAGGCCCCCGCCACCGGGCCGTACGCCAACGACACCCGGGGCTTCCTGCGCGACTGGGAAGACAAGGTCAATACGCTGGTGTACGACTCGGTCAAGCAGTTCGACGGCTCGATTTCTGCCGAACACGGCGTCGGCGCACTCAAGGCCGACAAGCTGCCGGGCTACAAGTCACCCGTGGCGCTGCAGCTGATGCGCGCCATCAAGCAGGCGCTGGACCCGCAGAACATCATGAACCCGGGGCGGGTGCTGGCGGGCTGAAGCCTCACGCCGCCGCGAGGCGCTGCGCCAGTCGCGCCAGCCGCGCGCGGTAAGCCCCCGCCTCAAACGCCCGGCGCGCATTGCCACTGTCCACCGCCGCCTGCGCCACGCGCAGCGACACCGCCTCCAGCAGGCGCGTGTCCAGCAAGGTGGGCAGCAGTTTGTCGCGGCCAAAGGCGGCGTCGCTGCGGGCCAGATCGGCCAGCGCGAGTACCGCCGCCTTCTTCATGGCCTCGTTGATCTGCGGCGCGCCCACGTCCAGCGCAGCGCGGAACAGGTAGGGGAAGCACAGCGCGTTGTTGACCTGGTTGGCATAGTCTGACCGGCCGGTGGCGGTGATGGCGTCGGGCGCCACGGCCATCACGAGCTCGGGGCGGATTTCGGGCTCGGGGTTGGCCAGGCCAAACACCACCGGCCGTGCCGCCATGCTCTGCACCATGGCCTGGCTCACCGCGCCGGGGCCCGACAGACCCAGCACCATGTCCGCGCCCACCAGTGCATCGGCCAGCGTGCGGGCAGCGGTGTCGCGGGCCCAGGCGGCCTTCTCGCCCGTGTCGCCACGGCCGGTGTGGATGACGCCTTTGGAGTCGCACACGATCGTGTTGGCTTTGCTCAGGCCCAAGCTGACCAGCAGTTCCAGGCAAGCCACGGCCGCAGCACCGGCGCCATTGCAGACCAGCTTCACGTCTTCCAGCTTCTTACCCTGCAGGTGCAGCGCGTTCATCAGCCCGGCGGCGACCACAATCGCGGTGCCATGCTGGTCGTCGTGGAACACCGGAATCGGCAGGCGCGCGCGCAGGGCGCGTTCGATTTCAAAGCACTCGGGCGCCTTGATGTCTTCCAGGTTGATGCCGCCAAACGTGGGGTGCAGGCTGGCAATGATCTCGATGAGTTTTTTCGGGTTGGTCTCGTCGATCTCGATGTCAAACGCGTCAATGCCGGCAAAGCGCTTGAACAGCACCGACTTGCCTTCCATCACCGGCTTGCCGGCGACCGCGCCGATATTGCCCAGCCCCAGCACCGCCGTGCCGTTGGTGATGACGGCCACCAAGTTGCCCTTGGCGGTGTAGTCATAAGCCAGCGCCGGGTCGCGCGCAATTTCGAGGCAAGGCACCGCCACACCGGGCGAGTAGGCCAGCGACAGGTCGTCCATCGACGCCACGCGCTTGGTCACGGCAATGCCGATCTTGCCGCCAATGTCGTCCGCGTTCTGCGGCCGGTGGTAGGCCAGCGCCGCCGCGTGCAGGCCGGCGCCTTCTTCGGCGGGGGCGAATTGCTGTTGCTGCGGCTGGGGGGCGGGCGTCGTGGACTGCGCACCGGGAGCGTTGGGCTGCTTCATGGGGGACCTCATCGTTGTTCTGGGCAGGAAAACATTGTCCTGCGCCGGCAGGCTGCGAGCCTACGTGTTTCCCCACACGCGAGGCAATAGACTTTTGCGGGCTGGCGCTGCAATGCATCGGCTTATGAGCGATCCACATAAAATGGCCAGCCAACCTGTGGAAGCCTGTCCCCATGACCCAGCGCCCCGTCCGCTCGCAGTACGAAGACTTCATGCGCCACGTGTACACCACGGGCACCCCCAAGACCGACCGCACCGGCACCGGCACGAGAAGCGTGTTTGGCTACCAGATGCGGTTTGACCTGAACGAGGGCTTTCCGCTGGTCACCACCAAGAAGGTGCACCTCAAGTCCATCATCCACGAACTGCTGTGGTTCCTGACCGGCTCGAGCAACAACAACTGGCTGAAGGAACGCGGCGTGACCATCTGGGACGAATGGGCCCGCCCCGACGGCGACCTGGGCCCTGTGTACGGCGTGCAGTGGCGCAGCTGGCCCACGCCCGACGGCGGGCATATCGACCAGATCGCCGAGGTCATCAAGACGCTCAAGACCAACCCGGACAGCCGCCGCATCATCGTCAGCGCCTGGAACGTGGCCGAGCTGAACAAGATGGCGCTGATGCCGTGCCACGCCTTCTTCCAGTTCTATGTGGCGCCATCGCAGGTGGCTGGCGAGCCCGGCAAACTCAGCTGCCAGCTCTACCAGCGCAGCGCCGACATCTTCCTCGGCGTGCCGTTCAACATCGCGTCCTACGCGCTACTGACGCACATGGTGGCCCAGCAGTGCAACCTGGCGGTGGGCGACTTCATCTGGACCGGCGGCGACTGCCACATCTACAGCAACCACGACGAACAGGTGGAACTCCAGCTCAGCCGCACGCCCTACCCCTACCCGGTGCTGAACATCAAGCGCAAGCCCGACTCGATCCTTGACTACCAGTACGAAGACTTTGAAGTGCTGGACTACCAGTGCCACGGCGCCATCAAGGCCCCGGTGGCGGTGTGAGCATGCAGATCCACCTGATCTGGGCGCAGGCCCGTGGTGGCGTCATTGGCAAGGACAACCGCATCCCGTGGCGGCTGCCGGAGGACATGGCGCACTTCAAGGCGCTCACGGCGGGCCACCCGGTCATCATGGGCCGCAGGACCTGGGACTCGCTGCCGCCGAAGTTCCGGCCGCTGCCGGGGCGCCGCAACATTGTGCTCACACGCTCTGCAAGCTGGAACGAAATCGGCGCGGAACCCGCTTCCACACTGCGTGAGGCGCTACAAAAATGTGAGCAAAGTGCGCAGGTCTGGGTGATCGGCGGTGCCGACGTGTATGCCCAGGCGCTGCCACTGGCCACGCGCGCCGAGGTCACCGAGATCGATGCCGACTTTGCCGGCGACGCGTATGCGCCGGCGCTGGGCCCGGGCTGGACAGAAGTGGCGCGTGCGCGCCATGTGTCGGCCACTGGCCTGCCCTACAGTTTTGTCTCCCATACCAACACACAACAAGGAAACTGAGATGTCTTCTGGCGGATTTCACGTGCACGGACCGCACGACCACGAACTCGAACACGCTGCGCAGCACGGCGCACAGGGCGAGCATGGTGGCGGCATGATCAACCAGATCGCCATGTTCACCGCGATCATCGCCACCGTGGGCGCCATCTTTGCGTACATGGGCGGCGCCACGCAGGCCAATGCGGGCCTGTTCAAGAACAACGCCGCCATCAAGAAGACCGAGGCGTCGAACCAGTGGAATTACTTCCAGAGCAAGAGCACCAAGCAGTCGCTGGCCGAGGTGTCGCGCGACCTTACGGTGGCCGACGCTGAGAAGGCCAAGTACCAGGCCAAGATTGACCGCTACGAAAAGGAAAAGGCCGAGATCAAGGCCGTGGCCGAAAAGCTGGAGGCCGAAGCCACCGACTGGGACAGGCAGTCTGATGCACAAATGCACCAGCACCACCGCTGGGCCCAGGCCACCACCGTGCTGCAGGTGGCCATTGCGCTGGCCGCGATCGCACTGCTGACCAAGAAGAAGTGGCTGGAATACGCCATGTTCGGGGCGGGCGCTGCGGGTGTGCTGGTCGGTGCGCTGGCCGTGTTCCACATCTGAGTGTCCTCATGAAGATTGCCACCTGGAACGTCAATTCGCTGACGGCGCGTCACCAGCATGTGCTCGACTGGCTGGCCGCCAACCCGGTGGACGCGCTGTGTCTGCAGGAACTGAAGATGACGGACGACAAGTTTCCGTTTGACGCCTTGCAGGCTGCTGGCTACGAGGCCGTGGCCTTCGGGCAGAAAACGTACAACGGCGTGGCCATCCTGAGCCGCACACCGGCGCGCGACGTGGTGCGCAACATTCCGGGCTTTGGCGACGAGCAAGCCCGCGTGATCGCCGCCACGCTGGACACGCCGCTGGGCGAGCTGCGCCTGATCAACGGCTACTTCGTCAACGGGCAGGAGCCCGGCAGCGAAAAGTTCGCCTACAAGATGAAGTGGCTGCAGGCCCTGCACGACTGGGTGCAGGCGCAGCTGGCCGCACACCCGCGGCTGGTGCTGCTGGGCGACTTCAATGTGGCGCCCGAAGACCGCGACAGCTACGACCCCGTGGGCCTGCGCGAGACGATCCACCACACCACCGAGGAACGCGAACACTTCCGCAAGCTGCTGGCGCTGGGCCTGACCGACAGCTTCCGCCTGTTCGAGCAGCCCGAGAAAAGCTATTCGTGGTGGGATTACCGCATGCTGGGTTACCAGAAGAACCGCGGCCTGCGCATCGACCACATTCTGGTGAGCGAGGCGCTCAGGCCGCTGGTGAAGGCCTGCACGATTGACCGCGTGCCCCGCAAGTGGGACAAGCCCAGCGACCACACCCCCGTGGTCGTGGATCTACTCCAGGCCTAGTTCCTGGATCTTGCGGGTGATGGTGTTGCGGCCGATGCCGAGCTTCTGCGCGGCCTCGATGCGACGGCCCCGCGTGTTGGCCAGTGCGGTCAGGATGAGTTTCGACTCGAAGCGCTTGGTCAGCTCGTCCCACACATCGTGCCGGCCGGTGGCCAGCAGTTCCAGCGCCTCGGCTTCCAGCCCGGTTTCCCAGCCACCATGGAGGATGGGCGCGGCATGTGCTGCCGGCATGGCCAGCGGAGGCGGCACGGTGATGCCCTCTTCCAGCGGCCCCCCGGCGCGCACGACCGGCTCGGCCCGCACCGCAGCTTCGACCGGCGCGGCCCCGGGCGTCAGCGCCACCTCGGGCGGCAGGTCCTTGGCCTCGATCACCTGTGCGGGCGCCATGACGGTCAGCCAGTGGCAGATGTTTTCCAGCTGGCGCACGTTGCCCGGGAAGCTGAACGCACCCAGCTGCGCCAGCGCCGCGTCGGAAATGCGCTTGGGCTCCACGCCCAGCTGCTTGGCGCTTTGCTGCAGGAAGTGGCGCGTCAGCATGGGCACGTCTTCCTTGCGCTCCCGCAGGGCCGGCAGGCGCAGGCGGATCACGTTGAGGCGGTGGAACAGGTCTTCGCGGAACGCGCCTTCCTTGACGCGTTGCTCCAGGTCCTGGTGGGTCGCGGCAATCACGCGCACATTAGCCTTGACGGCGCTGTGGCCGCCCACGCGGTAGAAATGCCCGTCGCTGAGCACCCGCAGCAGGCGCGTCTGCAGGTCAAACGGCATGTCGCCGATTTCATCGAGGAACAGCGTGCCGCCCTCGGCCTGCTCGAAGCGGCCGCGGCGCATGGTCTGCGCGCCGGTGAAGGCGCCGCGCTCGTGGCCGAACAGCTCGGACTCCAGCAGGTCTTTCGGGATGGCTGCCGTGTTGATGGCCACGAAGGGGCCGCTGGCGCGCGGTGAATGCTTGTGCAGCGCACGGGCCACCAGCTCCTTGCCGGAGCCGGACTCGCCGGTGATCATCACCGTCACGTTGCTCTGCGACAGGCGGCCGATGGCGCGGAACACGTCCTGCATCGCGGGTGCCTGGCCCAGCATTTCGGGTGCCGCGGCCATGCGCTCTTCGGCCACCTCTTCGCGCTGGCTTTCTTCCACCGCGCGACGGATCAGTTCCACCGCCTTGGGCAGGTCAAACGGCTTGGGCAGGTACTCAAAGGCACCGCCCTGGAAGGCGCTGACAGCGCTGTCCAGGTCGGAGAACGCCGTCATGATGATGACGGGCAGGCCGGGGTGCTTTTCCTTGACCTTGGACAGCAGGTCCAGGCCCGACCCGCCGGGCATGCGGATGTCGCTCACCAGGATCTGGGGCCCATCGTCCTCGCCGGCGCCTTCGAGGGCCTGCAGCACTTCACGGGGATTGGTGAAGCTGCGCGTGGGCAGATCTTCACGCAGCAGCGCCTTTTCCAGAACGAAGCGGATCGACTGGTCATCATCAACTATCCAGATCGGCTTCATGTGTTTTTTGTCACCTCAGGTCATCACCATCGTTCAGGGTAACGGAATCAAGATCTTGAAGTCCGTCCGGCCCGGCACACTGTCGCACTCGATCAGGCCGTGGTGTTGCTGGACAAAGGTTTGCGCCAAAGTCAGCCCCAGCCCTGAACCGCCTTCCCGCCCCGACACCAGCGGGTAAAAGATGCGGTCCTTGATCGAGTCCGGCACGCCGGGCCCGTTGTCGATGACATGCAATTCCAGTGCCAGTCGGTACCGCTGCTTTCCAAATGTCACCTGTCGGGCGATGCGGGTGCGAAAAACCAGCTGCGCGTCGCCGGCGGCAATGCGTTCGGCCAGCGCCTGGCAGGCGTTGTGGGCGATGTTCAGTACCGCCTGGATCAGCTGTTCGCGGTCGCCGCGGAACTCGGGGATGGAGGTGTCGTACTCGCGCACCACCCGCAGGCCGCGCGGAAACTCGGCCAGGATCAGCGAACGCACCCGCTCGCAGACCTCGTGGATGTTCACGTCACCCACCACATGGGGCCGCCGGTGTGGCGCCAGCAACCGGTCCACCAGGGTCTGCAGCCGGTCGGCCTCGTGGATGATGACCTGGGTGTATTCGGTGAGCCCGGGGTCGATCTCCATCTGCAGCAGCTGCGCCGCACCGCGGATGCCGCCCAGCGGGTTCTTGATCTCGTGGGCCAGGTTGCGGATCAGTTCCTTGTTGGCCTGCGCCTGGTCGATCAGGCGTTCTTCGCGGTCCTGTTTGGCCTGGGCCTCCAGCGGCAGCAGCTCCACGATGATTTCGCCCGGCCGCTCGGTCTGCGCCACGATCACGTGCACCGGCAGCGGGTCGTGGTTCAGGCGTTTGAGCCAGGCGTCGTAGCGCAGCGCGGCAAATTCGTTGCTGCCCGCGCCTTCCAGCGCGTTTTGCAGGATATGGGGTTCGGTGAAGCACTCGGGCAGCTGCGAGCCTTCGATCGTCCGGCGGGACGTGCCCAGCGCGTCTTCCAGCGCCGAGTTGGCAAACAGCACGGCGCCGTCGCTGTGCACAACAGCCACCAGCGTGGCCAGCAGGTCAAACGACTGAAAGCGCAGGGACGAGGAGTTGCGGGCTTGTTCCAAGCGGCCTATTTTGGCCCAGAACCCGTGGCGCCCGAGCGGCCCAGCTCGCGGCGGATACCGGCGATGTCGCTTTCATTGCGGGCGATGCTGGCCTTGAGCTCGGCTACCCGGTCCAGGTACTTCTGGTGGTTGCGCGCCTCATTGCCCATTTTTTCGGGCTCGCCGTTGTTGTATTCCTTGAGCAGCTCGGCCTGGCGGGCTTCGGCCTTCTTCAGTTCCGCTTCGAGAATGGCGCGTGCGTCGTTGTCACGGGCGCGCTGCTCGCTGCTGTCGATGCGCTGGCCGGCCTGCGGCGCATTGGCCACACGCACCGGTGCTGCCGCCGCCGGCGGGTTGACGCGGGTGCCCTCGACAATGGTCACATTGCCACCTTCCACCAGCTTGCATCCGCGGGCCTGGGCCTCGGACGCGTTGTTGGTGTATTCGTTGCCGCAACGGAAGATGCGGCTCTGGGCCTGGCTGTTTGCTACCAAAACCATAGCAAACAACGGGATGAATAAAGCGTACTTCATTGCTTTCTCCTCGCATCTCTGAAATGCAGGGACGGTCTGCCAGTATGCGGCAATCACCGGCGAATTCAAAATGAACACCCTTCGCCCAATAAAAAAGGACGGCTTGCGCCGTCCTTTCCACACCACAAACTGTAAAAAATTACAGTGAGTAGTACATGTCGTATTCCACCGGATGGGTGGCCATGCGGAAGCGCGTGACTTCGCCCATCTTCAGTTCGATGTAGGCGTCGATCATGCTGTCGGTGAACACGCCACCCTTGGTCAGGAAGCCGCGGCCCTTGTCCAGGTAGTCCAGCGCCTGGTCCAGGCTGTGGCACACGGTCGGCACCTTCGCGTCTTCTTCCGGCGGCAGGTGGTACAGGTCCTTGGTGGCAGCCTCGCCCGGGTGGATCTTGTTTTCCACGCCGTCCAGACCGGCCATCAGCAGCGCGGCAAAGCCCAGGTACGGGTTGCACAGCGGATCGGGGAAGCGCGCTTCGATGCGGCGGCCCTTCGGGTTGGCCACGTACGGGATGCGGATCGAGGCCGAGCGGTTCTTTGCCGAATAGGCCAGCTTCACCGGGGCTTCGAAACCGGGCACCAGGCGCTTGTAGCTGTTGGTGCCGGGGTTGGTGATGGCGTTCAGCGCACGGGCGTGCTTGATGATGCCGCCGATGTAGTACAGCGCGAAGTCGCTCAGGCCGGCGTAGCCGTCACCGGCGAACAGGTTCTTGCCGTCCTTCCAGACCGACTGGTGCACGTGCATGCCGGAGCCGTTGTCGCCCACGATCGGCTTGGGCATGAAGGTGGCCGTCTTGCCATAGGCGTTGGCCACGTTCTGCACCACGTACTTGAGCAGCAGGGTCCAGTCGGCGCGCTGCACGAGCGTGCTGAACTTGGTGCCGATTTCGTTCTGGCCGGCGCCGGCCACTTCGTGGTGGAACACTTCGACCGGGATGCCCAGCGACTCGAGGATCAGCGCCATTTCGGCACGCATGTCCTGGGTGCTGTCGACGGGAGGCACCGGGAAGTAGCCGCCCTTGACGGTGGGACGGTGGCCCTTGTTGCCGCCTTCGATCTTCTTGCCGGTGTTCCACGGTGCTTCGTACTCGTCCACCTTGAAGAAGGTGCCCGACATGTCGGAGCCCCAGCGCACGTCATCGAAAATGAAGAATTCGGGTTCCGGACCGAAGTAGGCGGTGTCACCCAGGCCGGAGGCCTTGAGGTACGCCTCGGCGCGCTTGGCAATGGAGCGCGGGTCGCGGTCGTAGGCCTTGCCGTCGGTCGGGTCGAGCACGTCGCAGCTCAGGAACAGCGTGGTCTCTTCGAAGAACGGGTCGATGTTGGCCGTGTTGGCATCGGGCATCAGCAGCATGTCGGAGGCTTCAATGCCCTTCCAGCCGGCGATGGACGAACCGTCGAACGCGTGGCCCGAGGTGAACTTGTCTTCGTCGAAGTGGGAGACGGGCACGGTCACGTGCTGCTCCTTGCCACGGGTGTCGGTGAAGCGGAAGTCAACAAACTTGACTTCGTTTTCCTTCACCATCTTCATCACGTCTGCGACGGTCTTTGCCATCAGGTTTCTCCTGGTTTGGATGGTTGTTAAAAAAATGCGGACAGGGCGGGAATGCAGTTTTTGTGCCAAAGCTGGTGCATCGGACAAGCGTGCAAAGCCATTCATTGTGCCTTGAGTTTCAGGCGATTCCCAACGCGAAACTTGCAAGCCGCACCCATCGCGCCCAAAGATGGTGCAAACCCAATTTGCACCTTATTGGTGCAATATTCTTAACGCACCAATTCAGGGCCCAACTTCACGTTGAAGGGTTGCAGGCCCGCCAGCAATGCGGGCCAGGCCTGTGCCACCAACGCGGGCGCCCCTTTGACGCCCAGCTCGATGTGCCGACCGAACTGGGGGTGGTCCACACTGGGCAGGCTGAACACCTTGGCGCCCGCATGGTCGCGCTCGATGGCCTCCATCAGCGGCGTGAGCGTGGCCTCCATGGCACCGAACACGATCACCGACTTCTCCACCCAGGCCGCCTGGCGGTGGAGCTGCGGGTACAGGGTGTCCAGCACCCACTCGACCATGGGCCAGGCCATCACCGGAAAGCCCGGCACGAAATGCACATGGCCAAGGCTGAACCCCGGGATCTTGTTGTACGGGTTGGGGATGATGTGCGCGCCCTGCGGGAACACGCCCATGTTCAGCCGGTGGATGTTGTCCGGCCGGTCGGGCTCATACGGCACGCCCTGCTCGCGCGCGACGTCCTGCATGCGCTCGCGGATCAGCGCTTCGGCCTCGGGGTGCAGTTCCAGCGGCACGCCAAGTGCCTTCGCGGCGCACTGGCGCGTGTGGTCGTCAGGCGTGGCACCGATGCCGCCGGTGGAAAACACCACCTCGCCGGATTCAAACGCGCGGGCCAGCGCCCTGGTGATGCGCCCGGGCGCATCACCCACGTATTCAGCCCAGTCGAGCTGCAGGCCGCGCGCGCCCAGCAGTTCGATGACCTTGGCCATGTGCTTGTCGGCGCGCTTGCCCGAGAGGATTTCGTCGCCGACGATGACCAGGCCAAAGCCCGGGGCCGGATCAGCCAGCGGGCGGGAGTGCGGGAGGGGATGCGTGGAGGGTAGGAAGGAGGCCTCTCGGCCTCCCTCCCCCCTAAGAACCGGACGTGCGCCTTTCGACGCATCCGGCTCAAGCACGACCACTGGATCGGTAGCTTCATTGGGTTGCATAACCCTAGTCTACTTCTCCAGATTAAAGTCCCCGTGCTGGGACCGGCTTGGTTACCTCCAAACCGAGGGCGTGTACCCGCCGGTGACAGACCGGGTGCAGAAGCACGCGGTTGGAAAGAGCATGGCTCCCTCCGTACTCGCGGTAGACGATGTGGTGATCGTCCATAGCGCGCGTACTGTCAATGAATTGCTCACACAAGACGCACTTGCCGCCTTGCTGCATCCACAGCTTCAGGCGCTGTGTGTCCCAGATGTCTTGCGACATTCGGGCCGTCAGCAACCGTTCCGCATAGGCAAACCACGCAGGGTCGAACGGGTTGTAGTTCCCGTCGACTTTCTGATGGCGGACAATTTTCGTGTCCGCAAGCTGGTACAAGACCAGCGACCTCAGATCCCCATTCTGATCGGGCAAGTGCACGGCCATGGCCCGGCGTGAGCCGAGTTGTGGCCAGTAGTGGTCGTAGACCCACTTGCCCGACTTTCTAGGATGCCGGCGCCGTCCCCATTTCATCAACCTCCAGTAAATCAGGTGGTCAAGTCGTGAGAACGTCGCTTTGGCAACCACTCCTTTGTGGTACTCAGCCCAGCCGCGGAGCACTGGATTGAGTTTTCTGATGAGCAGTTCAGTTGGAACTGACAGCGAACTTCCGATGACCTCACTCACCTTGCTGTAGAACGCTTTCACGTTTTTCTTGCTCGGCTTGATCAGCATCTTTCCGTCGTACTTCCGGAAATTCCACCCTAAGAAGTCAAATCCTTCATCGATGTGCACGATCTTGGTTTTCTCCTCAGAGAACTGCAGACCCCGCTCGCGCAGGAATTCCACAATCCAAGGTTTGACCATGGATTCAAGCAGCTCCTTCGAGTCGCCCGTCACCACAAAATCGTCTGCATATCGAACCAGATTCACTTTCGTCTTGTCAGCCGCTTTGGACCCGAGTTCCTTTTTGAGGTACTGCTTGAGTCCGCGCTCCAACCCGTTCAGGGTGATGTTCGCCAATGTCGGCGAAATGATCCCGCCTTGCGGCGTTCCCATTTCGGTTCGGTGCAGTTGTCCCCTATCGACGACACCTGCTTTCAACCACTTTCGGAGAATGCGTTTGTTCATGTGAACATTCGCTAGCAACCATTCGTGGTTGATGTTGTCGAAGAATCCCGTGATGTCCGCGTCCAAAATCCATTGGGCCGAAGCCTTCTGGGATAGCGACACGAACAACTGGCTCCGGGCATCGTGGGTTGATCGTCCTTTACGAAAGCCGTAGCTATTTGGGTCGGACGCACACTCTGACACCGGTTCCAGCGCGAGCAGGTATAAGGCCTGCATCGCCCGGTCGAACAGTGTTGGAATGCCCAAAGGGCGCTCCTTGCCGTTCGTCTTTGGAATCCAGACGCGCCTCAGAGGCTTCGCCCGATATCCCTGTTTGTTCAATCGACACACCGCATTCCATTTGGCCTTCGGTGAAGGCCATAGTTCGCGGTCGACGCCACTCGTCCGCTTCCCTTGGTTCTCGGAAACTTTCCTGACCGCCAATGCCTTGGCCTGCCAGGATCGAACAAGGCTTCTCTGAAGTCGTTTGACCCGTCGATAGTCCTTGTCCATTTCTGCCTGCGCAATGCGCGTCTGCATCTTCCCGACAAACATCTGAACCAGCCCCCAGTCAACTAGGTGCCAATCCATTTGCTCGCCTGAAGACGCAGCGCGAGGTGCCGGAGCACTTCGCTGTGTTGCCATACCTTCTCCAGTGAGGAGACCCATTGGGCGAAGGTCTGCCCCTGCGGGCAGACTACCCGCGGGGCCATGTTGAAGTTTGCAAAGGCTTTACGCCGTCGCACCTGAAGCAAGTCAGCACGCTTTCACGCTGGGGCAAATCTTGAACCCCTATCCGGCCCGTTACAGGCCGACATTCGCTTTTTGCTTCTTCCTCTACCCGCTACACCATGGCCGTCGCTTGCGCTTCGGTTGCCACCCCGTACTGGCGGTGGCGATGCGTCGGGCTTACCTCGTTTCCCTTGGTGCCCATCCGGCCGGCAGGCCGGAAGATGGGGTTAGGGACGTTCTATCCGCCGCGCGTTCAATGGGAACAGACTGAAGTAGATGACATTCAGTCTCAGACGCGTTGCCTTTTGGCCGTAGCTCCCCAGGTTGCCCCGGGACACAAGAGTTAGCTACTTCATTGTGACGGCGGTTCTCGCGAACGTTCACTTGTGTTTCCCTTGCCCTATACCTCGGCCACCCTCTCAAGTCTTGTTCTTGAAATTCATCCAGCTCGCGTCGGATTTGTGCGCTTGCGCGCGGGTCGTTTATCCATGGCTCCGCACAACTCAGTTACCCAAGATGCACGCACAGACGAGGTCACTTCATTCCAAAAGTGGTTTCGGTGAGAAACAAGGCACCAAAAGCGGTGCCGCTTTGTTGGCCGCCCGGAGAGGCGGCGGCTACAGTACTTTTATTTTGTAACTGTAGCGTTCAGGCAACAGAAATCCCTGCCGTGAGGCCGAATTTTGTTGCGAGGAGGCCCAAGGTGGGCCCCTCCGGTCGAAAAATGCGTGGCATTAATTCGACCATTTCTGAGTGATTTCCAGGGAGGAAATCGTTGCGCTCCCAGAGGGGAAACGCACTCCTATGAAGGCTGATTAGTTCAGCTACAAGAGCGACTTCGAGTCGCACCATCCGGCAATGCTAGCGGCTCGGCCGGTACGGCGGCGGGCACGATGCCCGAAGCCGACTCTGCCCGCAGGCTTTCCAGCGCCGCGAGGCAATAGTGCGCGAACCAGAGCGAGGCAAAGGCAAACACCAGCGTGTAGATCCAGATCGCCACCGGCACCAGCACCACGAACGCCGCCGCAAACAGCGCGCCGGACGCCCACACAATGCTGGGCGCCGCGCCCAGGTAGCCCGTGAGGATGCCGATGCCCAGCAGCCAGCCGCGATGGCGGCGGAAGATTTCACGACGCTCTTCAACGCTGGCGTGCTCGGCCAGCACGTCAAACACCATGACGCGGTAGGTCAGCCAGCCCCAGATCAGTGGCGGCAGCACCAGGATGAGCGGCGGCACCAGCCACAGCGGAATCGATACCACCAGCGCGACCAGCGCCAGCAATACCGAGCCGAACGACCACAGCAGGCTCATCAGCAGCGAGCCGCCCTTCTTGCGCTCCAGCGTGGCAAAGCGCCGCTCGGCCACCAGGGACACCAGCGCCGGCGTCATGGCCACCGCCACCACCACCAGCGACACCACCACGATCAGTGGCGTGACGGTGAAGATGACGATCAGCGGCGCCACCACCACCTTGAGGTTGCCGGCACCCATGCCCTGCAGCCAGGCCCAGAAACTGTTGAGCAGTTCAAAGGCATCCAGCAGGCTGTTCACGCCATCGATGGCGGCTTGCCAGAAGAAGTAGCCCAGGCCCAGCGCCAGCGCCACCATGAAGACCAGCGGCAGCAGCGACAGCGCGATCACGCGCGGGTGCACGCAATAGGCGACTGCACGCCAGAAGGAGTCAAGAAGCAGGCTCATGCACAGAGGATACCGGGATGCGTGGCGCCTGTGGCGCCCGGCGGTGGCTCAGGCCTTGCCGGCCAGGCGCTTGAGGCCCAGCCACTGCTGGGCCCAGAAGCCACGTCCATAGTCCCGGCCCTGCTCGACCTGGTCGCGCACGCCGGTGGGGTCATAGCGCTGCTCGAAGTTGGCAGTGCCAAACAACATGTCCCACCAGGGCAGCAGCACGCCGAAATTGTGGCCGCCCAGCGTGCCACTGCCTTGCGTCTCGTGCCCGATGCCGATGCTGTGGTGCAGCCGGTGAAAGCGCGGGCTGACCCAGAGCCTTTCGCCCACGGCGCCAAACCAGAGCCGCAGGTTGGCGTGCTGAAAGCTCTCGCTCAACTGCGTGAACGCCACCACCGCCACGAACTGGCCCGGGGGCACGCCGATCGCCTGGGCCAGCGCCACGATCAGGCAGTCGCGCAGCACGTCGTCCAGCAGGTGGTTGCGGTTGTCGCTCCACATGGTCATCTGGCGCTGTGAATGGTGCAGTGCGTGCAGATTCCACCACCAGTTGAAGCCGTGCTGGCCGCGGTGAATCCAGTAGTCGGCAAAGTCGAACACCACCAGGTAAATGAGGAAGCTCACCAGCGCCACGTCGGTCACGCCTGGCCACAGCTCGTCCAGGTGCAGCGTGGGGACGCCAGCCACCCGCAGTGCGCCAAAGAGTTCGTCAAACAAGGGGTCGAGCGTGAAAAACAGCACCAGCCGGAACACACCCAACCGGTGGATCAGCGTGTAAACCACGTCAGTGCGGATCGCCGCGCGGTCGGTCACGGGCTCCACAGGCCGCCAGCGCTGCAGCGGCCCGATCACGGCCAGCAACACGGCGATCTGGAGCAGCCCGACCAGCAGCCAGCCGGTCGCCACGTAGGCATCTTCCAGCCGGCCACCCAGGCCCAGACCGAACACCAGCGGCTGCACCAGCCCTTCAAACAGGGCCTGCTGGGCGGCGGAAAAGGTGTCGGTCAGCCAGTCCATCGGGTCAGCCGCGCCGCGCAATCCAGTCCTTGTAGGCCGGGTGCTCGCGCAGGGTCTGGAAACAGAAGCCGCGCGCCTTCAGGCCGCTGAGCAGCGGTTCCAGCACGGCCGGCGCCCACGGGTCCTTGCGCGACCAGATGCCCAGGTGCGCCATCAGGATGTCGCCCGCGCGCAGGTCGCGCAGTGCCTTTTTGAGCAGGGCGTCGTTCGGGTATCGGTCGCTGGGCAGTTCGTCGCCCAGAAAGCCCGCCGGGGCCCAGCCCACATGGGCGTAGCCGCAAGCCTGCGCCGCCGCCAGCAGCGCGGGCGAGGTCTTGCCGCCGGGCGCGCGGAACAGCGGCAGCGGCTTCTGCCCCGTGACCGCCTGCAGCCGGTCGGCGGCCGCGCCGATGGCCGCACAGTAGTCGCCAGCGCTCCACTCCAGGGGCTTGCCGGCTTCGGGCCCGGCCGACGCCTGCACCCGGAACCGCGGCGGCGTGCCGGGCAGGTCGGCGCGCCAGTACACGTGGTTCAGCGTGTGCGACGCGAACTCGTGCCCTTCGCCCGCCCGCGCCTTCCACCACGCGGCCCAGTGTTCGCCCAGGCTGCCGTCACCGGTTTGCGTGGGTTCGTGGGCGGCAAAAAACGTCGCGCGCACCTGCTGGCGCCGCAGCACGTCGGCCACCAGTGGCGCCACCCCCATGTGCCCGGTGTCGAAAGTCAGGTACAGCGGCTTTTCACAGGCATTTCGGGCTGCAGCCCGCGTGCCGATTGCGCAAGCCGCTATGAAAATGATAGCAACTGCGAGGCCGTGGCCAGCCCGGCGAAGCGGCTCAGCGGGGGTTGTGGTCAAGCGTCCAGACGCCATGCGGGGATTTTCCAACATTGACCTGGCGGATCACCTTCTTCTGCTCGGTGTCGATCACGGTCAGCTTGCGCGCCCAGCGCGACGTCACCAGCAGCGTCTTGCCACCGGCCATCACGTCCATGCAGTCCGGCCCACCCGGTGCGGGCAGCGTTGCCACCACCTCCAGCGTCTGCAGGTCAATCTTGCTGATGGTGTTGGCCACCCGGTTGCTGAGGTACACGTGGCGCTGGTCGCCGGCCGAACGGAAGGCATGGGCGCCATCCCCCGTGCGGATTTTCCTGACCGACCTGGGCTCCTTGCCCGACACGTCAAACACCTCCACGCTGTGGCTGCCGGTCAGCCCCACCAGCAGCAGCTTGTCATCGGGCGTGCCAAACAGATCGGCCGGCATCGGGCCGGTGCGGGTGCGCCACTTGATGCCCTGGGTGGCCAGGTCAATCGCCACCAGTTCGTCGCTGTCCTGCATGGACGCATAGACGGTGGTGCTCTTGCTGTCGATCCAGAGATGGCTGGGCGTCTTGCCGGTGGCGATCCGTTTGGCCAGCGTCAGGTCCTTGCCATCCCAGCGGTAGATGTCCACATGGTTCAGGCGGTTCGCCGCCGTGACAAACCATTTCATGTCGGGCGAGAAGCGCAGGTGGTAGGGGTCCAGAATGCCGCGCACGGTGCGCTGGATCTCGGCGGTCTTCGGGTCCACAAACGTCAGCGAATCCGCCAGCGCATTGGCGATGATGAGCGACTTCTCGTCCGGTGTGAGATACAGGTGGTGCGGTTCCTTGCCGGTGGCGATGCGGCGGGTTTCCTTCCAGGTGACCGGATCAATGACGCTGACATTGGCCTCCAGCGAATTCAGTACAAAAATCGGATGGGTCTGCGACAGCGCGGCCAGCGGCGAAACAAACAGCATGACAGCCGGCAACAGTGCGGCAAAACGTCGGGAAAAGTTCACAAAAAAACCAGTGGTGGAGGCAGGCCGACAGTGTAGCCGCCCCCTCGGGCCCGCCGACCCACAAGCCCTTACCATCCAGTCATGGAATTGATCGAGGTCAACGGCGTCCGGCTCGAAGTCGTGCGGATCGACGGCAACGACCGGCCACCCATCGTGTTTCTGCATGAGGGCCTGGGTTCGGTGGCCATGTGGCAGGGCCGCGCGGGATCGTGGCCAGAAGCCATCTGTGCCGCCACCGGGCGGGCCGGCGTGGTGTGGTCGCGCCGCGGCTATGGCCGGTCGGACCCGGTGCCCGACGTTCGCGGCAGCGGCCGGCTGAAGCCCGACTACATGCACCACGAAGCCTGGGCGGTGTTGCCGGCGCTGCTGCAGCACCTGGGCATTGCCCGACCCGTGCTGCTGGGCCACTCCGACGGCGCCAGCATCGCCCTGCTCCATGCCAGCCGGTTTCCGGTGGCAGCCTGCATCGTGATGGCCCCGCATGTGATGGTGGAAGACGTTTCCATCGACTCCATCGCCCGGGCGCGGCATGCCTATGAACACGGTGACCTGCGCGCACGGCTGGCCCGCTACCACGCGGACGTGGACTGCGCCTTCTGGCAATGGAACGACGCCTGGCTGGACCCGGCGTTCCGCAGTTTTGACATTCGTGACGAGTGCCGCGCCATCACCGCGCCGGTGCTGGCCATCCAGGGCGAAGACGATGCCTATGGCACGATGCGCCAGATTGAGGAGATCGCGCCCACGCGCGGACCGCTGCAGCTGGAAAAGCTGGCCGCCTGCGGCCATTCGCCGCACCGCGACCAGACCGAACGTGTCACGCGGCTGGTGCAGGCGTTTCTGGCGCAGCCCGGCCGGTGATGGCGGCCAGGTCGCCGGCATAAAGCCAGCGCCACTGGCCCGGCGCCAGGTCGGCCGGCAGCGCGAGCCCGCCAATGCGGGAGCGGTGCAGTGCCTCGACCCGGTTGCCGACGGCCGCCACCATGCGCTTGACCTGGTGGTATTTGCCCTCCGTGAGCGTCAGGCGCAAATGCGTCGGTCCAACCGCTTCGCAGGCGGCGGCAGCCACGGGCTTCGGGTCGTCGTCCAGCACCACGCCCGCCAGCAGGCGGCTGACCTGTTGCCCGTCCAGCGGGTGCTTCACCATCACCTCGTACACCTTGGGCACATGGTGGCGCGGCGAGCTCATGCGGTGAATGAACTTGCCGTCGTCGGTCAGCAGCAGCAGGCCGGTGGTGTCCTGGTCCAGCCGGCCCACGGCCTGCACCCCCTGCACAGCACCTTTTTGCGGGCGCTGGCGCAGCGGCGCCGGCAGCAGCGTGTAGATGCTCGGCCAGGTGGAAGGTTTTTGTGAGCATTCGGTGCCGGCAGGTTTGTGCAGCAGCACATACGCAGGGGCGTGGTACTCCCAGGGCTTGCCCTGAACCGTGAAGTGCAGGCCGGTGGGGTCCAGGTCCAGGGACGGGTCGTCGCAGGCCTGGCCTGCCACCGTCACCAGCCCCTGCTGGATCAGGCCCGCGCAGACGCGGCGCGTGCCAAAGCCCTGTGAATAAAGGATGTCGTCAAGCCGCATGCAGGCACTGGTCGCGACGCGCCGCACTTCAGAACGGCGTGCACGGGAATTCAAGTCGTTGTAACGTAGTGCAGATTATCGCCGTCCACCACCGGCGGCACCGGGTGCCCGCCCTCTGGATGTTCAACCCTGCCTCGCGAGGACACAGTGCAAACCACCCCCCTGCATTCAAGGCCATGTCGGTGAGCGGCCGGCGCTGGGTGCGCCTGGGCGCGAAAGCGCTGCACGATGTCGCGTCGATCGGCTTCGGCGGCGGCCTGGCCGCCTGCCTGGTCATCAACCTGTGGGCCAACCGCGCGGCGGCGGCGGAGTTCACCGCGGCACGGCAACTGTTTGCGGTGATTGCGCAATATGTGCTGATACCGTCCATGGCGGTTGTTGTGCTGAGCGGGTTGCTGGCCATGGCCGCAACACGCGCCTACCAGGATGCCGGCTGGGCGTGGGTCAAGGCGCTGCTGGGCATCAGCGTTTTCGAAGCGACCTTGCTGGTGGTCGGCTCCGGCCAACGGCATGCCGAGTTTGTGGCAGCGGTGGCGGACCCCGCCGCGCTCGACGCACTGCTTCGCTCCGAGCGCATCACCCTGTGGCTGCTGATCGCTCTGTGCATCGTCAACGTCGTGCTGGCGGTGTGGCGACCCAAGCTGACGATCAAGGTCCGCTAGCTGACTTCACGGCGTCGCCGCGCGATGACGCAGGCCATTCGCAAAAACAGAGGGATGTTTTAGGTGGTTTTGCTTAACGCAGGGGGCATGGACGTCAATACATTGACCTTCTCTTCCTATCGTCGGAAAGCATGTATGCCCATCATCAAGATCCAAGTCCTCGACGGCTCCGATCAGCCGCTTGCAGCGAGCGTGCAGGTTACGGGCTGTGGCGAGCTCTCTACCAACGCCCAGGGGCTGGTACAGGTGCTGCTCGGCGGCGACGCGAGCGATGCAGAGATCCAGATCAACGGGGCCAAGGTCTGGTCAGGCCCGCAGACCACCCTGAAGCCGATGGAGGTCTTCAAGCTGAAAGGCGACGCCTACCAGCGCCAGTGAACTTCCCATGGCACCCAGGCTCGCCGTCACGCCGGAAGTCCATTTCACGACGCCCAGTACGTCGGACCGCGTGCAGCGACGCCAGGACTGCTGCCGCCTCGACATCTTTCCACGACGGGTGAAATGGGCGTACGGGATCCGAAAAAGGACAAGGCCGCCAGGTCAATGTTCCTGGCGGCCTTTGGAGGGCGTATTGGTGGCGGATGGTTGACTATGTGTGGACTGGCCTCCCGAGCTTATGAGCACTGGCGCGGGTTGCTGCGGGGATCTCAAAGAACGCCGATTTGCTGGCAAGCCTCAAGAAACGGCTTCCGTAGAAAATTGCAATCGGCATAGGGTCGACTCTGCGCCTGCTGGGCACGCATAGCCAGGACGTCGGCGGGCTGCTTGTCATACGCCTGGCATTCGTCCAGCACCTGCGTCAGCCAATACTTGCCGTCATTTTCCCCGCAGACTTTAGCTTTGTAGCGCTCCTCAATGCCATATACGTCCTTCCAGGTTTCTATTTCCTCGGTGACGGCAGCAGGACCGAATTGCATCTGTACGTCTGTGGGCTTGAGGTTCTCGATGTCGGAATGCTGCAAGGCCACTCGAATATCGATGATTTGAGCCGCAGCGGCGAATGGATAGAAGGCTTTGCGCCGTCCAGCTAAATTGTGTGCAGGGTCCTTGCTGAGCTTATAGGTGCTGTTGCATTCGTGGCAGGCCGGCGCGAGATTCCGAAAGTTGATGGAGTTAAACGGATAGAGCGCCTTGGGAAGGTAATGATCGTAGGCCTCACGTTTACTGTGATGTTCGCCCTTGATATCGCCGATGCCACAAAACGGGCATTTCCCAGCCTTGTTGGTGGCCACAAAGGTTTGATAGTGATCGTTGATGTCACCGATCTTCGCGCGCAGTGCTGCGAGATCCAG
>JAXMEQ010000003.1:0-500801 GCA_046348225.1 Ramlibacter sp.
GCCGGCGCCACGCCCAGCAGCGCGAGTTGCAGCGCGATCCGTGCCTTGACCGGTGGCAGCCCACCGGTATCGGCGATCGCATCGCCCGGGCGCGGCTGCACCCGGCCATCCACACACCGCGTGGCGCGGCGCACCTGCACGCCGGCGGCCTGCGCCTGCGTCAGCGCCGCCTCCAGCGCGTGGTGCAGCGTACCGTTGCCAGTGCCCGCCACCACGATGCCGCGCACCCCCTGCGACAGCAGCGCCTGCACCACCGCGCCGCTGGCGGCCGCGTGGCTCAGCACGATTTCGACCTGCGGCCAGTCGCTGGATGCTATCTTTTCCATAGCGGCCTGCGCAGTTTCCGTGCGGGCTGCAGGCCAGTTCCGCACCAGCCGGAGGCCATTTTGTTCAACGTAGCCGATCGGACCGGCGTCGCCCGAGCTGAACGCATCGAGCCGCCAGGTGTGGACTTTCTGCACGTCCTGCGCGCCATGGATCACACCGGCGCACACCACCACCACGCCCCGTGCGCCCGGTGTCGCCGCCACAACCGCCGCGTCGAGCATGTTCGGCGGCCCGTCCGGCGCCAGGGCGGTGGACGGCCGCATGGCGCAGGTCAGTACCACCGGCTTGGCCGGCGCCAGCACGGCATGCAGGAAGTACGCCGTTTCCTCCAGCGTGTCGGTGCCGTGGGTGATCACGATGCCCTGCACATCGTCCTGCGCCAGCCAGTGGGCGCAACGCTGCGCCAGCTGGCGCCAGATGGCCGCGTCCATGTCCTTGCTGTCCACCTGCGCGACCTGCTCGCTTGCCAGCGACCAGCCGGCCAGCGGCGGCACGGCAGCGATCAGCTGCTCCACGCCCACCTGGGCGGCCGTGTAGCCGATGTTGTCACCCGGGCTCGCCGCCGTGCCGGCAATCGTCCCGCCCGTGCCCAGCACCACAATTTTTTTGCCACTCACTTGCAAACTTTCAAAAACTGGTTAAAAATACAGTTACTGGATATTAAGACAGTCATCCCGGTGTCCCCTCATCCAGCCCCTGGTCTCAACGGCCCCGCCCAAGGAGTTGCCATGATCGAAAGCCCGAAACTCACTGCCCGCCAGCAGCAGATTCTGGACCTCATCCAGAGCGCCATTGCCCGCACCGGTGCGCCCCCAACCCGGGCGGAGATCGCTGCCGAACTCGGCTTCAAGTCTGCCAACGCGGCCGAAGAGCACCTGCAGGCGCTGGCCCGCAAGGGCGTGATCGAGCTCGTCAGCGGCACCTCGCGCGGCATCCGCCTCAAGAGCGACACGCTGCGCTCCATCAATGAATCGCGCATCAAGCAATTCTCCCTGCCCCTGCAAAGCCTGGCCCAGCTGGCCCTGCCGCTGGTGGGCCGCGTCGCCGCCGGCTCGCCCATTCTCGCGCAGGAGCATGTGGACCAGACCTATTACGTGGAAAGCACGCTGTTCCAGCGCAAACCCGACTACCTGCTCAAGGTACGCGGCATGTCCATGCGCGACGCCGGCATCATGGACGGCGACCTGCTGGCCGTCCAGGCCACCAAGGACGCCAAGAACGGCCAGATCGTGGTCGCCCGGCTGGGTGAGGAAGTCACCGTCAAGCGGTTCCGCCGCAACAAGCACCTGATCGAGCTGCACGCCGAGAACCCCGACTACCAGACCATCATCGTGGAGCCCGGTGAACCGTTCGAGATCGAAGGCCTGGCCGTCGGCCTGATCCGCAACACCATGCTCATGTAATCACGCTGTCACACACCGGGCTGCCACAGGTGGCGGGCGTATGGCGAATGGGTCGCCATCACCCTGCGGCAAGTCCTTCACTGCAATCCTGCCTGTGTCCACCTCTTGTTGTTCCAAGGAGTTCTACATGGGAATCGCACTGTCAGCCGTTCACGGCTTCTTCGCTCCACTGCAGGGCTTGATGGCCTGGCTGGTCGCTGCCCCGGGCCCGTCACGCCCGGCAGCTGCTCCTGTTTTTGTAGCGCCTCACGCAGATCAGGCGCGGCCTGCAGCCCAAAAAGGCACTTGTGCAAGGGCCCAGCGGCCGTTGCGCGTGGTCCGCGTGATGGACAAGCCGGGCAGTCGCGCCGGTGGTGCGGCGGGGCGCATGGTCATCTCCGGCCGAATGGCCGACGTGTGCGCCGAGCTGGACCGGCTGGCGGCCATGGAAGCCGGCGCCACGACCCGGCACTGACGGGTCAGGCCTGGCTGCCCACGAGGTAGTCGCTCTTGCCGAGCTCGACGCCGTTGTGCCGCAGGATGGCGTAGGCCGTGGTCACATGAAAGTAGAAGTTCGGCAGCATCCAGTGCTTGAGGTACGCCTCGGCCTTCATGGTGCGCGTCTTGTCGCGGCCCACGGGGAAGGTGATGTCCTTGTCTTCGGTGCCGTCCAGCGCACTGGCCGGCACCGTGGCCAGGTAGTCCAGGGTTTTCCGGATCCGCTCCTTGAGCTGTGGCAGCGTTGATTCGGTGTCGTCGAACTTTGGCGCCTCCACGCCGGAAATCCGGGCCACACCGTTTTTGGCAGCGTCGCAGGCGATCAGGATTTGCCGCGTGAACGGCAGCATGTCGGGGGCCAGGCGGTACTGCAGCAGCACCACGGGGTCGTACTTCTTTGCGTCGGCATGGGCTTGCGCCTTGTCTAGCATGTGGTTGAGGTTGCCGAGCATCAGTTCAAACACCGGCAGGCATGCCGAAGACATGGAAATGGCCATGGGGAGTTCCTTGGGTTGTGGGGGTTGTCAGTGGGCGCCATGGTAGCGGCCCCCGCAAAATCCTGCCGGCCGGCACGCGAAGGGGCGCGCAGGGCACAATTCGGGCATGAACATTGTGATCCTCGATGACTATCAGGACGCCGTACGCAAGCTCCAGTGCGCTGCCAAGCTCGACGCCTACCCCGCCAAGGTCTACACCAACACCGTCAAGGGCATCGGGCAGCTGTCGGTACGGCTGCGTGATGCCGATGTGATTGTGCTGATCCGCGAACGGACCCACATCACACGGGCCCTGATTGAAAAGCTGCCCCGGCTCAAGCTGATCGCCCAGACCGGCCGCGTGGGCGGCCATATTGACGTTGCCGCCTGCTCCGAGCGCGGCATCGCGGTGGCCGAAGGCGTCGGCTCCCCCGTGGCTCCGGCAGAGCTGACCTGGGCGCTGATCATGGCCGCGGCGCGACGGTTGCCCCACTACATCAGCATGCTGAAGCACGGCGGGTGGCAGCAGTCTGGCCTCAAGAACGCGTCGATGCCGCCCAACTTCGGTCTTGGCACGGTGCTGCGTGGCAAGACGCTTGGCATCTGGGGCTACGGCAAGATCGGGCAGCTGATCGCGGGCTACGGCAAGGCCTTTGGCATGCACGTGCTGGTCTGGGGCCGGGAAGCCTCGCGCGCGCGGGCCGCCGCTGACGGATTTGCCGCAGCGGACAGCCGTGAAGCGTTCTTCAGCGCGAGTGACATCATCTCGCTGCACCTGCGACTCAATGAAGACACCACCGGCATCGTCACGCTCGATGACCTCTCGCGCATGAAGCCCACCGCCCTGTTCGTGAACACCTCACGCGCCGAGCTGGTGGAGCCGGATGCACTGATCGCCGCACTCAACCGCGGTCGCCCCGGCATGGCGGCCATCGACGTGTTCGAAAGCGAGCCGATCCTGCAGGGCCATGCCCTGCTGCGGCTGGAAAACTGCATCTGCACGCCGCACATCGGCTATGTGGAGCAGGAAAGCTATGAGCTGTATTTCGGCGCGGCGTTCGACAACGTGGTCAATTTCATCAAGGGCACGCCGACCAATATCGTGAACCCCGGCGCGTTGCAGGTGCGCCGCTGAACGCCCCGGCCACCCCCGCGATGCCCGGCGTGCTCTGGGCGCTGCTGTTTGGCAACTTCGTCATCGGCACCGGCGTCATGATCGTGCCGGGAACGCTCAACGAGATCAGCAGTTCGCTGCAGGTGACGGTCGCCACCGCCGGCCAGCTGATATCCGCCGCCGCGCTGATGATGTGCCTGGGCGCTCCGCTGTTCGCCGCCGTGGTCGCGGGCTGGGACCGGCGGCGCCTGCTGGCGCTGTCCATGCTCTGGTACGGGGCGCTTCACCTGGCCTGCACCGCCATGCCCAGTTTCGCCACCCTGATGCCCATGCGGGTGCTGGCGGTTGTGGCGCCGGCGATCTTCACGCCCCAGGCCGCCGCCTGCGTCGGCCTGCTGGTGCCGCCGGAACAACGCGGGCGCGCCATCACCTTCGTGTTTCTCGGCTGGTCCGTCGCCTCGGTGCTCGGAATGCCAATGGGCGCACTGATTGGCGGCACGTTCGGCTGGCGCATGGCGTTTGGCCTGGTCGGTGTGCTCGGCCTCATCAGTGCGGCCTGGGTCTGGCGTGCCATGCCCGATGGCGTGAAACCCCCGGCGCTGTCCACCGCCGCGTGGAAGGAAGCGCTGCAGTCACCGGCGCTGATGCTGTGCATCGCGGTGACCGTGCTGTACTCAGCCGGTCAGTTCGTCCTGTTTTCCTACTTCGCGCCTTATTACAAGGCCAGCATCAACATCACGCCCACGCAGCTCAGCCTGCTGTTCATGTGGTTTGGCGCTTTCGGCTTTGTCGGCAACGTGCTGATGTCCCGCCACATTGACCGCATCGGCGCTCCCAAGGCCGTGATGCTGGGCATTGCGAGCATGGCGGTCAGCCTGCTGGTCTGGCCGCTGGGCACCAGCCTGGTGCTGGCGGCACTCGTGTCGGTTCCCTGGGCGCTCGGTTGTTTTTCGTCCAATTCAGCCCAGCAGGCACGGCTGGTGGGCATCGCGCCCGCCCTGGCAGCCGCATCGATCGCGCTCAACACCTCGGCCATGTACGCTGGCCAGGCCGTGGGGGCCGCCAGCGGTGGCTGGCTGATCGCGCACCAGCGCATGGACATGCTGCACTGGGCAGGCTTTGCCGGCCTGTTGCTGGCCATGCTGGTGAGTGGATGGGCGACGCGCTACGTCAGCACCCACGCACGCTAGCCACGCTAGCCACGCTGGCTCAGCGCTTGGGCGGGCGCTTGGGCGCGATGTCGCGCTCGGTCGCCGCGTCGAACAGGTCAAAGTCGATCAGGTTGCTGTCCTGTGCCGGCGGCTCCTGCGCGTCCGGCTCGCGGGTCGGGTGCGGGGCCCGTTCATGGGCCGGCGGCTCCACACCAATCTGCAGGAAGTCCGAGGGCGACGGTTCGAGTTCGGTCAGGTCAATGTCCAGGCCCAGTCGGGGCGAAGGCCGCGGCATCGAAATTTCCGGCAGAGGCTCGCCGCCTTCGTCATCGGTGCCGGGGAGCGAGTCCCCGCCGCGCGCGTCCAGCGAGGCCGACAACGGCTGGATGGTGGTGGACGAGAACAGCGAAGGCGGCCGTGAATCCTCGTCCGGGGGCGTGGACAGGTTGTCCACGTCGAAGTCCATGAGGCCGCCCCCGCGTTCGACCACGTCCTTGGCCATGGCGTACAGCAGCAGCAGCTCCCGGTAGGCTTCCAGGTCAAAGGCCTCGCCGTCGCCGCTGCCGGGCTTGCGGAAGATGGATTCCTCGATGATTTCCAGCACCTTGGACGATGGCCACAGCGCCTCGATCCGTGACAGGGCCTTGTGATAGGCCTCCAGGCCACTGCCCGCATCGGTGAAGGCATCGAACACCGGTACCTGCGCGTTGAAGACCTTGTTGAAATCCTCGCGCAGCAGGCTGTAGTCGTCGCGACGGTCCAGCTGGTGGTAGATCTTCAGGAGGTCCAGGTAGGCCAGCGCGCTGGTCTCCACGTTGTCGCTGATGTGGTTCTTGAGGACTTCGATGGCCTGCTCGTGCTGGCCCAGCGACAGGAAGAAATCGGCCTGCTGCTGGATGTCAAACAGCTCCTCGACGTTGACTGCGCGTGCCCCGCCCGTCATGCTGGGCTGGAAATCCACATGGTCCACCGGCGGCAGCACCACCTTGCGGACCGCAGCCGCCGCCACCGGCGCCGCTGCGGGTGCTGCAGCGGCCTGCGGTGCCACGGGCAACCGGGCTGTCTTCAGGGAAGCAAACATGGACTCGTTCACATCCAGGTCCACGTCCACCGACACGGGTTTGGCCGCCACAGGCGCCCGGGCCGGCAGCGGTGTGGACAGCGAGTCTGGCGCGACCAGATCTTCAGGGTCGCCCCCGGCGGTTTCACCCCGGCGCCACCAGTCATGCGTACCCATGACGGATGTGCCGGCGCGTCGCCAGAAGTAAACCGCCGCGCCCAGGGCCAGCGCCAGCAGCGCTGCCAGTGCGTAGACCAGCCCGTTGGCGTAGCGTTCGCTTTCAGCCTTCTCCAGCCGCGTCCGAAGCTCACCGATACTGGCCTGGCTCTTCACGTTGAGCGCATTGGCGCTCTTGAGGTTGGCTTCCAGCGTCTGGATGCGCTGCGCATCCCGCAGCATGTCCTGGGGTTGGGCGTTCAGGGCCTGCCAGAGCGCCGCCGCCATGGCGCGTTGCTGCGGGTTGTCGGCAGGCGCGGTCAGCAGCTCGGTCGACGCCCGCAGCGTGGGATCCCGTTCCACCGTCAGGTCCAGCGGCTCGAGCTTGAGCCGCGCACGCGTGGTGGCGCTCCCTTCCGGCTTGCGCCGCACCACGGCCGGTACGTTGGCGGCAGGGGCTGCCGCTTCCGCGGCCGGTCTGGCTTCAGCCGGCCGCGATGTCACTACCGCTGCCGCTGCTTTGCGCGGACGCTGCGGCGCGACCGCGGTTCCCTGGCCGGCCGGCAGAGCCGAAAGCGCGGCAGATGCCGGCGGCGCGGCGACCGGCGCTGCCGCTGCGGCAGGGCGCGCTGGCACGGACACGGCCGGCGGCACTGCGGCGGCCGGCACGGCCGGGGCCGACTCGGTCGGGAAGTCCGCCAGCAGCACGTAGCGGCGGGTGATGCGCTGGTTGCACCCGGCGCGCAGGTAGACGGTGACGACGGGCTCGTCCACGATCGCGGAAGACCGGATGCGCAGGTTGGCGTCTTGCGGCGAAGTACCGGGCTCCAGCTGGACGGAGACCTTCCCACCGTCCACCCGCGTGTCGGCGTGGAATACATCCGCCTCGAAACACTGCACCGACGCCTCATCGGCCGAATCCAGCCGGACCTGGATGCTCAGGTCCAGCGGACGCCCAATCAGCGCGGCACCCCGGGTGCGTCCCACGGTCAGCGCCGCGCTGCTGATGGCCGCCAGCAACAGGGTTCCTCCGACAAGGGCAGCGCGCGACTTCTGGGTGTATTTCATGGAAAGATGGCTGATTCTGGCACAGGCCTGCGCCTGCGGCGCTACGTGATAATCCTGCGCATGAACATGACTTTTGAATCGGTCGGCGTGGTCGGTGCTGGCGCCATGGGACGCGGCATCGCCCAGATTGCCGCACAGGCTGGCAGCACCGTAATGCTTTTTGACACGCAGGCCGAAGCGGTCGACAAAGCGCGCGCGGCCGTGTTCGCGCAGTGGGACCGGCTGCTTGAAAAAGGCCGCATGGACGCTGCCCAGGTGGCGGCCTGCAAGGCCCGGCTGCTGCCCGCTGCCACATTGCTTGATCTCGCCCGCTGCGCGCTGGTGATCGAAGCCGTGGTGGAACGGCTGGATGTCAAGAAGAGCCTGTTTGCCGAGATGGAAGCCATCGTGCCGCCCGACGCCGTGCTGGCCACCAACACGTCGTCTCTTTCGGTGACGGCGATCGCCGCCGGCCTGCGGCAACCGCAGCGGTTTGCGGGCTACCACTTCTTCAACCCCGTGCCGCTGATGAAGGTGGTGGAAGTCATCGCCGGCCTGAAGACGGCGCCTGATGTCTGCACACGCCTGGCCGCGTTTGCACGCGAAATGGGCCACACGCCGGTGCAGGCGCAGGACACGCCCGGCTTCATCGTCAACCATGCCGGCCGCGGCTATGGCACGGAGGCCCTGCGGATCGCGGGCGAAGGGGTGGCAGACTTCGCCACCATTGACCGCATCCTGCGCGACCAGGTCGGCTTCAAGCTCGGGCCATTCGAGCTGATGGACCTGACGGCACTGGATGTGTCACACCCGGTGATGGAATCCATCTACCGCCAGTACTACGACGAGCCCCGCTACCGTCCGAGCGTCATCACCGCCCAGCGTCTGGCCGGCGGCGTGGTCGGCAAGAAGGTCGGTGAAGGGTTCTACCGCTATGTCGATGGTGCAGCGCAGGTCGCCGCGGAACCGGCAGTACCGGCAGTGCCCGAGCTGCCACCCGTCTGGGTGTCCACCCGCGCAACCCGGCGTGCCGAGCTGTACCAGTTGCTCAAGGATCTGGGTGCGAAGATCGAAACCGGACCATCGCCATCAGCACAGGCCCTGACTTTGGTGGCACCGCTGGGGTTTGACGTGACCACCGTCGCGGTGGTCGACCGGCACGACCCCGCACGCACCGTCGGCATCGACATGCTGATCGACGACGCCGCGACCCGGCGCCGGGTTCTGGCCACCAACCCGGCGACGCGCCACGACATGCGCGATGCCGCCCACGCACTGTTTGCGCGCGACGGCAAGCCCGTGAGCGTGATCCGGGACAGCGCGGGCTTCGTCACGCAGCGTGTGGTCGCCACCATCGTCAACATCGCCAGCGACATCTGCCAGCAGCGCATCTGCAGCCCGGCCGACCTGGAAACGGCGGTCACGCTCGGACTGGGCTACCCGCTCGGCCCGCTGGCCATGGGCGACCGCTACGGCCCGACCAACATCCTGGAAGTGCTGTTCAACATGCAGACGGTTTATGGCGATCCGCGCTACCGCCCCAGCCCTTGGCTGCGCCGTCGCGGCGCCATCGGCCTTTCCCTGACGCACGAGGAAGCCTGAGGCCACGCCGATGACTGCTGAACTGAAGAGCACCAGCCAGGGCCAGACCATGGTGCTGACCCTGAGCAACCCGGATGCGCGCAACGCACTCGGGCCCGAGATGTACGCCGCCGGGGTGGAAGCACTGAACGTCGCGGAAGGCAGCGCCGACGTGCGCAGCGTGGTCATCGTGGGCGAAGGCTCCCTCTTCAGCGCAGGCGGCAACTTGCGGCGCCTGCAGGCCAACCGGCAGCAGCCGCCCGAGGTGCAGGCACAAAGCATTGAAGGCCTGCACAACTGGATCGAGGCCGTACGCGCCTTTCCCAAGCCGGTGATCGCGGCGGTGGAAGGCGCGGCCGCCGGTGCCGGCTTCTCGCTGGCGCTGGCGTGCGACTTCATCATCGCTGCACGCGATGCCGTGTTTGTCATGGCCTACAGCAACATCGCCCTGTCGCCCGACGGTGGTGCCAGCTGGAGTCTGGCGCGCGCCTTGCCGCGCCAACTGGCCAGCGAGCTGCTGATGTGCGGCGAGCGCATCGGCGCCGAGCGGCTGCATGCGCTGGGCCTGGTGAACCGCGTCACCGACCCGGGCAGCGCGCTGACCACCGCACTCGACCTCGCCGCCATGCTGAATGCACGCGCCCCCAATGCGCTGGCCAGCATCAAGGAATTGTTGAGCGAGGCCGACCAGGCCACGCTCAACCGGCAGCTCGCCGCCGAGCGCGACCACTTTGTGCGCAACCTGCACCATGTCAACGGCGGCACGGGAATCGCCGCATTCCTCGACAAGAAGACCCCGCGCTACCAATAGCGCACCGGCGCGCCGCCATCCAGACACGCAGGTGACAACCCTGTGGTGGGCCTCACGTCCCGCGCGCGACAATCAGCCTGTCATCAGTCACGCAAAAGACAGGCCATGGACGACCCCATTCTTACCATCGAAGAACGAGAAGCGATCAACTCCGGTCGCTGGTTTTCATCCCTCTCTCCTTCACTGCGGCACGACATCCTCCGATGCGCTTACGTCAAACGGTACAAGGACGGCGAACTGATCGCCGCGCGTGGCGAGCCCCCCGAGGAATGGATTGCCTGCGCGCGTGGCGCGGTCCGGGTCAGTTCCACGTCGATTTCCGGCAAGCAGATCACGCTGACCTATGTGGAGCCGGGCATCTGGTTTGGCGACGTGGCGATCTTCGACGGCGACCGCCGCACCCACGATGCCTACGCCCATGGCGACACCACCATCCTGTGTGTGGCGAAGGCCGATTTCCGCAAGATACTCGCCAACCATGTGGAGTTGTACGAGGCCATGCTGCGTCTGCACGCCCGCCGCATCCGGCAGCTGTTCGGCCTGGTGGAAGACCTCAACACCCTGCCCTTGCGTGCGCGGCTGGCCAAGCAACTGCTGCACCTGGTGCGCAGCTATGGCGTGCCCAGCCTGAGCGACGGGCGCGAAATGCGCATCAGCCTGCAGCTGGCCCAGGAGGAGCTGGCCCAACTGCTGGGGGCGTCACGCCAACGCGTCAACCAGGAGCTCAAGGCCATGGAGCGTGAGAACGCCATCCGGATCGAACCCGGCGGGCTGGTGGTGCGCAACCGCGAAGCACTGATGAACATCATTGAAGCCGACGACTGAGCCCCACCCGACCCATGAGCAACTTTGACCATTTTGTCGGTACCCGGCCGGTCTCCGACAAGCACGCGTTTGACGTCGACGCGCTGGCCGCGTGGCTGGCCACCCACCTCGACGGCTTCAAGGGGCCGCTGACGGTGGAAATGTTCAAGGGCGGGCAGTCCAACCCGACCTACAAGCTGCTGACGCCGGGCCAGAGCTACGTGATGCGCGCCAAGCCCGGTCCGGTGGCCAGGCTTCTGCCGTCGGCCCATGCCATCGAGCGTGAGTTCGCGGTCATGAGCGGCCTGCAGGGCACCGACGTGCCGGTGCCACGCATGCATTGCCTGTGCGAAGACGAGTCCGTGATCGGGCGTGCCTTTTACGTGATGGAGTTCATGCAGGGACGCGTGCTCTGGGACCAGTCACTGCCGGGCATGGGCAACGCCGAGCGGGGCGCCATTTACGACGAGATGAACCGTGTCATCGCGGCGCTGCACACCGTCCGCTTCGCCGAACGCGGCCTGGCCAGCTACGGCAAGCCCGGCAACTACTTCGAGCGGCAGATCGGCCGCTGGAGCAAGCAGTACATCGCGTCCATCACCCAGCCAATTGCGGAAATGGACGAGTTGATGGCCTGGCTGCCGGCCCACATTCCGGCGGACGCGCGTGACGAAAGCCGCGTCTCCATCGTGCATGGCGACTACCGCCTCGACAACCTGATGTTCCATCCCACCGAACCGCGCGTGATTGCGGTGCTCGACTGGGAGCTGTCCACCCTGGGCCACCCGCTGGCCGACTTCAGCTACCACTGCATGGCCTGGCACATCCCGCCGGGTGCATTCCGTGGCATCGGCGGGCTTGATGTGGCGAGCCTGGGCATTCCCACGGAAGACGGCTACATCCGCCGCTATTGCGAACGCACCGGCCTCACTACGCCCGACGCCCTGAAGGCGGATTGGAACTTCTACATGGCCTACAACCTGTTTCGCCTCGCCGCCATCCTGCAGGGCATTGCCAAACGCGTCGAGGCCGGCACGGCATCGAGCGCACAGGCGGCCAGCTCGGGGGCCGGCGCACGCGGCCTGGCCGAAATGGCCTGGAAATTTGCCCGCCAGGCCTGACCCCATTCCAACGGAGAACCACATGGATTTTGACTACTCCCCCAAGACCAAGGAGCTTCAGGCACGCCTGCTGAAGTTCATGGACGACTACATTTACCCGAACGAAAAGAGCTACAAGGACGAGCTGGAAGCCAACACGGCTGCAGGCAAGCGCTGGACCGCGCTGCAGACCATCGAGAACCTCAAGCCCAAGGCGCAGGCGGCAGGCCTGTGGAACCTGTTCCTGCCGGTGGACAGCGCGCAGGCGTCCGGCTATGCAGGCGCCGGCCTGACCAATCAGGAATACGCACCGCTGGCGGAAATCATGGGCCGTGTGCCCTGGGCCAGCGAAGTTTTCAACTGCTCGGCGCCGGACACCGGCAACATGGAAACCATCGCACGCTACGGCGACGACGCCAACAAGGCGCGCTGGCTCAAGCCGCTGCTCGAGGGCAAAATCCGCTCGGCCTTCGCGATGACCGAGCCCGAGGTGGCGTCCAGCGACGCCACCAACATCAGCACCAGCATCCGGCGCGAAGGCGACGAGTACGTCATCAACGGTCACAAGTGGTGGATTTCCGGCGCCGCCGACCCGCGCTGCGCGGTCTACATCACGATGGGCAAGACCGATCCGGATGCGCCCCGGCATTCGCAGCAGAGCATGGTGCTGGTGCCAGCGGACGCCAAGGGCATCCGCATCGTGCGCCCGCTCAATGTGATGGGCTACGACGACGCACCGCACGGCCATGTGGAGATGTACTTTGACAACGTGCGCGTGCCGGTATCGAACATCCTGCTCGGTGAGGGCCGGGGCTTCGAGATCGCCCAGGGCCGCCTCGGGCCGGGCCGCATTCACCACTGCATGCGCCTGATCGGCATGGCCGAGCGCGCGCTGGAACTGATGTGCCGGCGTGCGTCGGCGCGGGTGGCGTTCGGCAAGACCGTGGCACAGCAGACCGTCACGCAGGAGCGCATCGCCGAAGCCCGCTGCAAGATCGACATGGCGCGGCTGCTGACACTCAAGGCGGCCTGGATGATGGACGTGGCCGGCAACAAGGTGGCACGCACGGAAATCGCGATGATCAAGGTGGTGGCGCCCAACATGGCCTGCCAGGTGATCGACTGGGCCATGCAGGCCCACGGTGGCGGTGGCATGTGCGACGACTTTCCGCTGGCCTATGCCTACGCCGGCGCGCGCACCCTGCGTTTTGCCGACGGCCCGGACGAAGTCCACCGCAACGCGATTGCGAAATGGGAGCTGGGCAAATATGGCGCCTACGGCAAGGACGCCGAGGTACCCGTCACGCGCGGCAGCTGAGCCGGCTCAGAGTGCCAGATCGGTGGACAGGCCACCGATGGCGGCTTCACACGCGCTGGTGAAGACCGTGGCGGCATGCTGCAGCGTGGGCATGTCGGCCGGCGTGTACTCCATGCGCAGGTAGGCCTTGCCACGCAGCAGCATCAGCATGAAGGGAACCTCTTCGGACGGGCCGGGCTCCGGCCAGTTCATCAACTGGTCAGCAAGGCCCGCGTCCATGAACGCCAGGGCGTTGTCCCGCTGGTCGGTGAGGATGGAATAGCGCTCCCAGAACGGCCGTGGCAGGCTGTCCCATCCCACTTCCTCGTACATCGACAACCAGCGCAGTTCCTCCGGCAGGTTCGGGTCGGCCGTGGTCTGCAGGCTGTCGGTGTAGATCGAGTACGCCTTTTTTTCCAGCGCCTCCTTGAGGGGCCGGTTCATCACCAGCACCGCGACGTCTTCATTGATGCGCAGCTCGGCCCGGGCCCGCAGCTCTTCGCCGCGGATGAAATTGCGCGACGGGCGGCCCAGTTCCATGCGCCAGGGCCGGCCACTGACCTTGCCTTCCAGTGAAAAGGCCTTGCCCGCCCCCTGGGCACTGAAGGCGAAACCCTGGGTGCCCGCCCATTCCGACACCTGGCTGCCTGCCAGCTGCGAACTGGGCGCGAAGCCGTCTTTGGCGTCTTTGGAGAATGCCTTTTTAATGCGGTCAAACATGGCTCGGATGATTCACCTAAAGTTGCATTATTGAATCAAAAGCGCAAAAAAGGGGCAGTCGATGATTGACGTGTATTCATGGCCCACGCCGAATGGCCACAAAGTTCACATCATGCTGGAGGAGTGCGGCCTGCCCTACCGGGCCATTCCTGTGAACATTGGCACAGGCGACCAGTTTCAACCGGCGTTTCTGGCCCTCAGCCCGAACAACAAGATCCCCGCCATCGTGGACCCCGAGGGCCCGGACGGTCGCCCGATATCACTGTTTGAATCCGGTGCGATCCTGGTGTACCTGGCCGCCAAGACCGGCAAGTTCATGCCCAAAGGCGACCGCGCCCGCTACGAGGTATTGCAATGGCTGATGTTCCAGATGGGCGGCGTCGGGCCGATGCTCGGGCAGAACCACCACTTCCGCCAGTACGCCCCGGAAAAAATCCCGTATGCCATCGACCGCTACACCAATGAAGCCCGCCGCCTGTATGGCGTGATCGACCGGCAGCTGGCCAAAACCCGCTACCTGGCCGGCAAAACCTACTCGATTGCCGACATCGCCACCTTCCCCTGGCTGCGCAACTGGCAGAACCAGGGCATCGTGCTGGCTGACTACCCGCACCTGGAGCGGTGGTTCAACACCATGGCCGCCCGGCCCGCGGTGCAGCGCGGCGTGCAGGTACTGGCGGCGCTGCGAAAGCCCATCACCGGTGACAAGGAACGGGAAATCCTGTTCGGCAAAACCCAGTACGAACGGCGCTGAGCGCCAAGACTGGCCTGCCCGGAGGGAATCGAACCCCCGACCCACAGCTTAGAAGGCTGTTGCTCTATCCAACTGAGCTACGGGCAGTGGTGGGGAAAACTGGTCGGAGCGATAGGATTCGAACCTACGACCCTCTGGTCCCAAACCAGATGCGCTACCAGACTGCGCTACGCTCCGAAGCTGGCATTCTATCTTGACGCATGCAAGCACCTGACTCTGCACACCGCCGCTTCATCCTCCAATCGGGCGCCGCCGCCGTGGTGGCACTGCTGGCCCCGGGCTGCGCCACACCGCGCGCCGGGGCGTCCAGCCCGGTGCTGGGCTTCACCAGCGTCCCGCCCGCCTCGGACCATGCCCTGACGGTGCCGCCCGAGTACGAGGTGCAACTGCTCTACAAATGGGGGGACCCCACAGGTCTGCCCGGAGCCATGCCCGCCTGGAAACCAGACGCATCCAACACGGCGGCAGACCAGGCGCAGCAGGCCGGCATGCACCACGACGGCATGCATTTCTTTCCGCTCGGCAACGATGGCCGGCGCGGCCTGCTGGTGATGAACCACGAGTACACCGACGAAAGCCTGCTGCATGCCGACGGCGCCCGGCCCGGTTCGCTGGAGAAGACCCGCAAGTCGCAGCACGCGATGGGCGTGTCAGTCATCGAGATTGCGCGGGACCGCACCGGCTGGCACCAGGTGCGGCCGTCACCCTATGCGCGCCGCATCCATGGCAACACGCCCATGCGCCTGAGCGGCCCGGCCGCCGGTGCCCCGGCGCTGCGCACACAGGCTGATCCCGGTGGCACCCGGGTGCTGGGCACCTTTGCCAATTGCGCAATGGGCGTGACGCCCTGGGGCACCTACCTGAGCTGCGAGGAGAACTTCCAGGGCTACTTTGGCGGCCCGGGCAAAGCGGCCGCTGACGCCCCGGCGTCGCTCAGCCGCTACCGCGTGGCGCCCGGCGCCCAATGGGTGGACTGGTGGCAGCACGACGAACGCTTTGACATCACGCGCCACCCCAACGAAGCCCACCGTTTTGGCTGGGTGGTCGAAATCGACCCGATGGACCCGACCGCCACCCCCGTCAAACGCACGGCGCTGGGCCGCAAGTGCCAGGAAAGCGCCACCTGCACCCTGACGCCCGACGGCCGCGTGGTCATCTACATGGGCGACGACACGCGCTTTGAATACATCTACAAGTTCGTGAGCCGCGACGCCGTCCGGCCCGGTGGCTCTGCAGCCAACCGCGACCTGCTCGACCATGGCACGCTGCATGTCGCGCGCTTCGATGAGGGCGGCCGTGGCGAATGGATCGCCCTGCAGGCCGGACGCCACGGGCTCACGCCGCAGCAGGGCTTCGCCGACCAGGCGAGTGTGCTCATCAATGCGCGCGGCGCCGCCGACGTGGTGGGGGCCACACGAATGGACCGACCCGAATGGATTGCAGTGCACCCGGTCACTGGCGAAGTGTTCGTGACCTTGACCAACAACAGCCAGCGCGGCGAGCCCGGCCGCCCCGGCCCAGACGCAGCCAACCCGCGGGCGCGCAACCTGTTCGGCCACATCATCCGCTGGCGGGAGGACGGCAACGATGCGGCAGCCAGCCGCTTCCAGTGGGACTTCTTTGCGCTTGCGGGTGACCCAACTGTGCCCGGCAGCGAAACCCGCTACCCCACCGCAGACGCCGACCTGTTCGGCTCGCCCGATGGCCTGCACTTTGACAGCGGTGGGCTGCTGTGGATCCAGACCGACATGTCGGGCCAGCTCATGCACAAGGGCGACATGGCGCGGCTGGGCAACAACCAGATGCTGTGTGCCGACGTGTCCACCGGCCGAATCAAGCGCTTCATGACGGGCCCGCGCGGCTGCGAGATCACCGGCTGCGTGGTCACACCCGACCGGCGAACGCTGTTTGTCAACATCCAGCACCCGGGCGAAACACGCGACGAAGGCGGCGCCGAGGGGCATTGGCCCGACGGTGGCACAACACGCCCGCGTTCGGCCACGGCCGTGGTGCGGCGGCGCGATGGTGGCATGGTCGGCACATGAGCGCACGCCGGTGGTGGACCGTCTGCCTGTGCTTGCCCGGTCTTGCGTGGGCGCAACTCAACCCGGCCTGGGACGGCCAGTGGATCGCCCGTGAAAGCTCGACAGGTAGCGACAGCGTTTCACTGCAAATCCGGCGAACAGGTGGGCAAAGCTGGATGCTCCAGAACGGCCAGCGATGCCTGCTTGCCTATGACGGAACCGTCGCCCCCGCAGCCCTGCTGGAACGGGTCGCGAAGGTCCAGGCCTGGCAACTGAACCCGTCACACTGGTCAGGGGGTGGCCGTACGGGGCAACTGATCGGCTTGCAGAAAGAGTTCGACGCTGCAACCAGGCTGTTGACGGTGCTGACGGCCACGAACTACCGGCAGGTGCGCATCCGCGGGGATGGCTGTGAGGACGCCGACGACATTGCCTTCGTGCTGCACCAGAACCAGCACCTCCTGCGGATCCGGTTTCCGTCTGCCGCACTGGGTGTCGAGGTCACGGCCTTCCGCAGGACCGGCGGGCCGTGAAACCGCCCGCCGCGCGGGTCAAAGCTTCACGTACTCGTATGCCACCGGGTTGGCGTTGATGCCGCGGTCGGGCGGTGCAATCCACGCGGCCATCTTGCCCGGCTCGGTCACGCGCTGCATCAGGCTCTTGACGAAGCTGATGTCAGCCGGGGTCGGCAGCCAGCTGTCCTTCTTCGCGTCGAATTCGGCCTGGCTGATGGGCTTGCCCTCTGGCGTGGTCGGCACGCCAGCCCAGACGCCCACGGCGCGGCGGAAGCGGGTGGACGGCAGCTTGAGTTCGAAATCAACACCCGCTCGCTTGATCGCCATGTTCCAGCGCGTCACGCCCACGTTGCAGTCCTTCACGTACTCCAGCCGGGTCACCTCGTTCATGCCGTTGCGCACCGAGATGGTCTCGTTCTTCATGCCGCCCTGTCCGTCCGGCACCTGGATGGTCATTTCGGTGCCAGCTTCCACATGGTCGGCGAACTTGGTTTCGTCCGGCCGGCCCTTGATGCCGTTGCTGAAATAGTTGGCCGCATTGGACGAGGCCTCGGAGCCGAACAGGTCGAGCGAGCTGGTGAACCAGAAGTTCATGAACTTCTGGATGGTCGGCAGGTCGATCACGCCCGCCTTGCGCAGCGTCGCCACATCGTCGGTGTCCAGCTCCTTCATCACTTCGAGTGTGCGCTTGATCACGCGGCCCACGCCGGTCTCGCCCACAAACATGTGGTGGGCCTCTTCCGTCAGCATGAAGCGCGTGGTGCGTGCCAGCGGGTCGAAGGCACTTTCGGCAAAGCTCTTGAGCTGGAACTTGCCGTCACGGTCAGTGAAATACGTGAACATGAAGAAGCTCAGCCAGTTGTCCATGGGCTCGTTGAAGGTGCCCAGGATGCGCGGCTTGTCCGCGTCGCCGCTGTGGCGCATCAGGAGTTCTTCAGCCTCTTCGCGGCCGTCGCGGCCAAAGTGGGCGTGCAGCAGATAGACCATGGCCCACAGGTGCCGGCCCTCTTCCACGTTCACCTGGAACAGGTTGCGCAGGTCGTACAGGCTGGGGGCGGTGTGGCCCAGCAGGCGCTGCTGCTCCACCGAGGCCGGCTCGGTGTCGCCCTGGGTCACGATCAGACGGCGGAAGGTGCTGCGGTATTCACCAGGCACGTCCTGCCAGACGTCTTCCCCCATGTGGTCGCCAAAGCCGATCTTGCGGCCCTCTTCCTTGTCAGCCAGGAAGATGCCCCAGCGGTAGTCGGGCATGGGGGTGTAGCCGTAGCTCGCCCAGCCGGACGCGTCCACGCCCACGGCGGTGCGCAGGTAGACCTCGTTGGCCTTGAAGTCGCTCGGGCCCATTTCGTCCCACCAGTTCAGGAACGCGGGCTGCCAGTGCTCCAGCGCGCGCTGGAGCTGGCGGTTCTCGCCCAGGTTCACGTTGTTGGGGATCAGGGCCTGCAGGTCGATGTTGCTCATGGTGGTTCCTTAGATGCGTTTCCAGTCGAAACGGGCCTTCTTGCCGGTTCCGAACAATTTCAGGGCGCCCTCTTCGCCTACGGCGTTGGGGCGGATGAAGATCCAGTTCTGCCACGCGCTCAGGCGCGCAAACACGCGTGTCTCCATCGTTTCCTTGCCCGGGAAGCGCAGGTTGGCTTCCATGCCGGTCATGGCGTCGGGCGAGAGGCTGGCACGCTCTTCCAGCATGATGCGGATCTCGTCCTCCCAGTCGATGTCGTCGGGCGTCAGCGTCACCAGGCCCAGGGCCAGGGCCTGGTCGGCGCGCAGCGCGCTGTCCTGCAGGCCCTGCAGCTGGGCGATGGTGTCGGCGTCTTCATTGAAGCGGGTCTGCAGGCGCGTCAGGCCGTTGACCATGGGGTAGCGGCCGAAGTTGGCGGCGTTCAGCTGCAGGCTGGGCGCTGCGTCGGGGCTGTCGGGCAGGTCCAGCATGTAAATGCGGTCGCAGGCGGCGGCCAGCTCATAGAAGGTGCCGGCAAAGCAGGCGCCTTCGTCAACCAGCGCGATCAGCGAGCGGCTGGTCACGTCGATGCGGGCCAGCGTGCGGCGCAGCGCGCCGATGGTTTCGCGCACCAGCCAGTGGGCCTTGTTCGCCTCCAGCACCGCGTCGGCCTGCATCAGCAGTTGGGCATTGCCGCGGGTCTTGAAGACCCAGGTGCCGGTTTCCAGCTCATTGGTGCGCAGTTGCAGGATGGCATCGTCCAGCTCGCGCTGCAGCTTCAGCGGCCACCAGTTCGCACCGGCGGCTTCGATGGCGGCGGGCGTGGACTCGATGGGTGCGGCCGGTGCACGGACGGTGATGGTGGCGATGCGCGCGGTGCGGTCCACCTGCGCGTCCACCAGGCTGTAGTGGTAGCCCTGCTCGTCGATGGTGCCGCCCAGGGGCGTGAGTTCAATGCCGTTTTGGGCTGCAGCCCGCGTGGATGTTGCGCGGAGTGCTTCAATTTCTGTAGCAAGCAGCGCGCTGAACTGCTGCGGTTTGGCATGCGCGTCGATCAGTTTCCAGTCCTTCGCGCGGTCGGCGCGCACGCCTTCGCTGGTGGTGCAGAAGATGTCGGCCAGGTCGCGGCGCACCTTGCGCTTGTCGGTCACACGCGTCAGGCCTCCGGTGCCGGGCAACACGCCGAGCAGCGGAACCTCGGGCAGGCTCACGGTGCTGGAGCGGTCGTCCACCATCACGATGCGGTCGCAGGCCAGGGCCAGCTCGTAGCCGCCGCCCGCGCAGGCGCCGGTAACGGCAGCGATGGACTTGAGCCCGTCGTGGCGCGACGAATCTTCCAGCCCGTTGCGGGTTTCATTGGTGAACTTGCAGAAGTTCACCTTCCAGCCGTGGGTGCTCAGGCCCAGCATGTAGATGTTGGCGCCCGAGCACCAGATCTTTTCCTTGGCCGACTCGAATACCACCACCTTCACCGCCGGATGCTCGAAGCGGATGCGGTTGAGCGCGTCGTGCAGCTCGATGTCCACGCCCAGGTCGTAGCTGTTGAGCTTGAGCTTGTAGCCAGGCTTGATGCCGCCGTCTTCATTGATGTCCAGCTTCAGGCGCGCGACGTCGCCATCGACGCTCAGCGTCCAGTGCTGGTACTTGGTGGGGTGCGTTTCAAAACGCACCAGTTCGCGGTCGCCCTGCTTGAACAGCAGCGGCTCGGTCATGGCGTTCATGTCGTCTCCTTGGGAACGGCTCTTTCGAGGTCTTTGAGTGATTGCTTCACGGTGCGCGCGGCGGTGTCCACCACGGCGTCGGCGCGCGCGTACAGGGCTTCGCGGCTGGCCAGAATGCGACGGATGTCGTCCAGCGCCTCGCGGGTGGCACCACCCTTGGCGTTGTCACCGGCGTCGAACGGCCGCATGTCGCCCTGGGCGACCACGCGGCTCATGTGCTCCTCCGGGCTGGCCTTGAGCCACACACAGTAGAAGTGGCTTTGCAGCAGGTCAAAGGTTTCGCGCTCGCTCACAATGCTGCCGCCGGTGGTCATGACCACGCCCTCAGGGTGCTCCTCCGAGATGCGCAGCAGCGCACGGCGCTCGTAGCGGCGGTAGCCGGCCTGGCCGTGCAGCAGCAGGATTTCATTCATGCTGGTGCCCGCCTCGCGTTCGATTTCGCGGTCCAGCTCCACAAACGGCACCTTGCGCTGGGCCGCCAGTTGTTCACCGAGGGTGGTTTTGCCCGCGCCGCGCAGGCCGATCAGCGCCACGCGCCGATCGCGCCCGGCAGCGTCGCTCAGGCCGAAGGTGCTGCCCAGCAGCGCATGGGCCTGGTCCAGCTGGCCGTCGTCCAGCCGGGCCAGCAGGCCGTGCACCCGGGCCAGCGCCGGCCGCGGCGCGTCCTGCAGCAGGTCGAGGATGGAGATGTTCAGCGCACGTGCGGCGGCCTCCAGCGAATTGATGGACACATTGCCCTTGCCGCTTTCCACATCAGCCAGAAAACGTTCGCTCAGACCGGAGTCGGCCGCAAGAGCCTTGCGCGTCATGCCGCGGCGGGCGCGCCAGGCCCGCACCCGCGCCCCAAGCTCGGCCAGGGTGGCTTTGGCCTCGTTCTCGCTCATGACCGGGATGGTCGGTTCAATCATTTGAAATTTGTTTGACGCAGATCAAGATTGCAGTATACTTCCTATCAATCGCATGTCAAGCAGTTTATTGCATTTTTTGTCGGAGACCTGAATCCATGAAGCTCAAAATCCTCGTCGGCACCATGACCAGCACCGCCGACTATGTGGCGCAGGCCATCCAGATGGACTGCGCCGATCTGGTGGACGAGATTGAAGTCACGCTGATGGACGGCCTGGACATCAGCGCTTTTGACGAAAATGCACTTTATCTCATCTGCACGTCCACCTATGGCTCGGGAGACGTGCCCGACAACGCCCGCGCGCTGTACGAATCGCTGGACAGTGCGCCCAAGTACCTGGGCCATGTGCGCTATGGCGTGATCGCACTCGGCGACCGCACCTACCAGCAGACCTTCTGCTTCGGCGGCAAGAAGTTCGACGAGCGGCTGAGCGGCCTCGGGGCCCAGCGCGTGGGTGAGGTGTGGTGCCACGACGCGAGCGCCGGCACCCTGCCAGAGGAGCTCGGCGCCGCCTGGTGTCGTGACTGGCTGGCCTTGGCCCTGGCCCCCGCCCCCGCCACGGCTTGAGGAACAAATTGGCCTGTGGCCCGCATGAATACTGCGTGAGCCGCTATAAAAACAATAGCAACTGGAGAGAGACAAGGTGAACCTGAGCCATGCCGACCACGGCACCAGCCCGCCCCGGGTGGAGATTCCGCGCCAGTTCAACGCCGCCCATGACCTGCTGGCCCGCAACGCGTCGCGCGCTGGCAAGGCGGCCTTCGTCGACGCCGCCAGCGGCGCCCAGCTCACCTACGGCGAGCTGACCCGGCAGGCCCACCAGCTGGCCAATGCCCTGCGTGCACGGGGCCTGGCGCCGGAAACCCGCGTGATGGTGGCGATGCTCGACACCCCCGAATGGCCGGTGGTGTTTTTAGGCTGCATGCTGGCGGGCCTGGTGCCAGTGGCCGCCAACACGCTGCTGACTGCCAGGGACTTCGAGTTCATGCTGCGCGACTCGCGGGCGCAGGCCTTGTTTGTCTCGCAGCCACTGCCGGCCACGTTCGAGCCGCTGCTGCCCCAGCTGCCTGGGCTGCGCCATGTGTTTGTGGCGGGCACCGAGGGCGACCGCTCGGTTGCGGCGCTGGTGCAGTCGGGCGACGCCACACCGCAAGTGGCCGGCACCTGCGCCGACGACGCCGCCTTCTGGCTGTATTCCAGCGGCTCCACTGGCACCCCAAAAGGCACGGTGCACCTGCACAGCCACCTGATCCAGACGGCCGAACTGTACGCCCGCCCGATTCTGGGCATTCGTGAAACCGACGTGGTGTATTCCGCGGCCAAGCTGTTCTTTGCCTATGGGCTGGGCAATGGCCTCACCTTCCCGATGAGCGTGGGCGCCACGGCGGTGCTGCTGCCCTCGCGTCCCACACCGGGCGACGTCTTCAAGGTGCTGCGCCAGTACCAGCCCACCATCTTCTACGGTGTGCCCACGCTCTACGCGGCGCTGCTGGCCGACGCCGGCCGCCCGGCGCGCGCCGACCTGAACCTGCGGGTGTGCACCAGCGCGGGCGAGGCGCTGCCGGCGGAGATTGGCCGCAAATGGACGGCCGAGTACGGCTGCGAAATCCTCGACGGCATCGGCTCGACGGAAATGCTGCATATCTTCCTGAGCAACCGGCCGGGTGCGGTGCGCTACGGCACCACGGGCCAGGCGGTGCCCGGCTACGACCTGCGCATCGTGGGCGATGACGGCCGCGAATGCGGTGTGGGGGAGATCGGCGAGCTGCAGATCAGCGGCCCGAGCGCGGCCCTGATGTACTGGAACAACCGGGCCAAGACCAAAGCCACCTTCTGCGGCGAATGGACACGCTCGGGCGACAAGTACACCCGGGATGCCGACGGGTACTACACCTACGGCGGGCGTAGCGATGACATGCTCAAGGTCGGCGGCATTTATGTGAGCCCGTTCGAGGTGGAGGCCTCGCTCATGACGCACGGCGCCGTGCTGGAAGCCGCCGTGATCGGCGTGGCCGACACGGACGAGCTGGTCAAGCCCAAGGCCTACGTCGTGCTCAAGGCGGGCCAGGCCGTCACGGCCGAGGATTTGAAGGCCCACGTTAAGCACCAGCTCGCGCCCTACAAGTACCCGCGCTGGATCGAGTTCGTCACCGAACTGCCCAAGACGGCCACCGGCAAGATCCAGCGCTTCAAGCTGCGCGGCCGGTGAAAACTTGGGGTAAGCCATGTTGCATGCCCCTTGCCACTTCGGGTAAATTACTTTAAGCCTAAACAAAAGGAGACCTCCATGACCACTCGCCGCCTTGTCCTGACCCGTAGCGCCGCCCTGGTGGGCGCCGCTTCCACCGGCCTTCTGCTGCCGCAAATTGCGCGCGCGCAGGGTGCCAAGGTGCGGGTCGGCCTGATGCTGCCGTACACCGGCACCTTCGCGCAGCTGGGCGTCGCCATCGAGAACGGCGTGCGCATGGCGATTGACGAAAAGGGTGGCAAGCTGGGCGGCCGCGAGATCGAATGGTTCAAGGTGGACGACGAGTCCGAGCCGTCCAAGGGCGTCGAAAACGCCAGCAAGCTGGTGCAACGCGACAAAGTGGACGTGCTGATCGGCACCGTGCACTCCGGTGTGCAGATGGGCATCCAGCGCGTGGTGCGTGAAAGCGGCACGCTGTGCCTGATCCCCAATGCGGGCGTTCACGCCGCCACGCGCGCGCTGTGCGCCCCCAACGTGTTCCGCACCAGCTTCACCAACAGTCAGCCGACGCTGGCGCTGGGCGAGGCCATGGTCAAGCGCGGCCACAAAAAGGCTGTCTGGATCACCTGGAAGTACGCCGCGGGCGACGAGGCGTTCGAGGGCTTCAAGGAAAGCTACACCAAGGCCGGCGGCACCATCGTCAAGGAGCTGGGCCTGCCCTTCCCCAACGTCGAATTCCAGGCGCTGCTGACCGAAATCGCCTCGCTCAAGCCGGACGCCGTGGCCTGCTTCTTTGCCGGCGGTGGTGCTGCCAAGTTCATCCGCGACTACGCGGCGGCGGGCCTGAAGGACAAGATCCCGCTGTACGGCTCGGGCTTCCTGACCGAGGGCGTGCTCGACGCTGCCGGTCCTGCTGCCAACGGCATCATCACCACCATGCACTACAGCGACTCGCTGGACACGCCGCGCAACAAGGCGTTCCGCACCGCTTACGCCACGCAGTTCAAGATGCAGCCCGACGTGTACGCCGTGCAGGGCTACGACACCGGCTTGCTGCTGTCGCAGGGCGCCGCGGCCGTCAAGGGCGATCTCAACAACAAGGCCGCCCTGTACAAGGCCATGGAAACCGCCGTGATCGACAGCCCGCGCGGCAAGTGGACGATGAGCAAGTCGCACAACCCGGTGCAGGACATCTACCTGCGCCAGGTCGAAAACAAGGAAAACAAGGTCATCGGCATTGCCGCCAAGGCGCTGGCCGATTCAGGTGCCGGCTGCAAGATGGCATAAGACTTGCCAGCCCCGACAATGGGAGGTCACGCCTCCCATTTTTTTGCTCGACCCGGCCTTTCATGACGCTTTCCACTTACCTGCTCTACGTCTCGGCGGTAGCGCTGCTGATCCTCACACCCGGGCCCACCATGCTGATGTGCCTGACGAATGCGCTGAACCACGGCCCGCGCCGCGCCATGACCTCGGTGGCCGGTGCCGTCACGGCCGTGCTGGGGGTCATGCTTATGTCGGCCATGGGCCTGGGGGCGCTGCTGGCCGCTTCGGAAACCGCGTTCACGACGGCCAAACTGGTGGGAGCCGCGTATCTGGTGTGGCTGGGCATCAAGACCTTCCGCAGTGGACACGCCGCTCTGCACCTTGACGGTGCAGCGGCCGCCAAGCCCCGGCATTCGTTCTACCTGCAGGGGCTGCTGGTGGGGGCCAGCAACCCGAAGGCGGTGCTGTTTTTTGCTGCTTTCTTTCCGCAGTTCCTGAACCCGGTGGCCCCCATGGCCCCGCAGTTCGCCGTTCTGGCCCTGACCTTCGTTGCGTTCGAGTTCACCGTCCTCACCCTGTGCGCACTGGGCGTGACACGGCTGCTGCCGCTGCTGCGATCCAGCGGCCCCATGCGCTGGATCAACCGTGTCTGCGGTGGCCTGTTCACGCTGATGGGCGGCCTGCTGCTGTTCACCCGGCGCCAGGCCTGAGCCCGCCATCATGGATTTCGCCAACTTCCTCATCCAGCTGCTCAACAGCGTGCAGTACGGCTTGCTGCTGTTCATGCTGGCGGCGGGCCTCACGCTGATCTTCGGCATCATGGGCGTGGTGAACCTGGCCCATGGCAGCTTCTACATGCTCGGCGCCTACCTCGCGTGGTCGCTGTCCAGCCTCACCGGCAGCCTGACACTGGCCATTGTGGGCGGCGCGCTGCTCTCCATCTTTTTTGGCCTGGCACTGGAGCGGTTACTGTTTCGCCACTTCTACCACCGCGACCACCTTGACCAGGTGCTGCTGACCTTCGGCCTGATCTACATCTTCGAGGAAATGCGCTCCATCCTCTGGGGTGACGACGTGCATGGCGTGAAGATTCCCGAGTTGCTGGCCGCGTCGCTGCCGCTGACCGACAACCTGTCGTACCCGGTGTACCGGCTGTTCATATCCGGTGTGTGCATCGTGCTGGCCATCGGCCTGTACCTGCTCATCTCCAAAACCCGGCTCGGCATGAAGATCCGCGCCGGCGCCTTCAACCGCGACATGACCGAGGCCCTGGGCGTCAACATCAAGCTCATCCATGCCATCGTGTTCGCGCTCGGCGTGGGGCTTGCCACGGTAGCCGGCATGATCGCGGCGCCCATTTCCAGCGTGTACCCGAACATGGGCTCGCAGGTGCTGATCATGTGCTTTGTGGTGGTGGTCATCGGCGGCATCGGCTCGGTGCGGGGTGCGCTCATCTCGGCGCTGCTGGTGGGCCTGGTGGACACCTTTGGCAAGGTGCTGCTGCCGCAGGTGGCCGGCATGCTGGTGTACATGCTGATGGCCGCCGTGCTGCTGTGGAAGCCCGAAGGGCTGTTCAAGCAATGAGCTCGCCGAAAGCCAACCTGGAGGTTTTGCCGCGTGGCGTGCAGGTGGCCCTGGCACTGTGCGTGGTGGCGCTGGCGGCCTTCCCGTTCGTGGGAACGGACTTCTACACCCAGATGGTCACACGCATGATGATCATGGCGATTTTTGCCATGAGCCTGGATCTGCTGCAGGGTGTTACCGGCCTGGTGTCACTCGGCCATGCGGCGTTTTTCGGCATTGCGGGCTATGCGCTGGCGTTTCTCACGCCGCAGGGCGAACCGGTCAGCCTGTGGTGGACGCTGCCGCTGGCGGTGCTGGGCTCGGCGCTCGCAGCGCTCGTCATCGGCTTCTTCGTGGTGCGCACACACGGCATCTACTTCATCATGGTCACCATGGCCTTTGCCCAGATGGTGTTCTACCTGTTCTTTGACAACAAGGCACTGGGCGGCTCCGACGGGCTGTACATCAATTTCAAGCCGGACACCGGGCTCTTCGACCTCGACAACAAGCGCGTGTTCTACTTCTTCACGCTGGCCTGCCTGCTGGGGGTGTACCTGTTCCTGCGCCGGCTGCTGTTTAGCCCGTTTGGCCGCGCGCTGGCGGGCATCCGCGTGAACGAGCACCGCATGCGCGCCATGGGCTTCGGCACCTTCGGCTACAAGCTCGCGGCCTTCACGCTGGCCGGTGCGCTGGCGGGTCTGGCCGGTTACCTGTGGGGTGCGCAGACCGGCTATGTGAACCCGGAACTCATGGGCTTTCACATGAGCGCCCACGCCATCATGATGGTGATCCTGGGCGGCATGGGCAACTTTGCCGGCGCCATCGTCGGCGCCTTTGCATTTGAATACCTGCTGCATGTGTTCAAGGACCTGCCGACCGTCGGCTCGCTTCGGCTGGGCAAGCACTGGCAGCTGTGGATGGGGCTGTTCATCGTGCTGCTGGTGGTGTACGCCCCGCGCGGCATCCTCGGGCTGACCGAACGCGTGACGCGCCGCAAGGCGACTGGCCATGAATGAAGTGCTGTTGTCGGCCCGCCAGTTGACCAAGCGCTTTGGCGGCCTCGCCGCGGTCAATGATGTGTCGGTGGACCTCTGGCGTGACCGCATCCACGCCGTGATTGGACCCAACGGCGCCGGCAAGTCCACACTGACCAACCTGCTGTCGGGCGACCTGGCGCCCACCACCGGCACCGTTACGTTGGGTGGCATCGACGTGACCGGCAGCAAGCCGGAGAAGATCTCGCGCCATGGCCTGGGCCGCAGCTACCAGAAGACCAACATCTTCCTGCCCTTCACCGTGTGGGACAACGTCCGGCTGGCGGCCCAGTCACGCGCACCGCAGGCCTGGCGCTGGCTGCGCCGCGCGACCAGTTTTGCAGCGGTCAACGCCAGCGCTGAGCGGGCGGTGGAGCTTTCGGGCCTCAAAGACCGGGTGGGGGCCATTGCTGGCACCATCAGCCATGGCGAGCAGCGCCAGCTTGAAATCGCGATGACACTGGCGACCGAGCCACAGGTGCTGCTGCTGGACGAACCGCTGGCTGGGATGGGCGTGGCGGAGGCCGAACGCATGGTCGCGCTGCTGCTGCGCCTGAAGAAGGACCACGCCATGCTGCTGGTGGAACACGACATGGACGCCGTGTTTGCGCTGGCCGACCATCTGACGGTGATGGTCAACGGCCAGGTGATCGCCAGCGGCGCGCCCGCCGACGTGCGGGCCGATGCGAATGTGCAAGCCGCGTATCTGGGCGAGGAGCACTGAATGAGCCTGCTCATTGACGCCAGGGGCCTGCAGACCTACTACGGTGCCAGCCACATCCTGCGCGGCGTGGACTTCCAGGTCGCGCGTGGCGAGACCATCGGCCTGATGGGTCGCAACGGCATGGGCAAGAGCACCCTGCTCAAGAGCCTGATGGGCCTGGTCAAGCCGCGCGGCGGCTCGGTGCACGTCAAGGGTCAGGACATGACGGGCCGCGCGCCCTACGAAGTGGCTCAGCTGGGGGTGGCCTATGTGCCCGAAGGCCGCGGCATCTTTGGCAACCTGAGCGTGGTGGAGAACCTCAAGATGGCGGCCCGCCCCGGCACCCAGGGCCAGCGCGACTGGACCTACGAGCGGGTGCTGGACACCTTCCCGCGCCTCAAGGAACGCCTCGGCCACGGCGGCCAGCAGCTGTCAGGCGGCGAGCAGCAGATGCTGACCATCGGCCGCGCCCTCATGACCAATCCGGACCTGCTGATCCTGGACGAGGCCACGGAAGGCCTGGCGCCGCTGATCGCGCGCGAAATCTGGCGCATCTGTGGCGTGATCCGTGAAAGCGGCATCAGCAGCGTGATCGTTGACAAGAACTGGAGGCACGTGACGCAGATCACGGACCGCAATGTCATTCTTGTCAAGGGCGAAGTGGTGTTTGCCGGCACTTCGGAAGCCTTGCATGCCCAGCCGGAGCTGCTGGAACAGTATCTGGGCGTCTGACGCATGCCCGGGGCACCGCGTCGCATTCTTCTGGCTGCCGTCCTGCTGGTGCTCGCGACCTGCGCGGCAGCCGTCTGGTACGCGCTGTCGCAGCCTTCCATGGGCATGCAGTTCGCCCCGTACACGCCGGACGGCGAGCAAACGCCAAAACAGCTGCGCATCACGGAAAGCCCGCCCGGCGGACCGGTGGCGGGCGCCCTGGCGGTCCGGCTGCAGGGCCGACACGACGCGCTGGACCTGCTGCCCAGCGACCTGATCGAGGAGCCCGACTTCTTCGACACCTATGAAGAGATGGCCCAATTCTTCGCCCGCCAGTCACGGCTGGCCGCCATGCTGGCGGAACCCGCCGTAACGCTCACCTGGCAGGCTGCGCCGGGCGCCCCCACACTCACCAGCGTCCTGTCTGTCGCGCCCCGCAGGGACGCGTCCACCCTGCCCTTTGTATTCTGGTTCCAGCTGTTCGCCGGCAGCGCCAGCCTGTTGATTGGCGCCTGGGTCTATGCACTGCGCCGCGGCGACTGGGGACCGCGCATGCTGGCCCTGTGCGGCCTTGCGTTCCCCTTGTCCACCGTGTCGGCGGCGGTCTACAGCACCCGTGAACTGGCCATCGACGGCACGGTGTTCCGCTGGCTCTCGTCCGTCAACCACACCGGCGCGCTGATGTTCGGCTGCGCGCTGATCGCAATCTTCCTGACGCACCCCCGGCTGCTGACAAGGCCGCTGTGGCTGCTTGCGCTGCCCGTGGTGTTTGGCCTTTGGCAGCTCGGTGACACCTTTCGCTGGTGGCCCGACCAGAACTGGGGCGCACGCATTCCGATCATGGTGGAAATGCTGCTCGCCATCGCGCTGGCCGTGGTGCAGTGGCGGCGCAGCCGCGGCCAGCCCGCCGAACGCGCGGCGCTGCGATGGTTGGCCCTCTCGGCGCTGGTGGGCTCGGGCCTTTTTGTGCTGATGGTGGTGTCGGTGGGCGTGTTCGGCCTGTTCCCGCCGCTGGCCCAGGGCTACGCCTTTGGCTTCTTCCTGATCATGTTCTTCGGCCTCGCGCTGGGTGTGGGCCGGTACCGGTTGTTTGACCTGGACCAGTGGGCCTATCGCGTACTGCTCTGGGCCATGGGCGTGGCCACCGTGGTGGTGATCGATGCCACCCTGGTGCTGTGGCTGCGCTGGAACGCCACGCTGTCGCTGGGCACCACCTTGCTGATCTGCGGGGCACTCTACCTGCCGGCACGCCAGTGGCTCTGGGCCCGGCTGGTGGAGCGCGGCAACGCCAGCGTCGAGCAGATGATGCCCGAGCTGGTGCGGATTGCCTTCTCGGAATCCGGCGAAGTGCGCGAACAGTTGTGGGCCGCCGCACTGCAGCGCCTGTTCAATCCCCTGCAGAGCATGGCAGCGCGGGGGTCGGACACCCGCATGCCCGCCATCGCGGACGACGGCCTGACGCTGCACTTGCCCGCCTGCGGTGGCGTCGAGGCACGCGTCCTGCGCTTTCGTGACCATGGCAAGCGTCTTTTTTCAGGCCGCGACGCCGAATTCGCGGCATCGCTGTGCCACCTGATGGACCAGGCCGCTGAGGGCCGCGACGCGCATGAGCGCGGCATTCGCGAAGAGCGCCTGCGCGTCGCACGCGACATGCACGACGACATTGGCGCCAAGCTCCTGACGCTGCTGCATGTGGACGACCCCCAGCGCCAGAAGCTGCTGCTGCGCGAGGCCATGACCCAGCTGCGCCAGATCGTGCGCGGACTGGCGGGCCAGGCCCAGTCGTTTGACGAGTTCATGGCCGATGTCCGGCACGCCTCGGTCGAACGCGCCCAGGCCGCCGGCATCGCCCTGGCGTGGACTGTGGCGCTGCCTGAAACGCCACCGCTGACAGGCCGCCAGCAGTACCAGTTGCGCGTCGCGCTCCAGGAGGTTCTGAGCAACGCACTGCGCCACGCGAGCGCCACACACATCGAAGTGCGCTGGCACACCAGTGGCCCGGCCCTGGTGGTACAGGTCACCGACAACGGTGTCGGCATGGAGGCCTCGGCGCCGGGCCAGGGCTTGGGGTTGGCCAGTGTTGAAGCACGGCTGGCCGAGCTGGGCGGACGGGTGGACTGGCAACGCGCCGAACCGCAGGGAACCACCGTTTCGCTGCAGTTGCCGCTGCGCTGACCACGTCGACAGGCGCGGCCCGTGCATGGCATGATGGCGCGAACCTGAAAGGTCGCATCGATGCGGTCGCCCACGCGCGTTGATTCGTTGTCGGACAACCATCTGCTGCCGCCGGACGGCACGGCGCGCGCTGGCGGCAGCCGGATCATCTGGCTGGCCACCGGCATGCTGCTGGTATCGGCCTGCGCGGTGGCAGCGGGCCTCTACTACATGCGCCAGGAGGCCTTGCGCACGGGGGAGAGGCTCAACCAGTCGCTCGCGCATGTGATCGAAGAACAAACCAGCCGCACCCTGCAAACCACAGACCAGCGGCTGCTGCTGGCCCTCAGCCAGCTCAAAACGTTGCGTGCGGCACGCACGCTCAATGAGGCTTCGGCGCGCGAGCTGTTGCGCGACCAGATCAGGGACTTGCCCTTTGTCCGCGCGATCTGGGTGCTGGACGCGCAGGGGCTCATCCAGTACGACTCGGATGAAGGCAACATCGGCTTGCCGCTGCAGGACCGTGAATACTTCCAGGCCTACCGCAACCGGCCGGGGCTTGGCCTGCATGTCAGCGCACCGGTGCGCAGCCGCACCACGGGCAGCTGGCTCACCACGGCCTCCCGCCCCATCCGCGGCGCCGACGGTGCGCTGGAAGGCGTGATTGCTGCAGCCGTGGAAGCGCCCTACTTCGAGCAGCTGTGGCGCGGCATTGACCTGGGCGCGGAGGGTGCCGTCGCACTGTTCCGGCGTGACGGGGTGCTCATGATGCGCAGCCCCCACGACGAGCAGTCTGTCGGCAAGGTGTTCACATCGCTGCCGCTGTTCACCGAGCACCTGGAGCGCGGCCCCACGGGTACCTACGCCACGCGCAGCACGTTCGACGGCATAGACCGGATATCCTCGTACCGCACCCTGGCGTACTACCCCGAACTGATTGTGGTGGTGGGTCGCACCCGGCAGGCCCTGCTCGGCCCGTGGCAACGCTTCGCCATGCTGGCGTCGTTGTTGTGGCTGGGCGCCGTGGTGTCGCTGGCGCTGGTGCTGGCATTGCTCTACCGGCAACTGCTGCGACGGCGCAACTCCGAGCTGCTTTTCCGACAGCTGGCCCAGGCCATGCCCCAGATTGTGTTCATGACCGATCGCGCAGGCCAGGTGGTGTTCTTCAATGCCCAGTGGACCGAGATCACCGGCCAGCCGGCCGAACTGGCGCTGGGCCGGGGCTGGGCGGACTGGATCCATCCCGACGACCGCGAACCGACACGCGAGGCGATGGGGCGCATGCTGGCAGCCGGCACCCCGATGGCGCACGAGCACCGGCTGCGGGGCAAGGACAACCAGTACCGCTGGCGACTGGTGCGGGCGATGCCCAACCGGGATGCCGCGGGCCGCATCGTGTCATGGTTCGGGACCTCCACCGACGTGCATGAACTGAAGCAGGCGCTGGCCGAATTGCGTGCCAAGGCCGACATGCTGCGCATGGCCGGGCAGGTATCGCGCGTCGCGGCCTGGGCGGTGGACGTGCCGACGCGACGCATGGTCTGGACCGACGAGGCCCTGCAGATTCTCGGTCTCGACCCGGCCCTGTCCCCCACGCTGGACGCCGCACTCCGCCAGTGCGTGCCGCCCGGCCGGGAGCTGGCAGAGCGGGCCGCGGCCGCCTGCATCACCGAGGGCACGCCGGTCAACGTCGAGGTGGAGTTCGCCTCGCCCTCGGGGACCCGCGTGTGGATCCATTCCATCGGCTATGCGGTGCGCGACACAGACGGCACCATCGTACGGATCGAAGGCGCTTTCCAGGACATTACCGCGCGCGTCAGGGCCGAGCGTGCGCTGCAGGCCTGGCTGCAGACCCTGCAGCGCACCGCTGAAGCGGCGCAGGCGATTGCGCGGCAACGCAGTGTGGACGCCATGCTGGCCGAATCGGCCCGCCAGGCGCAGGCCATCATCGGGGCCGGCCACGCGACAGCCAGCCTCGGGCCGCGCACCCACGTTGCCGGCGCCGGTGAAATGGCCGTGCCGCTGACGCTGCCGGACCCTGGCAACGCAGGCACGCTGGTGTTGGCGAACAAGCACCACGGGGACTTCACGCCCCAGGACATGTACGTTGCCAACCAGCTGGCGCAGTTCACGTCGATCGCCATTGACAACGCACGCCTGCTGGCACGGGTGCAGGAGCTCAACAGCGGACTGGAGGAAAAGATCGCTGAGCGCACGGCCCAGCTGGCCCGGCAGGAAGCCCTGTTCCGCGCGCTCGCGGAACAGGCACCCCAACCGATATGGACCGTCGATCCCCGTGGCCAGGCCACGTTTTTCAGCCGCGCCTGGTACGAGCTGTTCGGTGGAGGGCCGCCCGACTGGCAGGGTGACGCATGGGTGGCGCTGGTCCATCCGGATGACCTGGCGCCCATGAGGCAAAACTGGGAACAAAGCGTGCGCAGCGGCACGGACTATGCCGGTACACGCCGCCTGCGTGGCCGCGACGGGACGTACCACACCACCACCTACCGGGCCACACCGGTGCGCGACGACCAGGGCGGCATCCAGTTCTGGGTGGGCATCGACGTGGACATCACCGAGATCAAGGCGATCGAGGCGGCCCTGCGCAGCTCCAACGCCGAACTGGAGGCGTTTTCGTATTCCGTCTCGCACGACCTGCGCGCCCCGTTGCGCTCGGTGGACGGCTACAGCCGCTTGCTGGCCAAGGAACTTGAAGGGCCCCGCAACCCGAAGGTCGAGCACTATCTGGCGCGCATCCAGGCGGGCGCCCACCAGATGGGCCAGTTGATTGACGGGCTGCTCACGCTGGCCCAGGTGGCGCGAATGGAACTGCAACATGACCGCATCGACCTGAGCGCCATGGCCAGCGAAACCCTGGCCCACCTGCAGGCGGTGCACCCCGGTCAGCCGGTTCACTGCCGCATTGAACCCGGGCTGGAGGCCCAGGGCGACAGCCGGCTCATCCGCAGCGTGATGGACAACCTGCTTGGCAATGCCTGGAAGTTCAGTGGCCGCAAGGCGCAGCCCTTGATCGAGGTCGGGCGTGACGCCGAAAGCGGCGCGTTCTTCGTGCGCGACAACGGCAGCGGCTTTGACATGGCGTACGCAGACAAGCTGTTCGGCACGTTCCAGCGTCTGCACGCCGCGCAGGAATTTCCCGGCAGCGGCATTGGCCTGGCCACTGCGGCGCGCATCATCAAGCGGCATGGCGGGCGCATCTGGGCCGAGTCCGCGCCGGAACAGGGCGCGACGTTCTACTTCACCCTGCCGGCAGCCGGCACCTAGAGCAGCGGCCGCAGTTCACGCGCCGCGTCCAGCAGCAGCGGCAACAGGTCGCGCTGCAGGGCGGCGGGCTCCAGCCGCTGGGGCGACGTCACCACATTGAGTGCGGCCACCGTCCGGCCCTGCATGTTGCGCAGCGGGATGGCCAGTGCATGGACGCCCATTTCATGCTCCTCGCGGGCCACACACCAGTCGTCCTGGCGCACCTGGTCAATGATGGCGCGGAAGGCCCGCGGGTCGGTCACGGTGCGCGGGGTCAGGCGGGCCAGTTCCCGCCCTTTCATCCAGGCATTGAAGTCACTCCTGCGCTGTGCCGCCAGCAACACCCGGCCGGTGGAAGTGGCGTGTGCCGGCAGCCGTGCACCCAGGTGCACGCCGTAGGCCAGCACCCGGTTGGAGCCGCTGCGCGCCACAATGACCACCTCGTCGCCATCCAGCACCACGGCCGAGGCCGGGTCCTGCGCCTGCACGGTCAGCCGGTTGAGCGTGGGCTGCAGCAAACGTGGCAGCCGGGCTGACGCCAGGTAGCTGCCCGAAAAACGCAGCACCTTGGGTGCCAGCCAGTAGTAACTGCCATCGGTTTCGAGGTAGCCCAGGTGCGCCAGCGTCAGCAGGTGCCGCCGGGCGGCCGCACGGGTGATGCCCGCGCGCTCGGCCGCCAGCGTGGCGTTCAGCCGCTGGCGCTCGGTGTCGAAGCTCTCCAGCACGGCCAGCCCCTTGGCCATGCCCTCGATGAAATCAGCCTTGGCGATGGTCATTGCGCGATGATCGCACATCCGGGGCGCCTGTCGCACGTTTGTCCCGGCCCGGCTCTGGCCTTCGGGGGGACCGTCGGCCTAAGCTTGATGCAGATCAAAAACGGAGACATTCATGCGTGCCCAGGTTGCCATCATCGGCGCCGGCCCGTCCGGCCTGCTGCTTGGCCAGCTGCTGCACAAGGCTGGCATCGACAACATCGTCCTTGAGCGCCAGAGCGGTGACTATGTGCTGGGCCGCATCCGGGCCGGCATCCTGGAGCAGGTCACGGTGGACCTGCTGCATGAAGCCGGGGTGGGCGCTGGCGTGGATGCCGGCGGCACCGTGCACCACAGCATCGAGCTGGTGTTCGGCGGCAAGCGCCATCCCATCGACGTGCATGGCCTGACGGGTGGCCGGGTGGTCACGGCCTACGGTCAGACCGAAGTCACGCGGGATCTCATGAATGCGCGCCAGGCCGCGGGGCTCACCACGGTGTACGAGGCTGCCAATGTGGCCCTGCACGGCTTCGATGGCGCCAGCCCGTCCGTGACATACCAGAAGGATGGCCAGACCCATCGGCTGGACTGCGACTTCATTGCCGGCTGCGACGGCTTCCACGGTGTCAGCCGGGCCAGCGTCAAGGGTTCCATCACCGAATACGAAAAGGTCTACCCGTTTGGCTGGATCGGCGTGCTGGCCGATGTGCCGCCGGTGTCGCCCCACGCCATCGTCTATGGCAACAGCGACCGCGGCTTTTCGCTTTGCAGCATGCGCAGTCTCACGCGCAGCCGCTACTACGTGCAGTGCCCGCTGGACGACAAGGTCGAGGCCTGGAGCGACCAGCGTTTCTGGGACGAGCTGCGCCGGCGCCTTGACCCGGCGCTGGCCGAGGCCATCGTCACCGGCCCGAGCATCGAGAAGAGCATTGCCCCGCTGCGCAGCTTTGTGGCCGAGCCCATGCGCTTTGGCCGCCTGTTCCTGGCCGGTGATGCGTCCCACATCGTGCCGCCCACCGGTGCCAAGGGCCTGAACCTGGCCGCCACCGACGTGAAGTACCTCTCGGGCGCACTGATCGAACACTACGCCGAGAAGTCCGACGCCGGCATCGATACCTATTCCCAGCGGGCACTGGCCCGCATCTGGAAGGCCGAGCGCTTCAGCTGGTGGCTGACGTCGCTGATGCACCGATTCCCCGACACCGAAGGCTTTGGCCAGAAGATCCAGGAGGCCGAGCTCGAGTACCTGGTGAACTCGCGCGCCATGTCCACGGCGCTGGCCGAGAACTACGTGGGCCTGCCGCTGTAGCATCGCGGCATGCGCCGTTCCACACCGACCGTCCTGCGCCCGCTCAAGGGCATCCGCGTCCTGAGCCTCGCGCTCAACCTGCCCGGGCCCGCCGCGCTGATGCGCTGCCGGGCCATGGGCGCCACCTGCGTCAAGCTCGAGCCGCCGTCCGGTGACCCGATGGGCCTGTACAACAAGCCCGCCTACGCCCAGCTGCACGAAGGCGTGAAGGTGATCACCGGCGACCTGAAGACCGCCGCCGGCCAGAAGCTGCTGCACCGTGAGCTGGCCAAGGCCGATGTGCTGTTGACCTCGTTCCGCCCGTCGGCGCTGGGCAAGCTGGGGCTGGACTGGAAGGCGCTGCACAGGCAATACCCTTCGCTCAGCCAGGTCGCCATCGTCGGCGCACCCGGTGCGCGCGCCGAGGAACCGGGCCACGACCTCACCTACCTGGCCGACAACGGGCTGGTCAATGACCTGGCCTTGCCACCCACGCTGTACGCCGACATGGGCGGCTCGCTGATGGCCAGCGAGGCCGTGCTGCAGGCCGCCATGCACAGCAGCCAGCGCTACGCAGGCACGGGCGACGTGCATCCGCGTGGCGTCCTGATCGAGGTGGCATTGGCCAGCGCGGCCGCCTATCTGGCCTTGCCACGCCAATGGGGCCTGACGCAACCGCAGGGGTCGGTGGGCGGCGCCCATGCGGGCTACAGGGTCTACCCGTGCAAGGACGGCCGGGTCGCGGTCGCGGCGCTGGAGCCTCACTTTGCCGCCGCGCTGTGCGCAGCGGCCGGTGTGGCGGCCAGCGATGTGCGGGCCATGTTCGCCCCGGCGACGCATCAGGCGATCGCTGCCTTTCTGCTCACGCAAACCCGCCGGCAGCTGGACCGGCTGGCTGTGGCCCGGGACATTCCGCTGCACACGCTGGCCTGAGCGCGCCGTCGCCACGGCTGGCCGTGTTTTAATCACGGGTTTACTTTTCCAGACACCGGAGTACCCCATGGGCAACAAAATCGTTACCGAAGCCGACCGCAAAGCCACGCCTGCACCGAAGCCGATGGAGGGCTACACCCTGCGCCGCAACGGTGGTGGCCAGAAAATCAGCCTCGAGCGCGGCAAGGCCACGCGCAGCAAGAAGAACGCCGGCAAGCGCCCGCACAAGGGCGGCTGATTCGCTCGCCTGCACGCAGCTGTACGGCTGAAGGGCCTGCCACTGGCGGGCCCTTTGCTTTTGCGTCATGGGAAAATCGGTCTTTCGCCGCGAACCCTGAGCCCATGACCTCCCCGCCCGACCTGCAGCACACCGCCTTCTACAAATTCGTCCGGCTCGAAGAGCCGGCGACGGTGGCGGAACGCCTGCGCGAGCTCACCACGCGCCCCGGCGCGGGCGTGATGGGCAGCATTCTGGTGGCATCCGAGGGCATCAACGGCATGCTGGCGGGCACGCCCGAGGCGGTGTATGCCATGGAGCAGGCCCTGCTGACCGACCCGCGCTTTGCCGGCGCCTTCAGCGACCTGGTGTTCAAGCGCAGCGAGTGCAAGACTGTGCCCTTCCGGCGCATGAAGGTGCACCTGAAGGCCGAGATCGTGCCGCTGGGCATTGCCGGGGTGGATGCCACCCGCCAGACCGGCATCAACGTGAGCCCGCAGCAATGGCGCGAGCTGATCCGCCAGGACGACGTGGTGCTGCTGGACAACCGCAACAGCTTTGAGTACCGGCTGGGCCGCTTCCAGAACGCCATCGACCCGCAGGTCACCAACTTCCGGGACTTCCCGGCCTACGTCCAGGCCCACCTGGACGAATGGAAGGCCCAGGGCAAGCGCGTGGCCATGTATTGCACCGGTGGCATCCGCTGCGAGAAGACCAGCGCCTGGATGGCCGACCTCGGCATGCCGGTCTACCAGCTGGAAGGCGGCATCCTCAACTACTTCAGGGAAATGCCGGACGCCGAGCGCGACTGGCAGGGCGAATGTTTTGTGTTCGACAACCGCGTGGCGCTGGACACGCGGCTGCAGGAGACCGACACGACACTCGACGACGTGTACACCGGCGAGCCCGACGACCAGTGGCGGCTGGAACGCGCCCGCCGGCTGGGCGCTGACGACTGAAAAGGCCCCGGCATGCTGCCCGTGCGCAACGGCATCGGCCCCAGCTGCGTGGGCCTGCCTGCCGGGCCCTGGCCCAGCCTGCTGGCGTTTCTGGTGCAGCGCTTCCCGGCCATCAGCGCCGACGCATGGGTGCAGCGCATGGCCCGCGGCGACGTGGTTGATGAAGCCGGGCAGGCCGTGGCGGCCGACGACGCCTACACGCCCCACACCCGCCTCTACTACTACCGCCACCTGCCGGACGAACCCGCCAACCCGGCGCAGGAGACCGTGCTGTACGAAGACGACTGGCTGGTGGTGGCCGACAAGCCGCACTTCCTGCCGGTGACGCCGGGCGGCAAGCACCTGCAGCAGACCTTGCTGGTTCGCTTGCGGCAGTCCCTTGCGTGCCCTGAGCTGGCCCCGCTGCACCGCATCGACCGCGAAACGGCCGGCCTGGTCCTGCTGGCCAAGCAGCCCGCCACGCGCGCCGCCTACGAGGCCCTGTTTGCCCGGCACGCGGTGCGCAAGACCTACCAGGCCATTGCGCCCTGGCGCCCCGGGCTGCAGTTTCCGATCACGCGGCGCAGCCACCTGGCGGAAGCGGCGCACTTCATGCAGATGCAAGAGCGGGCCGACGCGCCCCGGCCCAACGCGGAAACCACGATCGAGCTGGTGGAAATCCAGGGCCGGCTGGCCCGCTACCAACTGACCCCGCTGACGGGCAAGCGCCACCAGCTGCGCGTGCACATGGCGGCGCTGGGCCTGCCATTGCTGGGCGACCGGATCTATCCCACGCTGTTGCCCGAGGGCACCGACGATCCGGCCAACCCGCTGCGGCTGCTGGCGCATCGCGTGGCCTTTGACGACCCCGTGACCGGCGAACCGCGTGAATTTGTCAGCCGGCAAGCCCTGGCCTTCCCTTCCCAGTTGCTATCAAATAGATAGCGCCTCACGCAAATTCCACGCGGGTTCCGGCCATATTTGATGGCGTGTCGCCAGACGGACAGCCGCTCATTGCACCTAGACCGACTGGTCTATAGAATGATGGCACGGCGACCGAAACCTCCCCACCTGGCACGCGCGACCGGCTGATCGCTGCGATGCTCGACGCGCTGAGTACCCGTGGCTACCACGGCATTGGCCTGAACGAGCTGCTGGCCAACGCCGGCGCCCCCAAGGGCGTGCTGTACCACCACTTTCCCGGCGGCAAGGCCGAGCTGGCCATGGCCGCCGTGGCCACCGTGGGAGACCAGCTCGGCGCCACGCTCGACAAGGTGTTGGCCCGTACTGGCGGCGACCCGGTGGCGGCCATCACGGCCTGGATGGCTGCGGCGCAAAAGCTGCTGGCCACCAGCGGCTTCGAGCGTGGCTGTCCGCTGGCCACGGTGGCGCTGGAAACCACGCCGGAAGACCTTGCCCTGCGCGCTGCACTGGCCGACGGCTTTGCCAGCTTCCGCAGCCGGCTGGCGGCCGTGCTGGCCACCGCTGGCGTGGCCGAAGAGAAGGCTGCCAGCCTGGCGGCGCTGATTGTGTCTGCCTACGAAGGCGCGCTGCTGCAGGCCCGAGTGGCCGGCAACGTGCAGGCCATGCAGGACACCGCCAGCGCCTTGATTGACCTGGTGCGCCTGCACCTGCCAACCCCGAAAGCACCATGAACCTGCCCGACTCCACTGCCCAACCCCTGACGTTGCACACCCGCGACGGCTACCCCCTCGCGGCCCTGCGTTACCCCGCGCAAGGCCCGCGGCGTGGCAACCTCATCGTCGCGGGCGCGACGGGCGTGCCGCAGCTCTTCTACAAGGCGTTCGCTGAATTTGCCGCCGCCCAGGGCTACACGACGCTGACGCTGGACTACCGCGGCATCGGCTTGTCGAAGCCCCGCACCCTGCGCGGCTTCCGCATGGCGTACCTTGACTGGGCCCACCAGGACCTGGCCGCCGCCGTGGACGCCATGACCGAGGACGGCACCCCCCTGTTCATGGTCGGCCATTCGTTCGGCGGCCATGCCTTCGGCCTGCTGCCCAACCACGATCGTGTGGCGCGCTTCTACACCTTTGCCACCGGCGCCGGCTGGGCCGGCTGGATGCCGCCGGCCGAGCGGATCAAGGTCAACATCATGTGGCGCCTGATCGGCCCCCTGCTCACGCGCTGGAAGGGCTACCTGGCCTGGAGCAAACTCGGTATGGGCGAAGACCTGCCGCTGGACGTGTTCCGCGACTGGAAGCACTGGTGCCAGTACCCGCGCTACTTCTTCGATGACCCGGCCATGCCGCACCTGGCCGAGCGCTTCGGCCGCGTGACCACCCCCATCGTTGCCGCCAACGCGCTGGATGACCTGTGGGCGCCCCCGGCCTCTCGCGACGCCTTCATGGCCGGCTACCGCGGCACCACCGTGCAGGCGGTGGACATCGACCCGCGCAGCAGCGGCCTGGGTGCCATCGGCCACATGGGGTACTTCCGGCGCAAGGCGCAGCCGCTGTGGCAGGAAACACTGCGCTGGTTTGACGAGCACAGCGCCGGCGCGCGGGCTTAGGGCCTAGGCCCCGACCTCACCCCAGCAGCCGCCGCAGGCTGGCAAAGAACAACTCCGACTGCAACCGCTCTCCCTGGCTCTGCGCAGCAACGCGCGCCGCCAGCGCGGCATCGACCGGCGCCAGCGGTGAGCCGGTGGACGCTGCCAGCACCTGGGCCTGGCAGGCGCGCTCGAGGTAGTACAGGTCGTCGTAGGCGTGGTCGATACGCTCGCCGCACACGATCACCCCGTGGTTGGCCAGAAACACCACGTCAGCGCCCTGCATGGCGCCTGCAATGCGCTCACCTTCGGCCATGTCCAGCGCCAGACCGTTGTAGTGCGCGTCCACCGCCAGCCGCCCGTGAAAGCGCATGGCGGTTTGCGACAGCGTGGTGTCCAGCGCGCGTGCCGCCGTGAGCGTGAGCGCAGTGGCGTGCGGCATGTGGGTATGCAACACCACCGCCTTGTGCGCCATGCGGTGGACGGCTGCGTGGATGAACATGGCCGTGGGTTCCACCGGGTGGCGGCCGGCAAGCTGTTGTCCGGCGGCGTTGCACATCACGATGTCGGCGGCCTGCACCTCGCTCCAGTGCAGGCCGCGCGGGTTGAGCAGGAACCAGTCGTCCTGGCCCGGCACCGCGACACTGAAGTGGTTGCAGACGCCTTCACTCAAGCCCTGGTGGGCGGCCGCGCGCAAAGCCAGCGCGAGGTCGGCACGCAGGGCCTGAAGCGCTTCAAATTTTTCATCTGGTTGCAATCGCGGCCTCCTGCTACGGTCTGTTTCAATTGAGTTCGACTATACGGGCACTACGCCCGCGAACCTGCCCTTTGGTGCTATTCAGCCGCCGCCGTTGCATCCCTAGACTGCGCCGCTTCTTCCACTCTTTCAGGTGAGCGCAGTGCTTCATTCCTTCACGAAAATCCGGTCTTTCCTTGGTGCAGCAACCCTCGCGCTGGCCGCTGGCAGCGCGCTGGCGCAGACCGCCACGTTCAGCGAGTCCAACCGCCAGCTCACGCTGCCCAGCGTTCAGGTGGGCAACGTGTTGTTCAGCAATGTGGTGGTGCGGCTCGATGCCTTCACGGTGCTGGCCTCGGGCCCCGGCACCCCGATCTCACTCGGCGCCTGTACGGAAGCCAACTTCACCACCGCGCGCTACAACGCCATCGCCATCGGCATGACGCCCGACCAGGTCAACGACACCATGGGTTGTGTCTTCACGCCCGCCCTGACGCAGCGTGGCCCGGGCTATGTCGCACTGGCCTGGAGCCCTGCGTCCACCCGGGGCCTGGTGGTGGTCTTCTTCGATGCCAACGGCTCCGTGGTCACGCCGCTGGCGGGCAGCACGTCGTTCAAGTCGTCATCGGGCTTCTAGGGCTTGCTGACGAACGGGTTGGTCTTGACCGACTGCTCCTGCTGCGCCTGGACCGCACGGATCGCATCGGTGAACGGCGTGGACGACGGGCCGGGCTCCGCCGGCATCGCCGCGGCCGTGGCACTGGCCTGCCCTGCTGCCGGCGTGGCGGGCGCAGCGCCCATGTGCGCTGGCGTCGCCGGCTGCGGTGCAGCGGCGGGTGATGCAGGCAGCGGCGGTACCGCACGCGCCACCTCCAGTGCCGCGCGCAGGCGAATGTTGTCCGTGAAAAGCCATGCCGCCGACAGCAGCAGTGCCGCATGGAGAGCCAGGTGCAGTTTTCGGGTCATCCGGGAATTCTAGGAGCGCCAGATGCCCCTGTGGCAATGCTGGCGTTAAGATGCCTCATGACTTTCAAACACCTGTTCCCGCTCGCGCTGCTGGCGCTGGCCCTGACGGCTCAGGCCCAGTCCACCCCGGCCAAAAAAGAGCTGGTGGCGCGCATCGTCAAGCTGCAGCAACCCGCCATCGAAGCCATGGCCCGCAGCATGGCCGAGCAGCCCGCCGCCACCCTGATGGAGCGGGCCGCCGCCGCCCTGCCCGCCCGCGTCGCCGCTGACAAGCGCGAGGCCGTGGCGCGCGATATCCAGGCGGACGCGAAAAAGTATGTGGACGAAGCGGTGCCGCTGGTGCGTGACCGCGCCCTGCGGCTGGCCCCCGCATCCATTGGCAGCGTCCTCGAAGAAAAGTTCACCGAAGACGAACTGCGCCAGATCGCTTCAGCGCTGGAATCACCAGCGTTCGCCAAGTTCCAGCAGCTCGGCAATGAAATGCAGCAGGCGTTCATCGACAAGCTGCTCGCCGACACCCGGCCAGCCATCGAGCCCAAGGTGAAGGTGCTGGAGCAGTCGATCGCCCGGCGCCTGGGCATCACCGCACCACCAGCGCCAGCCAGCGCCCCGGCGAAACCGGCCAGCCGCTGAAGCCATTGCCAGTCGCCGCAGTCACGTCTTGACTGCTATCTTATTGATAGCGCCCTACGCAATATCGGCGGGGGCTACAGGCCCTTTTTACCTGAAGCCCGGGCCGCTTTGGGTGCCCCGGTCACGCGCGGCGGCAGGCCGGTGTGCTGGGTCAGCAGCTGGCCCTTGCGCGGCGCCGCTCCTTTGGCCAGGGGTTTGGCAGCCGCTTTTACCGGCGCCGGCGTGCTGTTCTTGCGCCGCGCGCTCTGGTAGCTGCCATCGGTCAGCGGCTGGAAGGTCGGAATCAGGTGGTGCTTGCCGTTGCCGATCAGGTCGGCGCGGCCCATGGCCTTGAGCGCCTCGCGCAGCAGCGGCCAGTTGTTCGGGTCGTGGTAGCGCAAGAACGCCTTGTGCAGGCGGCGGCGCTTCTCGCCACGCACGATGTCCACCGTCTCGCTGTCGTCGCGCACCGTGCGCCGCACACCCTTGAGCGTGTTGCGCCCCGAGTGGTACATCGCGGTCGCCGTGGCCATCGGGCTGGGGTAGAAGGTCTGCACCTGGTCGGCGCGAAAGCCGTTCTTCTTGAGCCACACCGCCAGGTTCATCATGTCGGCGTCGCTGGTGCCCGGGTGCGCGGCAATGAAGTACGGAATCAAGAACTGCTTCTTGCCCGCCTCGGCGCTGTACTTCTCGAACATCGCCTTGAACTTGTCGTAGGTGCCGATGCCAGGCTTCATCATCTTGGTGAGTGGCCCCTGCTCGGTGTGCTCGGGCGCAATCTTCAGGTAGCCGCCCACGTGGTGCTGCACCAGCTCCTTCACGTATTCGGGGCTTTGCACCGCCAGGTCGTAGCGCAGGCCGGAGCCGATCAGGATCTTCTTGATGCCCTTGAGCGCCCGCGCGCGGCGGTACATCTTGATGAGTGGCGCGTGGTCGGTGTTCAGGTTCTGGCAGATGCCGGGGTACACGCAGCTGGGCTTGCGGCAGGCGGCCTCGATCTCGGGGCTCTTGCAGCCAATGCGGTACATGTTGGCCGTGGGGCCCCCCAGGTCGGAGATCACGCCGGTGAACCCCTTGACCTTGTCGCGGATGTCTTCCACCTCGCGGATCACCGAGTCTTCGCTACGGCTCTGGATGATGCGGCCTTCATGCTCAGTGATGCTGCAGAAGGTGCAGCCGCCAAAGCAGCCGCGCATGATGTTCACGCTGAAGCGGATCATCTCCCAGGCGGGAATCTTGGTGGCGCCATCATGGCTGCCGTTCTCGTCCGCATAGGCCGGGTGCGGGCTGCGCGCATACGGCAGGTCGAACACATGGTCCATCTCGGCCGTGGTCAGCGGAATCGGCGGCGGGTTGATCCAAACGTCGCGCGCCGTCACGCCTTCCCCATGGGCCTGCACCAGCGCCCGGGCGTTGCCGGGGTTGGTCTCGAGGTGCAGCACGCGGTTGGCGTGGGCATAGAGCACCGGGTCGGCCTTGACCTGCTCGTAGCTCGGCAGGCGGATCACGCTGCGTTCGCGCGGCGGCACCTTGAGCTTGACCTTGGGGTTGGGGACAAAGTTCAGCGGTTTGATGGCCGGGTTGGCATCGACCTCGCCGCTGCCCTCTTCCTTGGCGCAGGTCGCGCCCTGCGCCTGCGCCTGCTCGCTGGTGGTCAGGTACGGGTTGACGTGGCTTTCCACGCGGCCTGGCGCATCGACACTAGTGGAGTCGATCTCGAACCAGCCTTCCGGTGACTCGCGGCGGAAGAACGCCGTGCCGCGCACGTCGGTGATCTGCTCCACCGGCTCCTTGGCGGCCAGCCGGTGGGCGATTTCCACAATCGCGCGCTCGGCGTTGCCGTACAGCAGCAGGTCGCATTTGGCGTCCACCACAATGCTGCGGCGAACCTTGTCGGACCAGTAGTCGTAATGCGCAATGCGGCGCAGGGAGCCTTCAATCCCGCCCAGCACAATGGGCACGTCCTTGAACGCCTCGCGGCAGCGCTGGCTGTACACAATGGCCGCGCGGTCGGGCCGCTTGCCGCCCACGTCGCCCGGGGTGTAGGCGTCGTCGCTGCGGATTTTGCGGTCCGCCGTGTAGCGGTTGATCATGCTGTCCATGTTGCCGCTGGTCACGCCCCAGAACAGGTTGGGCTTGCCCAGCGCCTTGAACGCATCGGCGCTCTGCCAGTCGGGCTGCGCAATGATGCCCACGCGAAAGCCCTGGTCGGCCAGCGTGCGCCCGATCACCGCCATGCCAAAGCTCGGGTGATCCACATACGCGTCGCCGGTGACGATGATGATGTCGCAGCTGTCCCAGCCCAGCGCGTCCATCTCGGCTCGGCTCATCGGCAGGAATTTCGGCTGGCCAAAGCGGTGCGCCCAGTACTTGCGGTAACTGGTGATCGGCTTGGCTGCGCGCGCGAAAAAGGAAACGTCAACCGGGGCGTTCATGCGGACTTTGTGGGGGAGGACCCCGATTTTAGGCCTCAGGCCCCGCCGGCGCCGCATTTCACAGCGATTGCCCCTTTGCACCCCCGCGCTTTCCCTAGGTGCGCGGACAGCGGAATGACAGTCTCGTGAACCACCATGAAAGTTCTCACCCCACAACAGGAGACCTCCATGCGCAGAGACGCTTTCATCAAATCCATCGCCGCGCTGGCCGCCGCTGGCAGCTTGCCGCTGGCCGCCCGGGCAGCCCCCAGCGTGAAGATCATGATCCCCGCCAACCCTGGCGGCGGCTGGGACACCACGGGCCGCGCCCTGGGCCGCGCCCTGCAGGACGGCAAGCTGGTCGACGCCATCCAGTACGAGAACAAGGGCGGCGCCGCCGGCGCGCTGGGCCTGGCCCAGTTTGTCAACAGCGCCAAGGGCGATCCGCACGCCCTGATGGTGATGGGCGCCGTGATGCTGGGCGGCATCATCACCGGCCGGCCGCCGGTCAACCTGACGCAGGCCACGCCGATCGCACGCCTGACGAGCGAATACAACGTGTTTGTGGTGCCCGCCAACTCCCCCATCAGGACCCTGAAGGACGTGGTGGACCAGCTCAAGCGCGACCCGGCCAGCGTCAAGTGGGGCGGCGGCTCGCGCGGCTCTACCGAGCACATTGCCGCCTGCATCCTGGCGCGCGGCGTCGGGGTGGACCCGAAGAAGGTCAACTACATCGCCTTCCGTGGCGGCGGCGAGGCCACGGCCGCCATCCTGGGCGGCAACGTCACCGTGGGTGGCAGCGGCTACAGCGAATTCGCCGAATACATCGCCGCCGGCAAAATGCGCGCCATTGGCGTGACATCGCAAAAGCGCCTGCCGGGTGTACCGGTGCCCACCATGAAGGAACAGGGCTACGACGTCGTCATTGGCAACTGGCGCGGCGTGTATGGGGCGCCCGGCATCAGCGCCGAGCAGCGCGACGCGCTCAGCCGAATGATTGTGGAAGCCACGCGAACCAAGGCCTGGGCCGAGGCCATGCAGGCCAACAAATGGACGCCGGCCCTCATGACGGGCAAGGACTTCGACGAGTTCGTCGACTACGAGTTTTCGGCGCTGCGCGCCATCATTTACCTGGCGGGCATGGCCTGAGGGCCTTTCAGGCTCAGGTCCCTGGCGGCACGGTGTCCCCGGCCTGACATTGCACTTCGGCGTTGGCAATCAGCGGCAGCACGTCCGCGGCGCTGTCCAGCCGCGCGATCAGCTGCAGGTTCAGCATCGCCAGCAACAGCGGTGCGCGCGCCTCACCCACCCGGCCCAGGGCATGGCTGAGGGCGGTGTAAGAGGTGTCGAGGTCGGCGTCGGTCATGGCAGGAGTCCTTTGCTTTGCAGTGCGGCCAGCAGCGGCGCGGCGTCCAGCCCGCGCCAGCGGCCCATCACGTAGCCGTCGGGCCGCACCAGCACCAGGGCGGTGTCCTGCGGGCTGACCAGGCCGTAGCGCTGGCGGGCCTGGCCGTGGAGGTCGGCCTCGGGTTCAATGGCCAGCACACCCACACCGTGGTTCACCAGGGCCTTCACGGCGCCCGGCACCGCACCATCGCTGAACACCAGGCACACAAAGTCGCCGCCGAACAGGCTGGTCAGGTGCAGCGGGCCCTGCGGGCCGGCCAGCAGGGCCTCGGGTGCGGGCGTGCCCGGCGCTGCGAGGTCGTGCGCCCAGTGGCCCACCGGCGGGACGTTCAGCGCCGAGCCGCTGTACACCACCGGCGCCGACTGGCGGGGGTTGATGAGCGGGCGCACCTGCGGGTCGCTCACGGCCAGGCGCAGCGTGGCCTCGCGCATCAGGTGGAAGGCGAAGTCTGGCGGCGCCATGAACTCGGTGCTCTTGGCGCCATAGGCAATGTTTTCACGGGTGGCATGCACCCGCTCGGTGCAATAGCTGTCCAGCAGGCTGTCAGGCGCGCGGCCGTCGAGCACACGCGCCAGCTTCCAGGCCAGGTTGCCCGCGTCGTCCAGGCCCGAGTTGAGCCCGCGCACGCCGAAGATCGGCACCAGGTGGGCGGCGTCCCCGGCCAACAGCACGCGGCCATGGCGGTAGCGGTCCAGCGTGAGGCATTTGGCGTTGTAGATGGAGATCCACAGCGGCTCCCAGGGCTCGGTCTCGCCGATCATGGCCAGGTGGCTCTGCACCCGCGGCAACACGTTCTCGGGTTTCACCGCCTCGGCCGGGTCCTCGTCATCACGGATCTGGTAGTCAATGCGCCACACGTCGTCGGGCTGGCGGTGCATCAGGAGGGTGGAACCGGGGTTGGACGGCGGGTCGAACCAGGCCAGGCGCTCCACCGGTCGGCGGGTCTTCTGCACGATGTCCACAATCACATACTTGCCGTCGTACTGCGTGCCCTGCAGCTGCAGGCCCAGCTGCTCGCGTACCGTGCTGCGTCCGCCGTCGCACGCCACCAGGTACCGGGCTTGCAGCGTCTGCAAGCCCTCGGGGCCGTCCACGTCCACCTGCACGCTGTCGGCACCGGGGCGCACGGCCACCACCCGACTGCCCCAGCGCACCTGCGACAGCCCACCAAACTGCTGCGCCGCCAGGTGGGCAAACTCCTCCACATAAAACTGCTGGATGTTGACCATGGGCGCAAAGCGCTGCGTGGGCTCGCTGGGCATCCGGAAGTGCAGCACTTCAGTGCTGCGCCAGTAGCTGCGCCCGCCCACCCAGCTCAGGCCCTTTTGCACCAGGGGTACGTCGGCGCCGACCCAGCCCAGAATCTCCTGCGAGCGGCGCGACATGCAGATGGCACGGCTTCCCGTGCAGTAGCCCGTGTCGGCCTCTACCACCACGCTGGCCACGCCCTGACGGGCCAGCAAGGCCGCCAGCGTCAGGCCTACCGGGCCGCCACCGGCAATGAGAACGGGAAAAACTTCAGACATGCCGGCATTATTGGCTGCCGGCCCAGCCTCCCCGCCCGGTACGCCGTTGGCAGGGTCAGTCGCGCAACATCAGCTGGCCGCGTATTTCGCCGCCCGGGTAGACCGACGTGTGGATGTTCACGTACCAAAGGCCACCCGCCAGGTCGGCCGCCTGGGCGCTGGTCAGGTCGGTCTGGCCGGTGATGGGGCCGATGGTGCCTGTCATGAACGGGATCACCACGCCCGCGTTGGCGCCAGGGCCGGCCGGGCCATGGATGTGCGCTGCCGTCACCGGGCCGGACAGTCCGGTGAAGTTGATCTTCCAGCTCAGGCGGTTGGTGCCGCGGTTCCATTGCATTTCGGCCATGCCGGTGGCCTGGGTGGCCGTGGCGGGTACTTCCTGGGCGCCGTTGAGCCGCGCCTCAAAAATGTCGATCTTTTGCGACGGCCGCATGGCGCCGCAGCCCGTGACCAGCAGCGTCACAAAGCCCGCGGCCAGCGCGGTGCGAAGAAGGGTCTGGCGTTTCATGTTGCGTCCTGGCGTGTAGGGTTGAGGCATTCATGCTGCGCCCGGCCAACCCCGGCTCCTGTAGGACCGCAGCCGCCCTGCCCGTGGGCACACAGCGCGTGGCTATCATGAAACCACAACGAAGGAGACACCATGCCCAGCTTCAACACCCTGCGCATCGACAAGGACGCCAGCAACCCGCGCGTCGCCCGCCTGCTGCTGAACCGGCCCGAACGCCTGAACGCCATCAACGACGACACGCCGCGCGAGATCCGCGCGGCGGTGGAGTGGGCCAACGCCGACGACGAGGTGCACGTGATCGTGGTCGAAGGCGCGGGCAAGGGCTTTTGCGGTGGCTACGACCTGAGCCAGTTTGGCGAAGGCGAGATCGACCACCCCTGCCAGCAGGAGCGCCACCCCTGGGACCCGATGGACGACTACGCCTACATGAAGCGCAACACCGAGGACTTCATGACGCTGTGGAAAAGCGCCAAGCCCACCATCGCCAAGGTCCACGGTTATGCGGCCGCGGGCGGCAGCGACATTGCCCTGTGCTGCGACCTGCTGGTGATGGCCAGCGACGCGCGCATCGGCTACATGCCCACGCGCGTGTGGGGCTGCCCCACCACCGCGATGTGGACTTACCGGCTCGGCCCCACGCGCGCCAAACAGCTCATGTTCACCGGGGACACGATTGACGGCACCACCGCCGCCGCCTGGGGCCTGGCCAACGAGGCCGTGCCCGCCGACCAGCTCGAGGCCGCGACGATGCGGCTGGCCAGCCGCATTGCCGGCGTGCCGCGCAGCCACCTGGCCATGCACAAGCTGGTGGTCAACCAGGTCATGCTGGCCATGGGGCTGGAGCAGAGCCAGCAAATGGCCACCGTGTTCGACGGCATCACCCGCCACAACCCGGAAGGCCTGTGGTTCCGGCGCCATGCGCAAGCCGAGGGCTTCAAGGCCGCGGTGCAGTGGCGCGACAGCGGCCGGCCGATTCCGGAAGGCGACGAAGCCCGCGCGCTGATCCGTGCGCTGGAAGCCCGCAAGGCTAAGGGCTGAGCGGCAGTCCGCGCAGCGCATCCAGCGTCTGCACGCAGGCCTGCGCCACCTCCACGCCCTTTTTCACGAAGTGGGCGCGGAAGAATTCGCGGTGGTCGTCATGCTCGTGAAAGTCGCGTGGCGTGAGCACGGCCGAGAACACCGGCACATCGGTGTCCAGCTGCACCCGCATCAGCCCGTCGATCACGGCGCCGGCCACAAACTCATGCCGGTACACCCCGCCATTGACCACCAGCGCGCAGGCAATCACGGCGTCCACCCGGCCGCTGGACGCCATGCGCCGCGCGATCAGCGGGATTTCAAACGCGCCGGGCACGATCAGTTCGTCAATGCGCAGGCCGTCGGGGCGCAGCCGCCCCAGTTCGGCGCGGGCGGACTGCACCGCCTGTTCAACAATGTCGCGGTGCCAGCTGGCGCTGACGATGGCCACGCGGCAGCGCGGCGCGGCGGTGGTTTTGGTGTTCTGGTTCATGGCGTGATGTGGCGGGCCCGTGGAGGATGCCACCCCGCCCTGCATGCGCGCGGCCTGTCGCGGCCGGCAAAGTTATTCTAGAAGGCATGAACACCCCAACCCCTGTCACCACGGCAACAGCGGTGGTCAGTTTCTGGCGTGACGCAGGCCCCCAGCGCTGGTTCCGCAAGGACGACGCCTTTGACGCCGACTTCCGCGCCCGCTTCAGCACCACCCATGACGCCGCCGCGCGCGGCGATCTGGCGCACTGGGCCACCACCGCCGAAGGCGCCCTGGCCCTGCTGATCCTGCTGGACCAGTACCCGCGCAACAGCTTTCGTGGCACGGCCCGCATGTTTGCCACCGACGCACAGGCCCGCGCCATCGCCCACGCCGCCGTCGACGCCGGACTTGACCAGCAGACCGAACAAGGGCTGCGCAACTTCTTCTACCTGCCTTTCATGCATTCGGAAGACCTCGCCGACCAGGACCGGGCGCTGGCGCTGTGTACCGCGCTGGGCCCCGACGCACGACACCACGCCGAGGTGCACCGCAACATCGTGCTGCAGTTCGGCCGCTTTCCGCACCGCAACGCGGTGCTGGGCCGCCAGACGACCGACGCCGAGCAGCAGTTTCTGGACGCGGGCGGGTTTGCCGGGTAGCCCGCGCCGGGGCCGGGGTATCCTCTGCCCCCATGTACGCCCAGCACTTCGGCCTGACGCAAGACCCGTTTTCGATTGCGCCCGACCCGCGGTACCTGTTCATGAGCGAACGGCACCGCGAGGCGCTGGCACACCTGCTGTACGGCGTGAAGGGCGGGGGCGGCTTTGTGCTGCTGAGCGGCGAGATCGGCACTGGCAAAACCACCGTGTGCCGCTGCTTCCTGGAGCAGATTCCGCCGCAGTGCGACGTGGCCTACATCTTCAACCCCAAGCTCACCGTCACCGAACTGCTGCGCACCATCTGCGACGAGTTCCACATCGTGGTGCCCCCGGGCGCCGCCAGCCCCAAGGACTTCACCGACCCGCTGAACGCCCACCTGCTGGCCACCCATGCCGCCGGGCGCAACAGCGTGCTGATCATTGACGAAGCGCAGAACCTCAGCGCCGACGTGCTGGAGCAGTTGCGCCTGCTGACCAACCTCGAGACGAACGAGCGCAAGCTGCTGCAGATCGTGCTGATCGGCCAGCCCGAGCTGCGCGGCATGCTGGCCCGCCCCGAGCTGGAGCAGCTGGCCCAGCGCGTGATCGCGCGCTTCCACCTGGACGCGCTGAGCGAGGTCGAAACCACGCAATACATCGCCCACCGGCTGTCGATCGCCGGGCACACGGGCGCGCTGCCGTTCGACGCGGCGGCGCTGCGGCGCATCCACCGGCGCACGCGCGGCGTGCCCCGGCGCATCAACCTGCTGTGCGGCCGCGCCCTGCTGGGCGCCTATGCCGAAGGCCTCCCCAGCCTGACGCAGCGCGTGGTGGACAAGGCCGCCGCCGAGATGTTTGGCAGCGACGCACCGGCCCACCCCGGGCGCTGGTGGCCAGCCGGGGTGGCCGCCGTGTTGGGGGTCGCCGCCGTGGGGCTGGGCGTATTGCTGGTCAAAGGCCCTGCCCCTTCCACCACGGCCGGTGCCGGCCCGGACCCGCTGGCCAACCCGTCGCTGAGCCTCAAGCCTGCCACCACGCTGAACAAGCCGGCCCGCTGAACCATGTCGTACATTCTTGACGCCCTGAAACGAGCCGAAGCCGAGCGCGAGCGCGGCCAGGTGCCGGGCCTGAACGCGCAACCGGTGCCAGTGGCTGCAGCCCCCAGCGGCGGCCCGCGCCGCGGCCTGTGGCTGGCCGCAGCTGCGGGCGCCGCCGTCCTCGCGGTCGGCGCCCTGTACTGGCCGCGCGCCCAGCCCCAGGCGGCGGCACCGGTGCCGCCCCCGCTCAAGGCGGCGCCCGCGGCGATGCCCGCCGTGGCGCCGGCTGCAGCACCCGTGCCCGCACCCGCTGCACCCGCCGCGCCAGCCCTGCCGGCGCCCGTGGCCCTGCCAGCCCCGGCGCCGAGCCCGACGGCGGTACCCGTACCCGTGCCCAGCGTGCGCCAGGCACCGCCCGTGGCCGCACCGATGACGGTGCCTGCACCCGCCGCCCAGCCCGCGCCTGCGCCCGCCACCGTGGCGCGACCGACCCCCGCCCCCCGGCCCGCAGCATCGGCCACGGCCGCGCCGGTGCCGGCGCTGGCCGAGTTGCCGGAAGACCTGCGGCGCGAGGTGCCCAAGCTGGTGGTCAGCGGCTCGGTTTACTCCCAGAACCCGGCCCAGCGCATGCTCATCGTCAACGGCCAGGTGGTCAACGAAGGGGCCAGCCTCGGGCCCGAACTGGTGCTTGAAAGCATTGGTCCCAAAAGCGCCGTGCTGCGCCTGCGGGGGGTGCCGTTTCGCCTGAGTTATTAGCCAAATCAGGCTGTAGCCCGCGCCAGAATTGCGTGAGCCGCTATTGAATTGATAGCGGTTCGCAGGCCCGCAGCGTATCGTCTTGCGCCAGGTACACGATGGCGGTGTGCAGCGGGTTGAGCGGATGAACGCGTGCCAGCCGGGCCTGCATCACGTCGCGGCAGGAAACCTGGCGCGCGTGGATGGCCCCGGACAGCGCATGGGCGTCAGGCCGGGTCGGGTCGGTCATGGGGGCGAAGCTGGGAGTCTGGGCCCGCCATCACGCCCAAAGCCGACGGCCACGCCACCGTCACGCACAGCCCGCCCAGCGCCGCCGAGCGCCCGGCCTGTACGCGGGCGCTATGCGCCGCCGCAATGCGCTGCACGATGGACCAACCGAGGCCGCTGCCGCTTTCGCCGGTGCCCAGCACCCGGAAGAAGCGTTCGCCCAGCCGCGCGGCGTCGGCCTCGTTCAGGCCGGGGCCGCTGTCCTGCACCGTCAGCAGCACTTCCCCGCCCTGCGGGGCCAGCGTCACGTCGATGCGCGCGCCCTGCGGGCTGTAGCGGATGGCGTTGTCCAGAAGGTTGCGGGCCAGCACGTCCAGCAGCGTGGCGTCGCCCAGCACCGTGCAGGGCTGCGCCGCCTGCAGCGACAGCACCTGCTGCTTGTGCAACGCCAGCGGCGTGGCCTGGGCCAGCACCTGCTGCAGCCGCGCGTCCAGTGCCACCGGCACCAGGGTGGGCGTGGCGCCGGACTCGAGCCGCGACAGCGTGAGCAGCTGTTCCACCAGACGGGCGGCACGGTCGCAGCCTTCCAGCGTGGCGCGCAGGGCGTGCTGGCGCAAGGCATCGTCGGCCTCGGCCAGCGCCACCTGGGCCTGGGTCCGGATGGCGGCAATCGGTGTGCGCAGCTCATGGGCGGCGTCGGCCGTGAACCGCCGCTCCGACGTCATCAGCGCGCCAATGCGGCCGAACAGGCCATTGAGCGCGTCGACCATCGGCGCCATCTCGCTGGGCGCATTGTCCAGCGCCACCGGGCTCAGCGCCTCGGGGCGGCGCCCGGCCAGGGTGCGCCCCAGCGCACGCAGCGGCGCCATGCCGCGGTGCACCGCCCAGGCAACGGCCAGCGCCAGCACTGGCAGTGCCACCACCACCGGCCACAGGACACTGCGCATCACGGCCCACAGGATGTCGGTGCGCGACGTTTCCTGCTCCCCTACCAACACCCGGAGGTCCTTCCTGGCACCTTGCGCCGCAAACACGCGCCAGGCCGTGCCGTCGATCTGCACGGTGCGAAAGCCGCTTTTGACACCGTCGCCACCGGCCACCATGGGCTGCACCGGCGCGTTGGCCGAGCGCAGCGCCAGCTGGCCTTCGTGGAACACCTGGAACGCCACCTTCGGCGCATAGCGGTGCAGCGGGGGCGCGTCCAGCGTTTCGTCGTCGTCCAGCTCGCCAGCCTGCTGCACCACCAGCAGCGCGGCGGCCTGGGCGAGGTGGCTGTCGAGCAGTTCGTCCAGTTCGTGCCGCACATCGACCCAGGTGGCCACCACCGCCACCAGCCACACCACCCCCACCAGGCCCAGCACCAGCGTCAGCAGCCGGCCTTGCAAAGAATGCGGCAGGCGCATCATGCGGTGGCCGGTTCGCGCACCAGCACGTAGCCCACGCCCCGAACCGTCTGGATGAGACCGCTGCCCAGCTTGCGCCGCAGGTGGTGGATGTGCACCTCCACCGCGTTGCTATCGACCTCCTGGCCCCAGCTGTAGAGGTGCTGCTCCAGCTGGTCGCGCGAGAGCACGCGCCCGGCGTTGAGCATCAGCGCATGCAGCATGTCAAATTCGCGCTGCGACAGCGCCACCGGCTGGCCGGCCTTGCGCACGTGGTGGGCGGCCGGGTCCAGCACCACGTCCTGCGCGCTCAGGCATTCCTGCGGCTGGCCGTGGGCGCGGCGCACCAGCGCCCGCAGCCGAGCGGCCAGCTCGTCCAGGTCCACCGGCTTCACCACGTAGTCGTCCGCGCCGGCATTCAGGCCGCGCACGCGGTCGGGTACGGCGTCGCGCGCGGTCAGCACCAGCACCGGCAGCGAAAAGCCGGCGCGGCGCACACTGGCCAGCACCTCCATGCCGTCTTTCAGGGGCAGGCCCAGGTCCAGCACCGCCGCCGCGTAGGGCTGGGCGCGCAACTCGCGCTCGGCGGCGTGGCCGTCGCGCACCCAGTCCACCTGGAAGCCGTGCTGGCGCAGCCCGGCCCGCAGGCCGTCGCCAAGCAGGGGGTCGTCTTCAGCCAACAGGATGCGCATGGTTCAGCGCACAGCCTGCCACTGCCAGACCCAGAACGAGATGACGCAGATCAACAGCAGCAGCCCGAGCGGCAGCAGGTTGCGCTTGGCCAGGTCGGGCCCCTTGCCGGGCGCGCGGCCGGTCACCATGGTCAGGGCCTGGTTCTGCCGGCGCAGCAGGCTGCCCGCCAGCACCAGCCCGATATGCACCAGCACCAGCGCCAGCATGCCGTTGCCCAGGAATTCATGCACCTCTTCCAGCGCATCTTCCCAGCGGCCACCGGCCAGCTCGGCATACAGCGCGTAGCCGCTGGCCGTGACCAGCACACTGGCGGCCAGCAGGCCCAGCACAGCCGCGGCCTGGGCCACGTTCTGCGCGGCCTGCAGCGGCCAACGGCCGGCCTGGATGGCATCCACCAGGCCGCGCAGACCACGCAGCTTGCCGAGCCACACCCCCAGCCGCACCGGCCGCGGGCCCAGCAGGCCCCACAGAACACGCCAGGCTACCAGCCCTACCAGCGTGTAGCCCAGGGTGACGTGCACCAGGCGGAAGCGCTCGCCATCGGCCGTGATGAAGGCCCCCAGAAAGCTGAAGGCCATGAGCCAGTGAAAGGCGCGCGTGGGCGCGTCAAGGACGCGGCGGGTTGGGCTGGCAGCGTCGGCGTGCGGCGCCCCGGCCCGCGCGTCAGCGGGGGATGCGGATGTTGCGTTCACGGAAATCTCCTTGATCAGCCTGCGTGTGGCAGGCAGCACAGTTGGCGGCACTTTTCACGGCGGGCCGCTTCCAGGTGGCGGCCGACACTTCGTCGTGTTCACGGATGAACCAGGCCGAACGCGTGATGCGGTCGTCGGGCGGCGGCGCACTCACGCGCTTGTAGGTGCCGGCATGGGTGTTGAGCCACACCGACAGCTGTTTCACCGTGGCCGCGTCCAATGACGCGTCGGTGCCGTAGTGGTTTTGCAGGTTGCCCATCAGGCGCTGCCACGACGCGGCCGGCAGCATGCCCGGCGGGTAGGCGATGTGGCAGGCCGCGCATTCCTGCTGGTAGGCCGGCAGCAGCGGCACACTGGGCGTTTTGTCGGCCAGCGCAAGCTGGCTGGCCGCCAGCAACAGGGCCGCAAGGGTGGTTTGGTTCATGGTGGGAGCCTCAGGGTTTGAGCGTCATGAGCCAGGCCAGCACGTCGGCCTTTTCGGCCGGCGTGCATTCGCGTGCCATCACGTCGTTGCAATTGCGGCGGAACCACTTTTCCACCTTGGCCGGGTCGGTGAACCGCTCGGGGTTGAAGGCGGGTGCCAGCGCACCGATGGGCTTGCCGGTAGAGGCGTGCTTGCCCGCCTGCGTGGGCACCGCCGCGTGGCACGAGGCGCAAGTCCACTCGCGGCCCTGGGGGCTCGTGAACAGCTGCTGGCCGCGCGCGGGCGCAGCCGGCTTGCCGGCCTGGGCGGTGTAGCCGGCCAGCAGGTCCGCCGGGGCCGCGGCCTGCGCCGGCAGCGCGGCCAGCCAGGCCAGCGCCAGCGCTACAGGGATGGAACGGAGGGAAACAATGGTCATGGCAACTCCTTGGTTGCCATGGTCGGGGGCGCGGCTTAGCGTTTTCTTAACGGGTCCATGGCCCGAGAAGGCTGGCATCGCCAGCGGGTATGCCTTGGCACCGCACAAACTGACCTAAACTCGCCGGACAAATTTTTCCTGGAGACAACTTCATGCGTTCTGCTACCCGTGCACTGGCCGTGCTGGCCGGTTCCCTGCTGCTGACCTCGGCCGCCATCGCCCAGGCCTGGCCCACCAAACAGCCCATCAAGGCCGTGGTGCCGTTTGCCGCTGGCAGCGCCACCGACCAGATCGGCCGTGCCTTTGCGGCCGAGATGTCCAAGACGCTGGGCCAGACCATCGTGATCGAGAACAAGCCGGGCGTGAACGGCATGCTCGGTGCTGCCGACGTGGCCAAGGCCGCGCCCGATGGCTACACCATCCTGGTCGGCACCAACAGCACCAACGCCGCGCTGAAGTACCTGATGAAGTCCCTGCCCTACAACCAGGACACAGCCTTCACCCCTGTAGGCTTCCTGGGCTCGGTGCCGCTGATGGTGGCGGTGAACAACGACGTGCCGGCCAAGACGCTGAAGGAGTTCATTGACCTGGCCAAGGCCAAGCCCGGCCAGGTGACGGCCGCCAGCGCCAGCACGTCGCAGCTGGTGTCGTCCGCCATGCTGGCCAGCATGACGGGCGTGACGTTCAACAGCATTCCGTACAAGAGCGGCCCCGCCGCCATGACCGACCTGATCGGCGGCCAGGTGATGATGTTCACCGCCGACTTTGGCGTGACCGTGCCGCAGCACAAGGGCGGCAAGATCCGCGGCCTGGCCGTGACCGGCAGCAAGCGCTCGGCCGCCGTGCCAGAGCTGCCCACCGTGAATGAGGCCCTGGGCCTGAAGGACTACGAGCTGACCGCCTACTTCGCGGTGTTTGCGCCCGCCGGCACGCCGGCTGACATCGTGAACAAGCTCAACGCCGCCATCAATGCCGCGGCCAACAGCAAGGACCTGCAGGACAAGTTTGCCGCCAACGGCTTCGCCATTGACCCGGGCACGCCCGCCGCACTGGCCGAGCGCAACCGCCTGGAAACCGTGAAGTGGGAAAAGGCGATCCGCGAAGCGAAGATCGAGCCGCAGTAAGCCCTGCTCAAGCCCTGGCGGTGGGCGCACCCATCAGCCGGGGCACATTGGCCATGGCCGCCTGAGCGCTTTGCTTGAAGCGCGCCAGGACGGCCATTTTTTCTGTGTCAGCCGGGTCCAGCGCGGCGATCATGTTGCCAAAACCGTCGAGCCGGCTGCTGCGCACCCACTGGCGCAAGGCCTTGTCCTGGCTCCACTTGAACTGGTTCATCATGCTCACCGCCACGGAAGCCGGGTAGCCCTCCACCCCATCAGGGAACGGCACCGTCTGGCACAGGCTGTTCTTGGTGGCGTCGTCGGGGTAATGCGCTTCCACAAAAGCCGTGAGCGCGGCGCTGAAGGTGGGCAGCGGCGCCCGCACCAGCTGCAGCACGATCTGCCCGTCTTGAAAGATCGGCTGAATCGGCCGCGGCTCTACCGCCGACGCAGTGCAGTCAATGAACAGCGTGCCCGGCGCCACCGGTACCGTGCCCTGGGCCAGCACCATCTGCGCCGGCTCCAGCGCGCGCAGGTGGCCCAGGCGGATGACGCGCGTGATCTGCCGCAGCAGCGCCACCTCGCCCTGCGAGATGGTGGCGTAGTGGAACATGGTGGGCACCTGGTCGGGATAGATGCGGAACATCTGCTGCGCCGCCTCCAGCCGCAGGAACAGGTCTTGCACCGACGTGGCCTGGGCCAGCGCCTCCATCTGCGCGGCCTGGCCGCCAATGCTCTGATGAAAGAACTCCATGCCCGGCTGCGTGGTGGCGCGGTTGATGAGCCACGAGTCGCGCGGCATCACCCACTGGATGGCCTCGGCCGGCGCGCCGCTGTTGAGCAGCCACACGCCCACGTCCATGGCCGTCTTGCCCGCGCCCACGATCACAAACTGCGTGGGCCGCGGCGCCGGGCTGTGCCAGAGCTGCACCAGCGCGTTGGGCGGCACCAGGCGCACGCCGTCTGCCAAGGTGAACTTGGGCTTGTGGGTGCTGGGCACGCGCGGGCTGGCGTAGGCCGCGTTCACCACCTTGCGCCGCACCGTGACAGCCGTTTCGGCGCCGGAGAGGATGGAGACGATGCGTCCGCCCGCATCATCCACCCCACCCTGCCAGTCGCTCATCGGGTGGTAGGCCACGCGGCCGCTGGGCAGCAGCCGCTGGTTCATGACCGTGTTGAAGTAGCCCGCCACCTCGGGGCCCGAAGCCAGCTCGTAGAAGCCTGCGTTGGCGCCCACCGTGTCCTTTCGGTTGGCGCCCAGCGGCAGGGAATTAACGCCGTAGAACGCCGACGGCTGGTGCAGGTTCACAAACGAATACGCGTCGTTCCAGTGCCCGCCGGGCTTGCCATGCCGGTCCACCAGGGTGATGTGCGCGTCGGGCGCCTCGTCCAGCAGCGTGTCGGCAAACGCCAGGCCGGAGGCGCCGGCGCCGATGATGAGGTAGTCCGTTTCGAGCTGGGGCATGGGGGCTCCTGTTTGGGGGCTTGGGTCGGCGCCATCGTAGGCGCATTCCGGGCCCCGGCGCGTCGCGCAGGTGAAAGCGCAAGGCTTTGCGTTGCCGGGAATAATGCCGGGCCATCATGGCCTACTTCGACCACCACTTTGAAACCACCGTCCAGCGGCACCCGGTGGGCAAGTACCACTACACGGTGGTGTTTCTGGACGCGGCGCTGCACGACGCGCTGCCCCTGAAGGAGCACCCGCAGCTGCGCATAGAAGCCGACATTTCGGGCGTGCCCGTCAAGGGCGCGTGGCAGCCATCGCACGGCCGCTGGTACTTGATGTTGCCCAAGGCGCCCATCCAGAAAGCCGGCATTGGCGTGGGCTCGGTGGTGGAAGTGGCCTTCAAGGTGCTGCCGCAAAACCACGTGGACGTGCCGCCCGAGCTGGCCGCCACCCTGCAAGCCGACCAAAAGGCCCGCCGGGGCTGGGGCGCCCTGACCGCCGGCAAACAGCGCGGCCTGGCCCACATGGTGGCCAGCGCCAAGCGGGCCGAGACGCGGCAGGCCCGCCTGGCGCAGGTGGTGGCCGTGCTGTACGGCGACGCACCTTTGCCCTGGCTGCGGAAATGATTCAGCGCTTATGTACCCTACCGCACAGAAGGAATAGCGCGAGCCAGTTCCAATCGTTGGACCCATGTTCAACGACACCAAGCGCACCAACACCGCTACCAAACCCGAGCCGCAGCACAACCACCTGCTGGCAGCGCTGGCGCCCGACGTGCAAGGCCGGCTGTTCCCTTACCTGGAGCTGGTGCCGCTGCCGTTGCGGGCAGTGTTGTACGAGTCGCGCCGGCCGATGCGGCATGTGTACTTTCCGACCGACTCCATCGTCTCGCTGCAGTACCTGATGGAAGACGGCGCGTCGACCGCCATCTCGGTGGTGGGCAATGAAGGGCTGCTGGGGGTGACGCTGTTTCTGGGCGGCGAGACCACGCCCAGCCGCTCGCTGGTGCAAAGCGCCGGCTACGCCTACCGGCTGCCCCAGGTGCGGGTGAAGGAAGAATTCAACCGCCACGGCCAGCTGCTGATGCTGATGCTGCGCTACACGCAGGCGCTGATCACGCAGGTGTCGCAAACGGCGGTGTGCAACCGCCACCACTCCATCGACCAGCAGCTGTGCCGCTGGCTGCTGCTGTCGATGGACCGCCTGTCGCACAACCACCTGACCATGACGCAGGAATTCATTGGCCACATGCTGGGCGTGCGCCGCGAGGGCGTGACCCACGCCGCCAACAAGCTGCAGCAGCAAGGCGTGATCTCGTACCAGCGCGGACTGATCAAGGTGCTGGACCGGCCGAAGCTCGAAACCCTGAGCTGCGAATGCTACGACGTGGTGAAGAAGGAGACGGACATGCTGCTGCACTACCTGCCGCAACGCAAGGTGATGGTGAATACCGATGAGATCCCCGTCGCCACGCTGCACACTGCCTGAGCGTGCGGCGCGCTGGAGCCCGTGACGCCCTTGCTTCAAGCCAAAACCGGCGCCAGCCCTCACGGGCACTGCGTGAGGCGCTATCAAATCAATAGCAACTTCAGCGCCTGCAGCGTCTCGGCAATTTCCTCGTCGGTCAGCGGCGCCAGCTCCAGCCAGAGCACGCCGGCCTGGGCTTCGTGGTCCATCACCCAAACGGACGGGGTGCCGTCCCGCAGACGGCGGGCCAGTGCCACCGCTGCGGCCCCGGAAGCCAGAGCCAGCCGCGCGCGGTGCAGGGGCAGGCCCGTCGGGTCTGGCTCGGCACGGGCCTGCACGCCGGGCAGTGCGCCCGCGGCCGCCACAAAGGCCGCCACCCTGGCCTGCTGCTGCGCGGCCCAGGCGGGCAGGTCCAGCGCCTGGTGCTCCTGCAGCGCAGCGGCCACGCCGGCCAGCGCCTCTTTGGTGGGCTTCATGGCGCGGCCAATGCCCTGCTCTTGCGCGCGCACGGCCTGCACCTGCGCGGCACGCCCCAGCACCAGCCCGGCCGTCGGGGCGGCCAGGTACTTTTGTGCGCTGACCAGCACCAGGTCTGCGCCCGATGCCAGCAACTCCTGCACGCGCAGCGCCTGGGCTGCGCCGTCCACCACCACCGGCACGCCCAGCGCGTGCGCGGCCGCCACCATGCCTGCCAGATCGACCGGCTCGCCCTGAACCAGGCGCGAGCTGACCAGCAGCACACAGGCCGTTTGCCCCGGCACCACGGCGCGGGCCAGTTCGCCCACGGTGCAGCCCTGCGCGGTGCCGGCCAGCACGGGCCGCGCGCCCGCCAGGCGGATGGCCGTGGTGAGCGGGTGGCCGTAGTGCACTGCATGGCTGGCGGGCAACACCACCTGCGCCGGCAGGCCAGTGGCGTCGGGCAGCTGGGCGATGCGGCCGGCATCGGTGCCCGCCATGCAGGCGGCCACCGCCAGCGTCAGGCTGGCGGCGGTGCAGTGGGTCACGGCCCCGGCCTCGGCGCCCGCCCAACGGGCGAGCTGGGTGCCCACGGCGTCGTGCAGCGCGTCCACCAGCACAAACTGCTGCAGCACCTGCGCCACCGCCGCCGCCACGCCCGGTGACGCGCGCGACACGCCCAGCGGCGTGTAGGTGCCGCGTGCGTTGATCACGCGGCGCGGGCTGCCGGGGCTGTGCGTCATGGGGGCTCCGTGGTGGTGAACAAATGCACTTGCGCGGCCTGATGGTATGCGTAAACATGCCACCCATGCCCCTGCAACCCATCGTCCCCGCCCCCGCGCCCGACTACCTGAACCCCAACCTGCCCGCCGGCCTGGCCACGGTGCGCATTCCGGTGGTGGAGGCCACGGCCGACAGCCTGCGCGGCTACGGCCTGCTGGTGGACGACCCGGCGCAGCACCAGGTGGAGATCGTGCGCTGGCCGTCGCAGGGCTGGCGGCCGGTGGACGTTGACAGCGGCAACGAAGGCGGCACCACCAAGGGCACCTTTGTGAGCGAATGGGAGGGCGACATTCTTTACGGCAAGAACGACGCCGTGGGCGGGCACTACATCATCGGCTTCAACACGCTGCCCGAGCACGCCGACACCACCCACCGCCGCGCGCCCACGCGGCTGCTGCTGTGGCACTGCAACTACCACCCGGATGGCGGGCAAATGTTCTTCCCCCACGAGCCCGGGCCCTTCCTCGTGCCCATGGCCCTGCCCGGCGACGACGTGCGGCCGCAAGACTTCAAATGCTTCTGGTTCAAGGGCGGCCAGGGCCTGCTGATGCACCCCAACGTGTGGCACGAAGGCGTGTTTGCCACCCAGGGCCGCCGCAGCTTTTACGACGAACAGGGCGCCGTGCATGCAAGCGTGTCCGTCAACTTTGCGACGGAGTTTGGGTGTTTGCTGCAGATGGGATTGGGGCCAGAGTGAGGCTGAATGGCGGGAACCCATTTTGTAGATCACTGGCCATCGTTTTCATCAGCAGAATTGCAGGATTTGAGGCAGCTCTCGTGGAGCGGCGATTGGCGGGGGAAATTGGACATGCTGATATAAGTTATGCAGTTATTTGATTTGAGCGGAGACGAAAATGACGCGTGATGACGTTGTTCATTGGACATGTTTCACTTCCATGTCACGTTAGGCGAACTACACACGCACTGGTGCCACCCTCCCCATGGGCAAAACACAGACATCTTTTCTCGCTGAATTTCAGAGCGCCTTCCACGCCCGTGCTGGCGTCGAGTTGGAGTGGTCAGGTGGTCAAGTCGTTTCAAACACCGCCGCGTTACCAATCAACGATGCGCTGCGCCGCCCTGGACCGGCGAAAAGGGCCGAGCGCTTTGAACTGGGTGACATAGCCGCAGAATTCGGTCGCTGGCGCGTCGTTATCGAGTTCGAGTCAGGCGAAGTCCCGTTATCCAACCTTCTGAAGTACTGGCCCTACGTCCGCGGCGAACTCGGTACACGACCGTCTCGCCCTCTACTGATCTGTCACTTTTCGGACTGGTGGAGCTACGCAACCCGCCGAGACCTTTGGGAATGGACGCTTTCGCGCATGAAGGAAGACCCGTGGAAGATTGTTGAGGTTCAAGGAAGACAGTTTGACCATTGGGGCGAGGACAAGCAACGTCGATCAGAGAGCGTGAACTCCGCAATCGACTGGATTCTGACGTCGTCAGCAGGACCATTGCCGCCAGGAACGTCGAGCACTGGCAGTTCGGCCTAACCCCCCGCTCAGCCAGACCTGCTATGGAAACGCCTGGCGGGCGCGGTGCTGTACTCCACCAGCCGGCCCTGCGCGCTGTGCGAGGCGGCGGCCCTGCGCGCCGGGGTGTGGCGCATGTACTTTGGCCCGCAGCTTGAAAGCGCGGGCCCCGCCGGGCCCTAACCTGCTGCGCAGCCGCCCGGGTGCGGTGCACGTGCTGCCTTCAAGGCAAATCGACCAACAGCCCGCCCCACGCTTGCGTAAGCCGCTATCAAATCAATAGCAGCTCCCGATACCCCAAATGCCGGCACTGGCAGACTTTGACCGTCCCGCAGGGTCATTGCCTGCCAACCGTTGGCACCTGCGGCGGGCTCCCGCAGAATGCAAGGCAACCGCCACCGCACCCGGCCATGTCCCACCTGCGCCAGCCCTTTCGTGCCACTGCCGCCGCCCTGCTGCTGGCGGCGGCCAGCGTCGGCTGGGCCAGCACCGCGCAGCCATTGGACGACGCGCTGCTGGCCACGCTGCAAACTGCCTACACCCGCGCCGTGGTGCCCGGCCCGCTGGCCGACCAGCACCGCGAGCTGTTTGGCAGCCTGCTGCGCCGCGTGCAAACCAGCCACGCCACAGAGGCGGACTTTGCCGCGCTGACGGCCGCCGCCACCAAGGTGCTGGACGCCCTGCCCCCCGCCAGCGGCGAGCCGGTGGAAACCTTTCGCACCGCCATGAATGCGGCGCTGCGCAGCTTTGACAACTACGCCCGCTACCTGGACGCGCGGGCCTACCGCAATGAGCAAACGGCCGCGGGCGGCAACTTTGTGGGCCTGGGCATTGAGCTGGAGCCGACGGACGCGGGCGTGCGCATCGTGGCGCCCATGCCCGGCGGCCCGGCCGCGCGCGCCGGCCTGCGCGCGGGCGACTTGATCGTGCAGGTGGACGACAAGCCTTTGCAGGGCGTGGCGCTGGCCGACGCCATTGCCCGCATGCGCGGCGACGTGGGCACCCAGGTGTCGCTGGTGGTGCGGCGCGCGGGGGCAGACGACTTCACGCTCGCGCTCACGCGCGACACCATTCGCCGCCAGCTGCTGCGCTGGCGCATGGAGGGCGGCACGCTGGTGCTGCGCCTGTCGTCGTTTACCGGCCCGGTGTCCACCGCGCTGGCCGACGCCGTGGCCGAGGCCAGCGCCACCACCCCGCCGCAGGCCGTGGTGCTGGATTTGCGCGGCAACCCCGGCGGCCTGATACGCGAGGCCGTGCGCGTGGCCGATGCGTTCCTGGCCGGGGGCGAAATTGCCTCCATGCGCGGGCGCACGCCGGGCAACATGCGCAGCTGGCAGGCCGACGCCGCCGAGCTGCTGGCCGGCCTGCCCATGGTGGTGCTGATGGACAAGAATTCGGCATCCGCCTCCGAGCTGGTGGCCGCCGCCCTGCAGGAAAACGGCCGCGCCACGGTGATGGGCCAGCGCAGCTTTGGCAAGGGCAGCGTGCAGACCACCTACGCGCTGGGCGACGGCATGGGCGCCGTCAAGCTGACCAGCGCGCTGTATTACGGGCCGCGGGGCAACACCGTCAACCAGGCCGGTGTGGTGCCCGATGTGGAGCTGCTGGCCACCGCGCCCGACGCCAGCCGGGCCGAGCCAGTGCCCTCTGCAGCGCCGGTGCGGGTGGCGCAAACCCACTGCGCCAGCGGTACCGCCAGCACGGCCGAGGCCGACGCGCCACTGGCCTGCGCGCTCACGCTGCTGCGCGCAGGCAGTGTGGGCGCGTTTGCGGCAGCGTTTGCCGGCGCCGCGCCCTGAGCAGCCCGGGCTGAACGCCCCTACTTGCCCAGGCCCATGGCCCGGGTGATCACTTCTTTCATGATCTCGTTGGTGCCGCCGTAGATGCGCTGCACGCGCGCGTCGGCATAGGCGCGGGTGATGGGGTATTCCCACATGTAGCCGTAGCCGCCGTGCAGCTGCACGCATTCGTCCATCACCTTGCATTGCAAGTCACTGCACCAGTACTTGGCCATGCTGGCGGTGGCGGTGTCCAGCTTGTCCTGGCACACCAGCTCGGTGCACTTGTCCACAAACACCTGCGCCACCTGCACCTCGGTCTGCAGCTCGGCCAGGGTGTAGCGCGTGTTCTGGAAGCTGGCCACCGGCTGGCCAAACACCTTGCGGTCTTTCACATAAGCCACAGTCTGGTCGATGGCGGCCTGCGCGGCGGCCACGGCGCCGATGGCAATTTGCAGCCGCTCCCAGGGCAGTTGCTCCATCAGGCAGATGAAGCCCTTGTTTTCACAGGCCGGGCCGCCCAGCAGGTTCTCAGCCGGCACGCGCACGTTGTTGAAGAACAGCTCGCTCGTATCCTGCGCCTTCAGGCCCAGCTTTTTCAGGCGCTTGCCTTTGTCAAAGCCGGCCATGCCGCGCTCCACCAGCAGCAGGCTGGTGCCCTTGCCACCGGCTTCGGGGTTGGTCTTGGCCACCACGATCACCAGGTCGGCATGCCAGCCGTTGGTGATGAAGGTTTTGCTGCCGTTCAGCAAATAGCTGCCGTCGGCTTGCTTGATGGCGGTGCTCTTGATGCCCTGCAAATCGCTGCCGGCGGCGGGCTCGCTCATGGCGATGGCGCCAATCATTTCGCCCCTGGCCAGCTTGGGCAGGTACTTCGCTTTCTGCTCGGGCGTGCCGTAGTGCAGCAGGTACGGTGCCACGATCTCGCTGTGCAGGCTGTAGCCAATGCCGGTCAGGCCGCGCGCGTTCAGCTCCTCGAACTGGATCACGCTGTACAGCTTGTCGGCGCCCGAGCCGCCGTATTCCTCGGGCATGGTCATGCACAGAAAGCCGTTCTCGCCAGCTTTGTTCCATACGGCGCGGTCCACATAGCCCTGCTCTTCCCAGGCGTCGTGGTGGGGGGCAATCTCCTTCTCGCAAAAGCGCCGGAAGCTGTCGCGAAAGGCTTCATGGTCGGGGGTGAACAGGGTGCGGGGGATCATGCTTTGGCTCCATTCATGGCTAGTTTGACGATGCGGGCGTAGTTGCCGATGAACACATCGTTGAGCTGGGTGTCGCTCAGGCCGCGCCTGAGCAGGTGGTCGGCCACCTCGCGCAGGTCCACATAGTCGGCCAGGATGGGGCCGGGGCCGGCGCCTTCCATGTCAGTGCCAAAGGCCACATGGGCGGGGCCGATCAGCTCGCACATGCGCACAATTTCATCGGCATAGGTCTTGACGCTGTGCACCGGGTAGGCCGGGTCGCGGTTCACGCGCACGCTCCACAGGCCCACGGCGCCGCCGCGCGCGGCGATCTTGCGCGCAGTGGCCGGCGCCAGCGAGCGGGCGATGTAGCCGGGCTCCTGCCAGTCACCGCCCTGCAGGCTGATCCACGAATGCGACCACACGGGCACGGCATCGGCCGCGTCCAGCACGCCGTCCACCAGCGCCGCGGTGCCGTGGGCCATGTCCACCACCATGCCCAGGCGTTTGCATTCGGCCACCACCTGGGCGCCCAGCGGCGTCAGGCCGCCATGCGCCGGGTTGGCCGTTTGGTGGTCGCCCAGCGGGCTCTGGATGAAGTGCACCAGCTGCACATGGCGCACGCCCCAGCGGTGGGCTTCCTGCAGCCGCTCGGGCTGGCCTTCCAGAAAGTTGGCACCCTCGGTGGCCAGCAGCACGCGCGGCTCGCCGGCCAGGGCGGCGTCCACGTCGGCCGCGCCCAGCGCCTTGCGCACGCCCCATTCGGCCAGCCGGGCCTCGTAGCCGGCCACGCGCTGCTGGAACGACGCCCACAGCTCCCCGGGCGCGGGCTGGCGCGCCTGCTTCCAGCCCATGGCGGTGGCGGTGATCCAGCGGTGGTCGTCCGTGGCGGCCCAGGCCAGCAAGGTGGTGCCAGTGCTGTGCATGTGCTTGCCCAGGTCGCGCCCGTACAGCCGCGGCAAGAACATGCCGTAGTGCGAATGCATGTCAGCCAGATAGGGCTTGCGGCTGGCCTGGGCACGGGCCAGCGGCGCCTGCAGTGCGGCTGCGGCCAGGCCCCACTGGGTGAAGCGGCGGCGGCTGAGTGGGGGGAATGAATTCAAGGGCATGGTCTCCGGGCTGTCGCCATTTTTACAGAGCGTTTGCTTGGTGAAATGAATATACTGCCTTCTTGCCCCTACAGGAGCCCCCATCATGACCGAAGCATTTGTGTACGACGCCATCCGCACCCCGCGCGGCAAAGGCAAGAAAGACGGCAGCCTGCACGAAGTGAAGCCCGTCAACCTGCTGGCCGGTGTGCTGACCGAGCTGCAGCGCCGCAACGACTTTGACACCGCCCAGGTGGACGACGTGGTCATGGGGGTGGTGTCACCCATCGGCGAACAGGGCTCGGTGATTGCCAAGGTCGCAGCCCTCAAGGCCGGATGGGACTTCCGCTGCTCGGGCGTGCAGCTCAACCGGTTTTGCGCGTCGGGCCTGGAGGCGGTGAACATGGCCGCGCAAAAGGTGCGCAGCGGCTGGGAAGACCTGGTCGTGGCTGGCGGGGTAGAGAGCATGAGCCGCGTGCCCATTGGCAGCGACGGCGGCGCCTGGGCGCAAGACCCCGAGACCAACAGCGCCACCGCCTTTGTGCCGCAGGGCATTGGCGCCGACCTGATAGCCACGCTGGACGGCTTCACCCGCGACGACGTGGACGCGTTCGCGCTGGAGTCGCAAAAGCGCGCGGCCAAGGCGCGTGAGGGCGGCTACTTTGCCGGCTCGGTGGTGCCCGTGAAGGACTTTCTGGACCAGACGATTCTGGACTTTGACGAATTCATCAAGCCCCACACGACGCTCGAAGGCCTGGCCGCGCTGAAGCCTGCGTTCGAGCAGCTCGGCGCCATGGGCTTTGACCAGGTGGCGCTGACGCGCTACCCCCAGGTGGAGCGCATCCACCATGTGCACCATGCGGGCAACTCGTCGGGCATTGTGGATGGGGCTGCGGCCATCCTGATTGGCAGCGAGGCGGCTGGCAAGACGCATGGCTTCACGCCGCGCGCGCGCATCGTGGCGGCCGCGCTCAGTGGTGCCGACCCGACCATCATGCTGACCGGCCCGATGCCCGCCGCGCGCAAGGCCCTCGCCAAGGCGGGCATGACGGTGGACCAGATTGACCTGTTTGAGGTGAACGAGGCCTTCGCCGCCGTGCCCATGCGCTTCATGAAGGAGATGGGCGTGCCGCACGAGAAGGTGAACGTGAACGGCGGCGCCATTGCCATGGGCCACCCGCTGGGCGCCACCGGCGCCATGATCCTGAACACCCTGATCGACGAGCTGCACCGGCGCAAGCTGCGCTACGGCCTGGCCACGCTGTGCGTGGGCGGCGGCATGGGCATTGCCACGATTGTTGAGGCCCTGTGATGCAGACCATCCAGTACGAACTGAAAGACGGCATTGCCACGCTGACGTTTGACGAGCCGGGCTCGCCCGTCAACACCATGTGCGCCCAGTGGCAGACCGACCTGGTGGAAGCCACCGCGCAGGTGGTGAAGGACAAGGACGCGATCAAGGGCATCGTGCTCGCGTCGAACAAGACCACCTTTTTCGCGGGGGCCGACCTCAAGGGCACGATGCGGCTGCAGCCCACGGATGCGAGCCGTGTGTTTGCCGAGATCGAGCAGACCAAGAAATGCTTCCGCACGCTGGAGACGCTGGGCAAGCCGGTGGTGAGCTGCCTCAACGGCGCCGCGCTGGGCGGCGGCTGGGAGGTGGCGCTGGTGGGCCACTACCGCGTGGCCATCGACAACCCCAAGATCCAGCTCGGCCTGCCCGAGATCACGCTCGGCCTGATTCCCGGCGCCAGCGGCATCACCAAGATGACGCGCCTGCTCGGCCTGATGGGCGCCCAGCCCTACATTCTGGAAAGCAAGCTGTTCAACCCGCGCGAGGCGCAGGCGTTGGGCCTGGTGCACGAGCTGGTGCCCGACGCCGCCGGCCTGCGCCCGGCAGCGCTGGCCTGGATTGCGGCGAACCCCCAGGCGCAACAGCCCTGGGACGACAAGAACTACAAGATGCCGGGCGGCACCCCGGCCAACCCCAAGATTGCCGGCATGCTGAGCATGGCGCCTGCCGTGCTGAAGCAGAAGACGCGCGGCCTCTACCCCGCGCCGGAATACGCGCTGGCCGCCATGGTGGAAGGCGCGCAGGTGGACTTTGACACCGCACTGCGCATCGAGAGCCGCTACCTCGCCAAGCTGATCGTGAGCCCGGTGGCGAAGAACATGATCAACACGTTCTTCTTCAATATGAACGCCGTCAAGTCGGGGCAGAGCCGGCCCACGGACGTGCCGCGTTACAAGCCACAGAAGGTGGGCCTGCTGGGTGCCGGCATGATGGGCGCGGGCATTGCCTACGTGCAGGCGTCACGCGGCGTGGCCACGGTGCTGAAGGACGTGAGCCTTGAAAAGGCCGAACAGGGCAAGGCCTACAGCGTCAAGCGCACACAGCCACGCGTGGACAAGGGCCGCATGAGCCCGCACGACCAGCAGGCGCTGCTGGCGCGCATCACCGCGACCGACCAGGCTGCTGACCTGCAGGGCTGCGACCTGATCATTGAAGCGGTGTTTGAGCAGCGCGAACTCAAGGCCCGCGTAACGCAGGAGGCCGAGCCCCTGCTCGCGCCCGGCGGCTTTTTTGCGAGCAATACCTCCACCCTGCCCATCTCCGGACTGGCCAAGGCCTCGGCCCGGCCGGCCAAGTTTGTCGGCATCCATTTCTTCAGCCCGGTGGACAAGATGAAGCTGGTGGAGATCATCCGCGGCCAGCAGACCGACGACGAAACCGTGGCCCGCGCCTTCGACTATGTGCAGGCGATTGGCAAGATCCCGATTGTGGTGAACGACTCGCGCGGCTTTTACACCAGCCGCACCTTTGGCACCTTTGTGATGGAAGGCGCCGCCATGCTGGGCGAAGGCATCCCGGCCCCGGTGATCGAGAACGCGGGCATCCAGTGCGGCATGCCGGTGGGCCCGCTGGCGGTGCTGGACGAAACCGCGCTGTCGCTCAGTGTGCACGTGCTGGACCAGACCCGCGCCGACTTTGCCGCCGAGGGGAAGACCTACACCGCCACGCCGGGCGAGCTGCTGGTGGAGCGCATGGTCAAGGAACTCAAGCGCCCGGGCCGGGCCGGCGGCGGCGGCTTCTACGACTACCCGGCGGGCGCCCGCAAAACGCTGTGGCCCCAGCTGCGCACGCTGTTCGAAAAGCCGGGCGCCGCGTACGAGCTACAGGACATCAAGGACCGCCTGCTCTACCGCCAGGCCGTGGAGACGGCACGCTGCCTGAGCGAAGGCGTGCTGACCACGGTGCACGACGCCAACATCGGCTCCATCTTCGGCATCGGCTTCCCGGCCTACACCGGCGGTGCCATGCAGTTCATCTACGGCCTGGGCATTGACGCATTCATCGCCCGTGCCGACCAGCTGGCCGCGCGCTACGGCGCCGGCTTTGCGCTGACGGATGCGGTCAACGCTGCCATCCGCCAGCACGAACCGCGCTGGTAGCGGGCTTCCCCGCACATGACAGGCCGGGCTTGACCCGGCCTTTTTTTCGCCTATGATGCAGGTCATTCACAAGTCATCTATAGGACTAGAGCTTGAATTCACCTCGATTGCAGCTGGTGTCCGACACACCAGGCCTGAGCCGCTATGGCGCACTGGCCGCTGCGCTGCGGGCCCGCATCGTCGCCGGCGAATGGCCGCCGGGCACGGCGATGCCGTCCGAGCAGCAACTGGCCACAGACCACCAGGTCGCGCTGGGCACCCTGCGCCGGGCGCTCGAGTCGCTGGCAGCGCAGGGACTGATCGAGCGCGTGCACGGCAAAGGCACCTTTGTGCGGGCCGGCCTCACGGGCTCACCTCTGCTGCGGTTCTTCCGCTTTGGCCAGGGCACCGGCGAGGTGCCGGTCTCGCGCATCCTGGCGCGCGACCGCATTGCCGCGCCGGCCGCCATCAGCCGCCGGCTGGGCCTGGGCGCCGGCACGCAGGTGCTGCGGCTGCGCCGTCTGCGCCTGCTGCAGGGCCAGCCCTGCCTGCTGGAAGAAGCCTGGCTGCCGCTGCCGCTGTTTGACGCGCTGGCCGACAGCGACCCCCGCGAATGGGGCGACCTGCTCTACCCGGAGTACGCCAGCCGCTGTGGCGTGCACGTGCACCGCGCGGTGGATGAAGTGTCATTCGGCACGCTGGCCGCCACGCAGGCCCGCCAGCTTGCGTTGCCCGCGGGGCACCCCAGCGCAGTCGTGTCGCGCCACGCCTTTGACCTCGCGGGGCGCTGCATTGAGGCACGCACCAGCGTGGGCGACGCGCACGCGTTCCACTACACCGTCACCATTACCTGAACCCAACGGAGACACGCATGATTCACCTGACCCACCCCACCCGCCGGCGCACCGTGCTGCGCGCCATGACTGCGGGGGCAGCCGCTGCGGCACTGCCGGCCGTGCACGCCCAGGGCGACCGCCCGGTCAGCCTGATCGTTTCATACCCGGCAGGCGGCGGCGCGGACCTGATGGCCCGGCTGATCGCGCCACACCTGGGCACGGCCCTGGGCCGCAGCGTCGTCGTGGAAAACAAGCCCGGCGCCAGCGGGCAGATCGCGGCGAGCTTTGTGGCCAAGGCCGCACCCGACGGCAACACGCTGCTGCTGGACGCCTCTTCATTTGCGGTGAACCCGTCGCTGTTTGCCAAGCTGCCGTATGACAGCGAAAAGGATTTCACCCCGCTGGGTATCGTGGCGCTGTTTCCCAACGTGCTGGTGTGCACGCCTTCGTATGAAGCACGCACCGTGAAGGACGTGGTGCGCCTGGCGAAGGCCTCGCCCGCACGCATTTCCTATGCGTCGTCGGGCAACGGCTCGGCCCAGCACCTGGCCGGTGCCCTGTTCGAAGACCGCGCCGGCGTCCAGCTGGTTCACGTGCCCTACCGGGGCGGTGGCCCGGCCCTGACGGATGTGATGGGCGGCCAGGTACCGCTGTTCTTCGCGAACGTGGCCTCCTCGCTGGGGCACATCCAGTCGGGACGGCTGCGTCCGCTGGGCGCCACCAGCCGGCGCCGGGCGCGCGCCCTGCCCGAGGTGCCCACCATGGAAGAAGCCGGTGTACCGGGCTACGAGGTGCTGGAATGGAACCCGGTGCTGGCGCCGGCTGGCCTGGCACCCGCACTCAAGACCCGGCTGCGTGACGCGCTGCGCAAGGCATCGGCCGAACCCGAGGTGCTGGGCCGCATCCGCAGCCTGAGCGGTGAATCCTTTCCGGATGGTCCCGAGGGCCTGGTCACCGCCTTCCTGAAGGCACAGCAGTCGCAGTGGGCCAAAGTCATCCGCGACCGCAAGATCACCGCGGGCTGATGCAGGCGTCTGCCGTCCAGACCGATCGCAGCGCCATTTCCCCGGGATGGGACTGCCATGTGCACGTGTTCAGCCCGACGGCACCGGTGGCACCCGGACACTACCGCCCGCAGGCGGCCGCGCTGGAAACAATTGAAACCCTGGCCGCCGGCTGCGGCGTGGGCCATCTCGTGCTGGTCCAGCCCAGCGTCTACGGCACCGACAACCGCCTGATGCTGCAGATGCTGGGCCGCCGGCCTGGCCGCCACCGCGGGGTGGCGGTGCTGGATTCGTCGGCCCGCCCCGGGGACCTGCAGGCCATGCACGACGCCGGCGTGCGCGGGGTGCGCTTCAATCTGGTGTCACCCGTGGGCAACCGCGAGGCGGCGCTGGACGCATTGGCACCGCTGCTGCGCGAACTGGGCTGGCATGTGCAGTGGTACGCGCGGGCCGAAGACCTCGCGCGAATTGCCGGGCTGCAACAGCGCCACGGGCTGCCCTTTGTGCTCGACCATTACGCAGGCCTGTCCCCTGGCCTGCCGGAGGCGGACCCGGCCTGGGCAGCACTGAAGCGGCTGGCAGACCAGGGCGCGTGGGTCAAGCTGTCAGCGCCCTACCGTCTGCCGGGCCAGGCCTCGCCCGAGTCGCTGCAGGCGCACGGCGAGCGCCTGGCGGATACGTTCGGACCCCGCGTGGTGTGGGGTTCGGACTGGCCCCACACCAGCTTCACACCCGGGAGTCAGCCGGACTACGCCCGTCTGGCGACGCAGGCCGCAACGCCTGCCCGGCATGCGCAGGCCGCGCAGCTCTACGCCTGACCGGCGGTCGGCGCTCAGAGCCCCTTGCCGCGCGCCACGTCCATGATCACGCGGGCGGCCAGGTACAGCCGCGGCTCGATGGCGTCAATCGCCACCCATTCGCTGTCGGCCGAGTGCGCACCGAAACCAGGCAGGCCGAAACGCTCGATCACGGGCGCCTGGGTCTTGAGGGCGGCAAACGCCGCGTCGGTGCCCCCGCCTTCGGGCTGGTCGTCCACCACCAGCTTGCGGCCGATTTCGGCATAGATGGTCTGTGCGTGGGCCGCCAGCTTGCGGTTGGCGGCCGTGGCTTCCAGCGGCGGACGGCGACGCTCGAAGTCGATGCTGACCTTGGCGTCGGGCAGCAGCTGCTTTTTGGCGCGCTCGCGCACGGTGGCCTCGATACGGTCGTAGTCGGCCACGCGCAGCACCCGCACGTCGGCCTGTGCCGTCGCATGGGCAGGGATCACGTTGCGGTTGGTGCCGGCCTGCGACACGGTCCAGTTGAGCTTGAGCCCGACCTGCGGCTCGGACAGGTCGCGCATCTGCAGGATCTGGTTCGACAGTTCGTACAGCGCGTTGATGCCGCGCTCAGGCGCGCCCCCGGCGTGCGAGGCACGGCCTTCCACCTTCGGGTACACGGCGGCAATGCCGCTGGTGGCCAGTGACAGCTTGTCTTCATTGGTGCGGGTGGCCTCGAACGAAAGCACGGCATCATGGCGGGCGCCCTCTTCCGTCAGTGCGGCGCGCGAGCCCGGGGAGCTGATTTCCTCGTCGCTGTTGACCAGCACCGTCAGCGTACCGTATTCGTTGAACTTGACATCCCTGAGCAGGGCGATCAGGTGCACGATCATGGCCACACCCTGCTTGTCGTCGGCAATGCCGAGCCCGTAGGCGCGGTCGCCTTCGATGCGGAACGGCTGCTTGGCCAGCATTCCCTTGAGGTACACCGTGTCCATGTGGGCGATCAGCAGGATGCGCTTGCTGCCCGTGCCCTTGAAGACCGCCTTGGTCATGCGCCCGATCTTCTCGGGCGTATCGCCCATGCGGTAGGTGGTGGCTTCAGCGGTCTCCACAAAGCTGACATCGCCACCCAGGGCCCGCAGCTTGCGTGCCAGCAGCTCACTGGCCTGGGTGAGCCCCTCGATGTCGCGGCTGCCGGTCTCGATGGAGACGAACTCCTTGAGCGTGTCCAGCAGCGGCTGCTTCTGCGCGGCAGCAGCGCGCTGGACAGCGGCATCAGGCTGGGCCGCCAGCTGGGCGGATGCTGGCACAAAGCCCAGCGCGGCCACCAGGGCGGCTGCCAGACCCAGTTTTTGGGCAATCTTCATCGCTTCTCCTCGTTGGAATGGGTACCGACAGCATAAACCGGTAATTACTTGACTATGGCAACTAATTGAATGACGATGGCAATCATGAGCACACCCAGCCCCATTCAGGTCCGCCAGCTTCGGGCCTTCAACCGCTTCTACACCCAGCGCATCGGCGTGCTCGACCCATACCTGGGCAGCGAGTTGTCACTCACCGAGGTGCGGGTGCTGTACGAGCTGGCGCACCGCGACCAGCCCACTGCCACGGAACTGGCGCGCACGCTGGCGCTGGACGCGGGCTACCTGAGCCGCATCCTGCGGCGCTTCGAGTCCCGGGGCTGGCTGGCACGCGTGCCCTCACCCGCTGATTCACGCCAGAGCCTGCTGCAGCTTACGCCCGCGGGCCATGCGGCTTTTGCGCCGCTGCAGCAGAAGTCGCGCGACGACGCCGCCGCGATGCTGGCAGCCCTCCCAGAGCCAGATCGCCTGCAACTGGTGCAGGCCATGGGCACCATTCAGCGGCTGCTGGCACCGGCAGACGCGCCCGCCCCCACCCGCACGGCCATCCTGCGGGAGCACCAGCCCGGCGACATCGGCTGGGTCATCCAGCAGCATGGCGAAATCTACGCACGCGAATACGGCTGGAACAGCGAGTTTGAGGCGCTGGTGGCCGGCATCGGGGCTGAATTCCTCAAGAAGTTCGACCCGGCGTACGAACGCTGCTGGGTGGCGGAACTCGACGGTGCACGCGTGGGCTCGGTCTTCGTCGTGCGCAAAAGCGCCACAGTGGCGCAGCTTCGCATGCTCATCCTCACGCCATCCGCGCGCGGGCTCGGGCTGGGTGCCCGCCTCACGGACGAGTGCATCGCCTTTGCCCGCAGCAAGGGCTACAGGAAGATGGTGCTGTGGACCAACAGCATCCTGACAGCGGCACGCGACATTTACGCGCGCCGTGGCTTCACGCTGGTGACCAGCGAACCCTACAACGCTTTTGGCCACGACCTGGTGAGCGAAACCTGGGAACTGCGCCTGCAAGGCTGACGCTTCTGGGCTTCCCCCACCGGCGGGGGGAGTGGCCGCCGCGCAACGATAATCCGGTGCATGACACTTCCCAAGGCTGAGCCCGCCACCCCCGACGGCGGCGCCATTCAGCGACCGTCCTCGCTGACCGATCTGTTTCTTTCATTCACATTCCTGGCGCTTCAGGGTTTTGGCGGCGTGCTGGCCGTCGTGCAGCGCGAACTGGTCGAGAAGAAACGCTGGATGACGCGCGAACAGTTTGTGGAGGACTGGGCTGTCGCGCAGATCCTGCCGGGCCCCAACGTCGTCAACCTCTCGATGATGATTGGCGACCGCTACTTCGGCCTGCGTGGTGCACTGGTGGCACTGGCGGGCATGCTGGCCGCACCGCTGGTGGTGGTGCTGATGCTGGCGCTGGTGTACGCCCAGTTCGCAGGCAACCCGCAGGTGGCAGGCGCTCTGCGTGGCATGGGTGCGGTGGCAGCGGGCCTGATTGCAGCCACGGGGCTCAAGCTGTTTGGGGCGCTGCGCAAGCACCCGCTGGGCGTGGCCCCGTGCGTGGTGCTGGGTGGGCTGTGTTTTGCGGCTGTGGCGCTACTCCGGCTGCCACTGGCCTGGGCCCTGTTCAGCCTTGGCGGTCTGGCCTGCGCGCTGACCTGGCGGAAGCTGGCGCCATGACGATTGCACTGACACCGGCCGACTGGCTGCAACTGCTGCTGCACTTTGCCTCGCTGTCGCTTCTGGCCGTGGGCGGCGCCATCACCGTGGCGCCCGACATGCACCGGTATCTGGTGGACCAGCAGCGCTGGATGACAGACCCGCAATTCACCGCGTCGGTGGCCATTGCGCAGGCAGCGCCTGGCCCCAACGTGCTGTTTGTGGCGCTGATGGGCTGGAACGTGGGACTCAATGCCGGCGGTCTGGGGACGGCCCTGCTGGGATTGTTCCTGACGATGCTGGGCATCCTGCTGCCCAGCACCACCCTGACCTACCTGGCGGCACGCTGGGGCCACCGCAACCGCGAACTGCGTGCCGTGCGCGCCTTCAAGCAGGGGATGGCGCCGATCGTCATCGCGTTGCTGGTGGCCACAGGCTGGATCCTGGCGACGGGCAGCCAGTACCGGCTGGCGGACTGGCCGGTCTGGCTGCTGGCCAGCGCCACGACGCTGATCGTCTGGCGCACCCGCGTGCATCTGCTGTGGCTGCTGGCGGCCGGAGCGCTGCTGGGGGCCCTGGGCTGGGTCTGACGCGGGCGCGGTTACAAGATACAAGCTGACTCACTCGGTACCAATTGATACACTGCGGTCGACCTTAGATCGGAGCGCAAATGAGCGAGAAGCCAGCAGGGCCGGAAGAGTCGTCGGTTCCACTGTTTGACGTGGTCGTCAAGATCCCCTCGGGCACCAGCCTGCAGGACATTGAACGGCTGGCGCGGGACGTCGCCGAGATTCCCTCGGACCGGGTCGACAAGCTCATGGCCGCGCTGCGCAACACACCGCAGGCCAAGATCGGCGCGGCGGTGACAAAGGAACGGGCCGACAAGGCCCGCGAGCAGTTTGGCAAGGCCGGGCTGACCGTGGAGGTCACGCCGTTGCTGTCAGTGGCGGCCATGGTCACCGGCTCGTTTGACGGCCTGTTCTCGTGCCCGTCGTGCAAGCAGCGCGTGGCCCTGCCCGAGAACCGCCAATGCCCCAATTGCGGCGTGTTTGTGGACAAGGTTTCCGACGAGGCCCTGTTGCGCCGCAAGATCATGGAGCAGGAGCGCAACAAGCTCGATTTCCAGTCTTCCAAAGATGCCAAGGAGGCCGACAAGAGCGCGCGCGATGCGCTCGAGGCCCGGCTGCGTGCCGAAGTGCGGGCCGAGCTTGAAAAGCGCTATGGCATCAAGGGCAACAGCCGCAGCGGCAAGATCGTCAAGGGCGTGGCGGTGCTCGCCTTGCTTGGCGTCGCATTTGTGGGTGGCAAGGGATTCGGCCCTGGCGGCTGGTCATGGGATCGCGCCACCACCGCAGCCACGGGCGGCGGCGCCAGCGAAGCGAAAGTCGCGGAAAAAGGCGACGTGGACAAGATGCTCGACAGCGTCGGCCCCAAGGGGCCCGGTGGCGCTGCAGCGGCAGCCGGGGCGGGCCAGGACCCCGTGGCCGGTGCGGTAGGCGACCCGGATATCGACGACGAGCTGATGCAAAGCTTCGGCGGCAAGAAGGTCGGCGGCAAGGGGCTGACGATTGAGCAGGCTGTGGCGGCATCGAAAACACTGGCCAAGTCGGTGGGCAACACCACGGCAGAACGCGCTGCGGCCGGCGGCGGGGCTGCTGGCGCTGCCGCAGCCGGTGCCGCGGCCCAGGGCGGCACGGGCGCCGCTGCCGCAGCCACTGCGGGCGCCGCAGCGGCCGACACCGGTGGGGCCGGCGGCACCGCCAGCGCAGGCAGCACGGGCAGCGCCATACCGCCCCGTACCCGCGCCGTGCTGTCGCTCGAGATGGCACGCCAGCTCGCCGAAATGAAGCAGTTGCCACGGGCGCTGGGCATGATGAAGGCCATCCAGGCCAATCCGGCCGTGACTGGCGATCCGGCCACGGCCGTGGCCGCCCGGGTGACCGATCTGGAAATCCGCGCCTGGGCCGTCGGGGCTCTCGCGGGGGCCGATGCCCGCAAGGCACTGGACGGGCTGATGTCAGGCGCCAATGGCCTGCCGGACGCCGCCAGCCAGGTACGGGCGCTCAGCCGGGTGGGTGCAATCCTGAGCCGCCACGAACAGCTGCCGCCCGATGCCTCGCGTGCATTCCTCACACGGGCCGGTGAGGCACTGAAATCGGTCTCCGACGCCGGCCAGCGCAACGTACTGACGGGTGATTGGGCGGTGGCCCTGGGCGAAGTGGTCCTGGCCGAGGCCACACTGCGTGCCAGAGCCGGTGCCTGGTCGAAGGTGCAGGCAGCGGCCAGCCAGCTGGACACCCTCATCCGGCAGGCGCCGGATGCATCGTCCCAGGCCCGCTTGCACGCGATCGGCTATCAACTGAGCGAGCAGATGGGCCAGCACGAAAAGGCCACGCAAAGCATGACGGCAGGGCTCGCCCTGGCTGCCAAGGTGGCCAGCGTGCCGGAACGCGCAGCCTTGCTGCGCAGCATGGCCGCACTGTCCATTGGCGCCGCCAACGACAAGCTGCAGGCAGCGGTGGCGGCCGTGCAGGCCCAGGCCATGTCAAGGCCGCCGCTGGAGCGCGCCCAGGCGCTGGCACAGCTTGCGTTGCTCAATGCAGACGCCGGCTTGCGGGCCAAGGCGGGTGAGTTGAGCCAGCTGGCACAGTCCACCACCGGTCTGGCGCCCGCCGACGCGGCGGTGCTGCAGGCCGACCTGACCGCGCGCAGCGACCTGGCGTCCGCCAGGGTCCTGCACGGGGTGGGGCTGTATGCCGAGTCGGAAGCGATCCTTCAGCGGGTCGCGGGCTTCCTGAGCTGAAGGGAGCGCGCCCCTCAGCTGCGCTGGCGCAGCGCCTCGTAAAGGCACACGCCACTGGCGACAGACACGTTCAGGCTCTCGACCGTGCCGCGCATCGGGATCGCCACCAGTTCGTCACAGGTCTTGCGCGTGAGCTGGCGCATGCCCTGCCCTTCGGCGCCCAGCACCAGCGCCACCGGGCCTTTCAAATCGGCCTGATACACGGTTTTGGGTGCGTCGTCGCTGGTACCAATGCACCAGATGTTGCGCTCCTTCAGTTCTCCGAGCGTGCGTGCGAGGTTGGTGACCATGAAATACGGCACCGTCTCGGCCGCACCGCTGGCGACCTTGGCCACCGTCGCGTTCACGCCAACGGCATGGTCCTTTGGCGCAATCACGGCATGTGCACCGGCACCATCGGCCACGCGCAGGCAGGCGCCCAGGTTGTGCGGATCGGTCACGCCATCCAGCACCAGCAGCAACGGCGGCTGGCTCAGGCTGTCGAGCAGGTCGTCCAGTGAATGGGCCTGCGGGATGGCTTCCACGCGGGCCGCCACGCCCTGGTGTCCATGACTGCCCGCCAGCTTGGCCAGGCGCATGCCATCGGCCTCCACCACGCGCACGCCCGCTTCCTGGGCGCGTACGAGGAACTGGCGCATGCGGGCATCCTTGCGGGTCGGATCGGCATAGATTTCCAGGATTGACCGGGGCGCGGTCTTGAGCCGGACGCCAACAGCGTGGAACCCGAATAGCACTTTGGGGGAAGACATCACCGGATTATCCCGTTCCCGGAAGGGTGACCCCTGTATAAAATGGTCCTCAGAAAAAGGAGAAGAAGCATGGGCCTGCGTTTCAAGTTCAACCTTGTGCTGGTTGTCGTGTTCATGACAGGCTTTGCGGCGGCTGGATTCATCTCGCGTGAACTGCTCCAGCGCAACGCGCGCGAGGAGGTCATCCGTGGTGCCCAGCTCATGATGGAAGCCGCTGCTTCGGTACGCACCTACACGGTCGACCAGATCCGTCCACACCTCATCAAGCAGCTCGACGAGGTGTTCCTGCCGCAAACCGTGCCGGCCTTCGCGGCCACCGAAGCCGTGATGCAGCTGCAGAAAAAGTACCCCGACTACAGCTACAAGGAGGCCACGCTCAACCCGACCAACCCGCGCAACCGGGCGGCCGACTGGGAGGCCGACATCGTGCAGCAGTTCCGGCTCCATGGCGATCTGCCTGAAATCGTGTCCGAACGGCAGTCGTCCACCGGGCGCAGCCTGTTCATTGCCAAGCCCATCAAGATCAGCAACCCGGCCTGCCTGCAGTGCCACAGCACGGCCGCCGCCGCGCCGCCGACCATGGTCAAGATCTACGGCGAAGCCAATGGCTTCGGCTGGAAGCACAACGAAATCGTGGGCGCGCAGGTCGTGACAGTGCCGATGGACGTCCCGCTGCGCAATGCCGAACGTGCCTTCACCACCTTCATGGCATCACTCGCAGGTGTGTTCGTGGTGGTGTTCATTGTGCTCAACGTCATGCTCAGCTGGCTGATCGTGCGGCCGATCCGGCGCATGTCGCAGGCGGCCGACAAGATCAGCACCGGCGAGTTCAACGTCCCTGAATTCAACGAGAAGGGACGCGACGAGGTGGCCGTGCTCGGCAGTTCGTTCAACCGCATGCGCCGCAGCCTTGAAAAGGCCATGCAGATGATCGACCAGTGATGCGCACCGCGCACGGCAACTGATGGCCCAGGCTGAAGGCGCTCCCGCTTCGCCCGCGTCGCCGTCAACCGACGCCGCCAGCCTTCCGGCCGGCTACCGGCTGCTGGAGTACCAGATCGAGCGCACGCTCGGTGGAGGCGGTTTCGGCATCACCTACCTGGCGCGTGACATCAACCTCGACCTGACCGTCGCGATCAAGGAGTATTTTCCGAGCGAGTCGGTCACCCGGGTCGCCAACCACACCGTGCGTGTGCGCGGGGACTCTTCGGAAGTGGCCGGCCAGTACCAGTGGGGACTGGAGCGGTTTCTCGACGAGGCCCGCGCGCTGGCGACCTTCCGCCACCCGAACATCGTCCGGGTGCTGCGTTACTTCCGCGAGAACGAGACCGCCTACATCGTCATGGAGTACGAATCGGGGGATCCGCTCAAGCGCTGGGTTCCGCAGAATGCGCCGCTGTCGCAGCGTGCGCTGCTGTCCATCATCTACCCGCTGCTGGACGGACTGGAAGCCGTGCACAAGACCGGGTTCCTGCACCGTGACATCAAGCCCGACAACATCTATGTGCGTGCCGACGGCACGCCGGTGTTGCTGGACTTTGGTGCCGCGCGCCGGGTGACGGCCAACCACGACATGACCAACATCGTGAGCCCCGGATTCGCCCCGTTCGAGCAGTACCACTCGCAGGGCAACCAGGGCCCGTGGACCGACATCTACTCGCTCGGTGCCGTGATGTATTGGATGACGACAGGCAAGAAGCCGGTGGAGTCGGCGGCACGCGTCAAGAGCGACAGCATGTTGCCTGCCACCAGCCTCGCCGATGCCAGTGTGTTCGGGCGCGCCATGCTCGAAGCAATCGACTGGGCGCTGCACCCCGACGAGACCCGCCGTCCGCAAACCGTGGCCTTGCTGCGGGCCGCCATCCAGGGCTCGGAGCGGCCCGAGCCCGCCGGCCCGGCCCCGGGTGCACCCGACCGCCCGGCTTTGGGCGCCGCCGGCTATGCGCCGTCCGGGACCGCCAGCTCCGGTGCGGCGGCGAGCCAGTCAGGCCTGAACCGCAAGAACCTGCTGTGCACCATCATGTTCCTGGACCTCATCGGCTACTCGGTGCGGTCCGTGGACGACCAGGTCGCACTGAAAAAGCTGTTCAATGAATTGTTGGGCAAGGCGCTGCGCGGCGTCGAGGAAAGCACCCGCATCGCCATCGACACCGGCGACGGTGCTGCCATCTGCTTCCTCGGCGACCCCGAGGAAGCACTCCACAGCGCATTGCTGTTGCGGGACCTGCTCGGACAGCGCTACGGCCACCTGCTGTCCATCCGCGTCGGGCTGCACATGGGGCCGGTGCGGGTGGTGGCCGACATCAATGAACGCGTCAATGTGGTGGGTGACGGCATCAATGTGGCCCAACGCATCATGGACTTTGCCCAGGCCAACCAGGTGCTGGTCTCCCGCGCGTATTACGACGTCATTTCCCGCATCACGGACGACACTTCCAGCATGTTCCAGTACCTGGGCCAGTTTGGCGACAAACACGCACGTCTGCACGAGGTGTATTCGGTCGCGGCCGGTCCGCGCGGGACCACCCGCCGCGAAGGCCCCGCCACCGGCTACACGCAGACCGTGCCGGTCGCGTCGATCGAGCCGCTGGACGCGCGGCAGGTGGCGGAGGTCGAGTCGGAACTGGCACGGCACATCGGCCCGCTGGCCAGGGTTCTGGTGCGCAAGGCCAAGCCCCTGGCGCGCACCATCGCCGACCTGCGCGAGGCGCTGGGTCCGTCGATCCCGGACCTGCGGGTGCGTGAAGCCTTTGTCAGTGGCATGCAGTCGACCAGCCAGAGCGTGCCCGGCCACAGCCGGCCGGTACCCAGCCAGCCCGTCCCGAGCAAGCCGACCACCAGCCGCAGCCAGGGCAACAGCGGCTTTGGCGGGCTTTCACGGCCCATGCCCTTGAGCCAGCCCGCCAGCCAGCCGGTATCACGGCGAGGCGATCCGTCCGTGCCAGCACCGCTGCGGTCCGATCCGTCCATTCCCGCGCATTCGACCCGCCAGGTGGACATCCCGCCCGACGAAATGGTGCTGATCGAGCACACATTGAGCAAGTTCATCGGGCCGATGGCCAAGGTGATCATCCGCAAGGAGTTGCCGCACTGCGCCACTTTTGGCGAGTTTGTGAAGTCTTTGGCCGGCAACATCGACCACCCACAGCAGCGTGAGGTGTTCCTGGCGGCACTCAAGCGCGCCCTGCCGCGGCGTTGATCAGCCAGCCGCCACGCGGCCGGCCTCGATGGTGATGCGCTGCTCGCAACGCGCTGCAATGCTCCGGTCATGCGTGACCAGCACCAGGGTGGTCCCCAGCTCGCGGTTAAGGTCAAACATCAACTGCATCACGGTTTCGCCGGTGGCAAAGTCCAGGCTGCCGGTCGGCTCGTCGGCCAGCAACACGGCCGGTTGCACCACAAAGGCCCGCGCCAGCGCCACCCGCTGCTGCTCGCCACCAGACAGGACCTTGGGGTAGTGGCCCAGCCGCTCCCCCAGGCCTACCCGCGCCAGCATCTCGGCGGCGGCCTTGCGCGAGTCCTTGCGGCCGGCAAGCTCCAGCGGCAGCATCACGTTTTCCAGCGCGGTGAGGTTGCCCATGAGCTGGAAGCTCTGGAATACAAAACCCACTTTCTGGGCGCGCAGGGCTGCCCGGTCGTCTTCGCCCAGCGCGAACAGGTCCTGCCCGGCCAGCCGTACCGTGCCACGGGTGGGCGTGTCCAGCCCGGCAATGATGGACAGCAGCGTGCTTTTGCCGGAACCGGACGCCCCGACGATGGCCACCGTGTGACGCGGCGCCAGTGTGAAGTCGATATCGCGCAGAATGTCGAGCGTACCGGTCGAATCGGTGACCGATTTGTAGACATGCTCGACGGAAATGATGGGATCAGACATGGCAGTGGTGGGTTGGCTCCGGCGGGACTTTATCGCGGTCGCCTTAGCTGGGTGTTACGCGGGGGCAAGCCGCGCCCAGAAGCCGGCGCGCACCATTCTGGTTGTCGGGGACTCGCTCAGCGCCGAGTATGGCCTGAAACGTGGCAGCGGCTGGGTCGCACTACTGGAGCGGCGTCTGGCACAGGAGAAGATCACCGCCACAGTGGTCAACGCCAGCATCAGCGGCGACACCACCTCGGGCGGGCGCTCCCGCCTGGCAGCGCTGCTCGCGCAGCACCAGCCCAGCCACGTGGTGATCGAGCTGGGCGGCAACGACGCGCTGCGTGGCCTGCCGCTGGCCATGACGGAAGACAACCTCACGGCCATGACACAAGCCGCGCAGAAGGCCGGCGCCAGGGTGCTGCTGGTGGGCATGCAGGTGCCGCCTAACTACGGCGCCGACTACGCCAGGCGGTTTGCCGCGGTGTTTGACAACGTGGCGCGTGCCAACAAGGCGGCGCTGGTGCCCTTCCTGCTCAAGGGCGTGGCCGACGGCGCAGACCCGACCCGGATGTTCCAGCCTGATCGCATCCACCCCCGCGAGGAAGCGCACCCGATCATGCTGGGCAATGTCTGGCCTGAATTGCGGAAGCTGTTGAAGTGAGCGTGCGTGCCCTGCCAGCCGCCGAAGCGATTGAACGGCTTGCGGAGTTCAGCGCCGTCATCGACGCGCGCAGCGAAGACGAATTCGCGCTGGACCGTCTGCCGGGCGCGATCAACTGGCCGTCGCTCAACAACGAAGAGCGCAAGCGGGTGGGCACCATGTACGTGCAGGTCAGCCCGTTTGAAGCGCAGAAGCACGGCGCTGCACTGGTGGCGGCCAACATTGCCCGGCACATCGAGCGGGAGGTTCTTGACAAACCCCGCCACTGGCAGCCGCTGGTGTACTGCTGGCGTGGCGGCAAGCGCAGCGGCTCGCTGGCTCTGGTGCTGGGGCAGATCGGCTTTCGGGTGCACACCGTCGAAGGCGGCTACAAGGCGTTCCGCGGTGCGGTGCTGGCCGCCCTGCCCGCCCTGGCGCAACGGCTGCAGTACCGCGTAGTGTGCGGCCCCACGGGGTCCGGCAAGACCCGGCTGCTGCAGGCACTGGCTTCGCAGGGCGCGCAGGTGCTGGACCTGGAGGCACTGGCCAGCCACCGCAGCTCGGTGCTGGGGATGGTTCCAGGCCAGCGACAACCTTCGCAGAAGCGCTTCGAGACCCTGATCTGGCAGGCCTTGCGCCACTTTGATCCGGGCCGGCCGGTGTACGTGGAAAGCGAGAGCAAGAAGGTTGGCAACCTCGCCGTCCCCGACGCGTTGATGGCCGCCATGCGTGCGAGCCCCTGCCTCGACCTGCAGTTGGGGCATGACCACCGGGTGGCCCTGCTGCTGGAGGACTACGCCCACTTCGTGAATGACCAGGACCTGTTCTGCGGCCGGCTCGACGCGCTCACCGAACTGCGCGGCAAGGCCACGGTCGAGGCGTGGAAGCAGAAGGTTCGGGCGGGCGACACCGAGACCGTGGTGCGCGAGCTGCTGACGCTGCACTACGACCCGGGGTACGCCCAGTCCATGCGGCGCAATTTCCAGCAGTTTGGTGCGGCCCGGCCGGTGGCCGCACGGCACCACGCCATGGACGCCATGACCGAACTGGCGCAAGAGATACTGAAGGACGCACCATGATCCGCAGGGCCTTCGCGATCACAGGCCTGTTGCTGCTGGCGGCAGCAGCCTATCTCTGCTTGTGGCCGGTGCCCATCGACCCGGTGAACTGGCCGGCCCCCATGCCGCCCGGCTACAGCGGGCCGCATGCGACAAACAACCGGCTGGCCAACCTGAAACTGATCGACCTGGGCAACGAGAGTGGCCCCGAGCACGTGGTGGTCGGACCCGACGGCAAGCTCTACACCACGGTCGCGAGCGGCAACATCCTGCGCATGAACCTTGACGGCAGTGCACAGGAGGTGTTTGCCAGCACGGGCGGGCGGGTGCTGGGCTTTGACTTCGACGCAGCCGGCAACCTGATTGCTGCCGACGCCTACCGGGGCCTGCTGTCCATCAGCCCGCAACGGCAGGTCACGGTGCTGGCGGACCAGGTGGACGGCGATCCGATCCGCTACGCCGACGCCGTGGTGGTGGCGCCCGACGGCACCCTGTACTTCAGCGACGCCTCCACCCGCTTCGGCGCCAGGGAATGGGGCGGTACCTTTGAAGCCAGTGTGCTGGATATCCTGGAACAGTCGTCCAGCGGCCGGGTGCTGGCCTACGACCCGGCCAGAAAGTCCACCCGGGTGGTCGCCCGTGGCATCGCCTTTGCCAACGGGGTCGCGCTGAGCCAGGACGGCCGCAGCCTGTTCGTCGCCGAGACCGGCAAGTACCGCATCTGGCAGGTACCGGTGGACGCGAAGGCCGTTGACATCACACAGGGTGGCGCGGGCGCCAGGCTGCTGTTTGACAACCTGCCCGGCTACCCCGACAACCTGATGCGGGGGCTGGACGGGCGGATCTGGGTCGGTCTGGTCAAGCCGCGCAACCCGACGGTGGACCGCCTGGCCACGCAGCCCTTCCTGCGCAAGCTGACGCTGCGGCTGCCACGTGCAATGTGGCCCATCCCCAGGGCCTACGGCCATGTGATGGCGTTCACCGAAGACGGGAAAGTGGTGGCCGACCTGCAGGACCCGACCGGCGCCTACCCGGAGACCACTGCGGTCACGCAAACAGCAGACCGGCTCTACATCCAGAGCCTGCATGCCAGGGGGCTGGGCTGGCTGCCCAAATAGTCAGGGCTGGGCGGGAGTGTCGGGCGTCCCGCCAGGCGCAGCACCTGCATCACTGCCAGTGCCCTCGTCGTCCGGCAAGGGCTCGCCATCGGGGCCATGGCCGGATTTTCGTTCAGCCTTGGCTTTGAGCTTTTCTTCCTTCTTGCGCTTCTTGGCCAGCTCTTTCTGCCGTTTTTCGTATCCGTAATTGGGTGTGGCCACAGGGCAGTCCGTTTCTTTCGTCTATAGGGCGCACTGTAAGCGATAAACCCGGTCGCGCCAAAGGGGCCGGGGCCGGCGCGTCAGAGCGTCGCCAGCGCCGCCGCCAGGTCGGCCTGCAGGTCCTGCACATCCTCCAGCCCGATGGAAAAGCGCACCAGCACGCCCGCGTGCGGCCAGTGCGGCCGCATGGACGGCACGTCGTACGGCACCACCAGGCTGACCGGCCCGCCCCACGAGTAGCCCAGCTTGAAGAGCCGCAGGGCGTCGCAGAAGGCGTCGACCTGCGCCGGGCTGTAGCGCCCGTCAAACACCACCGAGAACAGGCCAGCCGCCAGACTGTCGCCACCGCCCTGCCCGTCTTCGGTGCACAGGGCGCGCCAGTGGTCGTGGCCCGGCGAGCCCGAAAACGCAGGGTGCAGCAGTTGGGCCACCTGCGGCTGTTGCTGCAGCCAGGTGGCGAGCGTGCGCGCGGCAGCGTCCTGCGCGCGGTAGCGCAAGCCGATGCTCGGCAAGGCACGCAGCACCGCCTCGGCGTCATTGGCGCCCACACCCCAACCCAGCCGCATGTGCGAGAGCTTGAGTTTCAGGTGCAGCGCTTCGTCGCGCGTGACCACGCTTCCCATCAGCACATCACCGCCACCGCTGGGGTACTTGGTCAGGGCCTGGATCACGATGTCGGCCCCGCTGCCGGGCGTGAAGCGCGCACCGCGGCCGAGGTCAAAGCCGTTGAACGCGAGGCCCGCGCCCCAGGTGTTGTCGAGTGCGGTGGTGACGCCGCGCTGGCGGCATATGTGCGCCTGGTGGGCCAGCGGTGGGAACTCCATGGTCACCGAGCCGGGCGCCTCCAGCCACACCAGCCGGGTGCGCGGGCCGATGCGCGCTTCCAGGTCGGCGGGGTTCATGGCGTCGTAGAGCTGGTGGCTGATGCCCCACTGGGCCAGCTCGCCTTCTGCCAGCGCCTTGTTGGGGCCGTAGGCGTTGTCGGGAATCAGCACTTCGTCACCTGCCTTGAGCAGGGCCAGGTTGACACAGGCGATCGCCGCCAGGCCACTGGGCAGCAGCACGCACTGGTGGCCGCCCTCCAGCGACGCGATGCGTTCCTCCAGCACAAACGTGGTGGGCGTGCCGTGCAGCCCGTAGGTATAGCCGTGCTTGTGTTTCCAGTCGCGCGCGCGCATCGCCGCGACGTTGGGGAAGATGACGGTGGAGGCCTTGTAGACGCCCGGCTGCGGGGCGTCGAAGCCAGCCGGCGGCTGGTACGGGTGGTGAATCAGGAAGGTGGACGGCTTGGTCATGCGGGAATGTTAGCCGCCCGCGAGGCCCGAGGCCTCAGACCTTCCACTTCTCCAGCAGCTTCTCGGGCGACAGGTTGTCGTAACCCTCGAACGGCTGGTGAATCCAGGGGTTGGTGGGCAGGAACTCCACCGAATAGTCGGGCGTGAATGCCGAGACGCCCTTGGTCCAGATCACGGCGCTGCGCAGCTCCGTGATGGGCTGGTAGCTGGTCTTCAGCAGCTTGATCACCGCATTGAGCGTGTGGCCGGAGTCCGCCAGGTCGTCCACCAGCAGCACCTTGCCGGCAATCTCCCCTTGCGGTGTGGTGATGTAGCGGGCGATGTCCAGGTGACCCTGCACCGTGCCGGCGTCGGCGCGGTAGGAGCTGGTGGACATGATGGCCAGCGGCTTGTTGAAGATGCGCGACAGGATGTCGCCGGGCCGCATGCCGCCCCGCGCCAGGCACAGGATGGTGTCGAACTGCCAGCCCGACTGGTGCACCCGGATGGCGAGTTTCTCGATCAGGTTGTGGTACTCGTCATAGCTCACGTAAAGGTGCTTGCCGTCTTCCGTCAACATGGGTTCTGCTCCTGTTTTGATAGCGGGTTACGCAATGGGGACGCGGGCTACAGCCGTTTCTGATACTGGATCAGTCGGGCAGATAGGGGTGGCGCATCATGATCGTGTGGTCGCGGTCGGGGCTGGTGGAGATCATGTCGATCGGCACACCCGTGACCTGCTTGATGCGCTGCAGGTACAGCCGCGCGTTCACCGGCAGCTTGTCGTACTGGGTGATGCCCACCGTCGATTCGCTCCAGCCTTCCATGGTTTCGTACACCGGCTTGCAGCGCGAGATCTCGTCGGCGCCCATGGGCAGGATGTCGGTGTACTCGCCGTCCAGCTCGTAGCCGGTGCACAGCTTGAGTTCCTTCAGGCCGTCCAGCACGTCCAGCTTGGTGATGCACAGGCCGCTCAGGCCATTGACCTGCGCGCTGCGCTTGAGCAGCGCCGCGTCGAACCAGCCGCAACGCCGGCTGCGCCCGGTGGTGACGCCCTTCTCGGCGCCCACGGTGCTCATGTGCCAGCCGGGCGTGCCTTCCTTTTCCCATTCCAGCTCGGTCGGGAACGGGCCGCCGCCCACGCGCGTGCAATACGCCTTGGTGATGCCCAGGATGTAGTGCAGCATGCCCGGGCCCACGCCGGAGCCGGCCGCCGCGTTGCCGGCCACGCAGTTGCTGGAGGTGACATACGGATACGTGCCATGGTCCACATCCAGCAGCGTGCCCTGGGCGCCTTCGAACAGCAGGTTGGCGCCGCGCAGGTGGGCCTCGTTGAGCTCGCGCGAGACGTCGGCCATCATGGGCTTGAGCAGCTCGGCGTGCCGCATGGCCTCGTCGAAGACGGCGTCAAAGTCGATCGCCGGGGCGCCCAGCACCTGGGTCAGCACATGGTTGTGCAGGTCCAGCAGCACGCGCAGCTTCTCGGCAAAGCGCTGGGGATGCTTCAGGTCCTGCACACGCAGGGCCCGGCGGGCGATCTTGTCCTCGTAGGCCGGGCCGATGCCGCGGCCGGTGGTGCCGATCTTTTCGTTGCCGCCCTTTTCGCGATAGGCCTCGCGCGCCACGTCCAGCGCGGCATGGAACGGCAGGATCAGCGGGCAGGCCTCGCTGATGCGCAGGCGCGAACGCACTTCCACACCGGCTTTCTCCAGCCCTTCAATCTCCTCGAACAGCTTGCCGGCCGACAGCACCACGCCGTTGCCGATGTAGCACTTGACGCCCGGGCGCATGATGCCGCTGGGGATCAGGTGCAGTGCGGTCTTGATGCCGTTGATGACCAGCGTGTGGCCCGCGTTGTGGCCGCCCTGGAAGCGCACCACCCCCTGCGCCATCTCGGTCAGCCAGTCCACCAGCTTGCCCTTGCCCTCGTCACCCCACTGGGTGCCGACGACCACTACGTTGCGACCTTTGGTTGCGTTCATCTCGACTCTTGGAAACATCAAATGGCTTGCACGACCCACTGGCCCGCGGCTGACACCAGCTCGCGGTCGCAGTGGAACTCATCAATCTCGCTCTCGTGGCCTGGCAGCACACACACCACGGTCTCGCCGCGCTGGCGCAGGCTGGCGATGGCGGCGCGCAAATCGGCCGCCTCGCCCCACGGCGCGCGGATCGCCGCACGCAACGGACGCGGCGGCACCACGCCCACCAATTCACGCACATCCAGGCTGAAGCCCACCGCCGGCCGCTTGCGGCCAAACACCGCACCCACTTCGTCGTAGCGGCCGCCACGCACCAGCGCGTCGCTGGCGCCCGGGGTATAGATGCCGAAGCGCACGCCGCTGTAATAGGCATAGCCACGCGCATCGGCAAGGTCAAAGCTGACTTTCACATCCCCGAGCTGGCTGGCCACCCACTTCAAATTTGATAGCGCCTCACGCAGCGGCGGTGCGGGTTGCAGGACTTTTTCGGCCTCAACCAGGACGGAGGCATCGCCATACAGGCGCACCAGCGCCAACAGGCTGTCGCGCACCGCGGCAGGAAAGCCGCGGGACAGGGCCGAAAGTTCGCTGCCGTCCTTGGCGGCCAGCGCCGCGTGCACGCGTGCCAGCGTGGCGGCGTTGAGGGGAACACCGGCCAGCACTGATTCGACAATGCGCGCGTCGCCAAGATCGACCGTCACGTTGCTCAGCCGGGCCGCGCGCAGGCAGTCGAGTGCCAGCAACAGGGCTTCAAGGTCGGCTTCCGGGCCGGCATGGCCGTAGATCTCGGCGCCGAATTGCAGTGGTTCACGCGTGGCGTGCGGCCGGTCCGGCCGCGTGTGCAACACCGGCCCGCAATAGCACAGCCGGGCCACACCCTGGCGGTTGAGCAGGTGCGCATCGATGCGGGCCACCTGGGGCGTGGTATCCGCTCGCAGGCCCATCATGCGGCCGGAGAGCTGGTCCACCAGTTTGAAGGTCTGCAAGTCGAGCGCCTCGCCAGTGCCGGTGAGCAGCGACTCCAGATGCTCCAGCAACGGCGGCATCACCAGCTCGTAGCCATAGCCACGGGCCGTGTCGAGCAGTTCGCGACGCAGTTCTTCGATGTGCCGGGCCTCGGAAGGCAAAACATCGGCGATGTGATCCGGCAGGACCCAGGCAGACATGGGATTTGGGGGGCTGTTAAAAACGGTATTTTACCGGGCTCGCGGACCCGGCCTGGCCGGCGGCCAGTGCTCAGGTCAGAAGCCAGAGCAACAGCAGCCCGCCGGCCACGCTGCACAGGCCGAAGAACCGCAGTTGCCCGTCCTGCAGCAACAGCAATTTCTGGAACATGTTGCGCCAGCCCGCCGGCGCGATCAGCGGAAACAGCCCTTCCAGCACCAGCACCAGGGCCAGCGCGGCCCAGAAGGTGTCGCCGTCCAAGGCCTACTTCTTCGCTGCCGGCGCCGCCGCTGCGGCGTTGCCGCCATTGCGGAAGGTGCGGAAGAACTCCGACGACGACGGGTCCACCACCATCACGTCGCTCTTCTTGTTGAAGCTGGCCTTGTAGGCGTCCAGGCTGCGGTAGAACTGGGCGAACTGCGGGTCGCGGCCAAACGCGTCGGCGTAAAGGCGGGCGGCCTCGGCATCGCCCTCACCCTTGATTTTCTGGGCATCGCGGTAGGCATTGGCCACCGTCACCTCGCGCTGGCGGTCGGCATCGGCGCGGATCTTCTCGCCCTCCGCCGCGCCGGTGGAACGAAGCTCGTTGGCCACGCGCTTGCGTTCGGCTTCCATGCGGCGGTACACCGACTCGGTGATGGCGTCCACATAGTCGGCGCGCGTCAGGCGCACGTCCACGATGTCGATGCCCCAGTTCTTGCTGCGCACCTTTTCCTGCACTTCACGCTTGACTTCAGCCATCAGCGGTTCGCGCTTGGTGGAAATCAGCTCGCGCACGGTGCGCTTGCCGATTTCCTCCTGGAAGGCATTGCGTACTTCACGGCTGAGCTGGTTGGCACCGGCCGTCTCGTCCACACCAATGGCGCGGATGTAGGCCGATGGATCGGTGATGCGCCAGCGAAGGTACCAGTCGATCACCAGGCGCTGCTTCTCGGCAGTGAGCACCGGCTCGGTGTCGGTGCTGTCCAGCGTGAGCAGGCGCTTGTCGAGGTACTTGACGTCCTGGAACGGTGGCGGCAGCTTGAAGTTCAGCCCCGGCTCGGTGATGACTTCCTTGATCTGGCCGAGGGCATAGACCACACCAAACTGGCGCTGGTCCACCACAAACAGTGTGGAGCTGAGCAGCGCAAGCGCCACCAGCAGGGAAGAGGCGATGAATCCGATTCTGTTCATGGATGTCTCTCAGCGGGACTCGCGGTCGCGGGTGCGCGAGCCGTCGCGGGCACGTGAATCTGCGGGTGCGGGGGCCGGGGCACTGGCCCCGGGGGCCAGCGGCGTGCCGCCGGAGGCCGCCGGCGTCGGCTCGATGCTGGCAGCACCGCCCGCGGCGGTCTGCTGCAGGATCTTGTCGAGCGGCAAGTACAACAGGTTGGAGCCCTGGCGCGACTCCACCAGCACCTTGGTCACGTTGCCGTAGATCTGCTGCATGGCGTCCAGGTACATGCGGTCACGCGTCACCTGTGGCGCCTTCTGGTATTCCGCCAGCACCGATCGGAAGCGCTGGGCATCACCCTGGGCCTGGGCCACGATGCGGGCCTTGTAGGCGTCGGCCTCTTCCTTCAGGCGCGACGCCGAGCCCACGGCACGCGGAATCACGTCATTGGCGTAGGCCTGGGCTTCGTTCTTGGCGCGCTCGCGCTCCTGGCCGGCTTTGAGCACGTCGTCAAACGCCGCCTGGACCTGCTCGGGGGGACGTACGCCACCCTGCTGCATGTTGATGCCGACGACTTCGACGCCCACCTTGTAGCGGTCCAGGATGGTCTGCATCAGCTGGCGCACGCGCGGACCGATCTGCTCGCGCTCTTCGCCCAGTGCGGCGTCCATGCGCATCTTGCCCACCACCTCACGCACGGCGGTCTCCGCAGCCTGCACCACGGCTTCTGCGGGGTTCTTGCTCTCGAACAGGTAGGCCCGGGCATCGCTCAAGCGGTACTGCACGGCGAGCTTGATTTCGACGATGTTTTCGTCTTCGGTCAGCATGGCCGATTCGCGCAGCCCGGTGGACTTGATGATGGTGTCGCGGCCCACATCCACGGAACGGATCTGCGTGACGAACAGCACCTCGTGGCGCTGGATCGGATACGGCAGACGCCAGTTGAAACCGGCGCCCACGGTGGACTTGTACTTGCCGAACTGGGTGATAACGGCCTGCTGGCCTTCCTGCACGATGAAGAAGCCGGTGCCCAGCCAGATCAGCACCACCACACCCGCAATCAGCCCGGCGCCAATGCCGGCACTCTTCATGTCCGGCTGGAAACCACCCCCACCCCCGCCGAAGCCGCCGCCACCGCCCTCATTGCGGCCCTTGCCGCGGGCGCCGCCGAAAAGGCCGCCAAGCTTGCGGTTGAAATCACGCCAGAGTTCGTCGAGGTCCGGTGGGCCCTGGTTGGGGCCCTGCCCCCGGCCGCCATGGTTGTTCTGGGGCGGCGGTGTTTCCGGACGGTTGCCCTCGGGCCGGTTCTCCCCGTCGGTCTTGTTGTCGTCGCCGCCACGGCCCCAACGCGGGTCGTTCAGGTTGAACATGCCCCTGACCCGGCCTTGCAGGGCGGTCCAGGGCATGCGGGGTAGTTTGAAGTTCATTCGGTGCGGTCTCTTTTCTTGTGCTGCCCTGATTGTGCCCAATCAGGCGGCCGTCTCCGGCAAAGGGGCATCGTATTGCGGGGGTATGGTGACGGATGAGCGCTCGGCCAGGGCCAGGGCCAGCTGCTGGCGCAGTTCGGCCAGCCCTTCGCCGGTGCGGGCGCTGACAAAGAGGCGGGGAACGGCGGCGCCGTCCAGTTCGTACATGTCCTGCAGGTGCAGGGGGCGCCGACCGATTTCAAGAGCGTCCAGCTTGTTGAACACCAGCAGCTGGGGGACCCCGTCCGCACCAATCTCCTGCAACACGCGCTGGACCTCGGCAATCTGCTCCGGGAAGTCGGCGTTGGCGCCGTCCACGACATGCAGCAGCAGGTCGGCATCGGCCGCTTCCTCCAGCGTGGCCCGGAAGGCGTCGATCAGGCCGTGCGGAAGGTCGCGGATGAAGCCCACCGTGTCGGACAGCGACACCGATCGGCCAGCTTCGCCCAGGTAGAGCTGCCGGGTGGTGGTGTCCAGCGTGGCAAACAGCTGGTCGGCCGCGTAGGCGCGTGCCTTGACCAGTGCATTGAACAGGGTGGACTTGCCTGCATTGGTGTAGCCGACCAGCGAAATGTTGAAGGCGTCGCGCCGGTCGCGCTGGCGCCGCTGGGTCTGGCGTTGTCGCTTGACCTTGTGCAGCCGTTCCTTGGTGCGCTTGATGGCGTCGCTGATCATGCGGCGGTCCAGTTCGATCTGCTTTTCGCCGGGGCCGCCGCGTACACCGGCGCCACCGGTCTGGCGCTCCAGGTGCGACCAGCGCCGCACCAGACGCGTGCTGAGGTACTGCAGGCGCGCCAATTCGACCTGGAGCTTGCCTTCATGGCTGCGGGCGCGCTGGGCAAAGATTTCCAGAATGAGCAGCGTGCGGTCATTGACCGGCCGCTCCATGTGGCGCTCCAGGTTGCGCTGCTGCGCCGGGCTGAGCGACTGGTCGAACAGGATTTCGGTGGCGCCGGTCTCGGCCGCCAGGGCCTTGATTTCATCGGCCTTGCCGCTGCCGACGAACAGGGCGGCGTCAGGCGCCTTGCGCTTGCAGGTGACGCGGGCCACCGGCTCCATGCCGGCGGTCTGGGCCAGCAGGCCCAGCTCTTCCAGACCTGCGTCGAAATGCGGCAACCCCAGGTCGACGCCCACCAGGACGGCAAGGGCACGGGGATTGTCAGGCGTGGCGGGCAGGCTCAAAGCAGCACGGATCCAGGAAAACGCAGCGTCCCGCCAGCCGGTGCGGCCGGTTCGTCAGGCGGCAGGGGCGTCGGTGCCTTCTGCGGCGGAGAAATTGACGGCACGGCCCGGAACAATGGTCGAGATGGCATGCTTGTAGACCATCTGGGTGACCGTGTTGCGCAGCAACACCACGTACTGGTCGAAAGACTCAATCTGACCCTGGAGCTTGATGCCGTTGACGAGGTAGATCGACACTGGCACATGCTCGCGGCGCAGGGTGTTCAGGAAGGGGTCTTGTAGTAGCTGCCCTTTGTTGCTCACGATATTCTCCGTGTTCGGAAGTTTGTTGGAAAACGGACATTACCACACCCCCGGCGTGCAGCAGGTAGGCCAAAGCCGACAGCCCGCGGGGTTTTAAGGGCTCAGTCGCCGTCCTTGTCGGCAAACGGGTTGCGCGAGGTCTTCATCTCGATGCGCAGCGGGGTACCCACGAGGTTGAATTCCTTGCGGAACCGGCCTTCCAGGAAGCGCTTGTAGGCGTCTGTCACATGCTCCAGGGAGTTGCCGTGGATCACAATCACCGGCGGGTTCATGCCGCCCTGATGGGCGTAGCGCAGCTTGGGCCGGAACATGCCGGATCGCTGCGGGCTCTGGAACTGCACCGACTCCAGCAGCAGGCGCGTCAGGACCGGGGTGCTCATCTTGCAGGTGGCCGACTTGTGGGCTTGCGCGATCGAGGCCCACAAGGGCCCCAGGCCCTGGCGCTTTTTGGCCGAAATGAAGTGCAACGCCGCAAACTTCAGGAAGGCCAGCCGGGTCTCGATGGAGCGCTGCAGCAGTTCGCGCTGGTAGTCGTCGACCGCATCCCACTTGTTGACGGCCAGCACCACGGCCCGGCCGCTTTCCAGGATGTAGCCGGCAATGTGGGCGTCCTGGTCGGTGATGCCCTGCGTCGCATCCAGCAGGAGCAGCACGACATTGGCCGATTCGATGGCCTGCAGCGTCTTGACCACCGAGAACTTCTCAATCGCCTCGAACACCCGGCCCTTGCGGCGCAGGCCGGCGGTGTCGATCAGCTCGAACTTCTGGCCATTGCGCTCGAACGGCACGGTGATGGCGTCGCGCGTGGTGCCCGGCATGTCAAACGCCACCAGCCGCTCTTCGCCCAGCCAGGTGTTGATGAGTGTGGATTTGCCCACGTTCGGGCGCCCCGCCACGGCCAGCTTGATGGCGCCGGAGCCCGCCGCTTCGGCGTCGTCTTCGGTGTCGGGCAGGTTCAGCGGCGCCAGTGCCAGGTCCACCAGGCTGCGGATGCCTTCGCCATGCGCCGCCGAGACGGGGTGGACATCCCCCAGACCCAGTTCGTAGAACTCGCTGAGATGCGTGCCGTCCTTCATGCCTTCGGCCTTGTTGGCCGTCAGCACGGTGGGCTTGCCCAGCTTGCGCAGATACTTGGCAATGTCGTGGTCCTGCGCCGACAAGCCGCCGCGGGCGTCGACCACAAAGACCACCACATCCGCTTCAGCCACGGCCTGGCGGGTCTGTTTGGCCATCTCCATGTAGATGCCGCTCTCGGCCGTGGGCTCGAAGCCGCCGGTGTCGATGACGATGTATTCGTGCTTGCCCTGGCGTCCATTGCCGTAGTGGCGGTCGCGCGTGAGTCCGGCAAAGTCGGCCACGATGGCGTCCCGGCTCTTGGTCAGCCGGTTGAACAGCGTGGATTTGCCGACATTGGGGCGGCCGACCAGGGCAATCACTGGTTTCATGGGGACCGCCGCAAAGGCCTATTCAGGCACGTAGCCGAAGACGCCGCCGCCGCGCGTCACCACCAGCAGCGTGCCGCCAGCGAGCACCGGCTGGGCTGCCACGGCAGTGCCGTCAGTCGTGAGGCGATTCAGCGGCGTGCCGTCTTCGCGCGACAGCAGGTGCACGAACCCGGTGCTGTCGCCGATGGCGACGGAGCGGCCTACCGCCAGCGGCGCTGTCAGGCCGCGGTACTGGAGGCGGTCGGAGGACCAGGCACGCTCACCGTTGTCGCGGCGAAAGGCCACCACGCGGCCGTCGGCCTCGGTGCCGTAGACGCGGGCGTCGTCGCCACCCACACCAAAGGCGCCGTTGGCAGGCTTGCTCCACAACACGGCGCCACGCGCAGCATTGACGCACCCCACGCTGGCCTGGAAGGCCCGCACGCACACCACGTCACCCATGCGGCTGACCCCGCTGACCAGGTCGACCAGGCGCTCCACGTCGTTGGTGCCGCGGGGCGTGGCGATTGGCGCGTCCCAGCGGGCGCTGCCATTGACCGGGTTCATGCCCACCAGGCGGCCGGCCAGGCCCGCCACCAGAGTGTCGCCCACCGCCATCAGCACACCAGCCTGGCGCAGCACCAGCGGCTCGCCGGGGCGCTGCTGGCTCCAGAGCCGGCGGCCGGTCTGGCCGTCAAACGCCGTGACTGAACGGTCCGCTGCCAGCACAAACACCCTTGCTCCCGCCACGAGCGGCGCGGTGTAGACCTGCGCCGGCATCCGGTGGCGCCAAAGCTCCTTGCCGGCCGACAGCACGACGAGGTCGTTGCTGGTGGTCACCACCGCAGCACGTTGCCCGTCGCTGCCCACGCCCGCAGCAATCGGCGCACCCACCGAGCCGCGCCAAAGGTCGCGCCCGCTGGCCGCGTCGATGGCGGCCACCGTACCGTCACTGCCCGCCAGCGTCACGGACGTGCCGTTCACCTGCGCCTGCAAGGGAAAGTTCACGTCGCCCAGCCGGGCCGTCCACGCCAGCCGGACGCCCAGCAGCGCCGCGTTGGGTGCCAGTTCTGCGGGCTTTGGCCGCTCGGGCTTGCTGGAGCAGGCGGACAAAGCCGCTACAAAAATGATAGCGGCCAGCGCAGTGGCAACGCGGGCTGGAGGCATAAAACGCTTGAACATCACGACTTGGCTCCAGCGGTGGGGGTGGCTTCGGGTGCCGGCTTCGGGTCGACCCCGAGGGAGTTGAGCTTGACTTCCACCAGTCGCCGGTATTCGCTGCGCTCGTCCAGGCCCTTGAAGGCTTTGGAGAACTCATCACGCGCCTCGGTGCGTTTGCCCTGCAGCAGGTAAATGTCGCCGCGGCGGTCGGCCGCCAGGGGCTGGAATTCCGCCGGGAACTCGGCCGTCAGCTGCTTCAGCGCTTCGTCATAGGCCTTGCCATCCACCAACACACCCGCAAGCCGCAGCCGCGCCACGGCGCTGTAGCCTGGGTCGGCCGACTTCTCGGCTACCCAGGACAGCGCAGCCTTGGCCGCGTCCGCCCGGCCCTGGGCCTGAAAGGCCTTGGCCGCCAGCAGGCCGGCCTGCTGCGCGTAGGTGGTACCGCCAAACTTGTCCTTCATGTCGGTGAAGCTGCGCTCCAGGCGCGCCACGTCGCCCGCCGCTGCGGCGCGGTCAACTTCGTCAAACATGACCGAGGCCTGGGCGGCCTGCGTGCGCTGCCAGTACTGCCAGCCGTTCCACGCGGCGATGGTCCCAAACACGGCAATCAGCGCCCAGGTGATCAGGTTGCCGTAGGTGTTCCAGAAATGCTTGAGCTCGTCAAGCTGTTCCTGTTCTTCAAGGTCGAGGTGTTTTGCCATGGGTCTCTTGCGTCAAGCCTTGGATTGTAGGTGGCCGGCCCAGGCGGCCGCGTCGGCCAGCGCGCGGTGCGTCTGCGCGCCAACGCCGTCGCGCAATGACTTGACCGTCACCTCCCCCCGGGCGAGTTCGTCGGCACCGAAAATCAGCGCATAGCGGGCTCCGCTGGCATCGGCCTTCTTGAACTGCGACTTCATGCTGCCCAGGCCCTCGCCACTACCGGCGTGCATTTGTACTGCGACACCGGCCATGCGCAGCTGCTGCACGGTTTTCATGGCAACCGGCAACGCGTCGGATTCAGGGATCACGGCGTACGCGTCGGGCGCAGGCGCCGCCGTGCTGGCGCCCTGCTCTTTCAGCAGCTCCAGCACCCGCTCCAGGCCCATGCCCCAGCCAACGGCAGGCGTCGGCTTGCCACCCAGAATTTCAAACAGGCCATCGTAGCGTCCGCCACCGCACAAGGTGCCCTGCGCGCCCAGCTGGTCGGTAATGAACTCGAACACGGTGTGGCTGTAGTAGTCGAGCCCGCGCACCAGCCGCGGGCTGACCGTCCAGCGCACGCCACAGGCGTCCAGCAGGCGCTTGACCGTGTCCAGGTGCTTGAGCGAGGCCTCCCCCAGGTAGTCGAGCAGCTGGGGCGCCGCGTTCACCATCGCCTGCATGGCCGGGTTCTTGGTGTCCAGGATCCGCAGCGGATTGGTGTGCAGGCGCCGCTGTGCGTCCGCATCCAGCAGGTCGCGGTGCTGTTCAAGGTACGCGACCAGCGCTGCGCGGTGCGCCTGGCGCTCTGCGGGCACGCCCAGGCTGTTGAGTTCGACCCGGATGTTCGCCAGGCCCAGCTCCGTCAACAACTGGTGCGCCAGCACCATCAGTTCGGCGTCGACCTCGGCACCCGGAAAGCCCAGCGCCTCGGCACCCAACTGGTAGAACTGGCGGTAGCGCCCGCGCTGCGGCCGCTCGTGCCGGAACATCGGGCCCATGTAGTACAGCCGCTTGCCGCCGTCGTACGTCAGGTTGTGCTCGATGGCGGCCCGCACCACACCGGGCGTGTTTTCGGGCCGCAGCGTAAGCTGTTCACCGTTGAGGCGGTCTTCGAAGGAGTACATCTCCTTTTCGACGATGTCGGTGGTCTGTCCGGTACCCCGCACGAACAGCTGCGTCGGTTCGACAATGGGCGTGCGGATGTTGCGGTAGGCGGTGCGCGCCATCAGGTCGCGAACCTTGCCCTCCAGCCACTCCCACTGCGCAGAAGCGGGCGGCAATATGTCGTTCATGCCCTTGACGGCATTCAGTTTCTCGGCCATGGGGTCTCTTCAGGCGGCTTCGGTGGCTTGCGCCTGACCGAAGCGCTTTTCTATGTAGTTTTCGACAATCTGGTGGAACTCGCGGGCGATGTTTTCACCGCGCAGCGTAAGCGCCTTCTCGCCGTCGATGAACACCGGCGCAGCCGGCGCCTCACCCGTGCCAGGCAGGCTGATGCCAATATCGGCATGCTTGCTTTCGCCCGGGCCGTTGACGATGCAGCCCATGACGGCCACCTTCATTTTCTCGACGCCAGGGTACTTCTTGCGCCACACCGGCATCTGCGCGCGCAGGTAATCGTCAATCTGTTTGGCCAGTTCCTGGAAGGTGGTGCTCGTGGTTCGGCCGCAGCCGGGGCAGGCCGTGACGCTGGGCACGAAACTGCGCAGGCCCAGGGCCTGCAGGATTTCGGACGCAATCAGCACTTCCTGCGTACGCGACTCGCCCGGTTGCGGCGTGAGCGAGACGCGGATGGTGTCGCCAATGCCTTCCTGCAGCAGGATGCCCAGCGCCACGGCCGAAGCCACCGTGCCCTTGGTGCCCATGCCGGCTTCCGTGAGCCCCAGGTGCAGCGGGTAATCGCAGCGGCGCGCAAGCTCGCGGTAAACGGAAATCAGGTCCTGCACGCCACTGACCTTGCAGCTCAGCACGATCTGGCTGCCGTCCATGCCCATCGACTCTGCCAGCCGGGCCGAGTCGATGGCCGAGGTCACCAGGGCCTCGTACATCACGAGCTTGGCATCCCAGGGCTCGGCCCGCGCACTGTTGATGTCCATCAGGCTGGCCAGCAGTTCCTGATCCAGGCTGCCCCAGTTCACACCAATGCGGACCGGCTTGCTCCAGCGCATGGCGGCTTCGATCATCTGGCCGAACTGCCGGTCGTGCTTGTCCCCCTTGCCCACGTTGCCCGGGTTGATGCGGTACTTCGACAGTGCTTCGGCGCAGGCCGGGTAGTCGGTCAGCAGCCGGTGGCCGTTGTAATGGAAGTCGCCGATCAGCGGCACGTCAATGCCCATGCGGTCCAGCTGCTCGCGGATGTACGGCACCTGCTGCGCGGCTTCGGGGGTGTTGACCGTGATGCGAACCATTTCGGAGCCGGCGATGGCCAGCTCCTTGACCTGGATGGCCGTTGCAATGGCGTCCTCGGTGTCGGTATTGGTCATCGACTGCACGCGCACCGGCGCGTCGCCGCCCACCGTCACCACACGCGAGCCCCAGACGGTGCGCGCCTGACGCGAGCGGCGGGGCCGCGGCGCCGCGGCTTCAATGGGCAGGCAGTCTTGCATCACTTCACCTCGAAACGGGCCACGTTGTCGCGCGCGACAGGCGCCAGGTCAAACGGCTTGCCGCGGACCTGGACTTCGGTTGCGTCGGCGCGGCCGATCACCACAGCCAATGGCAGTGCGCCACTGGCCCCCACCGTCTCGCCTGGCGTGATGATCTTGCGCACCACCACCACGCCCTTGGCGTCGGTCACTTCAACCCAGGACTCGCCGCGGGTCTTGAACACCAGGACGCCCGTGGTCGGCAACGGCGCCGGCACGGCTGCGGGGCTTGCGCTCCCTGGGGTCAGCACCAGCGTCGGGCTGGCCACCGTGGGAGTCGACACCGCCACCGACAAGCCGGGTGACAACGCAGGCGGCTTGACCGATGGCGTGACCGCCACGGTGGTCTGGGGTCCCTGCACGGGCGCGCTGGTTTGCGGTACCGGCGCCGCGACCGGGGCCGGGGCCGGCGGACTCGTCACGACAGGTTCACCCACCGGGGCCTGCGCAGGCGGGGCGGTCGCGGGCCCCGCCGGTGCCGCCGCAGTGGTGGATTCGATGCGGGAGGCATCGCCGCCGCTGCGTTGTGCGGCCGGCAGGAAAATCAGCACCAGCGCCCCCAGAAGCAGCGCGAATACCGCCAGAAAAACCGGCTTGGACAGCTGGTCGACCCAGGAACTGCCCGCGCCATCACTGGGCGCCCGAAACGGTGCGTTGATACCGCCCTCGTCATGCGCCAGCCGGGGTGCGGTGGTTTGTGGCAACCGCTCCAGCACTGGAGCCGGGTCCACCTTCAGGGTACGGCAGACGCTGGAGGCGAGGGCGCGTACGAACACGGCGTCGGGCAGCAGGTCGAGCCGGTCCGCCTCAAGGGCCTCCAGCTTGCGCACCGGCACCTTCAGAGACACTGCCAGCGCAGCAATGTGAAGGCCGGCGGCCTCCCGGGCCTCCCGCAGCAGGCTGCCTGCCGTGCCAGCAGGCCCTGCCGGCACGGCCAGCGCCGCAGCGTCCGCCTGCATCGATTGCTCTGCCTCACTCATCAAACGCCCCCCGCTCCAACGCTGCGACTTCCTTCGACTGCGGGAAGCGCTTTTTCAACTGTTCCGCCAGCTGGCCCATGGCCACCCGGTCATTCATGCGACGCTCCACCCGGATGCCGAGCCACAGGGTTTCGGCATTGGCCAGTTCGCTGTTGTTGAGCCGCCGGATGTAGAACTGCGCCCGCTGGTATTCGCCACGCTGGTACAGAAGGTTGGCCAGATTGAACCCGGTGACCGGATTGCCGGCGTCCAGTTCGTAGGCGCGGGCGAGGCTGCGCTCCGCTTCCGCCCGCTGGCCGCCACGCGCCTGGCACACGCCCAGCGCCATCAGGGTCTTGGCCCGGTCCGCGTACAGCGGGTTGGCCATGGCCTGCTCGAACGACTTGTAGGACTCGGCGTAGCGCCCCTGCTGGCACAGCAGCCAGCCGAAATTGTGCTGCGAATTGGCATCTCGCGGATTCAGCGCCACCGCCCGGCGGAAGCTGTCCTCGGCCTGGCGGAAGTCGTTGAGCCGCATGTAGATGAGGCCCCGCAGGTTGTAGGCATCGGGGAAATTCGGGTCGGCGTTGATGACCTGCTTGAGCTCATCCAGCGCGATGTTGGTCTGGCCCTGCTCGAAATAGCCGACCGCGAGTTCCATGCGGATACGCGCCCGCTTGCGGGCTTCCGGCTCGTCCGACTCGGTCAGGATGTCGTTGCCCTGACCGGAAGTCCGGTCGCCCGGCTTGTTCGCGCAGCCGGCAAGCCAGGTGCAGACCGCCATGCAGGTCCACAGGAGCCAGCGCCCTGCGGCCGAGTCACCCAACACAGACAGTCTCATGGTTTCAGGGTCTCCTTGATCCCGTCGACCGTTGGTCGCGCGGGGGTCAGCATCACGATGCGCTGCTGGGCGATGCGTTCGCCCACCCGGGTGCGGTCCTTGACGTCGCCCGCCAGCTGGCCACAGGCGGCATCAATGTCGTCTCCACGTGTTTTGCGCACGGTGGTGACGATACCAGCATCCCCGAGGATTTTTGCGAAAGCCATGACGCGGGCTTGCGGCGAACGCAACAGTCCCGACGCCGGAAACGGGTTGAAAGGGATCAGGTTGAACTTGCAGGACACGCCCTGCCCGCGCACCAGCGCCACGAGCTGGCGCGCATGCTCCGGCTGGTCATTGACACCGTCGAGCATGCAGTACTCGAACGTGATGAAGTCGCGCGGCGCGTGGGCCAGATATCGCTGGCAGGCCTGCAGCAGCTCGGCCAGCGGGTATTTGCGGTTCAGTGGCACCAGGTTGTCGCGCAGCGCGTCATTCGGCGCATGCAGCGACACCGCGAGCGCCACCGGGCAGTCGGCCCCCAGCCGGTCCATCATCGGCACCACGCCCGACGTGGAAACGGTGACGCGCCGGCGCGACAACCCGTAGCCATGGTCGTCCAGCATCACGCGCAGCGCCGGCACCAGGGCCGCATAGTTCTGCAGCGGCTCACCCATGCCCATCATCACCACATTGGAGATCACGCGATCGGTACGCCGGAGGTGTCGGCGCAGGAAATGCTCGGCAAACCAGAGCTGGGCCACGATTTCGCCCGTGGTCAGGTTGCGGCTGAAGCCCTGGTGGCCGGTGGAGCAAAAGCGGCATCCGACGGCACAGCCTGCCTGCGACGACACGCACAGCGTGCCGCGGTCGTCCTCGGGGATGAAAACGGCCTCGACCGCGTCCCCCTGGCTGACATCAAACAGCCACTTGATGGTGCCGTCGGCCGATTCGTGGGTGGAGATGACCTGCAGGCCGCTGATACGGGCCGAGGTCCTGAGCTTTTCGCGCAGCGACCTGGCCAGATCGGTCATCTGGTCAAAGTCGGCGGCACCGCGCTGGTGAATCCAGCGGAACAGCTGGGTAGCGCGGAAGCGCTTTTCTCCAAGCCGCTCGCAGAATGCGGCCAAGCCCTCGAGATCGAAGTCGAGAAGGTTGGCCGTCATCTCATCCTTTTAACGCGAATAGACGTTCATGCCCGGGAAGAAGAACGAGACTTCCACCTTGGCGGTTTCGGGGGCGTCAGAGCCGTGCACGGCATTGGCGTCAATGCTGTCGGCGAAATCGGCGCGGATGGTGCCCGGCGCGGCCTTCTTCGGGTCGGTGGCGCCCATCAGGTCGCGGTTCTTCAGAATGGCGCCTTCGCCTTCCAGCACCTGGATCATCACCGGGCCGGAAATCATGAAGTCGACCAGGTCCTTGAAGAAAGGGCGCTCCTTGTGAACGGCGTAGAACTGCTCGGCTTCGCCACGCGACAGGTGGGCCATGCGGGCCGCAATGATCTTCAGGCCGGCGGCCTCGAAGCGGGCGTAGATCTGGCCGATGACGTTCTTGGCCACGGCGTCGGGCTTGATGATGGAGAGGGTGCGTTCGATAGCCATTTGTCTTTTCTTCCTGATGCGTAAAGTTGTTGGTGTTCTGCCTTTTGGGCAAAGCCTTGGATTTTAACCTGTGACCATGAATTCCCCGCGGCTCAGCGGCTGCGCCCGCCGCCACCGCCCCGGCGCGGTCCGCCGCCCTGGCCCCCGCGCCGCCCACCCCCGCCGGGGCCCTGCCCCTGACGCTGGCGGGTGAAACTGTCGGCCCCGATGTAGCCAAATGCCGTCTTCATCGGGTCGGGCTGCGCGCTGCCGCCCTGGCCGCCCGCGCGGTCGCCGCGCTCCTTTCGGCGCTGGCCACCGGCATTGCCGCCCTGCCCGCCGGAAGGGCGCGGCCCGTCACCCCTGGGGCCGCCACCGGTGCGCCCGCCGCGGCGACGGTTGCGCCCGCCATTGCCCTCACGGCCGTCGCGGGCGTCGGCCCCGGGCACAGCATCCCCACGTGCCGGGCGTTCTCCACCAGCCCCCCCCGCGGCCTGTACCAGCGCACGGATGTCGCGCTCGTCAAGCTCCATGAAGGCACCACGCTTCAGGCCACGGGGCAACTGCATGGCCCCGTAACGGATGCGGATGAGCCGGCTGACCGCATGGCCCACGGCTTCGAACATGCGGCGCACTTCGCGATTGCGCCCTTCCGAGATGGTGACGCGGTACCAGGTGTTGGCGCCCTCGCCGCCACCGTCCTCGATCGAGCCGAATTGCGCCATGCCATCGTCCAGCCGTACGCCCTCGATCAACCGCGCCTTTTCTTCCTTGCTGAGCGCACCCAGCACGCGCACCGCGTATTCGCGCTCCAGTCCGAAACGCGGGTGCATGAGCTTGTTGGCCAGCTCCCCGGAGCTGGTGAACAGCAACAGGCCTTCGGTGTTCAGGTCCAGCCGGCCCACCGACTGCCACTTGCCCTGGAACAGCTTGGGCAATTTGCGGAAGACAGTGGGTCGGTTTTGCGGGTCGTCGTGCGTGACCACTTCACCGGCCGGCTTGTGGTACGCAATCACCCGCGCGGGCGGCGGTGCGATGCGGAAGCGGATGGGTTTGCCATTGACCTTGATCTGGTCGCCAAACTGGATTCGCTGGCCGATGTGTGCGGGCTCGTTGTTGACCGAGATGCGCCCCTCCATGATGAGCTGCTCCATCTCGAGCCGCGAGCCGAGACCGGCCTGGGCCAGCACCTTGTGCAGCTTGGGTGTCTCCGCCTGCGGCGCCAGCACCCGCTTGGGCAGGCCGACATCGGGGCTTTCTTCGTCAGCGTCAAACTGGCCGGACACCACGTCGGAGAACTGGATCGCCGGGACGGTGTCACGCGGCGCGGCGGGCGCCGGGTTGGCCGGATTGCCGTCAATGTCGTCTTCGTCGTCTGCTATGTTTTCCATAGCATCCTGCGCAGTGTCGGCGCGGGCTGCAGGCACTTTTTCTTCAAGGACTTCGGCGGGAACCGCGTCAGGCAGGGGCGGAGTGGCGCCGTCGGTCGATTCGTTCATGTCAGGTTCTGATGGGTTCGGGGGTGTCGTCGGGCGCACTGTCAGCGGGCGGTTCCTCCGGCTCGCCATCCATGGGCAGCCCGGGTTGCAGTGCGTCGTCCGGCGTGTTCAGGGACTCCAGCACGCTGGCCTGCTGGGCGGGGTGGTCGAGCTCGGGGAGCTGGTCAAGGGACTCGATGCCGAGGTCGTCCAGGAACTGGCGGGTGGTGGCAAACAACGCCGGGCGGCCGGCGGCTTCGCGGTGCCCGATCACTTCGATCCAGCCACGGTCTTCGAGCTGCTTGAGGATGAGCGAGTTGATGGTGACGCCCCGGATGTCTTCCATGTCGCCCCGGGTCACCGGCTGGCGGTAGGCAATGATGGCCAGCGTCTCCAGCGTGGCGCGCGTGTACCGCGGCGGCTTTTCCGGGTGCAGGCGATCAAGGTATTCGCGCATTGCCGGGCGACTCTGGAAGCGCCAGCCGCTAGCCACGCTGACCAGCTCGACGCCGCGCCGGGCCCAGTCGTTTTGCAGGTCGTGCAACAGCGTCTTGATGGTGTCTGCACCAAGTTCGTCGTTGAACAGCACGCGCATCTCCCGCACCGGCAGCGGCTGCTGGGCGCAAATCAGCGCGGTTTCGAGGACGCGCTTGGCATCCGCCGTATTCATATGGTCTGGTTCCGGGCGCCCGGTGGCGCGTCAATCAAAGGTGATTCGGGAGCGGGTCAACGCTGGGCACCGCAGTCAGGCAACCGGTCTCGCGGTGCGGTCCCCCTGGGTCGGGGGCCAATGGCTCAACGCCATCGCGCTTCATTGTAACGCAGGCCCCATGCCGCCAGCGCCGACTGGAGGTCCTGTGGCAATGGCGCATGAAAGTCCAGCGGGACGGCCGTCGCCGGATGGACAAACGCCAGCCGGCAGGCATGCAGGGCCTGCCGCTGCAGGCCTGCCGCGGGGGCCCCGCCATACAAAGCATCGGCCACGAGCGGATGGCCCATGGACGCCATGTGCACACGAATCTGGTGGGTGCGACCGGTCTTGAGCGTACAGCGGACCCAGCAGCCCGCTTCGGCGTTGTCCAGCAGTTCGACGCCGGTTTGGGCCGGCTTGCCGGGGTTTCGTGCGAGGTCCACCACCGCCATGCGCAGGCGATTGCGCGGATCGCGTCCCACCGGCGCGTCCACTTCGCGTGGGCTCGGTCCGGTCCATGGGCGGTGCGCGAGGGCCAGGTACTGGCGGTTGACCGTGCGTGCGGCAATCGCCTGGACCAGTGCGTCCATCGCGGCGCGCGTGCGCGCCACCACCATCAGCCCGCTGGTGTCCTTGTCCAGCCGGTGAACGATCCCGGCCCGGGGCAGCAGCCGGGCCTGCGGGTCGTCCGCCAGCAGCCCGTTGAGCAGCGTTCCTCGCCAGTTGCCGGGCGCAGGGTGGACCACCAGACCGGCGGGCTTGTTGATCACGCGCAGGTGCTCGTCCTGGTACACCACGTCCATGGGCATGGACTCGGGCAGGAAGGCCTGGCTTTGGGGCGTGGGCCGCAGTTCGACTTCCACGGAATCGCGGACCTTGACCTTGTGCGACGGCTTGGTCGCGGCCACGTCGTTGACGCGCACGGCCCCCGCTTCCACCAGTTGCTGCAGGTAGCTGCGCGAGAACTCGGGTACCAGCGCGGCCAGCGCACGGTCCAGCCGCTCGCCGTGCCACGTCGCGTCGACCGTGAACGCGCGCAGTTCGCTTTCGGGGCCGGCGTCTTCAGCGTCCTCGGGTGCTTCGTGCAGCTCTGTCGGAGCCCCCGTCGATATAATCAATTTGCTTTGTTCCAAGAAGGTTGCCCGTGATGCTTCGAGCCAAATTATCGGTCGTCCCCTGTCTCATGCTGGCGTGCCTTGCGCTGCTGCAGGGGTGCGCCACCAAGGCAGACGACCCGACAGCGACCTGGAGCCCCAACAAAATCTACGCGGAAGCCAAGTCCGAACTCGACGGCGGCGCCTATGACAAGGCCATCACGCTGTTTGAAAAACTGGAAGGCCGTGCCGCTGGCACGCCGCTGGCCCAGCAGGCGCAACTGGAGCGGGCTTATGCCCAGTACAAGGCCAATGAGCAGGCCCAGGCCATCGCCACACTGGACCGCTTCATGAAGCTGCACCCTGCCAGCCCGGCGCTCGACTACGCGCTGTACCTGAAAGGCATCGTCAACTTCAACGACAACCTCGGGCTGTTTTCCTTCCTGTCTCGCCAGGACCTGTCGGAGCGTGACCAGAAGGCGGCCAAGGAGTCCTTCGAATCCTTCCGCGAACTGGCCACCCGGTTCCCGGACTCCCGCTACACGCCGGATGCACGCCTGCGCATGACCTACATCGTCAATTCGCTGGCCCAGTACGAGGTGCATGTGGCGCGCTACTACTACAGCCGCGGTGCCTACCTTGCGGCCATCAACCGGGCCCAGGCCGCCCTGACCGACTACCGCGACGTGCCAGCCCTGGAAGAGGCCCTGTTCATCATGGTGCAGTCCTACGATGCGCTCGGGTTGACCCAGCTGCGGGACGATGCGAAGCGCGTGATGCAGCGCAGCTACCCGCAAAGCGAGTACCTGACGCGCGGCTTCAAGGCCACGGGGTCGTCGCCGTGGTGGAAGCTCTGGTAGCCAGCTGGTCCAGCAGGCTGGCCAGTTCTTCGGCCGTCTGAAGGCGGCGCATCGGCGGCAGTGCCGCCAGCAACCGGCGCCCGTAACCCATGGTGGCCAGCCGGGTGTCGCACACCACCAGGATGCCCTGGTCGCTTTCACGACGGATCAGGCGCCCGGCCCCCTGCTTCAGCGCCACGGCCGCCTCGGGTATGAAATAGTCGTTGAAGGCACTGCGGCCGCCAGCTTCCAGCCGCTGGGCCCGCGCTTCAACGAGGGGGTCGTTGGGGGGCGGAAAGGGCAGCTTGTCGATGACGACCAGTTGCAGCGCATCACCCGGCACGTCCACGCCCTCCCAGAACGATGCCGAAGCGACCAGCACACAACCGCTGCGGCCTGCGGTGCTGCCTTCCCGAAAGCGTTCAATGAGGCGCCGCTTGGGCCATTGGCCCTGCACCAGCACCTCGACCTCGCCGCCTTCGAAGCGGCTTTGCAGCGATTCCCCGATGGCGCGCAGGGCCCTGAGCGTGGTGGTCAGGACCATGGTGCGTCCCCCCAGGCGCCGCACCGCATCGCCCGCGAGTTGCGCCACCGCGGCGCTGTGGCCCGGGTCGTTGGGCCGGGGCAGATCGCGTGGCACATGCACGGCGGCCTGGTGGCTGTAGTCAAACGGGCTGCCCACCTGCAACACCTCGGCATCGTCCAGACCGCACGGCTCGGTGAACCACCGCAGCCGCGCGTCGTCGCCGAGCGTGGCCGAGGTGAAGATCCAGCTGCGCGCCGGCCCGGCGGCCAATGCCGCGTCGTCCTGCCGCAGCAGTTTGCTGCGCACGGCCTGCGCGATGTCGAGCGGCGACTCCACCAGCCGCAGCTGTGCGCCGGCGTCCAGCCACCGCACCGAGCCCGGTTCACAACGGCGCGAGAAGGCCTCTGCACGCTGGGCGAGGCTGGCCGCACGCTCGTGCAGGCGCACAAAATCAGGGGCGATTTCGCTCACGGTGTCCAGTGCCACCAGGGCCTGTTCGCAGGCCGAATGCAGGGTATCCAGCGCCTGCTCCCAGGCCGCCGCGTCGACCGTGTCCGGTGCGGCGCCGGTCCAGCGCAGGCGCGCCCCGGCTGCCGTGCGGCCCACCACCAGCCGCAGGTCCCGGGCGGCGCGCTCGGTCGCAGCCACCACCTGCTGCCAATCCACCAGCCCCCGCGCATGCTGCAAGCCGGCGGCGAGCATGTCGCGGGCAAAGTCGATCACGTGTCCGGTCGTCAGCTGGGTGCCGAGGAACTGCACACCGGTTTCATTGAGCTGGTGCGCTTCATCAAAAATCGCCACCCGAACGCTGGGCAACAGCTCGGCCACGCCGCTTTCCCGCACGGCGAGGTCAGCGAAGAACAGGTGGTGATTGATCACCACCACGTCCGCCGCCATCGCTTCGCGCCGGGCCAGGTTGACGTGGCAGGCCCGGAACGCCGGGCAATTGGCGCCCAGGCAGTTGTCGCGGGTCGAGGTCACCAGCGGAATGACGGGGGACCGCTCGTCCAGCCCCGGCAATTCGGCCAGGTCGCCGGTCCGGGTGACCTGCGCCCATTCCTCCACCTTGGCGAGCGTGCGTACCGCCGTCCGGTCGGGCAGCATGGCGTCGTTGCGGGCCAAGGCCATGCGGTGCAGGCACAGGTAGCTGCCGCGCCCCTTCAGCAAGGCCGTGCGGACCGGCAGGCCCAACGCCTGTACCAGACGGGGCAGGTCACGTCCGTAGAGCTGGTCCTGCAGCGTCTTGGTGGCGGTGGACAGCAGTACCCGCTCGCCGCTCAACAGGGCTGGCACCAGGTACGCGAAAGTCTTGCCCACACCGGTGCCAGCCTCCACCACGAGCGCCCCGCCCTGCTGGATGACGCGCGCCACGGCCAGCGCCATGTCGGTCTGTCCGCTGCGGGGCCGGAATTCGTCGGCCGCACGCGACAACACGCCGGCGGGCGCGAATGCTTCGCGAACCATGTCTTGCAGGGGCATCAGGCAGGCTCTTTGGGGTCGAGCAACAGCGTCAGCCGGGCGATCTGGTCACGCAGGCCCAGCCGGCGCTTCTTGAGGCGACGAATCATCAGCTCGTCCACCGGCGACTCCAGCGCCAGCCGGTCGATCAGCGCGTCCAGGTCGGCGTGCTCGATGCGCAGCTCGATCAGGCGCCGTTCGGGGGAGTGAAGATTGGAGTCCAAGAACTGTTACCGGCCGCGCTCACGGCCGCCTTCGCGGTTCGCTTGATAATACGCGTTTAAGGGGGTTTTCCCGAGCGCCCGGCCCGAGGCCGTTGTGCCGACCAATTCTGTATGAGCAAAGGCTACCGACTCACCGCTTCCACCGGCATCCACAAGGGTGACCGGGAGTACCAGCAGGACCAGATTGCCCTGATCAGCCACCCGCGCATTCCGGGTTGCCTGCTCGGTGTGGTGGCCGACGGCATGGGCGGTCGCAGCGGCGGCCGCAAGGCGTCCGACCAGGTCATGCTGACCTGCAAGCAGCTGTTCGAACGCTATTCGCCCGACCACGACGACGCGCCTTCGCTGCTCAAGCAGATCGTGCAGGAAGCCCACATCGTCATCAAGCTCACCGCCATTTCGTCGGAGCAGGAGCCGCACAGCACGATTGCGGCTTTCCTGATCAATCCGGCGGGCGATTGCCACTGGATCCACGCCGGGGATTCGCGCGTTTACCACTTTCACGGCAGCAAGCTGGTCAAGCGCACCATGGACCACTCGTATGTCCAGACGCTGGTGGACAAGGGCGAAATCACCGAGGAAGAGGCCAACGTCCATCCCCAGTCCAACATCCTCATGGGCTGCCTGGGCACCGAAGACGAGCCGCCCATGGACATCCACTTCATCCCGCAACTGCGTCCCGGCGATGTGCTGATGGCCTGTAGCGATGGCGTGTGGCACTACTTCAGTCCGAACGAGCTGGGATCGGTGCTGTCGTCGCTGGGGCCACGCGAGGCGACTGAATTCCTGATCGACAAGGCCCGTTCGCGCGGCCGCGGCGGTGGCGACAACCTGTCGCTGGTGATCGTCAAGCTGGAACCGCTCGACGCCTGAGCCCTTCCCAGGCTGCCACGTCAGGGCGGCACGGGCAGCGGTTTCGCGGCGGGCTTGGCCTGTTCGCGCTGGCGCTTTTCCTGGCGTTCACGCCGCTCGCGCGCCTGTTGCTCCCGTTCCTGGCGCTTGCGCGCCTGTGCGGCAGCCGCTGCGGCGCGCTGCTGCTGTGTGGCGGCCCGCGTGGCGGCCGGGTCACCCGCCGGCACCGCAGGGGCCAGCGAGTTTGCCGTCCGGGCCGCGCGATCTTCCGACTTGCGCGCAGCGCGCGCCTCCCGATCGGCCTGATCGGCGAGCGCATCTGCGCGTTGCTGGTCGGTGCGCAGGCCGCTGCCCGCAGTGGCCCGATTGTCCAGCCGCTGCTGCTGCGCGGCACCTTTTTGCCGCCGCTCTTCGTCGTTGAGCGATACCTCCTGGCGCCGCAAGTCGGCCAGAGCGTCGCGCCGGCGGGCCCGGGCCTCTTCTAGACAGTCGTTGACGGCAAACCGGCGCTGGCATGCCGCCTCTTCCTGACTGAAGCGCTGCTGCGCTGCACTGCGCTCGACGGCGATGCGACTGCGCTCCGACGCGAGCCGCGCCTGAAGGTCATTATGGGTCTCAGCCCGCACCGATACTGCGCAAGCTGCTACAAAAAAAATAGCAAAAAGTGGCTTCATCAGGTCAGCCTGGTGTCTACAGTGCGACGCTCCAGCGCCAGAAACTCGGCCGATTGCATCTCGTTCAGGCGCGAGATGGTGCGCGGAAACTCGTGGGCCATGGGGCCTTCCGTGTACAGCTGATCGGGTGGCACGGCCGCCGACATGATGAGCTTGACGCGCCGGTCGTACAGCACATCCACCAGCCAGGTGAAGCGTCTCGCCTCCGAAGCGTTGCGCACAAACATCTGGGGCACGTCAGACAGCAGCACGGTGTGGAATTGCGTCGCGATCTCCAGATAGTCGTTCTGCGAGCGCGGACCGCCACAGAGGGTGCGGAAGTCGAACCACACCACGCCCCCCGCCTTGCGACGGGCGCGGATCTCACGCGCCTCGATGTGCAGTACCGGATCTTCGTCATGGCTTTCCGCCAGGCGCGTGAAGGCTTCGTCCATCTGCGCATCGGCCTCGGGGCCCAGCGGCGTGTGGTACAGCCGGACCTGCTCCATGGTTCGGCGCCGGTAGTCGGTGCCGTTGTCCACATTGATCACTTCCAGCCGCTGCTTGAGCAGTTCGATGGCCGGCAGGATCCGGTCGCGGTGCAGGCCATTGGGGTACAGATCGTCCGGGTGAAAGTTCGAGGTGGTGACGAAACCCACGCCGTTGTCGAACAGCGCCGCCAGCAGGCGGTGCAGGATCATGGCGTCGGTGATGTCGGCCACATGGAACTCGTCAAAGCACAGCAGGCGGTAGCGCCTGGCCATGCGCTTGCCGAGTTCGTCCAGCGGATTCACGGTGCCTTGCAGGTCGGCCAGCTCGCGGTGGACCTCGCGCATGAACTCGTGGAAGTGCAGGCGCGTCTTGCGCACGATGGGTACTGCATTGAAGAAGCAGTCCATCAGGAAGCTCTTGCCGCGGCCCACGCCGCCAAACATGTAGACGCCGCGCGGAATGGCGGGCCGGTTGATCAGCTTCTTCAGGGCGTTGGAGCGCTGCTCCTTGTAGTCCGCCCACTCGCGGGCGCAGCGCTCGAGGGCCTCGACGGCGCGGAGCTGGGCGGGGTCACTCTGGTAACCCCGCGCCAGCAGCTCAGCGGCGTAGGCTTCGTGGACGGATGGCACGTCAGAAGTTCAGCGTGCGCTTGTCGACCGCCAGCGCGGCTTCCTTGGTGGCTTCACTCAGCGACGGATGGGCGTGGCAGATGCGCGCAATGTCTTCCGCGCTGGCCTTGAACTCCATGGCCACCACGGCCTCGGCAATCAGCTCGCTGGCCATGGGCCCCACGATGTGCACACCGAGGATCTCGTCCGTGGCGGCATCGGCCAGGAACTTGACCATGCCGGTGGTGTCGCCGAGTGCCCGCGCGCGGCCGTTGGCCAGGAACGGGAAGGTGCCGGCCTTGTACTTCACGCCATCGGCCTTGAGCTGCTGCTCGGTACGGCCGACCCAGGCAATTTCGGGGCTGGTGTAGATCACCCAGGGAATGGTGTTGAAGTTCACATGCCCGTGCTGGCCCGCGATGCGCTCGGCCACGGCCACGCCCTCTTCCTCGGCCTTGTGCGCGAGCATCGGGCCGCGCACCACGTCACCCACCGCCCAAACGCCGGGCAGGTTGGTCCGGCAGTCCGCGTCCACCACGATGGCGCCCCGCTCGTCCAGTTGCAGACCCACCGCTTCGGCGTTAAGGCCGATGGTGTTGGGCACGCGGCCGATGGACACGATGAGTTTGTCCACCTCCAGCGACAGGGCTTCGCCCTTGGCGTTGGTGTAGGCGACTGAAACGCCCTTCTTGCCGGACTTGATTTCGCCCACCTTCACGCCCAGCTCGATCTTCAGGCCCTGCTTGTCAAACGCCTTCTTGGCTTCCCGGGCGATCTGTTCGTCCACCGCACCCAGGAACGTGGGCAGACCTTCGAGCACGGTCACTTCCGAGCCCAGACGGCGCCAGACCGAGCCCATCTCCAGGCCGATCACGCCCGAGCCGATCAGGCCCAACTTCTTCGGCACGGCGCCGATGCGCAAGGCACCGTCATTGGACAGCACGTTGACCTCGTCAAACGGCACCCCGGGCAGCGCGCGGGCGTTGGAGCCGGTAGCGACGATGATCTGCTTGCCGGTGAGGCTTTCTTCGGTAGCACCCACCACCTTGATCTCATACGCACGGTCGGCCATCTTCACGAACGAACCCCGCCCGTGGAAGAAGCTGACCTTGTTCTTCTTGAACAGGTACAGGATGCCGTCGTTGTTCTGCTTCACCACGGCGTCCTTGCGGGCAATCATCTTGCCCAGGTCCAGGCCCAGGCCCTTGACCTCAATGCCATGGTCAGCAAAGTGCTTGCCGGCATGCTCGAAGTGCTCGGACGACTGCAGCAGAGCCTTGGACGGGATGCAGCCCACGTTGGTGCAGGTGCCGCCCGGTGCCGGGCCGCCCTTGTCATTTTTCCATTCGTCAATGCAGGCCACGTTGAAGCCCAGCTGCGCGGCGCGGATGGCCGCGATGTAGCCACCAGGACCGCCGCCGATGACGATCACGTCAAATTGCTTGCTCATGTCGGATCCTCAGATGTCGAAGAGCAGGCGGGCCGGGTCTTCAAGCGCTTCCTTCATCGCCACCAGGCCGAGCACGGCTTCACGGCCATCGATGATGCGGTGGTCGTAGCTCATGGCCAGGTAGTTGATAGGACGCACCACCACCTGGCCGTTCTCCACCACGGCACGGTCCTTGGTGGCGTGCACGCCCAGAATGGCCGACTGCGGCGGGTTGATGATGGGGGTCGACAGCATGGAGCCGAACACGCCACCGTTGGAGATGGAGAAGGTGCCGCCCGTCATCTCTTCGATGCCCAGCTTGCCGTCGCGCGCCTTGGCGCCGTATTCGGCGATCTTCTTCTCGATGTCGGCAAAGCTCATCTGGTCGGCGTTTCGCAGGATGGGCACCACCAGGCCGCGCGGCGAACCGACGGCGATGCCGATGTCAAAGTAGCCGTGGTAGACGATGTCGTTGCCGTCCACGGATGCATTGAGCACCGGGTACTTCTTGAGCGCATGGACCGCTGCCTTCACGAAGAAGCTCATGAAGCCGATCTTGACGCCGTGCTCCTTCTCGAACTTCTCCTGGAAGCGCTTGCGCATCTCCATCACGGGCGCCATGTTGACTTCGTTGAAGGTCGTGAGGATGGCGTTGGTCGACTGCGACTGGAGCAAACGCTCCGCCACGCGGGCGCGCAGGCGGCTCATGGGCACGCGCTGCTCGGGGCGGTCACCCAGGTCGGGCGTGGCCGGGCCGGCCACCTGCGGCAGCGCGGTGCGGGGAGCTCCGGTGGGGATGGCCACCGCGGGCGCCGCCGCAGGCTTGACACCCGCCGCCACGGCGCCGAGTACGTCACCCTTGGTCACACGGCCGTCCTTGCCTGTGCCGGGCACCGAGCCGGCCGAGAGGTTGTTGTCCGCCATGAGCTTGGCCGCGGCGGGCATGGCCACGCCGGCCTTGGTGCCAGCCGTTGCGGCGGCGGCGACAGGCGCGGCCGCCGCTGCCACCGGCGCCGGGGCTGCGGCTGGCGCTGCCACAGCGCCCTTGCCTTCGGTGTCAATCTTTGCGATGAGCTGTTCGGCGACCACGGTGCCACCGTCAGCGACCACGATCTCGGCCAGCACGCCGGCAGCCGGTGCCGGCACTTCGAGTACCACCTTGTCGGTTTCGATCTCGATCAGGATTTCGTCGATCGCCACCACATCGCCGGCCTTCTTCTTCCACTGCAACATCGTCGCTTCTGCCACGGACTCCGACAGCTGCGGGACTTTCACTTCTACGATAGCCATTTTGAATTTTTCCTAAAACTTATTTCGTGAGGACAAAGCCCTTGAGCTTGCCGAAGGCACCGTCCACCAGGGCCTTTTGCTGCTCCTGGTGCAGATGCGAATAGCCCACGGCGGGTGACGCGGAGGCCGCGCGCCCGGAGTAACCGAGCTTCTGCCCTTCCAGCATGTTTTCGTGGATGTAGTGCTGCACGAAGAACCAGGCGCCCTGGTTCTGCGGCTCGTCCTGGCACCAGACGATGTCGGTGGCGTTCGGATACTTCTTGAGCTCGGCCGCGAAGGCCTTGTGCGGAAACGGGTAAAGCTGCTCGACGCGCAGGATGGCCACGTCGTCGGCTTCCTTCTCATCGCGCTTCTTGGCCAGGTCGTAGTACACCTTGCCCGAGCAGGCGATCACGCGCTTGACCTTGTCGGCCTTCTTGTTCACTTCTTCCTTGTGCTCGGGAATCACCGTCTGGAACTGGCCCTTCGTGAATTCGGACAGCGGCGACGTGGCGTCCTTGTTGCGCAGCAGCGACTTGGGGGTCATGATCACCAGCGGCTTGCGCAGGTTGCGGATCATTTGCCGGCGCAGCAGGTGGAAGATCTGGCTGGCCGTCGTCGGCTGGACGACCTGCATGTTGGTGTCGGCGCTGAGCTGCATGAAGCGCTCCAGACGGGCCGAGCTGTGCTCGGGGCCCTGCCCTTCGTAGCCGTGCGGCAGCATCAGCGTGATGCCGTTGACGCGGCCCCACTTCACCTCGCCTGAAGCGATGAACTGGTCGATCACCACCTGCGCTCCGTTGGCAAAATCGCCGAACTGGGCTTCCCAGATCACCAGGGTGTTGGGGTCGTTCGAGGCGTAGCCGTATTCGAAGCCCAGCACGGCTTCCTCGGACAGGATCGAGTCGATCACCACGAACGGAGCCTGGTTCTCGGCCACGTTCTGCAGCGGCACATAGGTGCCGATGTCCCACTTCTCGCGGTTCTGGTCGTGCAGCACGGCATGGCGGTGGGTGAAGGTGCCACGGCCGCAGTCTTCGCCCGACAGGCGCACCGGGTAGCCGCTGGCGACCAGCGACGCAAAGGCCATGTGTTCGCCCATGCCCCAGTCCACATTGACCTCGCCACGGCCCATGGCCGCGCGGTCGTCCAGTACCTTCTTGACCAGCGGGTGCGGCGTGAAGTTGGCCGGCACCGTGGTGATTTTTTCCGCCAGGCGCTTCCACTCGGCCATCGGAATCGCCGTGTCCGCCGCGTCCGTCCACTTGCGGTTGAGGTACGGGCTCCAGTCCACCGCGAACTTGCTCTTGAAGTTGGTCAACACCGGGTCCACCGTGTGCTTGCCCGCGTCCATGGCGGCCCGGTAGGCCTTGACCATGTCGTCGCCCAGCGTGGCGCCCAGGCCCTGCGCCGCCAGCTTGTCGGCGTACAGCTTGCGCGTGCCCGGGTGGGCGGCAATCTTCTTGTACATGAGCGGCTGGGTGAGCGAGGGCGTGTCCTGCTCGTTGTGTCCCAGCTTGCGGAAGCAGACGATGTCCACCACCACGTCCTTGGCGAACTCCATGCGGTAATCCAGCGCGATCTGGGTGGCCAGCACCACGGCCTCGGGGTCGTCGCCGTTCACGTGCAGCACCGGCGCCTCGATCATCTTGACCACGTCCGAGCAGTACAGCGTCGAGCGGCTGTCACGCGGGTCGCTGGTGGTGAAGCCGATCTGGTTGTTGATCACGATGTGCACCGTGCCGCCCGTGAAGTAGCCGCGGGTTTCCGCCAGCGCCAGCGTTTCCATCACCACGCCCTGGCCCGCGAACGCGGCGTCGCCGTGCACCTGCACTGGCAGCACCTGCTTGCCCTGCGGGTCGGCACGGCGGTCCATGCGGGCGCGTACCGAGCCTTCGACCACCGGGTTGACGATCTCCAGGTGCGAGGGGTTGAATGCCAGGCTCAGGTGCACCGGGCCACCGGGGGTGGTCACGTCGGAGCTGAAACCCTGGTGGTACTTCACGTCACCGGCCGGCAGTTCTTCCTTGGCCGTGTGGTCGAACTCGGCAAACAGGTCTGCCGGCATCTTGCCCAGCGAGTTCACCAGCACGTTCAGGCGGCCACGGTGGGCCATGCCGATCACGATTTCCTGCACGCCCTTGGCGCCGGCCTGCTGGATCAGTTCGTCCATCGAGGCGATGAAGCTTTCACCGCCTTCGAGCGAGAAGCGCTTCTGGCCCACGTACTTCGTGTGCAGGAATCGCTCAAGGCCTTCGGCCGCGGTCAGGCGGTCGAGGATGTGCTTCTTCTTCTCGGCCGTGAAATTCGGTTTGCTGCGGATGCTTTCGAGTTTCTGCTGCCACCAGCGCTTCTTGTTCTGGTCGGTGATGTACATGTACTCGGCACCAATGGTGCCGCAGTACGTCTCGCGCAGCGCGTTGATGAGCTCGCGCAGCGACATGGTTTCCTTGCCGAAGAACGTGTTGCTGGTGTTGAACACGGTTTCCTGGTCGGCGTCGCTGAAGCCGTAGAACGACGGGTCCAGCTCGGGGATTTTTTCGCGCTCGGTGCGCTTGAGCGGGTCAAGATCCGCCCAGCGCTGGCCCACGTTGCGGTACGCGGCAATGAGCTGCTGCACGGCAGTGCGCTTGCGACCCATCTCGGAGTCGGCGCCGCTGGCCTGCACCACGCGGGTGCCGCCCTGCTTGGCCCGCTCGGCGAAGGCATTGACCACGGGCAGGTGGGGCACATCCTTGGCGTTCGAGCCGTCCACGGCCGGCACATGCTGGAGCGCGTCGAAGTAGTCGCGCCAGTTGTCGGGCACGCTGCCGGGGTTGGCGAGGTAGTTTTCGTACATCTCCTCGACGTAGGGCGCATTGCCGCCGAAGAGGTAGGAGTTGCCCTGATAGGCAGTGTAGACAGACGCCGTTGACGGCGTCGATTGATCGCTCATATTCCGCTGACCTCCGTTTCCCTGCGGGAAACATTAGCTGGTTAAGAAAACCTTCCGCGACACGGCTGGACCGATTGGCGGATGCGACTGTGGCTGGAAGGGGCCTAAGTACAACCCGAATTGTGCCACCGATTCGGCCCGTGCACCAAACCGCGGGCCGGATCTGCGTACTTTTTCAGGCCAGACCGGGATTGCCCGCCATGCCCGGCAGGGCCGGTGTGTTGAGGCGGGGCGGGGCCACAGTGCGATGGGCCCTGAACCAGGTTTCGACCACATCCCAGACGGCAGGCCCGGCGTTCCTGCTGGCTTCGGCCACGGGCGCCCAGCCCGCCACCTTGTAGGTCTTGCCGGCCTCGATGGGCTGGCCATGGAGCCGCATGTCCTGGATCCGCTGCCCCATCCGGGCCTGGGCGTCGCAGGTGTAGCTCATGCCGCCGACACGCACCATGTCGCCGCCCTGCTGGTAATACGGGTCGGGGTTGAACAGGTTGTCCGCCACGTCTTCCAGGATGGTCTTGATGGTCTCACCCGTCATGTCGGTCAGCGTGGTCCAGGGGTAGGTGATGGCGGTCTGGTCCATCAGGTGCTCCCGCGTGATCGCCTGGCCCGGCAGCAGCGAGGTGCCCCACCGGAAACCCGGCGAGAAGGCAATCTGCGCGCCGCGGACTTCCATCAGGGCGTCCAGCACCAGCTGGTCAAAAGTGCCGTTGAAGTTGCCGCGGCGGTACAGCAGCCCTTCGGTGGTGGCCAGCTTTTCCTCGAGCCGCGCCTTGTAGGGCGCGCGCACCTTGTCGATCAGCGCCGCCATGTCGCGATCGGGCGGCAGCAGGTTGGCGAACACCGGCAGCAGACGGTAGCGGAAGCCCGCGACCTTGCCAGCCTTGACGTCCAGGTCCAGCACGCCCAGAAACTTGCCGTTGCTGCCCGCATTGGTGACGATGGTCTGGCCGCCCGGGTTCTTCACCACCACCGGCAGGGGTACGCCGTCGTGCGTGTGGCCGCCGAGGATGGCGTCAATGCCGCTGACGCGCGAGGCGAGCTTGAGGTCGACATCCATGCCGTTGTGGCTCAACAGCACCACCGCCTGGGCGCCCCTGGCGCGCGCCTCGTTGACTGTGTCCTGCATCTCCTTTTCCTGGATCCCGAAGGTCCAGTTCGGTACCAGCCAACCCGGGTTGGCAATCGGGGTGTAGGGAAACGCCTGCCCGATGATCGCCACCGGGACGCCATTCATTTCACGCATCACCCAGGGCTTGAAGACGGGATCGTCGAAATCACGGGTCTTAACGTTCTGTGCCAGGAACTCAATGCGGCCGGCAAAGTCCTTGTCCACCACCTCCTTGATGCGGGCCTCGCCGTAGGTGAAGTCCCAGTGGCCGGTCATCAGGTTTACGCCCAGCAGCTTGCAGGCATCCACCATGTCCTGGCCCTGTGTCCACAGCGCGGTGGCGCTGCCCTGCCAGGTGTCACCGCCGTCCAGCAACAGGGCGCCGGGGCGCGATGCCTTGAGCCGCTTGACCAGCGTGGCCAGGTGCGCGAAGCCGCCCACCTTGCCGTACTGGCGCGCCGCACGCTCAAAGTCCAGGAAAGTGAAGGCGTGGGCTTCCGGCGAGCCGGCGCGCAGGCCTGCTGCTTTGAGCAGGTGCTCCCCCACCAAGTGCGGCAGCTGCCCGCGCATGCCGGCCACGCCGAGGTTGACCGACGGTTCGCGGAAGTACACCGGCAACAGTTGCGCATGGCAGTCGGTCATGTGCAGCAGGTGCACGTTGCCGCTGCGCGGCAGGTCATAGAGCTGGGCGGCCTGCTGGGCAGACGCGTCCCTGGCCAGCGGGAAACCCGAGGCCATGGCCGCTGCCAGCACGCTCGCGAATTCGCGGCGGCTGAGGTTCATGGTGTGTGCCGGTGCCCGTTACTGGTTGACGGGGGACTTCGGGTCCAGCAGCAGGGCCATCACATCGCGCAGTTGCGCCTCTGTGAGGATGCCTGCGTGGCCGAACCGCGGCATGCCTGAGCAGGCGTTGTAGGCCTTGGCGTTCCACAGCTTGCCCCAGGTGTAGTCCACGATGGGTTTGCTGGCGGCAGCAGCCGGGTCTGCCACCCCCCGCAACTTGCCGTAGTTGTAGAGGCTGGGGCCGATGGAGCCAAACGACAGCTCGGCCTTGCTGATCTGGTGGCAGTTGTAGCAGCTGCCCCCGTTGGCGGAGCCGGGTGCATCCGTCCAGGTCATGCCCCGTCCGTTCTGGGCGATTTTTTCGCCCTCGCGCCAGTCGCCGATGAAGTTGCCGTCGGCCGGCATCTTCACCGTCTTCAAGTTGGCCTCCTCGATCGCCTTGGCGAGCTTGTCGTCCAGGGGTTTGCCTTCGGATTCCGAGCACGCCTTGTTGGACATGTCCTGCTCCAGCCAGCCGAGCTTGGCAATGCCCTGCTCGCGGAATGACGCCTTCATGATCTGGCGGGTGGCTTCATCCACCTGCTGCGGCGTGGGGCCCACGGCGCAACCGGCCAGCACGGCGGCGAAGGCCGCAAGCGCAATGGTTTTGACTGATTTGTTCATGTTGATGGCTCCTGTCTGCGTTATCGCTTGAGGGCCGGGGCAATGGACTTGCCGCCTTTGCCATTGACGCCCATGTACACACCCAGGGCGATGGTGGCGTCCGAGCCGAAGCCCGGATACGGAAAGCGCTGCTGGCGATAGCAGTCGTTCAGGCGCCGCTGCATGCCCCAGAGCTCGCCGCTGGACACGCGGTACGCGGGCCAGGCGCCGAAGCCATTGCCAGCGCCGGGGTTCTTGGTGAGGTTGGGCAGATCCTGCAGGCGCACGCGCTTGCCGTCTTCGCCATGGCAGGACGCACACGAGAAGTCGTAAGGTCCGCCCCGCATGTAAAACACCTTCTTGCCCACTTCATACATGAGCTTTTCCTGCGGGTGCGACTGCGGCAGGTTGAACGCCATGTCACGCGATTCGCCGGAAATCCAGGCCACCAGCCCTTCCAGGTTCTTCTGCTCGCCGGTGCCGAAGCGCTCTTTCGCGATGGCATCGGCATTGAAGCCCTGCAGGGTTTCCATGCAGGTGAGCAGGCGCGATTCCAGATCCTGCACCCGGCCGGTATCTGCGAACCAGCGGGGCAGTTCGACAAAGGCCCCCTTGACCACGCCCGGCCCCTTGCCGAGATCGCATTTTTCAAGGCTGGCGTTCTTCGGGCCGCGCGCCTGCTTCCACAGCGCCTCACCGCGCGCCTCGAACAGTTCAGCCGGGTTGCCGTCGGCCAGCATGGCGCGGTACTCGGCGATGCCGTCGGCCGTGCTTTTCTGCGCCACGGCAACCAGCGGAAGCGCACACACGGAAGCCAACAGCAGCAGCTTGAATTTCATCAGTGTCTCCTTGTTGTTTTTGGCGGGCCCGCCCGCTGAACGGGCGTCAGGCGATAACGGCTTCGTCGGTGCGCTTGTCGCCGCGGTTGTCCACCCAGCTGACCGCCACCTTGTCGCCCGCCTTGCCGCCCTTGAAGCTGAACTGGAGGAACGGATTCTTGGACACCGCCGGGCCCCACTGGGCACTCATCACCGGCTTGCCGTTGTGGCTGGCGCTGATGGTCTGAATGAACCAGGCCGGAATGACCTTGCCCGCCGCGTCACGGCGCTGGCCGCTTTCCATTTCGTGGCTCACCAGCACACGCACTGTGACCTTGTCGCCTTGCGCCTGGGCGCGGATTCGCATCGGATCGCTCATGATCTGCCTCCTTAACCGCCGCAGCCGCCAAGGGTGACCTTGACTTCCTTGACGCTGTAGAAAAACTTGTCGCCCGCCTTGGCCACGGCGTACACATTGGAAGACTGCCCCATCTTGACGTTGGTGGCCACGTTGGCATCCGTGCCGGCCAGGATGTCGAACACTGCAGCCAGCGCGTTCGGGTTTTTCTCCACGACGAAGGCGATCTGCGTCGTGAACGGGATGTTGCTTTGTGCGCCAACCCGGACCACGCTGCCGTTCTCGGCAATCTCCGGGGCCGCCAGCACCAGGTCCTTGCTCTCGGTGGCCGTGCCGCCGCCCAGCGCCTTGACGGCGTCCGCCAGGGACTTGGCCTCGAAGGCTGTCTTGTTCCAGCCCGCACCCGCCTGGGCGGCCGCCTGGCCTGGCACCAGCCCGCTGGCGGCGGCCAGGCCGAGCGCTGCCGCGCCCGAGCTCCTGTGGATGAATTCTCTGCGTTCCATTGAAGGACTCCTTGTGTTTCAGTTGGGAAATTGTAGGGACAGACAGCCAGGCGTGCGTCGGGCGTAACCCTTTGTCCCCGGCGTGTGCAAGGCGCTCATGGAGCAGCGCCCGCGCCCAGCCACTCGGCAACGCGCCGCGCGTCGGCTTCGCTGATGGACTGCGGTGGCATGGGAATGGCCCCCCAGACGCCCTGCCCGCCCGAGCGGATGCGGCCCGCGAGATACGCCACGGCGTCGGCCTGCGCGCCATACTTGCCTGCCACATCGCGAAACGAGGGGCCCACAATCTTGCTGTCTACGCCGTGACAGGCGGTGCATGCGTATTTCTGCAAGAGGGGCAGCACGTCACCTGCTACACTTTTTGTAGCAGCCTGCGCAGTACTGGTGCGGATTGCAGCATGATTTTCTTCTGCTGCCGGGCTGGTACGGACGCCCCGCACCGGCCCGACAGTGCGCATCTGTGTGGCCAGCTCACCGTGCGCATTGCGCGCGTAGTCGGGAATCTGGCTGGCCACCACCGGGGCCGGGCCGCAGTTGCGCATGCAGGCCGACCCCTGCACGTCGGGGCGGCGATGGCCACCGAATTCGGGCCCGGGCCACATGCCGTGCACGGTGGTGATGCCATTCCGGTTTGGCAGGCGTTGCTGCACTTCGCGGATGTTGCGGTCCGACAGCGTGAAGTCATCGGGCACCACATGGCCCAGGTTGAGCAGATAGGCCAGGACCGCGTACACATCGTCCGCCGACAGCGACTTGGGCGCCGTCCAGGGCATCGCGCGGTTGATGTAATCCCACAGCGTCGACAATTGCGACGCCTTCATCATCATCGTGCGCGACGGTGTATTGGTGCCCAACTGCAGCGCCGCGACGCGTCCGGTCTCCACGTCCTTGCGGGTGGTGTGGCCCACCAGTGGCGCAAAGATGTCGTTGCTTTCGCCAAAGGCGCCGTGACACGATGCGCACTGGGCCTCCCAGACCTGTTCGCCGCGCCTCACGCTGCCCTGCCCGGTCGGCAGTCCCTTGAAGTCCGGACGCACGTCAATGTCCCAGGCCTTGACTTCCGCCGGTGTGGCCATACGCCCGATGCCTGCCAACGCGGCCGACGCCGGCTGCGCCAGCGCCAGTGCCGGCAGCAGGCAGGCCGCCAGAAGCAGCGTCTTAACTGAGCTGGACATTGCGCACCTCGCCGCTTTCCTGCACCAGCCAGGTCTGGATCGCGTTGTTGTGATAGATGCCCCGGGTGCCGCGCACACGGCGCAGCTCGGCATAGGTGGGCTGGATATGCCCCGTCTCGTCGGTGGCGCGACTCATCAGCAGCGCGGGCCGGCCATCCCACGTCCAGTCGCAGTTGAAGCGCGTGAGGCACTTGGAAAGGATGGGCGTTTCCAGCCGCGCCGGCCGCCAGTTGCGCCCGCCATCGACCGACACGTCCACCTTGCGCACCTTGCCGCGGCCACTCCAGGCCAGGCCCGTGATGTTGGTGAACCCCCTGGCCAGCAGCACCTGTCCGCCGCTGGGTGAGGTGACCACGCTCTTGACCTCCTGGATGCTGGTGTACTGGCGGTGCAGCCCGTCGGGCATGAGGTCCATGTAGTGGATGGACTCGTCCTTGGTGCCGTACGGCTTGTCGCCCAGCTCGATGCGGCGCAGGTACTTGACCCAGCTCACCCCCTGCACACCAGGCACCACCAGGCGCAGCGGGTAACCGTTCTCGGGCCGCAGCATTTCCCCGTTCTGGCCGTAGGCGACCAGCACCTCGCCACTCATCACCAGGCTCATGGGGATGGTGCGCGTCATGCTGGATCCATCGGCACCTTCGGCCAGGACGAACTTGCCGCGTTTCAGGTCGGCCCCCGCCAGCTCCAGCAGCGTGCGCAGCGGCACGCCGGTGAATTCGCTGCAGGAAACCATGCCGTGCGTGTATTGCACGGTGGGCACTGCCACGTTGCCCCATTCCATGCCGGTGTTGGCCCCGCACTCGATGAAATGCATCCGACTCACCGGTGGCAGCCGCATGATCTCGTCCATGGTGAAGACCATCGGCCGCTTCAGCATGGAATCATCCGAGCCATTGAGCATGAGCCGGTGCTGGCCGGGATCAATGTCCCACCAGCCCTGGTGGTGCCGCTCAAAGTGCAGTCCGCTCGGCGTGATGATGCCGAACAGGCCCTGCAGGGGACAGAAGCTCACGCTGGACTGGCGAACCCGCGTCAGGCCCGGGCTTTCACGGCGCTGCAGGTTTTTCTCCCACACACTTGGCTGGCCGTAGCCGCGTTCGGCCACCGGCTGCCCGAGCGCCCGGGCATGGTCCGGCAAGTTGAGGATGGCCGGGTCGCCTGCGGGCGGGGCACTGCCCTGCGCCGACGCGCCAGCAGCCGCCGACGCCAGCGCAGCCGCCAGGAAACCGCGGCGGCCTGCCTGCACCTCGAGGACCTGCTGACGGCTGAGGAAGTTCTCGGGTGCGCGGCGGATGAAGGGGTTGAACATCAGGCCACCGCCCTGCCCAGCAGCCGTTCTTCGGGCGGGAGCTGCAGCGGCTCGTCCACCTCGATGGCAATCTGCGTGCACACCGCCCGGCACAACGCCACGGCCTTTTCACTCTGCACGCGGTAGAACACCTGCGTGCCCTCCTTGCGTTTGGCCAGCACACCGCTGCGGTACAGCACATTGAGGTGCTGGGACAGATTGGGCTGGGTGGTGTCGATGCGCTCCAGCATCTGGCTGACCGAGCGCTCGCCATCGCACAGCGTGCTGAGGATGCGCAGCCGCATCGGGGTGGACAGCACGCCAAACAGTTCAGCGGCAAGTTCAAACACGCGGCTGGAGCCCGCGTCTTCAGAGGCGTTGATCAGGGGTTCCATTTGGTACTTGCAAATATAAGCAAGTACCAATAGTTATGGAAAGCAGAAAGTCCCGAATCAGGACTTTCCCGGGGGACTGCCCCGTCAGGGCATCTGGTCGCGGATCTGCTGCAAGGCCCCCGGGTCCTCGATGGTGGTCAGGTCCCCGGCGTCGCGCCCTTCACATACGGCCTGGATGGCACGGCGCAGCAGCTTGCCGCTGCGGGTCTTGGGCAGCGCCGTGACAAAGCGTACACGAGCCGGCCGTGCCACCGCGCCCAGCTGGTCGTCCACCACTTTCATGATGGCGCCTTCCAGCTTCAGTCGCGTGGCGTCATCGGCCAGCGAAGATGCATCCCTGGGCACCACAAAGGCCATGGCGACCTGGCCCTTGAGCGCGTCGGCCACGCCGACCACGGCCACCTCGGCCACATTCGGGTGGCTGGAGATGCTTTCCTCGATTTCCCGCGTGCCCAGCCGGTGGCCGGCGACATTGATCACGTCGTCGGTGCGGCCCAGGATGTAGTAATAGCCATCCTTGTCGCGAATGCCCCAGTCAAAGGTGCTGTACACCAGCTTGCCGGGAATGCTCTTCCAGTAGGTGTTGACGAAGCGCGCGTCGTCCTTCCACACGGTCTGCATGAAGCCCGGCGGCGTGGGGCCCTCAATCACCACCACGCCCTTCTGGTCGGGTTCGGTCAGTTCCTCGCCGGTGCTCTCGTGCAGCAGCTTCACGTTGTAGCCGTACATCGGCACGCCGGGGCTGCCAAACTTGCTGGGCCTCGGCTCCACGCCGTTGGCAATCGTCAGGATCGGCCAGCCGCTTTCGGTCTGCCAGTAGTTGTCGATGATGGGCACGCCCAGGCCGTCCGCAATCCAGCGGGCGGTGGGCTCGTCCAGCGGCTCGCCCGCCAGGAACAGCGCGCGCAGGCTGGACAGGTCGTACTTTTTCAGCAGCGCCGGGTCCTGCTTCTTGAGCACCCGCACCGCCGTGGGCGCGCTGAACATCACCGTGACCTTGTACTTTTCCACCAGGCTCCACCAGATGCCGCCGTCGGGCCGGATGGGCAGGCCTTCGTACATGATGGTCGCCATGCCGGCGATCAGCGGGCCGTAGACGATGTAGCTGTGCCCCACCACCCAGCCAATGTCGCTGGTGCTGAAATACGTTTCGCCCGGGTTGCCACAGAAGATGTGCTTCATGCTGGCGGCCAGCGCCACCGCGTAGCCGCCGGTGTCGCGCTGCACGCCCTTGGGCCGGCCAGTGGTGCCACTGGTGTAGATGGTGTAGCTGATGTCGGTGGCGTCCAGCCACTCGCAGGGCACTTGCGCGCCCTGGTGCTTCTCGCTCAGGCCGCGCCAGGAATGGTCGCGTCCGGCCAGCATGGTCATTGGCGCCAGCCCCCGGTTGACCATGATCACGGACTCGGGTTTGTGGCTGGACAAGCGGATGGCTTCGTCCAGCAGCGGCTTGTACTCCACCACCTTGCCGCCGCGCGAGCCGGCGTCGGCGCTGATGATGAGCCTGGGGCTCGCGTCCTCGATGCGCGACGCCAGGGAAACACTGGCAAAGCCCCCGAACACCACTGAATGGATGGCGCCAATGCGTGCACAGGCCAGCATCGCAAAGGCCGCCTCGGGGATCATGGGCATGTAGATCAGGACCCGGTCTCCCTTCTGCACGCCCAGCCCCTGGAGCATGGCCGCCGCGCGCTGGACCTCGGTGTGCAGTTCGCGGAAGGTGTAGGTCTTTTCCTGATCGGTCTCAGTGGAGACGTAGATCAGCGCGGGCTGGTCGGCGCGGTCTTTCAGGTGCCGGTCCACGGCGTTGTGGCAGAGGTTGGTGGTGCCACCCTTGAACCAGTGGGCAAACGGCGGGTTGCTCCAGTCACACACCTGCTGCGGTGGCGTTTTCCAGTCAATCAGCCGGGCCTGCTCTGCCCAGAACGCGTCTGGGTTCGCCAGCGATTGGCGGTGGAAGTCTGCAAACGTCGTCATGCCGGGTCTCCATTCCTGATGTCAGCGATCTGAATTCATAATTATTCATGACGCGCTTGCAGCAAACTGACGCAAGCGCGCCGCTGCGCGCAGTGGCGCTATTTGATCAGGGCCTGAACCGGCTTGAAATCCGGGTGTTCCGCGGTCCGCAGCCACTCAAAGAGCACCATCTCCGTGGTGACGAGTTCGGCGCCCGCCCCGGCCAGGCGGTCGAATGCGGCATCGCGGTTTCGCTCGGTGCGCGAGCTGCAGGCGTCCGTAACGACCCAGACCTCAAACTCGTCTTCCAGCAGTTCGAGGGCTGTCTGCAGCAGGCACACATGCGCTTCACAACCCGCAAGCACGACGCTGTTGCGCGCGGCCTGCGGCGGCGCGGCCGGCTTCTGCAGGTGGCGGGGCAAGCTGCGGGCATTGCCGCCCTGGGACTGTTGTCGCGGCGCCGGGCGCAGCCATTCGCCCAGCCCGTCCGCCATGGCGCTGAAATGCATCTTGGCCAGCGTCTGGCGGCACAGTGCACGGATGTCGGGCAGGTTCTCGCCCAGGCGGGCCGGGTTCTGCTCGGTACCCCAGGCCGGCACACCCAGCAGCGCCGCCGCACGGGCCAGCCGCAGCCCGTTGGCCGCCACCAGGGCGCCCTCATGGATGGCGGGCATCAAGCGGCCCTGGTAGTCCACCAGCACCAGTTGGGAGTCTTCAGCGTCGAGCAGCATGGGAGGGTTCCTTGTAACCCCCCGATTATTTCCCGGCGCGCGCCGCGTTCAACCCACGCGCAGCAGCGGAACTGGCACCGTCGGGGGCGTGACGGCGCTCGCCGCGTTCGCCTGCCGCGGCCGTGCAGTCGCCAGGTTCGGGACCAGCGGGGCCGGGTGCGAGTGGCTTTCCCGCTCCATGGTCAGGTAGCGTTCGCGCTGCAGGGCGGCCTGGCGGCTTTTCTGGAGGTCATCGCACATCTGGTCGTGGGTCCGGGCCAGCGCGTCCATCCCGGGACGTACCGGGTCCACCACGAAATCGGGAACGATCACGATGTCGCACCCGCGCTCGTCGTATTCAAAGCGCGCGGGCGCCCCCAGACAGCGTTCAATCGTCTGGCAGGCCTTCTCGCGCGTCATGCCCGGCAGCAGCACCGTGAAGCGTGTCGGGGCGGTGCGCGCCACCAGGCCGCGGTCGCCCGCCACGGCATTGAGCTTGCGTACCACGCGGGCCAGTACCCGCCGGGCGGTGTCGCGGCCATAGATGGTGCGGATTTCGTGCAGGTCGGCACAGTCAATCACCACCATGCTCAGGGGCTTGCGGTCATGGGCACAGCTGTCCAGCATCTGCTGGCCATGGTGCAGCAGCCCCTGCATGTTGTACAGCGCCGTGCTGGCGTCGAGCAGGCTGTGCTCGATGGCGTCATCCGACTTCCGCATCGCGACTCCGAAGCGCATGGCCACCACCACCGGGAAGATGGCCAGGAAACCCAGCGGCGCGGCCAGCGCGGACCACTGGGCGCGGCCCAGCAACCAGGCCGACGCAGCAAACTCCAGCGCGGCCAGCGCCACCAGGGCCAGGCCCCAGGCCGGCTTGAGCATGAAGGCGTAGTACAGCACCGTAATGGACAACCAGAAAAAGAACGGACTGCCTGGCCCTCCGACTTCAGCAGCAATGTGGGTGTGCAGCACGTAGGCCCCGGCCACCAGAGCGGCGCCGCGCAGGAACACCTCGGCCTGATGATGCGCGGGCCGGACCTTGCACCACAGGGCAATCAGCGCGGCGTAGCCCACGAACAGCCAGAGCAGGGGCAGCGCGCTGAACACCGTGGTGGCCACCCATGCAGTCTGCAGGGCAATCGAGCCACCGATCCAGGGCTCCAGGCCCCGCAGGGTGTGCGTGATCCAGTCGCGTCGCACGGCCTGCGGCAAGTGGGCTGGATCATTGGCCGCCCTGGTGGCCGCCGGTGCGGAATTCCTGAAGGGGGTGTTGGAGGTGTTCATGGGCGGTATCTGACCACCGCACCGGCGGCTGGTGCTAGGGCGTTGGCGGACAGGCCTTAAGGGAAATGCCTAGGCCGCCAGCCCCCGGAGGGCTAAACTGGATCGCAGTTCAAAGCCGTTCAGAGTACCCTGCCCCAAGACCTCCATGCCGACCGCGTTGCCCCCGATCCGCTTGCTGTGCGTGGAAGACAACCCCGATGACACCGAGCTGCTGGGCCTGGCGCTGGAGCGCGCGGAACCGCGCCGCCAGTACCTGCTGCAACGGGTTGACGAACCCACCGCCTTCACCGAGGCCTTGCGCGACTCGCCAGACGTGATCCTGTGCGACTACAACCTGCCGCGTTTCTCGCCGTTCGCCGCACTGCAGCTGCTGCAGGCCCGCCAGAGCAGCGTGCCACTGGTGGTGGTGACGCGCGCCATTGGCGAAGAGGCTGCCGTGCATGTGTTGCGCTGCGGCGCCAAGGACTACCTGACCAAGGACAAGCTGGGCACGCTGCCGCAGATCATTGACCGCGTGATGGCAGAGCGCGCCAGCAAGCTCGAGCAGGAGCGCATGGCGCGCGAACTGGCGACCGCCTACCAGCGCCAGCGCAAGCTGTCCGCGCGGCTGGTGCTGGCGCAGGAGCGCGAACGCTCGCTGATCTCGCGCGAACTGCACGACGTGCTCGGCCAGACCCTGACCGGCATGATGATCCACCTCCATGCCGCCCGCCGCGCCGCGAGCCCGGAGTCTGCCGGCGCCTTCACCGACACGGCCATGCAGCTTGCCCAGGAAGCCGTGAACCAGGTGCGCACCTTGTCGTTTTCGCTGCGTCCGGCACAGCTGGACCTGCTGGGCCTGGTGTCCGCCGTTCGCACTGCAGCGCAGCGGATTGCCGAGCCAGCCGGACTGGCCCTGCACGTGTCGGCCCGCGGCACGGAGCCCAAGCGGCTTCACGAAACTGCGTCGGTCTTCGTGCGGCTGGTGCAGGAGGCACTGACCAACGTCGTACGCCATGCCAACGCGTCCAGCGTCTGGGTACGGCTGCGCTTCATGCCGCAAGGCCGCATCGGGCTGCTGGTGGTTGACAACGGACGGGGTTTTGAAAAACATCAGGTGCTGGATGGCCAGCCCAGTGAGCGGAACGTGGGGCTGTACGGCATGATCGAGCGGACCGAGCTGGCGGGAGGGCGGATCCACATCCGCACCACGCCCGGCAGGGGTGTCGCCATTCGTGCAGTCCTCTGAAGAAAACATCCTGACAGGGGGAAACATGAAACCAGTAACAGCTGTTCCAACCGTGCGGGTGGTCCTGGCAGACGACCACGATCTGGTGCGCTCGGGCATCAAGGCCCTGCTGACCATGATCAAGGGCGTGGACGTGATCGCCGAGGCCCGTAACGGCCAGGAACTCGTCACCCTGACCGAAAGCCTGAACCCCGATGTGGTGATGACCGACATCTCCATGCCGGTGATGGACGGCATTGCCGCGATTGCCCAACTGCACCAGAGCCGTCCGTCGGTTCGCCTGCTGGTGCTGTCGATGTACGACACGGTGGACTTCGTCAAGCGCGCCGTGGCCAGTGGCGCCTGCGGCTACCTGATGAAAGACGCACCCCCGTTCGAACTGGAGCAGGCGATCCGCAGCGTCATGGCCACCGGCAGCTATTTCAGCCCGGTGATCGCACAGCGCCTGCTGCAGCCGTCCGAGCCGACCGCGGACGACGAGCTGACCGAGCGGCAGATCGAGATTCTCAAACTGATCGCCCAGGGCCGCGCTTCCAAGGAAATCGCCTTCGAGCTGGGCCTCAGCCCCAAAACCGTGGATGTGCACCGCTCGCGCATCATGGAGCGCCTGCAATTGGGCGACATCGCCAGCCTGACGCTGTACGCCGTGCGCAAGGGCCTGATCAAGCCCTGAGCACGGCCCGCGTTCAACCCGGTGGCTGCAGGCGCAGCAACCGCCCGCGCGGGCTATCGGTCAGCAGGTAGAGCAGCCCGTCGGGCCCCTGGCGGACGTCGCGCACGCGCTCGCCGACCTCCAGCCGGTGCTCCCGCGCCACCTGGCCACCCGACAGCTCGAGACGGCTGAGGTAGCCGAACTTGAGCGAGCCCACAAACAGGTTGCCCCGAAACGCCGCGCCGTAGCGATCGCTGATCAGGAAGGCCATGCCCGAAGGCGCGATCGACGGCGTCCAGTGGTGCAGCGGTTGCTCCATGCCGTCGCGCGCGGTGATACCGGCGCCGATGGGGCCCCCGCCGTAGTTTTCGCCATGGGTGATGACCGGCCAGCCGTAGTTGAGGCCGGGCTTCGGCAGGTTGATCTCGTCGCCACCCTGCGGACCATGCTCATGCAGCCAGTAAGTGCCATCGGGTGCCAGCGTCGCGCCCTGCGGGTTGCGATGGCCGTAGCTCCAGATTTCAGGCAGGGCGCCGGCGCGCCCCACAAAGGGGTTGTCGCGGGGCACACTGCCGTCCTTGTTCAGGCGCACCACCTTGCCATGGTGGTTGTCCAGCCGCTGGGCGTCCTGCATGCGGTGGTAGCGCTCGCCCAGCGCCAGCAGCAGTGTGCCGTCCCGCGCCTCGACGATGCGGCAGCCAAAGTGCAGGCTGCTGGCCACCTTGGGCTGCTGGCTGAACAGGCGGGTGACATCCTCCAGCCGGCTGCGGTCCGCCGACAGGCGGGCGCGGGCCAGCGCCGTGCTGTTGCCGCCCGGCCCCGGCTCGCTGAAGCAGAAATAGAGCGTGCGGTTGCGTTCAAAGCCGGTGTCCAGTACCAGATCCAGCAGACCGCCCTGCCCGCCCGCCTGCACCGCCGGCAGGCCCGCCACAGGCGCTGACAGCGTGCCGTAGGGCTCCACCACCCGCAGCCGGCCCGGTCGCTCGGTCACCAGATAGCGCCCCTGCGGCAAAAAGGCCACGGCCCACGGGTTTTCCAGGCCGTCGGCCACCGTCGCCGTGCGCAACGCCTGCCCCGGGGCCAGCGATGCCGTCGCAATTGCTATGAAAAATATAGCAGCCGACGCAATCCTGATGCGGGTTACAGGCATTTTCAGTGTGTATCAGTGGTCAATGCGTACCACCACGCGGCCGCGTACCTGGCCCGTCATGAGTGCGTCGGCCTGGTCGATGGCCTGCTCCAGAGGCACTTCCACCAGCATGCTTTCGAGCAGCGCCGGGGGAAGCTCGCGCGCCAGCCGTTCCCACGCGGCCTGCCGGCGTGCCAGTGGCGCCATCACCGAATCAATGCCACACAGCGTGACGCCACGAAGGATGAAAGGCAGCACGGTCGTCGGCAGGTCGGACGCCTGGGCCAGTCCGCAGGCCGCCACGGCGCCGCCGTAGCGCGTCTGGGCCAGGGCGTTGGCCAGGGTGTGAGAGCCCACCGCGTCCACCACGCCGGCCCAGCGCTCCTTTTGGAACGGCTTGCCCGGAACCGCGAGTTCCATCCGGTCCATCACCGTCGCCGCCCCCAGCGACTTGAGATAGGCCTCCTCCGTTGCCTTGCCGGTGGCGGCCACCACACGGTACCCGCGTTGTCCCAGCAAGGCCACGGCGACGCTGCCCACACCCCCGGTGGCGCCGGTCACTAGCACCTCGCCATCGCCCGGCCTGACGCCCTGCTGCTCCAGCGCCATCACGCAGAGCATGGCCGTATAGCCGGCTGTTCCGATGGCCATGGCCTGCCGTGCCGTGAAGGCCGCGGGCCGCCGCACCAGCCAGTCCCCCTTGAGCCGCGCCATTTGCGCCAGGCAGCCCCAATGCGTTTCGCCCACCCCCCAGCCGTTGTGCACAAACGCGTCGCCCGCCTGCCAGGCCGGGTGCGACGATGCCAGCACGGTGCCGGCGCCATCGATGCCCGCGACCATGGGCCACTGGCGCACGACCGGGCCGCGGTTGGTGATGGCCAGGCCGTCCTTGTAGTTCAGCGTCGAATACTCGATCTTCACGGTCACGTCGCCTGCGGGCAAACCGGCTTCGTCCACCTCCTTGACGGCGGCGCTGAACGCATCGCCTTTTTCCAGCAGCAGTGCCTTGAACATGGGTCTCCTCGGCTTGTCGTGGTTTGAGAACCGTGACTTTATTCCGACGGCGGCGCGTCAGGGGCTGGTGACGAAAAGACCTTGCACCGGCCGGGCCGCGAGGCCTTCGTCATGAATCAACAGAGATATTTATGAAAATCAATAACTTAGCGCATATATCTCACTTGACTTCTAGATTTCCACCCGTTAACCTCCGGGCATGTTCCGCTGGATCGCCATCCTCCTGCTGGTCTGCAGCACTGCCCAAGCCGCGCCGGGCGGCCCGGCGGAAGACGACATGGCGGCCTTCATGGCCGACAAAGGCCTTCTCAAACGGCTGGACGACGTTCGCCACACCGTGACCGACCGGGCGTCAGATCTGGTGGTCACCGCCATGGGTTTTCTGGGTGTGCCCTACCGCCGCGGTGGCAACAGCGTGGAAACCGGCTTCGACTGCAGCGGCTTCGTGCGCGCGATGTACGAACAGACGGTCGGTCTGGTGCTGCCACGCCGGGCCAACGAACAAGCCGCCGCCACCCAGACCATTGACCGTCAGGACCTGCAGCCCGGCGATCTGGTGTTCTTCAACACCATGAAGCGCGCCTTCAGCCACGTGGGGATCTATGTGGGCAACGGCAAGTTCATCCATTCGCCCAAGCCCGGCGCCGAAGTCCGGGTGGAAGACATGGGCGTGAGCTACTGGGCACGTCGCTTCGACGGCGCCCGCCGCGTGGCTACCGGTCCGGCGGACGCACCGCCGCCGCAGCGCTGAAGCGCACCGGCGCCCTGGCCGTCAGTCGGGCTTGACCCCGGCGTCCTTGATGACCTTGGCCCATTTGGCGGTTTCGGCGCTGATGAAGGCGTCAAACTCCTCGGGCGTACCACCCGATCCAAAGGTCCCCATGGCATCCAGCCGCGCGCGGGTCTCCTCGCTGCGGATGATGCGTCCCACCTCGTCGGACATGCGCCGCACGATTTCGCGCGGTGTGCCCGCCGGCGCCAGCATGCCCGCCCAGGTGCTGCCCATGAAGCCGGCAAAGCCCTGTTCGATGAAGGTCGGCACGTCCGGCGCCGCGGGCAGCCGCTTGTCGTGCGACAGGCCGATCAACCGCACCTTGCCCTGCTTGCCCTGGTGGATCAGGCCCACGGCGGCGTCAAAGAACAGCTGGATCTGCCCGCCCATCAGGTCGGTCAGCGCCGGCACGGCGCCCCGGTACGGGATGTGCACCATGAAGGTTTTGGTGATGGCCTTGAACAGCTCGGTGGTCAGGTGCGCCGCTGACCCATTGCCCGACGATCCAAAGCTCACCTTGCCGGGGTTGGCGCGGGCGTAGTCCACCAGTTCCCTGGCGGTCTTGAACGGGGCGTTGTTGTTGACGGCGGCCAACAGCGGCGAGATGCCCATGAGCGAAACCCCCACCAGGTCCTTCTTCGGGTCGTACGGCAATTTGGGATACAGCGTGGTGTTGGCGGCATAGGCGGCAATGACCACCCCGAACGTGCTTCCGTCCGGCGGCGCCTTGGCCACCGCATCCACACCGATGATGCTGTTCGCCCCGGGTTTGTTGTCGATGGTGACGGTTTGCCCCAGCCGGGTCTGCAGGCCGTTCTGGACCAGCCGCGCCATCTGGTGGTGAAGCCACCCGGCGTGTAGGGCACGACGATGCGAATCGGCTTGCCTGGCCAGCTGCCCTGGCCACGGGCGGGCAAGGCGATGCTGGCCGCGCCCGCACTGGCGGCAATCACGAGATGGCGCCGGGTCGGGCCGGCAGGGGGTATGGGGCGCATGGAATGTCTCCTGGGTTGAGACCCATTGTGGGACGCGGCACGCCCCGCAGGGATCAGGGTTTGCCGCCACCCCGTGTCGCTGGCAGGACAAGCCGCGCCGCAAAAAACCCTCGACTCGCCACAACGGGCCGCGCGTAGTACAAAGCGGAAAAGCCACTCCCCGGCCGGGGCGTCGCAACCACCAAGGAGACCTGCATGGCGAAACTGACGGTCAACGGCACAGTCCGTGAATTTGAGGCGGAGGGCGACACGCCCCTGCTGTGGGTGCTGCGCGAGCAGCTGGGGCTGACCGGTACCAAGTACGGTTGCGGCATCGCGGCGTGCGGCGCCTGCACTGTCCATATTGACGGCGTGCCCACCCGCAGCTGCGTGCGCCCGACCTCTTCGGTCGGTGCCAGCGAAAAGATCATGACGATCGAAGGGCTTTCGCCGGACGGCTCGCACCCGGTGCAGAAGGCCTGGGTGGCCCTGGATGTGCCGCAATGCGGCTACTGCCAGTGCGGCATGGTCATGGCCACGGTGGCATTGCTGCGCGACAAGCCGCAGCCCACAGACAAGGACATTGACGAGGCCATCACCAACATCTGCCGCTGCGGCACCTACAACCGCATCCGCGCGGCCATCAAGGTCGTGGCGGCGGGAGGCAACACCAAAACGGCCGGACTCGCGATCCAGCATGCCGACGGGAGCACGACATGAGCGTCCTGAATGTGTCCCGCCGCGGGTTTCTGGCCAGTGCCGCGGCCGGCGGGCTGATGGTCAGTTTCCACGTGCCACTGGCCGCCCAGGCGCCGGGCGCTGCGCCAGAAGTCAATGCGTGGGTGGTGGTGCGGCCTGACGACACGGTGGTGATCCGCATTGCCCGCTCCGAAATGGGCCAGGGCACGCTGACCGGCCTGGCACAGCTGGTCGCCGAGGAACTGGAATGCAACTGGGCCAAGGTCACGACCGAATACCCCACGCCGGGCCAGAACCTGGCCCGCAACCGGGCCTGGGGCAACTTCTCCACGGGCGGCAGCCGGGGCATCCGGGAGTCGCACGACTATGTACGCAAGGGCGGTGCGGTCGCCCGCGTCTTGCTGGTACAGGCCGCGGCCGACGAATGGAAAGTCCCGGCCGCCGAGTGCCGGGCAGCCAGCAGCGTCATCACCCATATCCCAACAGGCCGCACCACCACCTATGGCAAGGTCGCGGCCGCTGCAGGCAAGTTGACACCGCCCGCAGACGTCCAGCTCAAGGACCCGAAAGACTGGAAGCTGGTGGGCAAGCGCCTGGCGCGGCTGGACACAGTGGACAAGGTGACAGGGCGACAGGTGTATGGCGCCGACCTCCAGCTGCCCGGCATGCTGAACGCAGCCATCAAGGACTGCCCGGTCTTCGGCGGCAAGGTCAAAAGCTTCAACGCCGCCGCCATTGAAAAGCGGCCCGGGGTGAAAAAAGTGGTGCGCGTGGGCGACAGCGCCGTCGCGGTGGTGGCGGACACCTGGTGGCGCGCCAAAACAGCACTTGACGCGCTGCCGATCGAGTGGGATTGGGGTGAACACGCCAAGGCCTCCAGCGCTGAATTTGCCAAGGTGCTCAAGGCCGCACTGGACGCACCCGAAGCCGCGGTCGGCAACCAGAACGGCGATGCCAAGGCGGCGCTGGCGGGCGCTGTGCGAAAGGTCGAAGCGGTGTATTCGTACCCGCACCAGAACCACGCCACGATGGAGCCGATGAACGCCACGGTGCGCTACACGCCCGAGCGCTGCGAGGTCTGGACGCCCACGCAAAACGGTGAAGCCGCGCTGGCTGCGGCGTCCGAAGCTTCCGGCCTGCCGCCGGCGAAGTGCGAGGTCTACAAACTGCACCTGGGCGGCGGATTCGGCCGCCGCGGCGCCGTGCACGACTGGGTGCGTCAGGCCGTGGAAATTGCCAGGCAGATGCCGGGCGTACCGGTCAAGCTGCTGTGGAGCCGGGAAGAAGACATGCTGCATGGCCGCTACCACCCGGTCACGCAATGCAAGATGACGGCCGGGCTTGACGCCCAGGGCAACGTGACGGCGCTGCACATGCGCATCGCTGGCCAGTCAATCCTGGCAGGCGTATTCCCGCAAAACATCCGCAACGGCATGGACCCGGTCGCGTTCCAGGGCCTCAACGCGGGGGGGCCGGAGGCGGCGATCGGCTACAGCTTCCCGAACCTGCTGATCGATCACGCCATGCGCAACCCGCATGTCCCCCCGGGGTTCTGGCGCGGCGTCAACCTGAACCAGAACGCGGTTTACCTGGAGTCGTTCATTGACGAGATTGCCGTGGCCACACGCCAGGACCCGCTGGCACTGCGGCGCAAGCTCATGGAAAGGCACCCCAAGCACCTGGCGGTTCTCAACGCCGTGGCGGAGCGCGTGAAATGGGGGTCCGCCGCGCCTGATGTGAAAGGCCAGAAGGTGTTCCGCGGTCTGGCGCAGACCCACGGCTTCGGTAGCTACGTAGCCGCCTGCGCCGAGGTATCGGTGAGCGCCGACGGGGAACTCACCATCCATCGCATCGTCGCCGCCACCGATCCGGGCTACGCCGTCAATCCGCAGCAGATCGAGGCGCAGGTGGAGGGTTCGTTTGCGTACGGCCTGTCGGCCGCGCTGTTCGGTGAGTGCACGGTCAAGGACGGGCGCATCGAGCAGGACAACTTCGGCAGCTACCCGGTGGTGATGATGCGTCACATGCCGCAGGTGGAAACAGTGCTGGTCCCGTCGGGCGGGTTCTGGGGCGGTGTTGGCGAGCCCACCATTGCGGTGGCAGCGCCCGCCGTGCTCAATGCCATCTTCGCTGCAACGGGCAAACGCATCCGCGACCTGCCTATCAAGAACCAGAGCCTCAAGCGCGCGTGATGCCCATGCGCCCGCTGGTTTTCGCGCTGGTCTGGCTGGCCGCCACGGCGGCGCCGGCGCAGGACGCGGTGGCGTGGCGCGCGGTGGGCGATGGCATTCCCGCACCCCTGACCCGTCAGCCGGGCGACCCGGCGGCAGGTCGCGCCATCGTGGCCAACCGGCAAACGGGGCTTTGCCTGCTCTGCCACAGCGGCCCGTTTCCGGAAGAGCGCTTCCAGGGGAACCTCGCACCGCCGCTGGACGGCGCCGGGGCGAGGCTGACCGCGGCCCAGCTGCGGCTGCGTGTGGCGGACGCACAAGCTGTCAACCCGTCGTCCCTGATGCCGGCCTACCACCGCACGTCAGGCCTCACGCGGGTCGGTACTGCCTGGCAGGGCAAGCCGGTGCTGTCGTCCCAGCAGGTGGAAGACGTGGTGGCCTATCTGGTGACGCTGCGGCCATGACGGTGACCCGTCGCCATGCGCTGCGGCTGGGCACGGCCCTGGCCACGGCTTCGATGCTGCCCGACGTGCGGGCCCAGTCCGACGAGCTGATGACGGCGGTACGAAGTTTCACCGGCGGCGTGACACCGCAGACCGGCAAGGTCACGCTGGACATTGCCCCGCTGGTGGACAACGGCAATACGGTTCCGATGGCGGTATCGGTCGACTCGCCCATGACCGCGATGGACCATGTGACGGCCATTGCCGTGTTCAATGAACGCAATCCGCAACGCGAGGTGGCACGGTTCGCGCTCGGCCCGCGTGCTGGCAGGGCGCGGGTCGCCACCCGCATCCGGCTGGCCACGTCGCAGAAGCTGGTGGCCGTCGCCCGCCTGTCAGATGGCAGCTTCTGGCAACAGCAGGTGGACGTGGTCGTCACACTGGCGGCCTGCATCGAGGGCGAAAGCTGATGGCCCGAACACTCATCAGCCTGCCCCGGACGGCGCGCAGCGGCGAGGTGATCGAGATTCGCGTCACCATTGCCCACCCGATGGAAACGGGCTACCGGCCGGGCTCGGACGGCAAGCGGCTGCCACTCGACATCATCCAGCGGTTCAGTTGCCGGTACGACGGCGAAACCGTGTTTGCCGCCGATCTGTACCCCGCCATTTCCGCCAACCCGTTCCTGGCGTTCCACACCGTCGCCACCCGCAGCGGAGAACTGGAATTCAGGTGGGAAGGGGATAACGGTTTTGTCCATTCCGAGCGCGTCGCCCTCACCGTTTCATGAGGCCCTGCCTGCTCCTTCTGGCGGCGCTGCTAGCCGTGTTGCCCGCGGCAGCGCAGAAGGCACCGGACACGCGCCGGTCAGGCTACGAAGACATGCGCCCCTCGACGCAGGCGATGCAGCGCGATGACGCGCAAAACCCGGCCATGCTCTGGGTGGCGGACGGCGAGGCACTGTTCAGGCAGCCGCCGCTGCCCCAGAGCAAGGCCTGCATTGCATGCCACAGCGTCACGAGCCTGCGGGGCGTGGCCGCGCGATACCCTGCGTTCGATCCTCCGCTGGCCCGGCCCGTGAGCCTGTCGCACCGTATCAACCTGTGTCGGCAACGGCACCAGGCCATGGCCCCCTGGGACACCGAAAGCCAGCCGCTGCTGGCACTGGAAACCTATGTCGCGAACCAGTCGCGCGGCGAGCCCATCTCGCCGCCCGACGACCCGCGGCTCGAGCCGTTTCGACAGAGAGGTCAACAGTTGTTCATGCAGCGCATCGGTCAGCTGGGCCTGTCGTGCGCGCAGTGCCACGACCAGAGCGCCGGCCTGCGCCTGGGCGGCAGCACCATCCCCCAGGGTCACCCCACAGGCTACCCGGTCTACCGGCTGGAATGGCAAGGCGTCGGTTCGCTGGCCCGGCGCCTGCGCGGCTGCATGACCGGCGTGCGGGCCGAACCGCTGACAGCCCACAGCGTGGAGATGACGGAGCTTGAACTCTATCTCGCAGCCCGTGCCATGGGCATGCGCATGGAGACGCCGGGGGTGAGGCCCTGAGTACACTCTTCCATCCAGAAGACCCAGCGCAGGCGACCCGCCTGACGTCGGCCCACGACGCCACCAAGGCACCACGAAATGAAAAATGAACTGTTCAAGAATTGGGGCCTGCTGATTTCACTGCAGGCCTTGCTAGCCTTCCTGATTTTTCGCGAGTTTATTGTTGGCAACCTGTACTTCGCCTACTTGGATATCGCCGCCGACACCTACGCCCTGTTTACCTCGCACGCGATTATGTTTGCGCGGCTTTTCAGCCGTGAAGGATGGCCGTCGTGGTCGTTCGACATCGGCCTCGGTGCCCCTCTGGGTTACCTGATGACCGACACCTTCGTGTTGCTCACTCAACTCGCAGGCCCAGAGCATGTCCTGTCGCTGCGGATCTGGGTCTATCTGCTGAAGATAGCCCTGGGCGGCGCGTTCTTTTTGCTCCTAGTACGGCCCTGGGTGAGGCAACGTGAAGCCGCGATCATTGCGGCGCTGGCGTACAGCTTCTGCGGCTACATGATTTCTAATGGTGAGTGGGATGGAGAGGCGAACGCGTATGTCATGTACCCCATGATGCTTTGGGGAATTGCCCACTACATGCGTACTGGTAATCAGTTTGTCGTTCCGCTCACCGTGGCGGCTGCACTCTATTCCGGCCTGTTTTTCCTGAGCATCGGGGTGTCATTGGTACTGGCGTGCGCGGCATTCTGTGCGATGAGCGAAGCGCCCAAGGCCACACTCAAAACCTGGGTCACTCGCATCGCGCCCATGGTCGTGGTTGGCTACCTGCTCGCGTCGCCATATGTGCTGCCGGCGGCATTCCAGTACCTGGATAGCCCACGTGTATCCGGTCCCGGAGCGTTGATGTCAAAACTGGTGAATGAGGGCTTCGGTATCACCGATCTGCGCATGCTCGTAGCACAGCTGGGCGGATTCCTGCACAAGGACGTCTTCGGATCCGGCGACAACTATGCCGGCTACATGAACTACGCCGAAGGCCCGGGTTTCTATGTTGGCACCCTCGCACTGATCGTGATTGCGCAGTTGTGGGGGGGCTCGGCGACCGACCGACGCGTTCTGGTGGTCGGTGTGGTTGCCATTGTGTTGTACGTCGTTTTCCCATTTTTCCGACTTTCAGCGTTTGGCTTCGCAGCACCGTATTTCCGGTCAACGGCAGTATGGGTCACGCTGGCACTGTCGCTGATGTCGCTTCGAGCGCTTGACCGCGTGCTGGTGGAGGGTGTCAACCTTCGGCTGCTCGCGGTGGGCTGTGCCCTCGTGGCGGCCCTGCTAGGCGCGCTGCTCCTGCAGACGCTAATTCCGGTTTCCAGGTCTTACGCGATGCGAATCGCAGTGCTGGCCGCCGCAGGTGCCGCAGCGCTGGCACTGTCGCACACCCGCATCATTCCCGCTGGCCGGCTTGCGCAGGTGCTGCTGGCATTGGGCGCCATAGAAATTGTGCTGGTGGCTTGGCCGTCTTACCACGTCGGGCGGGCAATTGTGTCGCCCAAGGTTCAACCCTTCAACGACATTACGCCCGCAGCACTGAAGGCCATCCGCGAGCGGGATGCCTCGGTTTTTCGCATAGAGAAGACCTACACCAGCGTCCACACGTCGGATGCAATGGCCCAAGGTTACATGGGTGTACGGTCGTACTACTACCATGGTGCAGATATTGTGAAATTCCACGCCGGAATGGACCTGATGATCGACTATGGTGGTTGGCTCCCCATCAACTACACGAACTGGTTGCCGGACCCCGGGCAGCGCTACATGCTGCACTCGGTCCTTGGCGTGAAGTACCTGATTACAAAGAAGCCCGTCCAGCTTCCAGGCTTTGAGTCCTTCGCAGCAGGCCCGGGGTTTGAGGTCTACAAGAACCAGTTGGCATTGCCGCTGGGTGTGGTGCACACCCGCCAGGTCACCCGGGCGGACATGGCCAGACTGTCAAGTCACTCGCTGGAGAAATCCCGCCGTATCAAGGATGCGGTATTGATGAATGCCGTTGTCGTGGACGAATTCATGCCCGACCGGGGCAAGCCGTTCGACATCAAGTCGCTGGAAAGCGCAGCACAACCCGACCATGACGCCTACGCGGCGCAGGCGAGGATGCTGCAGCAAACGGGTTTGCGGATAACGCGTTTTTCGAATCATCGGATTGAAGGCACGATCCACCCCACAGAAGCAGGGTTGCTGGTGTTTTCCATTCCCTTCTACAAAGGCTGGTCTCTGCGTATCGACGGCAAGCCTGTGGATGTGCAGCGTGTCAATTTCGGGATGCTGGGCGCGCCGGTCGCCGCCGGGCCTCATTCCGTCGAACTGACCTACAGCCTGCCAGGCCGGATGACGGGGCTGGGGCTCGGCGCATTGGGTGTCTTGCTGCTCGCGCTGTGGGTCGGCTTTGGGCGACGCCCTCGCTGAACCCAGCGACGTTTCCCCTGAACTTCGGGGGTCCGGTTTCGCGGCGGACACCAGGCGTCGTTATACCCACACCCCCATCGCCACCGCCATCCCCTCGGTCACCCGCAACGAGCCACTGTCTGCCCCTTCCGTTCTGGTGTACTGGTCATAGCCTGCAGTGGCCGTTGCGCTCTTGACCCAGCCCGACTCGATCTGCAGCACATCCCCGGCATCCCCATCGATCTGGAGACTGTCACTTTCTGTCGAAATCGCCAACAAACTGCCCATCGTCAGCCGAAGGGTGGTGGCGCTGCTGTTGGTGAGGTCTATCGCTTCCAGCCCTGTGAACGTCTGGCCTGCGCGGCCTGCGAGGTCCAGCATGCCCAGTTCAGCTGCCACCCGCAGCGTGTCCACACCCATGCCACCCGACACATCTTCCTGGCCGGAATGGATTGTCAAGGCGTCGTTTCCGCCCAGTCCCCAGAGACTGTCCTGCCCGCCGCGGCCATCGATGACATTGCCTGCGTCATTGCCCTGAATCAGGTTGGCCAGCGCGTTGCCGTTGGCCACCACCTCGGTCTGGCCGATGAGGATCAGGATCTCGAAGTTGTCCTGAAGTGCATAGCTGATGTAGCTTTGCACGGTATCCATGCCCTCGCCTTCGGCCTCCCAGACGTAGTCACCCGCGTCGTCCACGATCACGGTGTCATTGCCGATGCCGCCGAACATCTGGTCCTGCCCCAGTTCGCCATTCAGGAAGTCATTGCCCGCGCCCCCGGAGAGCTGATCGTTGCCCGCGCGGCCAAACAGGGTGTCATCTCCCGTGGTGCCGGTCATCACATCGTTGCCAGGCGTGCCCGTCTGTGTCGTCCCCGCAGGCACAGGCGGCACCGGGTCACCTGACACCACGCGCGCGTTGATGTCGGCGTTGTTCCACGCCGTGTCGGAGAACTGGATGGCATGAACAGGGTAGAGGTTGCCCGGCGCCGACGTGAAATAGTTCTCTACCGTGATGCGGTCATCCCCGTCGTTGCGGTCAATCACCAGATGGTCGCCCTGTCGCGTGAGCGTGACCTCACTCGAGGCAATCCCCACGGGCACAGCCCCCAGGGAACCCACCGCGTATGAGGTGACCAGTTCCAGGCTGGTGCGGTCTGCGCCACCCGACGTGGCCGCGCCGCGCACGATGTCCTGCCCGTCGCCCCGCTGGAAAATCAGGCGGTTCGCGCCTGCGCCGCCATCCAGCACATCAGGCCCGGCGCCACCGTCCAGAAAGTCGTCGCCAATGTCCCCGAGCAGGGTGTCAGCGCCGGTGCCGCCCAGCAGGCGGTCACCGTCCCCGCCGCCGTTGAGCAGATCGTCACCGGCATCACCCGACAGGACATCGCGGCCCGCACCACCCAGCAGGTAGTCATTGCCGCCACCGCCAAAGATGCGGTCGGCACCGTCCTTGCCGTCGATGGTGTCGTTTCCGTCGGGACCCCGGAGCGTTTCATTGCCGTCGGTGCCGCGGATGAAACGGTCGCCGGTGCCCACAGGCCCCAGTGGCGCAGCGTCTAATTCAGCGGTGGTCCATACCGTGCCGTCGCTGAACACCGCCGTCGTCAACGGCCGCGCGGATGCGCTGAAGTAGTCCACCACCGACAGCTTGTTATCGGCAAATCCCACGATGTAGAAATTGAGGTCGTTGCCTTCGTGGCGGACCGCGACGTCAGCAGCGATGACGCCGTCCTCAAAGCGCAGCTGGTTGGCTTCACCAGCCGCGGCGGTCTCCAGCACCCGGTCTGATCGGGAACTGCGGCCAAACAGGTAGACATCATCACCCGCACCGCCCGCCAGCACGTCATTGCCCGGAAAGTAGTCGCTGCCAAAGAGATCCGCCTCCTTGCCGGGCGGCAGCAGGTCGAAGCCGCCGTCCAGCACATCGTTTCCGGCACCACCGTACAGGGCGTCGTTGCCCAGCCCCCCGTCGAGCACATCCGCACCCGCCTGGCCGTACAGGATGTCGTCGCCGTTATCGCCATACAGCCGGTCATTGGCCAGTGAATGGATCAGCTCCTTGCCTTCGCCTTGGTCACCCCAGATCACATCGTCGCCTGCGCCACCCCGAAGAAGATCTTCGCCGGTGTCGCTGGAGAAGGAATTGGACCCATTCAGGTAGGCAAAGTCACCCTGGATGTAGTCATGGCCCGCGCCGCCGAGCAGCGTGTCATTGCCCGTGTTGTTGCCGTAGATGCGGTTGTCCAGGGAGTTGCCAAACGCCGACAGGTTGTTGAACCGGCCGATCATGGTGAGGTTTTCAACGTTGGCGGCAAGGAAGTAGATTCCGGTGAAGCTGTCGTCGCGGAAGTAGATGCTGTCCGTGCCTTCGTCCACCTGCTCCGTGACCGTGTCGGTGCGGTCCACCTGGTAGCGGTCGTCCCCGGTCCCACCGAGCAGGCGGTCATTGCCCGCTTCGCCGTACAGCCGGTCGTTGCCGGGGCCACCCAGCAATTCGTCATCACCACCACCACCGAAAATGATGTCATCGCCTTCCAGCGCGTCGATGACGTCCGGCTGCGCGTCGCCTGTCAGGATGTCATCGCCGGCGGTGGCGTTGGGGGTATAGCTCATGGGGTTCCTTGGGTTGGGAGAAACGATGCAAAAGTCAGTATGAGCATCACTCCCGGCGGAAACACCCTGGCGCGCCAGACATCTCGTAAGCGTCAGTGCACGGGCCGTTGGCTGACGCACGCGCGGCCCGGGTGCTGGCAGACCGCACGGCCACGGAGCCTTGTCCCCTATGATGCGACCGACACCGACAAGCCTTCAAGCGGACCCGCTGGCCCCATTCCATGACGCACTTCTGGTTGATGAAATCCGAGCCCGATGAATGCTCGATTGACGATGCGCTGGCCGCGCCCGGCGCCACTGTGCCCTGGACGGGCGTTCGCAACTATCAGGCCCGCAATTTCATGCGCGATGCGATGCAGGTGGGCGACGGCGTGTGTTCTACCACTCGAGCTGCACCGAACCCGGCATCGCAGGCATTGCCCGTGTGGCCTCGGGCACGCGCCCTGACCCGACCCAGTTTGACCCGCATTCACCCTACTTTGATCCGGCCTCGCGGCCCGAGGCGCCGCGCTGGTTGCTGCTGGACGTGCAGGCGTTGCGCAAGACCCGCCTGCTGGGGCTGCCCGAACTGCGCGCCCACGCCGGGCTGGCGGACATGCGGCTGCTGCAGCGCGGCAACCGGCTTTCCGTGATGCCGGTGGCGCCGGCCCACTGGCACCTGATCGTGGACCAGCTGCTGGCCCCCCTGTCGCCGCCCCCAAATTGAGCGAGGTCAACCGGGGATGCTTGACCTGCTGCGGCAACACCTGCTCTTGCGTCTGGGTGCCAACACAGACCAGCTTGACGAGGTACTGGGCCATTTCCGTCCCCTGCGCCTGCGAGCGGGCGAGCAGCTGCTGCGCCAGGGCGACATCTGCAGCCATGTCTATTTCATTGCCAAGGGGTGCCTGCAGGTCTATGTGTACGACTCCCGCTACAACGAGACCACACGCGACATCGTCCTCGAAGACCACTGGTGTTCCGAGCTGATCAGCTTTGGCCAGCGGCTGCCGGCCACCGAAAACATCCGCGCGATCGAGGACGCCGACCTGCTGGCCATCAACCTGGCAGGCTTCCAGACGCTGCTCACTACCGTGCCTCCTTTCGCGCAGGTCTACCAGCAGATTCTGGAAGCGTCCCACGCCAGTGGCGTCGAACGCGTCAACGCGCTGGTCTCGCTGACCGCGCTGGAAAAAATCCGCTGGGTGTCCTTGCACCGCCCCGAGTTGCTCACGCGGGTGTCCAGCAAGCTGGTCGCCTCCTACCTGGGGATTTCGCAGGAAACCTACAGCCGCCTCAAGAGCAGGGTCTGACACTTGTGCGGGTGGGTCATGCACCGCGGGCGTGCATTGACAAATGTCATTGAAGCGACCGGGCCGGGTTCGCAGAATCGCGGCTCCTCCACCCCAGGGATCGCTCCCATGAAACTCCTGTCACCCCCCTGGTTCTGGCTCATAGCGGGGCTCGGCCTGGCCTGGAACCTGTTTGGCGTTGTGCAGTTCCTGTCTACCGCTGGCGCGTCAGTGGATGCCCTGGTCCGCGGCGGCATGACGCCAGCCCAAGCCGCCCTCTACGCCGGCCTGCCCGCCTGGATGAACATCGCGTTTGCGGTGGGTGTGTCCGGCGGTGTGCTCGGCAGCCTGCTGCTGTTGCTGCGCCGCCGGACCGCAGTAACGGTTTTTGCCGCTTCGCTCGGGGCCTATGTCGTGCTGTACATCGGCGACATCGCGCTCGGCGTGTTCGCGGCGTTCGGCCCGCCCCAGGTGGTGATCCTGACCATGGTGGTGCTGATCGCCGCCGCCCTGCTGTGGCTGGCGCTGCGCATGCACTGGCAGGGCGGCCTGCGCTAACGCGTAGACCCGCCCGCGGTTCAGCGCCTGGCGGGGGGCACGTCGGTGCAACTGCCGTGCGCCACCTCGGCCGCCATGCCGATGCTCTCGCCCAGCGTGGGGTGCGGATGGATGGTTTTGCCAATGTCCAGCGCATCTGCGCCCATCTCGATCGCCAGCGCGATCTCGCCGATCATGTCGCCGGCATGGGTGCCGACGATGCCGCCGCCCAGGATCTTGCCGTGGCCATGCGCTTCCGGGCTGTCGTCAAACAGCAGCTTGGTGAAGCCTTCGTCGCGGCCATTGGCAATGGCGCGGCCTGATGCCGTCCAGGGGAAAAGGCCCTTCTTGACCTTGATGCCTTGCGCCTTGGCCTGGTCTTCGGTCAGGCCCACCCAGGCGACCTCTGGGTCGGTGTAGGCGACGCTCGGGATGACTCTTGCGTTGAAGGCGGCACTGGCCAGGGCCTTGTCGCCCAGCAACTCGCCGGCCGCCACTTCAGCCGCCACATGCGCCTCATGCACTGCCTTGTGCGCCAGCATGGGCTGGCCCACGATGTCGCCAATGGCGTGGATGTGGGCCACGTTGGTCCGCATCTGGATGTCCACGTTGATGAAGCCGCGGTCGGTCACGGCCACGCCGGCCTTGTCTGCCGCCAGTTTCTTGCCGTTGGGCGTGCGGCCCACGGCTTGCAGCACCAGGTCGTACACCTGGGGCTCGGGTACGGTGCCGCCCTCTTCCGCCGGCGCAAACGTCACCTCAATGCCCTCGGGCAGCGCGCGCGCACTGACCGTCTTGGTCTTGAGCATGATGTTGTCGAAGCGGTGGGCGTTCATCTTCTGCCAGACCTTGACCAGGTCGCGGTCGGCGCCCTGCATCAGGCCATCCATCATTTCCACCACGTCCAGCCGGGCGCCGAGCGATGAATACACGGTGCCCATTTCCAGCCCGATGATGCCGCCGCCCAGAATCAGCATGCGCTTGGGCGCATGGCCCAGCGCCAGTGCGCCCGTGGAGTCCACCACGCGCGGGTCGTCCGGCATGAAGGGCAGGCGCACCGCCTGCGAGCCGGCGGCGATGATGCAGCGCTTGAACTTGATCGTTTGTTGCTTGCCGGTCTTCTCCTGGGCAGTGCCGGCGGTCTCGTCCACCGCCAGGTGGTACGGGTCGAGGAACTGGCCGTAGCCACGCACCACCGTCACCTTGCGCATCTTGGCCATGGCGGCCAGGCCGCCTGTGAGCTTGCCGACCACCTTGTTCTTGTGGGCCAGCAGCTTCGTGCGGTCCACCTCGGGCGCGGCAAAACTCACGCCCAGATCGGCAAAGTGCTTCACCTCGTCCATCACGGCCGCCACGTGCAGCAGTGCCTTGGACGGAATGCAGCCCACGTTCAGGCAGACGCCGCCCAGCGTGGCGTAGCGCTCGACCAGCACCACCTTGAGGCCCAGGTCTGCCGCGCGGAAGGCGGCGCTGTAGCCACCGGGGCCGCCGCCCAGCACCAGCAGGTCGCATTCCTGGTCGGCGCCGCCACTGTGGCTGGCCGCCACCGGTGCAGCCGCTACGGGAGGCGCTACAGTTTTTGTAGCGGCTTGCGCAGCATTGACGGGGGCTGCAGCCGGTTTTGGCTCTGCAACGGCGGCCCCGGCGGCCTCCAGCAGCAGCACCACCGAGCCCTCGGCCACCTTGTCGCCGAGCTTGACTTTCAGTTCCTTGACCACCCCCGCGGCCGACGACGGGATTTCCATCGACGCCTTGTCCGACTCCACGGTGATCAGGCTCTGCTCGGCCTTGATGGTGTCGCCCGGCTTGACCAGCAGCTCGATCACGGTCACTTCGGAAAAATCGCCGATGTCCGGCACCTTGACTTCGATGAGGCTCATTGGGCACCCCTGAGTTTGATTGTGTACACCTCCACCGGTGCGGCGGAGTTGCGGTCGAATTCACAGCCGGCGGCCACACCGGCCTCGGCCACTTCACGTGCTGTTTTGGCCCGGCCCCAGGCAGCGTGCATGGCGCCCAGCGCAAAGCCGCGCCCGGTGCCCACACCCCAGAATTCCTTGAACTCGAAAACTTCCCGGTAGCTGTACAGCCCGAAGATGCCGCCCGCGTTAGCGATCAGCACGCTGTACTGGCTGGACTCGTAAGGGTCGTTGTCTTCTTCCTTGGTCTGCAGGAAGAAGGTTTCCTTCAACAGCGGGTGCAGGCGGGTGAAGGTGTCGAACACCTCGTCCTTGCTGTGCAGCCGCAGCTGGTCCTTGGGCAATGCCTGCATGGCCTTGCGCAGCACCGGAAAGTGCGCCACGGTGCCGGCCATGCCGACCCAGGCCGGGCCGCCCACCGCATCCACCTTGAACAGCTTGCTGTTGGCCTCATACCGGTGGGACAGGCGCGTGTCGCCGAACGTCACCAGCGTGTCTGCGGCGATGGCCACCTGCCCCGCCTTTTTCACCACCACAACGGTTGTCATGAGCGGTCAGAGGAGAACGCGGCGGAAGTCACCGAGGATCTGGCCCAGGTAAGCGTTGAAGCGCGCGGCGGCTGCACCGTCGATCACGCGGTGATCCCAGGTCAGGCTCAGCGGCAGCATCAGGCGCGGCACAAACTGCTTGCCGTCCCACACCGGTTCCATCTGGCTCTTGCACACGCCCAGAATGGCCACCTCGGGCGCGTTGATGATGGGCGTAAAGTAACGCCCGCCAATGCCGCCCAGGCTGCTGATGGTGAAGCAGGCGCCGCTCATATCGGCCGGGCCCAGCTTGCCATCGCGCGCCTTCTTGGCCAGTTCGCCCATCTCCTGACTGATCTGCAGCACGCCTTTCTTGTCCGCGTCCTTGATCACCGGCACCACCAGCCCGTTGGGCGTGTCAGCCGCAAAGCCGATGTGGAAGTACTGCTTGTAGATCAGCGCGTCACCGTCCAGGCTGCTGTTGAACTCGGGGAATTTCTTGAGCGCGGCCACGCAAGCCTTGATCAGGAAGGCCAGCATCGTGACCTTGATGCCCGACTTCTCGTTTTCCTTGTTGGTGGCCACTCGGAAGGCTTCCAGATCCGTGATGTCCGCGTCATCGTGGTTGGTGACGGCCGGGATCATGATGGCGTTGCGCAGCAGATTGGCGCCACTGATCTTCTTGATGCGACCCAGTTCCTTGCGCTCGATCGGCCCGAACTTGGCAAAGTCCACCTTCGGCCAGGGAATCAGGCCCAAGCCGGCTCCATCCCCACCGCCCGCCGCGGGTGCCTTGGCAGCAATCGCTTTGGTCTGCGCGGCACCCGCCATCACGGCCCGCGTGAAGTTCTGAACGTCGTCCTGCGTGATGCGGCCCTTGGGGCCCGAGCCCTTGACCTCGTCCAGCGGCACGCCCAGCTCGCGCGCAAACTTGCGCACCGAGGGCGACGCATGGGGCAGCCCGGCGGGTGGGCTGCCCGGCTGGTGGGCCGGTGCAGCCACCGCAGGCAATGACGCAGGCGCTGCCACCGCCGCTGCAGCCGGCGCAGGCGCCGGTGCGGCCACGGGCGCAGGCGTAGCAGGCGCCGCCACCACCGCAGGGGCGGCGGCTGCACCCTCCAGGATGGCCACCAGGTCACCGATATTGACCTTGTCACCCACCTTGACCTTCATTTCCTTGAGCACGCCCGCCGCAGACGACGGGATTTCCATCGACGCCTTGTCCGACTCGACGGTAATCAGGCTCTGCTCGACCTTGATCGCATCGCCGGGCTTGACCAGCACTTCAATGACAGCCACGTCCTTGAAGTCGCCAATGTCGGGCACGCGCACTTCCACCGGCCCCACTGCCGCTGCCACGGGCGTTGCAGTTGCTACAGTTTTTGTAGCAGCTTGCGCAGGTGCGACGGGGGCTACAGCCGCTTTTGCCTCGGGCGCAGGCGCAGACGCGCTGCCGGCAGCCTCCAGCACCAGCACCACCGAGCCTTGCTTGACCTTGTCGCCCAGCTGGACCCGGAGCTCCTTGACCACCCCCGCGGCCGACGACGGGATTTCCATCGACGCCTTGTCCGACTCCACGGTGATCAGGCTTTGCTCGGCCTTGACCGTATCGCCCGGTTTGACCAGCAGCTCAATGACTGCCACTTCATCAAAGTCACCGATGTCCGGGACCTGCACTTCAATCGTTGCCATGTTGTGTTGTCTCCGGATGTTCAGGCGTACAGCGGGTTGATCTTGTCAGCCTTGATGCCGTACTTCTGGATGGCCTCCGCCACCTTGGCGACTGGCACCGTACCCTCCTCGCTCAGCGCCTTGAGCGCCGCCACCACGATGTAGTGGCGGTTGACTTCAAAGTGCTCGCGCAGCTTGCTGCGGAAGTCGCTGCGGCCAAAACCATCCGTGCCCAGCACCTTGTAGGTCCGGCCCTTGGGAATGAACGGGCGGATCTGCTCGGCGTAGGCCTTCATGTAGTCGGTGGCAGCAATCACCGGGCCGTTGTGCTTGTCCAGCTGCTGGGCCACAAACGGTACCTGCGGCTTGTCGGTGGGGTGCAGCAGGTTCCAGCGCTCGGCGGCCTGGCCGTCGCGGCCCAGCTCGTTGAAGCTCGGGCAGCTCCACACGTCCGCTGACACGCCCCAGTCCTTTTCCAGCAGCTCCTGCGCAAACAGGCTTTCGCGCAGGATGGTGCCGCTGCCCAGCAGCTGCACACGCGGCGTCGCCTTCGCGCCCGCCTTGCACAGGTACATGCCCTTGATGATCTGCTCTTCGGTGCCTGGCGTCAGGCCGGGCATGGCGTAGTTCTCGTTCAGCAGCGTGAGGTAGTAGAAGACGTTGTCCTGCTTTTCCACCATGCGCTTGAGGCCGTGGTGCAGGATCACCGCCACCTCGTGGGCAAAGGTCGGGTCGTAGCTGACACAGTTGGGAATGGTTCCCGCCAGGATGTGGCTGTGGCCGTCTTCGTGCTGCAGGCCCTCGCCGTTCAGCGTGGTCCGCCCGGAGGTGCCGCCCAGCAGGAAGCCGCGCGCCTGCATGTCGCCCGCCGCCCAGGCCAGGTCGCCGATGCGCTGGAAGCCGAACATCGAGTAGTACACATAGAACGGCACCATGATGCGGTTGCTGGTGCTGTAGCTGGTGGCCGCCGCGATCCAGCTGCTCATGCCGCCAGCTTCGTTGATGCCCTCCTGCAGGATCTGCCCGGCCTTGTCCTCGCGGTAGTACATCACCTGGTCTTTGTCGACCGGGGTGTACTGCTGGCCGGCCGGGTTGTAGATGCCGACCTGACGGAACAGGCCTTCCATGCCGAAAGTGCGCGCTTCGTCCACCAGGATGGGCACCACGCGCGGGCCCAGCGCCTGGTCACGCAGCAGCTGCGTGAGAAAGCGCACATAGGCCTGGGTGGTGGAGATTTCGCGGCCCTCGGCCGTCGGCTCTAGCACGGCCTTGAAGGTTTCCAGCGACGGCACGGTGAAGCTCTCGTCGGCCTTGGTACGCCGGTGCGGCAGGTAGCCGCCCAGCGCCTTGCGGCGCGCGTGCAGGTACTGCATCTCGGGCGTGTCGTCCGCCGGCTTGTAGAACGGCAGTTTGGGCAGTTCGCTGTCGGGAATCGGGATGTTGAACCGGTCGCGGAAGGCCTTGATGTCCTCGTCGGTGAGCTTCTTGGTCTGGTGCACGGTGTTCTTGCCCTCACCGATCTTGCCCATGCCGAAGCCCTTGACCGTCTTGACCAGCAGCACCGTGGGCTGACCCTTGTGGTTCACCGCCTTGTCGAAGGCCGCGTACACTTTTTGCGGGTCATGGCCACCGCGTCGCAGGTTCCAGATGTCGTCATCGCTCATGTGGGCCACCATCTCCAGCGTTCGCGGGTCGCGGCCGAAGAAGTGCTTGCGCACGTAGGCGCCGTCATTGGCCTTGAAGGCCTGGTAGTCGCCGTCGTTGGTCTCCATCATGATCTTGCGCAGCGCGCCGTCCTTGTCGCGCGCCAGCAGCGGGTCCCAGTTGCTGCCCCACAGCAGCTTGATCACATTCCAGCCGGAGCCGCGGAACTCGCCTTCCAGTTCCTGGATGATCTTGCCGTTGCCGCGCACCGGACCGTCCAGGCGCTGCAGGTTGCAGTTGATCACGAACACCAGGTTGTCCAGGTTCTCGCGGGCGGCCAGGCCGATCGCGCCCAGGCTTTCCACCTCGTCCATTTCGCCGTCACCGCAGAACACCCAGACCTTGCGGTTCTCGGTGTTGGCGATGCCGCGGGCATGCAGGTACTTCAAGAACCGCGCCTGGTAAATCGCCATCAGCGGGCCCAGGCCCATCGACACGGTGGGGAACTGCCAGAACTCGGGCATCAGCTTGGGGTGCGGGTAGCTCGACAGGCCCTTGCCATCCACTTCCTGGCGGAAGTTGAGGAGTTGCTCCTCGGTCAGCCGGCCTTCCAGGTAGGCCCGCGCATAGACGCCGGGCGACACGTGGCCCTGGATGTAGATGCAGTCGCCGCCGTGGTTTTCGCTCTCGGCGTGCCAGAAGTGGTTGAAGCCGGCGCCAAACAAGTTGGCCAGCGAGGCGAACGAGCCGATATGGCCGCCCAGATCCCCCCCGTCGGCCGGATTGTGTCGGTTGGCCTTGACCACCATGGCCATCGCATTCCAGCGCATGTAGGCGCGCAGGCGTTCCTCGATTTCCAGGTTGCCGGGGCAATGCGCCTCGTCCTGCGGCTCGATGGTGTTGACATAGCCGGTGGTGGCCGAAAACGGCATGTCGATGCCTTCCTGGCGGGCCTGCTCGAGCAGCTGCTCCAGCAGGAAGTGCGCGCGTTCGCGGCCTTCGGCATTGGTCGGGCTGCTGGCAATCACAGCCGACAGCGCGTCGATCCATTCACGGGTTTCCTGGGAATCCGGGTCGTTCGCGGCCGAACCGAACAATTTGTCGGGCTGTGCTGACATGTTTGTCTCCTGATGTCGATGACGTAATTTAGTACCGTGACCCTAAGTCTCTCACAATTTCTTTTGAATTTCAAATAGCGACTATTGATTTCATAATGCGAATTAAAGGTGATGCAGACCCGCAATTGCAAACGCCGTAGGCGGGTCAACCCCCTACACTTGCGAAGCGATGCAAGTTCCCGTCTCCACCCCCGCGCCCGGCGACGACCGGCGCCCTTCCTCGGCCTGGTGGCGCCACTGGTGGCGACGCCAGACGCCCGGCCGGCAAGACCGCTTCGCGATGCTGGCCCCGCTGGCTGCCGTGCTGCTGTTTCTGGCCGCCATCGTCTCGGCGTTCTGGTACCTGCGGCTGGAAGAAGTGGACCGCGAGCAGGAAGCCGTCAAGCGCGACGTGGAATACGCCCAGCAACGGGTGCGGCTGCGCCTGCTGGAGCGCCAGGAACAGCTCATGCGCGTGGCGCGTGACGCCTCCAACAAGGAAATCGACTTCGACGAATTCATGGGCCGCGCCGAGTCGCTGGTCAGCCAGTACCCGGAACTGCAGGCCGTCACCTGGATTGATGACCGCCGGCGCATCCGGGCCAGCTACGCCGCGCCCAGCCTGAACAGCAACCACCTGCGCATACCGGGCACTGTGCTGCGCGTCGGTGAGACCGAAAGCACCTACAGCCTGGCGCGCGACCTGCAGCAACCCGTCTATTCGCAGCCTCTGGCGGGCACCGACAGCAGTGGCCTGCTGCAGCTGCACATTCCACTGGCTGACCAGGGGCGTTTCGCCGGCGTCATCCTGGGCGAATACTCCATCGACGGCCTGCTGCGCTACGGGGTGCCGGCCGAAGTCTCGGCCAAATACGCGGTCGCACTGCTCGATGCCAGGAACCGCGTTCTGGCCGGTGCGTCAGTGCCGGCACGCAGCCCCGCCACCAGCGTGCTGAGCTTTGCCAGCCTGCCCAATGAGTACGAAGTGCCGGTCTCGCCGGTGGGCAACGGTCTGGTGATCCGGGCCCAGGCCTACCGGGCCTCGCTCGGCGTCATTGGCAGCGGGCTGTTCTGGCTGGTCAGTGCGCTCAGCGTCATGACCGCCTGGATGCTGATCGGCAACTGGCGCCACACCAGAAGGCGGATGCAGGCCCAGCAGGCGCTGATTTCGGAAACCAACTTCCGCCGCGCCATGGAAAACTCCATGCTCACCGGCATGCGCGCGCTCGACATGCAGGGGCGCATCACCTACGTGAATGCCGCGTTCTGCCAGATGACAGGCTGGAGCGAGGCCGAGCTGGTGGGCCGTACACCGCCCTTCCCCTACTGGCCCGAGGCCGACCGTGAGCAGCTCGCCGCGCGGCTAGACGACGAGCTGCATGGCCGTACCACGCCGGGCGGATTCCAGGTGCGCGTCAAGCGCAAGGACGGCACGCTGTTCGACGCCCGCCTGTACGTCTCGCCGCTGATCGACGCCGTGGGCAAGCAGACCGGCTGGATGACGTCGATGACCGACATCACCGAACCCAACCGCATTCGCGAGCAGCTGTCGGCGTCGTACGAGCGCTTCACCACGGTGCTGGAGGCGCTGGACGCTTCAGTGTCGGTAGCGCCGCTGGGCAGCGAGGAACTGCTGTTTGCCAACAAGCTGTACCGCCTGTGGTTCGGCACGCACACCACCGGCCACCTGCAGATGGTGGCGCAGGCCGGCGTGCCCGACCGGCCGACCAATGACGAGTCGATGGACGATGTGGATTCGCTGGTCGGCCTGCCGACCGACACGCTGATGTCGGCCCAGTCGGAGAACGCGGAAATCTTCGTGCCCGAGCTGGGCAAGTGGCTGGAAGTGCGTTCCCGCTACCTGAACTGGGTGGACGGGCGGCTGGCGCAGATGGTGATTGCCACTGACATCACGCCGCGCCGCCATGCGGAGGAACAATCTGCCGCGCAGGCCGAGCGCGCGCAGTCGGCCAGCCGGCTGATCACCATGGGCGAGATGGCGTCCAGCGTGGCGCACGAACTGAACCAGCCGCTGACCGCCATCAACAACTACTGCAACGGCATGATCTCGCGCATCAAGGGCAAGCAGATCAACGAGGACGACCTGCTGGCCGCGCTGGACAAGACGGCGCGGCAGGCCCAGCGCGCGGGGCAGATCATCCAGCGCATCCGCTCCTTCGTGAAACGCAGCGAGCCCAACCGCACGCTGTCCGATGTGGCGACCATGGTGAACGAGGCTGTCGAGCTGGCCGAGATCGAGCTGCGCCGGCGCAATGTCCGGCTGTCGCATTACGTGGCGGCGCGCCTGCCCCGCCTGCACGTGGATCCGATCCTGATCGAGCAGGTGCTGGTCAACCTGCTCAAGAACGCGGCAGAGTCGATTGACAACGCCCAGCGCCCGACCGCGCGGCGCAGTGTCGAGCTGCGGGTGATCCCGCGTCAGATCGACCTGCAGCCGGTGGTGGAGTTTTCAGTGCTGGACTCGGGTGCCGGCCTGGCCCCGGAAGTGATGGACAGGCTGTACGAGGCCTTCTTCTCGACCAAGGCCGAAGGCATGGGCATCGGCCTGAACCTGTGTCGCACCATCGTCGAGTCGCACCACGGCCGCATGCAGGCAGAGAACATCTACAATGGTGCGGAAGTCACCGGATGCCGTTTTTCCTTCTGGATTCCGGTGTCCGACGCTATCAATTCCATAGCGTCGCCCTCAACCAAGGATGCCGGAGTGTCTGCATGAGTTTGATCCCGAAAAAGGGCACGGTCTATGTGGTGGACGACGACGAGGCCGTGCGCGACTCGCTGCAATGGCTGCTGGAAGGCAAGGACTACCGCGTCCGTTGCTTCGACTCCGCCGAATCCTTTCTCTCGCGCTATGACCCGCGTGAAGTCGCCTGCCTGATCGTGGACATCCGGATGGGCGGCATGACGGGTCTGGAGTTGCAGGACCGCCTGATCGAGCGCAAATCGCCGCTGCCCATCGTCTTCATCACCGGCCATGGCGACGTGCCGATGGCGGTGAACACCATGAAGAAGGGCGCGATGGATTTCATCCAGAAGCCCTTCAAGGAAGACGAACTGGTGGGGCTGGTGGAGCGCATGCTTGACCACGCCAAGGGCGCCTTCGCCGAGTACCAGAGCGCTGCCAGCCGCGACGCGCTGCTGTCCAAGCTGACCAGCCGCGAGGCCCAGGTGCTGGAGCGCATCGTCGCCGGCCGGCTGAACAAGCAGATTGCCGACGACCTGGGCATCAGCATCAAGACGGTCGAGGCGCACCGCGCCAACATCATGGAAAAGCTCAATGCCAACACCGTGGCCGATCTGCTGAAAATCGCCCTCGGCCAGAACGCACCGAAAACCTGACGCTACAACTTTCATAGCACCCCACGCCCGCTGCGCAAGGCCTGCGGGCGTTTTTACTTGAGATCCGAAGACATGACAGCCCAACTCATTGACGGCAATGCCCTTTCCTGGCAACTGCGCGGTGACGTCGCCGCCCGCGCCGCGGCGCTCAAGGCCCGCGGCATCACGCCCGGCCTGGCCGTGGTGCTGGTAGGCGACAACCCGGCCAGCCAGGTCTATGTGCGCAACAAGGTCAAGGCCTGTGAAGACAGCGGCCTGCACTCGGTGCTGGAAAAGTACGACGCCAGCATGACCGAGGCGGCCCTGCTGGCCCGGGTGGACGCGCTCAACCACGACCCCGCCATCCACGGCATCCTGGTTCAGTTGCCCCTGCCTGCGCACATCGACGCGCAGAAGGTCATCGAAGCCATCTCCCCGGCCAAGGATGTGGACGGCTTCCACATCGCCAGCGCCGGCGCGCTGATGACCGGCATGCCCGGTTTCTGGCCCTGTACACCCTATGGCTGCATGAAGATGCTGGAGAGCATTGGCTATGACCTGCGCGGCAAGCACGCCGTCGTGATCGGGCGCAGCAACATCGTGGGCAAGCCCATGGCCCTGATGTTGCTGCAGAAGAACGCGACCGTGACCATCTGCCACAGCGCGACGCGCGACCTCAAGGCCCAGACGCTGCAGGCCGATGTGATCGTTGCCGCCGTGGGCAAGCGCAACGTGCTCACCGCCGACATGGTCAAGCCCGGCGCCGTGGTGCTGGACGTCGGCATGAACCGTAACGACGAAGGCAAGCTCTGCGGCGATGTGGATTTTGCGGCGGTCAAGGACGTTGCGGGCTGGATCACCCCTGTGCCGGGCGGGGTCGGCCCCATGACCATTACGATGCTTCTGGTCAACACCCTTGAAGCCGCCGAACGCGCTGCCATGTAAAGCTCATGACGCCCAATCCGCTCCTCGACTTTTCCGACCTTCCGCTGTTTGACCGCCTCCGTGCAGAGCATGTGGCGCCGGCCGTGGACGCTTTGCTGGCCGAGGCCAACGCGGCCCTGGAGGCCGTCACCCAACCCGACTTTCCCGCCGACTGGTCCACCATGTCGGCCCGGCTGGACGTGGCCACCGAGCGGCTGGGCCGCGCCTGGGGCGCGGTCAGCCACCTCAACAGCGTGGCCGACACGCCCGAGCTGCGCGCCGCCTACAACGAGGCCCTGCCCCGCGTCACCGAGTTCTGGACCCGGCTCGGTGCCGACGAGCGCCTGTACGCCAAGTACAAGGCCATGGACCCCGCCACGCTGAACGCCGAGCAACGGCAGGCGCTGAAGAATGCCATGCGCAACTTCGTGCTGTCAGGGGCTGAACTGACAGGGGCGGCCAAGGACCGGTTTGCCCGCATCCAGGAGCGCCAGGCGGAGCTGAGCCAGAAGTTCAGCGAGAACGCGCTCGACGCGACGGATGCCTGGAGCTACCTGGCCAGCGCCGATGAACTGGACGGTGTACCCGACGACGTGAAGCAGGCCGCCCGGGCGGCAGCCAGCGCCGAGGGCAAGAACGGCTACAAACTCACGCTCAAGATGCCGTGCTACCTGCCGGTCATGCAGTTCGCCCACGGCAGCGCGTTGCGCGAAAAGCTCTACCGCGCCTACGTGACGCGTGCCAGCGACCAGGCGCCTGCCGAAGCCCGCCAGTTCGACAACTCGGCGCTCATCCGCGAAATCCTCGCCCTGCGCCTGGAAGAGTCGCAATTGCTGGGCTACCGCAACTTTGGCGAGGTGTCTGTCGTCGCCAAAATGGCCGACTCCCCGGCGCAGGTCATCACCTTCCTGCGCGACCTGGCAGCCCGGGCCCGGCCCCACGGCGAACGCGACCTGGCCGACATGCGGGCATTCGCCGCCGAGCAGCTGGCGCTGGACAACCCGCAGCCCTGGGACTGGTCGTACATCGGCGAAAAGCTCAAGGAGGCGCGGTACTCGTTCAGCGAGCAGGAGGTCAAGCAGTACTTCACTGCGCCCAAGGTGCTGGCCGGGCTGTTCAAGATTGTCGAGACCCTGTTCGAGGTGGCGATCCGGCGCGACAGCGCGCCCGTCTGGCACCCGTCAGTGGAGTTTTACCGGATCGAGCGCGGTGGCCAGCTCGTCGGCCAGTTCTATCTGGATCCGTCGGCCCGTACCGGCAAGCGCGGCGGCGCCTGGATGGACGACGTGCGTGCACGCTGGCTGCGGCCCGACAACGGCCGGCTGCAGACGCCGGTGGCGCATCTGGTGTGCAACTTCGCCGACGGGGTGGATGGCAAGCCGCCGCGGCTGACGCATGATGACGTGACCACCCTGTTCCACGAATTCGGCCACGGCCTGCACCACATGCTGACCCAGGTGAACGAGCGCGATGTGTCCGGCATCAGCGGCGTGGAATGGGACGCGGTGGAACTGCCCAGCCAGTTCATGGAGAACTTCTGCTGGGAATGGAACGTCCTGCGGCACATGACGGCCCATGTGGACACCGGCGAACCGTTGCCACGCGCCCTGTTCGACAAGATGCTGGCTGCCAAGAATTTCCAGAGCGGCCTGCAGACGCTGCGGCAGATTGAATTTGCGCTGTTCGACATGCTGCTGCACACCGAGCACGAGCCATCGCGCGACATCATGCCGCTGCTGGCCCGGGTGCGCGATGAAGTGGCGGTGATCCAGCCGCCCGCCTTCAGCCGGACAGCCCACACTTTCAGCCATATTTTTGCGGGCGGTTACGCCGCGGGCTACTACAGCTACAAATGGGCCGAGGTGCTGAGTGCCGACGCCTACGCCGCCTTTGAGGAAAGCGCAGGTAAAGACGGCACGCCGAGCGTGGAAACCGGTAGAAAATACCGCGAAGCGATCCTGGAGGCCGGCGGCAGCCGCCCCGCCATGGAGTCGTTCAAGGCCTTCCGGGGCCGCGAGCCTTCGCTGGACGCGTTGCTGCGCCACCAGGGCATGGCCTGACCCACAACCGATGCTGGAGATGTGTTGATGATTGCTGCCACCCGTTCCGTTGCCTCCACCGCGCTGGCCGGCCTGTTGCTGGCCGGCGCCATTGCCGCACCCGTGGCGGCCCAGCAGGTGTTTCGCATCGTCGGGCCGGACGGTCGCGTGACGTTTTCCGACAAGCCGCCCGAGACGCCCAACGCCAAGGCCGCACCGGTCAACGCCGCTGGCAACACGGCAGCTGCCGGCGCAGGCAGTGCCCTGCCTTTCGAGCTGCGGCAAATCGCCAGCCGGTACCCTGTGGTCATCTACACCGGCAACAACTGCGCGCCCTGCGGCAGTGGCCGCGCCTACCTGTCGGGCCGCGGCATCCCCTTCACGGAAAAGACCATCGTCAGCAATGAAGACATCGACGCCTTGCAGCGCCTGACAGGCAGTTCGTCGCTGCCGGCCTTGAGCATTGGCGGTCAGCAACTGCGCGGCTTCTCGGAAGTGGAATGGGCACAGTTCCTCGATGCCGCGGGCTACCCGAAGACCTCGCAGCTGCCCGCGGGCTACCGCAATCCGCCCGCCGGGCCACTGGTGGCGGTGCAGACCAAACCCGCCGATGCCGCACCGCCCCAGGCGGCTGCACCAGCCGCCGCGCCATTGCCGGCCGCGCCGGCCGAGCCGCCGCCCAGCAACCCGGCCGGCATCCGCTTCTGACACGGGCTCAGTAGGTCAGCGTCTGCACGCCCTGGGCCGTGCCCAGCAGGCATATGGCTGCCTTCTGATGGGCAAACACGCCGACGGTGACCACACCGGGCCACTGGTTCACCTCGGACTCAAACCCCAGGGGGTCGTGAATCTGCAGGCCTGTCACGTCCAGAATGTGCTGGCCGTTGTCGGTGACGAGCGGCCGGCCGTCCTTCAGGCGCACGGTGGCGGTGCCACCCAGCGCCGCAAACTGCCGGGTGATGCGTTGCGTGGCCATAGCAATCACTTCCACCGGCAGCGGAAATCGGCCCAGCACTGGCACCCGCTTGGACTCGTCCGCAATGCAGACAAACCGCCGCGATTGCGCCGCCACGATTTTTTCCCGCGTGAGCGCGGCGCCCCCGCCCTTGACCATGTAGCCCTGGCCGTCAATCTCGTCGGCACCATCGATGTAGACCGACAGCTCCGCCACGTCGTTGCTGTCAAACACCGGGATGCCCAACGCCCGCAGCCGTTCGGTCGATGCATTGGAGCTGGACACCGCACCCTGGATGCGGTCCTTCATGCTGGCCAGCGCGTCAATGAACTTGTTGACGGTGGAGCCGGTGCCGACGCCCACAATTTCGCCGGGCACCACGTACTGCAGGGCGGCCTGGCCGACCAGTGTTTTGAGTTCGTCTTGGGTCATCTGGGAAAATCCGGAAAGTTACGAGAATTATCCAATGTCCCTTCTGCCTTACGGCCTGGCCCGCCCGTTTTTGTTCGGCCTTGACCCCGAAACCGCGCATGAGCTCACCATGCATTCGCTGGCCCGGCTGCAGGGCACCCCGCTGGAATGGGCCTACTGCAACGGGTTGGTCGACGATCCGCTGGAACTGGCGGGCCTGAAGTTCCCCAATCGCATTGGCCTGGCTGCCGGCCTGGACAAGAACGCGCGCTGCATCGACGGCCTGGGCGCCATGGGTTTCGGGTTTGTGGAGGTGGGCACTGTCACGCCCAAGGCCCAGCCCGGCAACCCCAAACCGCGCATGTTCCGCCTGCCCAAGGCCAACGCGCTGATCAACCGTCTGGGCTTCAACAACGACGGGCTGGACGCCTTTGTGGCCAACGTGCAGCGTGCGAGCTTCCGCCAGAAGGGCCGCATCCTGGGCCTGAACATCGGCAAGAACGCCGCCACGCCGATTGAAGACGCCACCCGCGACTACCTGACCTGCCTGAACGGCGTGTACCCGCATGCCGACTACGTCACGGTCAACATCTCGAGCCCCAACACCAAGAACCTGCGCGCCCTGCAAAGTGACGAGGCGCTGGACGGCCTGCTGGGCGCCATCGCGCAGCGCCGCGCGGCGCTGGCCCGACAACACCAGCGTCGGGTGCCGTTGTTCGTGAAAATCGCGCCCGACCTGGACGAAGCCCAGGTGGAGGTGATTGCCGCTACGCTGAAGCGCCACGCCATGGACGGGGTGGTGGCCACCAATACGACCATCAGCCGGGAGGCCGTGAAGGGCCTGCCCCACGCCGAAGAAGCCGGTGGCCTGAGTGGCGCGCCCGTGTTTGAAGCCAGCAATCGCGTCATCGCCCAGTTGCGCGCCGCACTGGGCAAGGGCTTTCCCATCATCGGTGTGGGCGGGGTCCTCAGTGGCGCCGACGCGGTCGCCAAGATTCGCGCCGGAGCCGACCTGGTTCAGATCTACACCGGCCTGATCTACAAAGGGCCCGACCTGGTGCGGGAAGCGGCGCAGGCGGTGAAGGCAATCCGTGGGTGAGCGGCGGCTCAGGCTTCCTGCAGCTGCTGCGCCACCCACTCCCCGATCGCGAGACAGCTCGTGAGCCCGGGTGATTCGATGCCGAACAGGTTGACCAGGCCGGCCACGCCATGCACCTGCGGCCCCTGGATCACAAAGTCGGCGGCCGGCTCGCCGGGCCCACTGATCTTGGGCCGCACACCAGCGTAGCCCGGCAGCAGCGCGCCATCTGGCAGCGCAGGCCAGTAGCGGCGCACCTCGGCATAGAAGGCGTCACCGCGCTGCGGGTCCACCACCAGGTCGTCGGCGGAGTCCACCCACTGCACGTCGGGCCCGAACTTGGCCTGCCCGCCCAGGTCCAGCGTGAGGTGCACGCCCAGGCCGGCAGCCTCCGGCACCGGGTAGATGAGCCGCGAAAACGGCGCACGGCCGGCCAGCGTGAAGTAGTTGCCCTTGGCGTACCAAGCCTTCGGCACATGGCGCGCGTCCAGCCCCTGGATGCGTGCCGCCAATGCCGGCGCGTGCAGGCCGGCGGCGTTGACAACGGTGGTGGCCCGCAGCTCCGTTCCGTCTTCTGCTATCAATTCAATAGCGCCTCGCGCAGTATCCGTGCGGGCTACGGCCGATTTGATGCCTGAATTGAGGGCGACCAGCCCGCCCGCGTTCTCCAGGTCGCCCTGCAGCGCCAGCATCAGCGCATGGCTGTCCACAATCCCGGTGCTGGGCGAATGATTGGCCGCCACGCATTCGAGCTGCGGCTCCAGCGCCTGCGCCTCCTCGCGCGACAGCAGCACCAGGTCATGCACCCCGTTGGCCGCTGCCTTGGCGACGATGCCCTGCAGCGCCGCCACCTGCGCCGGCGCCGTGGCGACGATCAGCTTGCCGCAGCGCCGGTGGCCGACGCCACGCTCGGCGCAGTAGGCGTACAGCAGCGCCTTGCCCTGCACGCACAGCCGGGCCTTGAGGGAGCCGGCCGGGTAGTAGATGCCGGCATGGATCACCTCGCTGTTGCGTGAGCTGGTGCCGGTGCCGATGGCGCTGGCGGATTCCAGCACCATCACCTCGCGCCCCTGCAGCGCGAGCGCACGTGCCACGGCCAGGCCCACCACGCCCGCGCCGATCACCACGCAGTCGACCTGGTCCATCAGAGGGCGCGCGGGTCCGTGGCCAGCAGCAGGTCCACCAGCGAGCGCAAATGCGCCTGCAGGGGTGCAAAGCCGGCCGTGGTTTCCAGCGTCTGTTCTTTCATGTAGAGCTTGCGGTTGATTTCCAGTTGCACGCTGTGGCGATGACGGGCCGGGTCGCCGTAGCGGCGCACCAGTTCCACCCCCTTGTAAGGGTGGTTCAGCTCGACGCTGTAGCCCAGCCCCTGCAGGTGGCGGGCGATCCGGTCCACCAGCGCGGCGCTGGCGGTGGTGTGGTCGCGGTTGCCGACCACAAAGTCGGCGTGCACCAGGCCCGGGAACTCGGTGGCGTGGCTGGACGCCACCGCCGGCATCGAATGGCAGTTGATGTGGATGCTGTAGCCATGGCGCGCGTGGGCGGCGTCGATCGCGGCAGCCACTGCGGCATGGTAGGGCCGCCAGCAACGCTCAATGCGCTGTTCCACCTCGGCCACGCTGAGCGCCCGCTGGTAGATCGGCTGCCCGTCATCGGTGCAGCGCCAGACCAGGCCCTTGCCGAGCCGCACCTTGGACAGCACGCGCTCGTCGGTGGCCACCGGATGCGGCCAAGGGCCGTCGAGCATGTCGGTGTCGACCTCGGTCGTGTCACGGTTGGCGTCCAGGTAGCTGCGCGGAAACAGCGCCTCCACCCAGGCGACCCCCAGCGCCGGTGCAAAGCGGTACAGCGCGTCCACATGCGTGTCTTCGGCACGGCGCAGCACCAGCGGGTCGCACACATGGCCGAAGTCGGCCGGGTACTGCGTGCCGCTGTGGGGCGAGTCCAGCACCAGCGGCGTGCTGCCGGGCAGCGTTCGGATCAGGGGTGTCATGCCGTGGATTGTGGCGCAGCGCCCGGCCGCGCGCAGGTTCAGCAACCTCAAGACCGCACTCAAGCCCGCACCTTCAGTCCAGGCTGATACGGGCAAAGCGGCTGATGCGTTGCATCTTGTCGATCTCCTTGCGGATCTGTGCGCCAAACTCGTCGGGCAGCGTACCCGACGGAAACAGGCCCTGCCCGGCCAGCCGCTCGCGCACCGCCGGCTCGCGCAGCGCGCGGGCCACGGCGTCCTGCACCCGGCGCACGGCGGGCTGCGGTGTGGCGGCCGGTGCCACGAGGCCAAACCAGGACGGGTCGTTGTTGGAAAACAGGCTCATCTCGGCGTACGTGGGCACGCTGGGCAGCACCGCCAGACGCTGGTTCCACGACACCGCCAGTGCGCGCAGCTTGCCCGACTGGATGTGCGGCAGCGACGACGCCACCTGGTCAAAGTACACCTGCACCTGGCCGGCCAACAGGTCGTTCAGGGCCGGGCCCGCGCCACGGTACGGAATGTGGACCATGAAGGTGTTGGTGGTGCTCTTGAACAGCTCGCCCCACATGTGGCCGATGGTGCCATTGCCCGGCGACGCATAGGTGATCTTGCCGGGATTGGCCTTCAGGTACTTGATGAAGTCAGCAAAGTCGCGCACGGGCAGGCTGGCATTCACCACCAGCACACCGGGCGCCTTGACCACTTCGGTCACGGCGGCAAAGTCCTTGAGCGGGTCGTACGGCAGCTTTTTGTAGACGGCCGGGTTCACGCCGTGGGTGGACAGCGTGGCCACACCCAGCGTCAGGCCGTCGGGGGCGGCCTTGGCCACCTCGGCCATGCCAATCGAGCCGCCGGCGCCCGCGCGGTTGTCCACGATGACCGGCTGCTCCAGCAGCCGTGACAACGGCTCGGTCAGCGCACGGGCGGTGATGTCGGTGGCGCCGCCCGGCGGGAACGGCACGACCAGGCGCAGGGGTCGCCCCTGCGATTGCGCGTGAACCAGTCCACTGAGTAATGAAGTTCCTGTCAAGGCCAGAACGTGTCGTCGCTGCATGGGGTTGCTCCTCAGGTTTTGATGGGCGGATTCTGGAGACACCCGACCGCCTTGCCAAACGAAAAGCAGGCCTGATAACATTCCATTCAGGAATAATCAAGGACCTCCATGCGCCGACTCAGCCCACCCCTGCACCTGCTGCGCGCATTTGCCACCACCGCGCGCTTTGGCAGCATCTCGCGCGCGGCCGAGGCCCTGCACCTCACACAAAGCGCGGTCAGCAAACAGGTGCAGGAGCTGGAGCGATGGACTGGCGTGGCCCTGTTCGAACGGGTGCGAAAGCGCCTGAGCCTCACGCCGGCCGGCCAGCGGTACGAGGCGGCCGTGCGGCCGCTGCTCGCGCAGCTGGAAGCCGCGACGCTGGAGCTGATCACCAGCGGCGACGGGGGTGGCGCCCTCAACCTGTCCACCCTGCCCACCTTCGGCGCCAAATGGCTGATCCCGCGGCTGCCGCTGTTCCAGCAGCAGCACCCGCAGGTGGCGCTGCATTTCGTGCCCTACGTGCAGGGCTACGACTTTCATCGCGCCGACCTCGACTGCTCCATCCTGTATGGCGACGGCCACTGGCCGGGCGCCGTGGCCGACTACCTGACCGGACGCGAAGTGGTGCTGATCGCCCCACCCGCGCCGCGCGGCAAGCCGCTGCTGCGCAGGCCGTCAGACGTCGTGAAGTTCCCGCTGCTGCAGCATGTGTCGGTGCCGCAGGCCTGGGTGCACTGGTGCGAAGCGCATGGCGTGCAGGGCGTCAACCCCCTGGCCGGGCCGCAGCTCGACCAGTTCCACAGCCTGATCCGCGCCGTGGCGGCGGGCATGGGCCTGGCGCTGGTGCCGCAGTGCCTGGTGCGCGACGACATTGCCACCGGCCTGGTGTCTGCGCCACTGGACGACGGCTACGTGGACACGCTGGGCTACTGGCTTTGCTACCCCGAGGCACGCGCCCACATGGCGCCACTGACGAGCTTTCGCCAGTGGCTGCTGGCCGAATGCGCGAAGCCCTGATTTCAGGGGCGAAAACAAAAAAGCCGGCGCAATGGCCGGCTGCTTGAAGATGGTGGGTGATGCAGGGTTTGAACCTGCGACCCCTGCCGTGTGAAGGCAGTGCTCTACCGCTGAGCTAATCACCCTGATGCTGTTCAGGAAAGCCTCAAATTATGCCACAGAACCGGCCAGGCGCCAGACGGTCTTGCCGCCGCTGGCCTTGTCGAGCTGCTTGAGCACGTCCTCGTGCGCGGCTTCTTCAGCCTCGCTCGCACGGATGACGGGCAGCACCAGCCGGCTCAGGTCCACCCGCGCCTGGCCCGCATGGGTGGCGCTGCTGTGCTCGGCCACATCAATCAGCAGGGCATCCTGCCCGCGTGTGAGGTTGATGTACACATCAGCCAGCAGTTCGGCGTCCAGCAGCGCCCCGTGCAGCGTGCGACCCGAGTTGTCGACGCCCAGCCGGTCGCACAGAGCGTCCAGGCTGTTGCGCTTGCCGGGGTACATCTCCTTGGCCATCAGCAGGGTGTCGGTGACACTGCCCACAAAACTGCGGAAGGGAGGTTTGCCGATCAGCTCGAGTTCCTTGTTCAGGAAGCCGACGTCAAACGCCGCGTTGTGAATGATGATTTCCGCACCGTGCAGATAGTCCAGCAGTTCGTCGGCCACCTCCGCAAACTTCGGCTTGTCGCGCAGGAATTCATTGCTGATGCCATGCACCTTCAGGGCGTCTTCGTGGCTGTCACGCCCCGGGTTCAGGTAGAAGTGCTTGTTGTGGCCGGTGAGCTTGCGGTTGAGCAACTCGACGCAGCCAATTTCAATGATGCGGTCGCCACCCTCGGCCGACAGACCGGTGGTTTCGGTGTCGAGGACGATCTGGCGACTCATCAGTGGTTCTCCTTGGCGTGGTTGATCGAGTACTTGGGGATCTCGACCACCAGGTCCTTTTGCGCCAGGATGGCCTGGCAGCTCAGGCGGGAATTCGGCTCCAGACCCCAGGCACGGTCAAGCAGGTCTTCCTCATTCTCGTCCATCTCGTTGAGCGAGCTGAAACCCTCGCGCACCACCACGTGGCAGGTGGTGCAGGCACAGCTCAGGTCGCAGGCATGCTCGATGTTGATGTGGTTGTCCAGCAGGGCCTCGCAGATCGAGGTGCCGGCCGGTGCCGTGACTTCGGCGCCGGCGGGGCAGTACTCGGGATGGGGCAGGATCTTGATGACAGGCATTAGATGTGTTCCACGTTTTTCCCGGCCAATGCCTTCTGGATGCTGTGATTCATGCGTTCGGCCGCAAAGGCTTCGGTGCCCTTGGCCAGCGCCTCGGTGGCAGCTTCAATGACGGCAGCATCCTGGCTCGCGGCGGCCACGGCGCGCAACTGCACCATGAGCGCGTCGATCTCCTGCCGGTCGGCCGGAGCGAGCAGGCCGCCATCGGCGTCCAGTGCGCTTTGCGTGGCCAGCAGTAGACGGTCGGCGTCGAGCCTGGCTTCGGCCAGCGCGCGGGCCTTCATGTCCTGTTCGGCGGTGCTGAAGCTGTCCTGCAACATGCGGGCGATTTGCTCGTCGCTCAGGCCGTACGAGGGTTTGACGTCAATGCGCGCCTCCACCCCGCTGCCCTGCTCCCGGGCGCTCACGCTCAGCAGGCCGTCGGCGTCCACGGTAAAGGTGACACGGATGCGCGCTGCGCCCGCCGCCATGGGCGGAATGCCGCGCAGCTCGAAGCGCGCCAGGCTGCGACAGTCGGCCACCAGGTCCCGCTCGCCCTGCACCACATGCAGTGCCAGGGCCGTCTGGCCGTCCTTGTAGGTGGTGAAGTCCTGCGCCTTGGCGGTGGGGATGGTCTCGTTGCGGTGGACGATGCGCTCCACCAGCCCGCCCATGGTTTCAATGCCCAGCGAAAGCGGGATCACGTCCAGCAGCAGCAGGTCACCACCCGGGTTGTTGCCCGCGAGCTGGTTGGCCTGAATGGCCGCGCCGAGCGCCACCACTTCGTCGGGGTTGAGGTTGATCAGCGGCTCGGTGCCAAAAAACTCGCCCACTGCACGCTGGACCTGCGGCATGCGGGTGGAGCCGCCCACCATGACCACACCCTTGATGTCTTCGCGGGTAAGCCTGGCGTCGCGCAAGGCCTTGCGCACCGCCGACAGCGTGCGCGCCGTCAGGCTGGCTGTGGCCGCCTCCAAATCGCTGCGCTTGATGTCAAAAGTGACGGAAGCCCCCGCCAATACTGCGTGGAGCGCTACAGAATCTGTAGCGGACAAGGCCTCCTTGGCGGCCCGCGCGGCGATCTTGATCGCCGCCTTGTCTTCGGCGGACACAGCGCTCAGCCCCAATTGGGCCAGCACCCAGTCGGCCAGCGCACGGTCATAGTCGTCACCGCCCAGGGCCGAGTCGCCACCCGTGGCCAGCACCTCGAACACGCCCTGGCTCATGCGCAGGATGGAGATGTCAAAGGTACCGCCACCCAGGTCATAGACGGCGTAAACGCCTTCGCTGGCGTTGTCCAGCCCGTAGGCAATGGCCGCCGCCGTGGGCTCATTGATCAGGCGCAGCACATGGATGCCGGCGAGCTGGGCTGCGTCCTTGGTGGCCTGGCGCTGCGCGTCGTCGAAGTACGCGGGCACCGTGATCACGGCACCGTACAAATCATCATTGAAGGTGTCCTCGGCGCGGTAGCGCAGCGTGGCCAGAATCTCGGCGCTGATCTCCACAGGCGACTTCTCCCCGGCCCGCGTGTCCAGCGCCACCATGCCCGGTTTGTCGATGAACCGGTAGGGCAGCTTGTCGCGCCCGGCAATGTCGCCCAGACCGCGGCCCATGAAGCGCTTGACCGAGGCAATGGTGTTCTCGGGGTCGGTGGCGAGCGCGCCCAGCGCGTCATGGCCGATCTGGCGACCGCCGCCTTCGAGGTAGCGCACCACCGATGGCAGGATCACCTGCCCCTGCGCATCCGGCAGGCATTCGGGCATGCCATTGCGCACCGCCGCCACCAGCGAGTGGGTGGTACCGAGGTCAATGCCCACGGCAATGCGCCGCTGGTGCGGGTCCAGCGACTGGCCGGGTTCGGAAATCTGCAGCAATGCCATGTTTCTATTGTCCCAGTTGCTCAAAGCGCGCTTCGACGTCATGGGCAAAGCGCTCGATGAACATCAGCGCCCGCACCTGCTGCGCAGCACCGGCGGCGTCACCCTGCGCATCCAGCAACTGCCCGATGCGCGCCAGGGCCGCCGACCGCGCGGCGCTGATTTCGGCATTCAACGCGTCCAGGTCGGCAGCGGTGGTGGCGTCGTCCAGCGCCTCCCGCCACTGCATCTGCGCCATCAGGAACTCGGTCGGCATCGCGGTGTTGTTTTCGGCGTTGATCGGGGCACCCCGCAGCTCACACAGGTAGGCCGCGCGCCTGAGCGGGTCCTTGAGGCGCTGGTAGGCCTCGTTGATGCGCACCGACCACTGCATGGCCAGGCGCTGGGCCGCAGCACCCTGGGCCGCGAACTTGTCCGGGTGGGCTTCGCGCTGCAGGGCCTTCCAGCGCGCGTCAATCGCCGCGCGGTCCTGCCCGAACTGCGCGGGCAGTTCAAACAGCTCGAAGTCGGTGGACTGGAGGTTCATTTCAGCAAAAGGCCGCCTCGCGGGCGGCCTCGGTCAGGCTGTCAGGCATCAGACCCTGAAGGACTCGCCGCACCCGCAGCGGTCGCGCTCGTTCGGGTTGTTGAACTTGAAGCCCTCGTTGAGACCTTCGCGCACGAAGTCCAGTTGCGTCCCGTCGATGTAGGCCAGGCTCTTGGGGTCGATCAGCACCTTGACGCCATGGTCTTCGAACACGATGTCCTCCGGCGCCACCTCGTCCACGTACTCGAGCTTGTACGCGAGGCCCGAGCACCCGGTCGTCTTGACGCCCAGGCGCACACCGACGCCCTTGCCGCGTTTGCTGAGGTAACGGCTCACGTGGCGGGCCGCCGCTTCTGTCAGGGAAATGGCCATCGGGGATTCAGTGCGTATGCTTCTTCTTGTAGTCTTCGACGGCGGCCTTGATCGCGTCTTCAGCCAGGATGGAGCAATGGATCTTGACCGGGGGCAGCGCCAGTTCTTCCGCGATCTGGCTGTTCTTGAGCGCTGCCGCTTCGTCCAGCGTCTTGCCCTTGACCCATTCGGTCACCAGCGAGCTGGAGGCAATGGCCGAGCCGCAGCCATAGGTCTTGAAGCGTGCGTCCTCGATCACCCCGGTCTGCGGGTTGACCTTGATCTGCAGCTTCATCACGTCACCACAGGCGGGCGCACCCACCATGCCGGTACCCACCGTGTCGTCACCCTTGTCAAAGGAGCCGACGTTGCGCGGGTTCTCGTAGTGATCAACAACTTTTTCAGAGTAAGCCATGGATTACCTCGTTACTTCTCAATGTGCGGTCCACTGGATGGTGGAAATGTCGATGCCGTCCTGGTACATCTCCCACAGCGGGCTCAGGTCGCGCAGCTTCGCGACGTTCTGCTGGATGGTGGCGATCGCGTAGTCAATTTCTTCCTCGGTCGTCCAGCGGCCAATGGTCATGCGCAGGCTGCTGTGCGCCAGCTCGTCGCTGCGGCCCAGCGCGCGCAGCACATAGCTGGGCTCCAGGCTGGCCGAGGTGCAGGCCGAGCCCGACGACACCGCCAGGCCCTTGATGCCCATGATCAGCGACTCGCCTTCCACAAAATTGAAGCTCATGTTCAGGTTGTGCGGCACGCGCTTCTCGGGGTGCCCGTTGATGAACACCTGCTCGATGCCCTGCAGGCCCTTGAGCATGCGCTCGTGCAGCGCGCGAATACGCTTGTTTTCCTCGTGCATTTCGGCCTTGGCAATGCGGTAGGCCTCGCCCATGCCCACGCACTGGTGGGTGGGCAGCGTGCCCGAGCGCATGCCGCGCTCATGGCCGCCACCGTGCATCTGGGCCTCGATGCGCACCCGCGGTTTGCGCCGCACGTAGAGCGCGCCAATGCCCTTGGGCCCATAAGTCTTGTGCGATGTCAGACTCATCAGGTCCACCGGCAGCTGGGCCAGGTCGATGTCCACCCGGCCCGTGGCCTGCGCCGCATCCACGTGGAAGATGACGCCCTTCTCGCGGCAGATCGCGCCGATGGCCGGGATGTCCTGGATCACGCCGATCTCGTTGTTCACGAACATCACGCTGGCCAGGATGGTGTCCGGACGGATCGCGGCGCGGAACCGGTCCAGGTCGAGCAGGCCGTCTTCCTGCACGTCCAGGTAGGTCACTTCAAAGCCCTGGCGCTCCAGCTCGCGCATGGTGTCCAGCACGGCCTTGTGCTCGGTCTTCACGGTGATGAGATGCTTGCCACGCGTCTTGTAGAAATGCGCCGCGCCCTTGAGTGCGAGGTTGTTGGACTCGGTCGCGCCGGACGTCCAGACAATCTCGCGCGGGTCCGCGCCAATCAGCGCCGCCACATGGCCGCGCGCCTGCTCGACGGCCGCTTCAGCTTCCCAACCCCAGGCGTGGCTGCGCGACGCGGGGTTGCCGAAATGCTCACGCAACCACGGGATCATGGCGTCCACCACCCGCGGGTCGCACGGGTTGGTGGCGCTGTAGTCCATGTAAATCGGAAAGTGCGGTGTAACGTCCATGGCTGGCCTGGTACTGCTGGCTGGAAAAAGGGGACTCAGGATTTGGCAAACACGTTGCCGAGCGCGAACACCGAATTCGGCGCGTTCACGCGGATCGGCTTGACCACCGGCTGACTGGAGATGGCACGCTTGACCGCGGGCTTGTCCTCGATCTGGATGCCCTTGGCCAGCTGCTCGTCCACCAGCTTTTGCAGCGTGACGGAATCCAGAAACTCCACCATGCGCTGGTTCAGCGAGGCCCACAGTTCGTGCGTCATGCAGCGGCCGCCGTCACCGAGGCAGTTTTCCTTGCCACCGCACTGGGTGGCGTCAATCGGCTCGTCCACCGACACGATGATGTCAGCCACGGTGATGTCGGCCGCCTTGCGGCCCAGCGTGTAGCCGCCGCCCGGGCCGCGGGTGGACTCCACCAGCTCATGCCGGCGCAGCTTGCCGAACAGCTGTTCGAGGTAGGACAGGGAAATCTGCTGGCGCTGGCTGATGGCCGCCAGCGTGACAGGACCATTGTTCTGGCGCAGAGCCAGGTCAATCATCGCGGTGACCGCAAAACGGCCTTTGGTAGTGAGACGCATCGCAAGCTCCTAAAGTGTTCGGCTTACCCTTCAACAACCCCCGCGGCGGCGCCGCCGGGGTACCGTCTCCACCCTTTAACCCGGTTCCCCGGGCCCCTGCCAGCGCCGTTGCCGGGCTGGCTGCTCATCGTTCTGGCTTGTTCTTGAGTAATTGCGTCAAGTATAACCGAAACCCCAGGGTTTCGCTCGGCTAACTAGACCGGCCGGTCACTATTTTGACTGATTCGTTTCACCACGTGCGCAAGCAGGCCATCGGCGGCCTGCTCCACCAGGTCCAGCACCAGATCAAACGCCGGGGCGCCTCCGTAGTACGGATCAGGCACAGCCGGAGGCGAGTCGCCTGCGAACTCCATGAAACGGCGCAGCTTGCGCTGGTGTTCGGGCGGGCAATCGTCCTGCAGCAACGCCAGGTTGTCCCAGTCCATGGCCAGGATCAGGTCGGATCGTTGGTAGTCGGCCGGGCCGATTTGTCGCGCACGCAGCGCCGACAGGTCGTAGCCGCGCCGGGCGGCATGGTGCTGGCTGCGGTCGTCGGGCGGCGAGCCGGGATGGTAGTTGTGCGTGCCGGCCGAGTCCACCTCCACCCAGGCGGCCAGACCGGCCTGCTGCACACGGTGGCGGAACACCGCCTCGGCCGTCGGGCTGCGGCAGATGTTGCCCATGCAGACCATGAGCACCGCGTACGGTCGCGCCACTTCAGGCCCGCTTGCCGGACTCAATGGGCACCACGTTGTCCGTGCCCGGCGCGCCGAACGCCTGCTCCTTGAGCAGCGCCAGCTGGTCGCGCACGCGGGCCGCCTTTTCGAACTCCAGGTTGCGTGCGTGTTCGAGCATCTGCTTTTCCAGCCGCTTGATTTCGCGGGCGATGTCCTTCTCGCTCATGTCCTCGATGCGGGCCTTCTGCAGGTCCAGCTTCTCGGCATCACGGCCGGCCTTTTCGCTGTAGACACCGTCGATCAGGTCGCGCACCTGCTTGACGATGCTGCGCGGCGTGATGCCGTGCTGCTCGTTGTGGATGACCTGCCGTGCGCGCCGGCGGTTGGTTTCGTCGATGGCTTTTTTCATCGAGTCCGTCATGCGGTCGGCATACAGGATGGCGCGGCCATTCAGGTTGCGTGCCGCGCGGCCAATGGTCTGGATCAGGCTGCGCTCGGCGCGCAGGAAGCCTTCCTTGTCCGCGTCCAGGATGGCCACCAGCGACACCTCAGGGATGTCCAGGCCTTCGCGCAGCAGGTTGATGCCCACCAGCACGTCGAAGGTTCCCAGCCGCAGGTCGCGCAGGATTTCGACGCGCTCCACGGTGTCCACATCGCTGTGCAGGTAGCGCACTTTCACGCCGTTGTCGCTCAAATAATCGGTGAGCTGCTCGGCCATGCGCTTGGTCAGCGTGGTGATGAGCACGCGTTCGCGCTTGCCCACGCGGATGCGGATCTCCTGCAGCACGTCGTCCACCTGATGGGTGGCCGGGCGCACCTCCACCTCGGGGTCCACCAGGCCCGTGGGGCGCACCAGCTGCTCCACCACCTGCCCGGCATGCGTCTGCTCGTAGGCAGCCGGCGTGGCCGACACAAAGATGCACTGGCGCATGCGCTTTTCAAACTCTTCAAACTTCAGCGGCCGGTTGTCCAGCGCCGACGGCAGGCGGAAGCCGTACTCCACCAGCGTGGTCTTGCGCGCGCGGTCGCCGTTGTACATGCCGCCGAGCTGCCCGATCATCTGGTGGCTTTCGTCGAGGAACATGATGGCGTCCCGGGGCAGGTAATCGGTCAACGTGCTCGGTGGCTCGCCCGGCGCGGCCCCGGACAGATGCCGGGTGTAGTTCTCGATGCCCTTGCAGTGGCCCACTTCACTGAGCATTTCCAGGTCGAACCGGGTGCGCTGCTCAAGCCGCTGGGCTTCCACCAGCTTGCCCATGCCGACCAGTTCCTTGAGGCGCTGGTCCAGCTCGAGCTTGATGGTTTCCACGGCCGCCAGCACCTTGTCGCGCGGCGTCACGTAGTGGCTGCTGGGGTAGATGGTGAAGCGCGGAATCTTCTGGCGGATGCGCCCGGTCAGCGGGTCGAACAGCTGCAGGCTTTCGATCTCGTCGTCAAACAGCTCGATGCGGATGGCCAGCTCGCTGTGCTCGGCCGGAAACACATCGATGGTGTCGCCGCGCACCCGGAACTTGCCGCGCGTGAAGTCCTGTTCGTTGCGCTGGTACTGCATGCGGATCAGCTGGCCGATCACGTCGCGCTGGTTCATGGTGTCGCCGGTGCGCAGCGTCATCACCATGCGGTGGTAGCTCTCCGGCTCGCCAATGCCGTAGATGGCCGACACCGTGGCCACGATGACCACGTCACGCCGCTCGAGGATGCTCTTGGTGCAGCTCAGGCGCATCTGCTCGATGTGCTCGTTGATGGAGCTGTCCTTCTCGATGAACAGGTCGCGCTGCGGCACATAGGCCTCGGGCTGGTAGTAGTCGTAGTAACTCACGAAGTACTCCACCGCATTCTTCGGGAAGAACTCGCGGAACTCGCTGTACAGCTGCGCGGCCAGGGTCTTGTTGGGCGCGAACACGATGGCCGGGCGGCCCAGCCGCGCGATCACGTTGGCCATGGTGAAGGTCTTGCCCGAGCCGGTGACGCCCAGCAGCGTCTGGAACACCTCGCCGTCGCGCACGCCCTCCACCAGCTTGTCGATCGCCACCGGCTGGTCGCCCGCTGGCGGATACGGCAGGAACAGCTCGAACGGCGAGTCAGGGAAGCTGATGAACTCGCCCTTTTGCGTTTCGGGTATGACTTCAGCAATTTCTGGCATGGCGGTCTCGGAAGCCCGGCCCTGAGGCGCCGGGTAAAATCAGGGATAACCCGCAAGGCTAACCGAGCCCCGGAAATCCCGCTACTGACAACTTTTCGAAGGATATTCATGTCTCTGTTCACCGCCGTCGAAATGGCCCCGCGCGACCCGATCCTGGGCCTCAACGAGCAGTTCAATGCCGACACCAACCCGAACAAGGTCAACCTGGGCGTAGGCGTGTACTTCGACGACAACGGCAAGCTGCCCCTGCTCAAGTGCGTGCAGACGGCCGAGAAGCAGATGACCGATTCACCCAAGCCGCGCGGCTACCTGCCGATGGACGGCGTGGCCGCCTACGACGCCGCAGTCAAGGCACTGGTGTTCGGCGCCGACAGCGAGCCGGTCAAGAGCGGCCGGGTGGTCACGGCCCAGGGCATCGGCGGTACCGGCGGCCTGAAGATCGGCGCCGACTTCCTGAAGAAGCTCAGCCCCAACGCCAAGGTGCTGATCAGCGACCCGAGCTGGGAAAACCACCGCGCCCTGTTCACCGCGGCCGGTTTCACCGTGGAAAGCTACCCCTACTACGACGCAGCCACCCGCAGCATCAACTTCACCGGCATGCTGGCGGCCCTGAATGCGGCGCCGGCCGGCACCATCGTCGTGCTGCATGCCTGCTGCCACAACCCGACCGGCTACGACATCACCCCAGCACAGTGGGACCAGGTGGTGGCCACGGTCAAGGCGCGCAACCTCACACCCTTCCTCGACATGGCCTACCAGGGCTTCGGCCATGGCATCCAGGAAGACGGCGCCGTGATCGGCAAGTTCGTGGCCGCCGGCCTTGAGTTTTTCGTGTCCACCTCGTTTTCCAAGAGCTTCAGCCTGTACGGCGAGCGCGTGGGCGCGCTGAGCGTCTTGTGTGCCAGCAAGGAAGACGCCGAGCGCGTCCTGAGCCAGCTCAAGATCGTGATCCGCACCAACTACAGCAACCCGCAGATCCACGGCGCCACCGTGGTCGCCATGGTGCTCAACACGCCCGAGTTGCGCGCCCAGTGGGAAGAAGAACTGGCCGAGATGCGCGTGCGCATCAAGGCCATGCGCCAGAAGCTGGTGGACGGCCTGAAGGCCGCCGGCGTGAAGCAGGACATGAGCTTCATCACCCAGCAGATCGGCATGTTCAGCTACTCCGGCCTGAGCAAGGACCAGATGGTGCGGTTGCGCAGCGAGTTCGGCGTTTACGGCACCGATACGGGCCGCATGTGCGTGGCCGCGCTGAACAGCAAGAACATCGACTACGTCTGCCAGTCCATCGCCAAGGTGATGTAAACGCCTGATATCGCCACCCTGCTGGTTGCCGAGCCCACGCTGGTCGTGGCGTACCTCGTGTTCGGCATGGTGGGCTTCGGTACCACGCTGGTGGCCGCGCCGGTGCTGGCCCATGTGCTGGCGGTGTCCACCGTGGTCCCGGCGCTGGCGCTGACCGACTTTGTCGCCGCCAGCAGCAGTGGCTTCCGGCTCGGGCCGCAAGTGGTGCGGGCCGAGGTCTGGCGGCTGCTGCCCGCCATGCTGCTCGGCAGTGCGTTCGGGGCGTGGGTCCTGTTCGCAGTGCCGGTCAAGGCGCTGATGCTGGCACTGGGCCTGTTTGTGGTGCTTTACGCGCTCAATGGCCTGCGGCGCAAGACCGCCCGGCCCCCGCTGCCGCCGCGCTGGGCCTGGTGGTACGGTGGCACCGGGGGCGTGCTCAGTGCCCTGTTTGGCGCCGGCGGCTGGGTGTATTCAATCTACCTGAGCCGCCGCCTGGACGATCCGCTCGAAATCCGCGCCACGCAAAACGCCGTGCTGACCGTGAGTTCCTTCATTCGCGTGGGGCTGTTCGCGGCGGCCGGCCGCTACTTTGACGTTGAGCTGCTGTTGCTGGTGCTGTGTCTGCTGCCCGCCATGGCACTGGGCCTGGTGCTGGGCCACCGCATCACGCTGCGGCTGGATCGCCAGCGCTTCATGCAGGTGCTTTACGGCGTGCTGCTGCTCACCGGCGGCAGCCTGGTGGCACGCGCCCTGGCCTGAGCGTCAACCTCAGTTTCAGCCCCAGACCACCGAGCGCATCGAGATCGACGCGCTCTGGTAGCTGGTATTGAAAAAGCGCACCGCATCTTTCGCGTCGGCCGCGCCGGCGGCATGCAGCAGCGGCAGGTAATGGTCCCAGGTCGGGTGGGCCTGCTGGGCCACGGCGCCGAGCTTCTGGAAGCCTGCCAGCTCGGCCAGCTGACCGGCCTGGAGCTGGCCGGCCACCACGCGGTCAAACTCGATTGCCCAGTCGTAGGCCTGGATGGATGGTGTGCCGCGCCGTGCCGCTCGCAAGTTGTGCACGATGTTGCCGCTGCCCACCACCAGCACGCCCCGCTCGCGCAAGCCCTTGAGCTGCTGGCCCAGCGCGTAGTGCTCGACCGGGGGGCGGCTGTAGTCCATGCTGAGCTGCACCACAGGAATGTCGGCCTTGGGAAACATGGGCTTGAGCACCGACCAGGTCCCGTGGTCGAAGCCCCATTCGGCGGTGTCCAGCCCGACGGGGGGTGCCTGAATGCCCTGGCTGATCTGCTGCGCGGCCAACGGCGCGCCCGGCGCGGGGTATTGCTGGTCAAACAGCGCCTGCGGGAAACCGCCAAAGTCATGGATGGTCCTGGGCTTGTCCATGCCCGTCAACCACCAGCCGCGCGTGAGCCAGTGGGCGGAAATGCACAGGATCAGCTGCGGCCGGGGGTAACGCGCCCCAAACTCCGCACCCAGGGCCTGCCAGCTGCGCCGGTATTCGTTGTCCTCGATCGCATTCATCGGGCTGCCGTGGCCCAGGAACAGCACCGGCATGCGGGGGCTTTTCTCCAGCGCGGCCAGCGGCGCCAGGCTTGCGGCATGTACGGTGGTGTTCATGAGTCCTCCCAGGCCAGCCGAGGCGCTGGCGGCGATCAGTGTCCGTCGGTGCAACGGCATGGCAGATCCATTGATTTGTGTTTATAACCAGTTGATGGACGCCCTGCCCCGGCCGAAGTTCCGTGCTGAAGCTTGCACCAGGGTGACACGCAGCGCACCGGATTGGTGTTTCCACTCCATCCGGACAGGGGATACAACTGTTATATTGCATTGCAACATAAGTCCAGAACGGCGGCCCCATGCTCTACCAGATCTACGAAACCCAGCGCTCCCTGATGGAGCCGTTTGCCGACTTTGCACAGGCGGCCGCCAAGCTGTACAGCAACCCGCTGTCGCCCTTTGGCCAAAACCCGTTTGCCCAGCGCGTCTCGGCGGGCTACGACCTGATGTACCGGCTGGGCAAAGACTACGAAAAGCCGGAATTCGGCATCCGTACCGTGGACGTGGCGGGAACCGAAGTCGCCATCCATGAGCGGGTGGAAATTGACAAGCCGTTCTGCGAGCTGCGCCGCTTCAAGCGCTTTTCTGACGACCCGGCCACACTGACCACGCTCAAGGGCCAACCCGCCGTGCTGATTGTCGCGCCGCTGTCAGGCCACTACGCCACGCTGCTGCGCGACACGGTGCGCACCATGCTCAAGGACCACAAGGTCTACATCACCGACTGGAAGAACGCCCGTACCGTGCCCCTGGAAGACGGCGAGTTCCACCTGGACGACTATGTGAACTACGTGCAGGAGTTCATCCGCCACCTGCAGGGCATCTACGGCAACTGCCATGTCATCAGCGTCTGCCAGCCAACGGTGCCGGTGCTGGCCGCCGTGTCACTGATGGCCAGCCGCGGCGAGAAAACGCCGTTGTCCATGACCATGATGGGCGGCCCCATCGACGCGCGCAAGTCGCCCACCGCCGTGAACAACCTGGCCATGAACAAGAGCCACAGCTGGTTCGAGAACAACGTCATATTCCGGGTGCCCAGCAACTTCCCCGGCGCCGGCCGTCGCGTGTACCCCGGCTTCCTGCAGCACACCGGCTTTGTGGCCATGAACCCCGACAAGCACCTGAAGAGCCACTACGACTACTTCAAGGACCTGATCAAGGGCGACGACACCAGCACCGAAGCACACCGCAAGTTCTACGACGAGTACAACGCCGTGCTCGACATGGACGCGGACTATTACCTGGAAACCATCAAGATCGTTTTCCAGGAGTTCGCACTGGTCAACGGCACCTGGGATGTGCGCGGTGTGGACGGCAAGCTCGAGCGCGTGCGCCCGCAGGACATCACCACCACCGCCCACTTCACGGTCGAGGGCGAACTGGACGACATCTCGGGCGCAGGCCAGACCGAGGCTGCGCACGAACTGTGCTGCAACGTGCCCAAGGCGCGCCAGAAGCACCTGGAAGTCAAGGGCGCAGGCCACTACGGCATCTTCAGTGGCCGCCGCTGGCGCGACATCGTGTACCCGCAGGTCAAGGCCTTCATCCAGGCTCACAACGAAGAACCAAAAACGGCTGCAGCCCGCACGAAACCTGCGCGAGCCGCTACAAAAACTGCAGCAAAGAAGGCTGTGGCCCGCAGCCGGTGAACGCGCTCGCAGCCCGCATCCACGCGGCGCTGCCGCAAACCCAGTGCACCCGCTGCGGCTACCCGGACTGCGCCGCTTACGCCACCGCCATCGCCGGCGGTGCGGCGCCCATCAACCAGTGCCCGCCCGGTGGGGTGGAGGGCATCGAACGGCTGGCCGCCATCACGGGTCAGGCGGCGGCGCCGCTGAACCCGGCCAACGGCACCGAAGGCCCGCGCAGCGTGGCCGTGATCGACGAGGACTGGTGCATCGGCTGCACCCTGTGCATCGCGGCCTGCCCGACCGACGCCATCCTGGGCAGCCACAAGCGCATGCACACGGTGGTGGAACGGTACTGCACGGGCTGTGAGCTTTGCATCCCGGTCTGCCCGGTGGACTGCATCAGCCTGGACAATGTGACGGGCGAGCGGACCGGCTGGGCCGCCTGGTCCCCCGCACTGGCGGATGAGGCGCGCACGCGCTACGAGCGCCGTACCATCCGGCTCGAACGCGAAACCCAGGAACACCAGCAGCGGCTGGAAGAAAAGGCCCGCGCCAAGCTGGCCGACCTGCCGGCCCACACCCACGGCGCCGAGGGCGCGGAAGCCGAGCGCAAACGGGCGGTGATCGAGGCCGCGCTGGCGCGTGCACGCGCGCGGCGCAGCGGGGGCACGCCGGGCTAGCCCAGCGCGTCGTTGATCTTCTCGTTGAACTCCGCCAGGCTCAGTGCGCTGCCGATCTCGCGTGGCAGCGCGTCGCGCACCGAGAACACGCCCAGCACCCGCTTTCCGGGGCCAATGATCGGCAAGTGCCGGAAGCCTTTTTCAATCATGATCAGCACGGCTTCGGACACCCGCGTCTCCGGAGGCACGCAGATCGGGTTGGCCGTCATGACACTGCGCACCAGGGTGGTTTCGGGGTCCAGGCCCTTGGCCAGCACGCGCGTCATGAGGTCGCGCTCGGTCACGATGCCCAGCAGCACGTCAGGCAGTTCCATGATCAGCACGCTGCCGCAGTTGGCGCGCGTCATCACACCGGCGGCTTCGCGCACCGTGGCCAGCGGCCCGAGCCGGATCACGCGCTTTTGCGAGAGTGACTGGAAAACCGTGCGTTCTGCCATGACGGACTCCTTTGCGTTGACTTTAGGCGCCGGGCCTCGCTAGCGCAAGGCCGCATTGAGCCGCGCCAGCGCTGCCGCGCCGGGGCACAGGCGGTCGGCGTCGAGCGAATTGAGCGGCGCCGCGCTGGTGTTGAGCGCGGTGTGCAGGTCGGTGGCCAGCGGGTCCACATACAGCAGGCCAGTGACCACCTCGCCCCGGGCCTGGTGGGCCTGCATGAAGTTCAGCGCGGCATGCCGGTCGGTGGCGTCGTAGCCTTCGTGCAGGCTGCGCAGGCGCAGCAGCGTGCCGTCGTGCTGGCGCACGTCCACCACCTCGCCGGGCGCCGCTTCGACCGTGATCTCGTCGCGGGCGCTGATGAAGTCAATGCGGCTGACCGACTCGTTGTGTTCGCGCACATAGTCGTAGCTCTTGGTGCTGCCCGGGTGGTTGTTGAACGCCACACAGGGGCTGATGACGTCAATGAACGCCGCGCCGCCATGGCTGATGGCGCCCTTGATCAGCGGCACCAGCTGGGCCTTGTTGCCCGAGAAGCCGCGTGCCACGTAGGTAGCCCCCAGTTGCAGGGCCATGGCCACCAGATCCACCGGGCTGTCGCTGTTGACCACGCCCTTCTTGCTCTTGCTGCCCTGGTCGGCCGTGGCCGAGAACTGGCCCTTGGTCAGGCCATAGACACCGTTGTTCTCCACGATGTAGGCCATGCGCACGCCGCGCCGCATCGCGTGGGCAAACTGGCCCAGGCCGATGGACGCCGAATCGCCGTCGCCCGACACGCCCAGGTACAGCAGCTCCCGGTTGGCCAGGTTGGCGCCCGTCAGAACGCTCGGCATGCGGCCATGCACGGTGTTGAAGCCGTGCGAGGCCCCAAGAAAGTAATCCGGCGTCTTGGAACTGCAGCCGATGCCCGAGAGCTTGGCCACCCTGTGCGGCTGGATGTCCAGCTCCCAGCAAGCCTGGATGATGGCGGCCGAAATCGAGTCGTGCCCGCAGCCGGCGCACAGCGTGGAAATCTTGCCTTCGTAGTCCCGCCGGGTGTAGCCGACCTTGTTTTTCTCCAGCGTCGGGTGGTGCAGGCGGGGCTTGGTCAGGTAGGTCATTGCGCCGTCTCCTTGGCTTGCACATGGCTCATGATGGCCTGGGTGATGAAGCGTGCCGTGATGGGGGTCCCGTCGAAGTGACGTACCCGCACCAGTTGGGCCGGGCTCACGTCCAGCTCGTTGACCAGCAGGCTGTGCATTTGGCCATCGCGGTTCTGCTCCACCACAAAGACGCGCTCGTGCGCGTCGATGAACGCCCGCACCGACGCCGGGAACGGGAAGGCACGCAGCCGCATCGCGTCGATGTGCACACCATCGCCGGCCAGCGCGTCCAGCGCTTCAACCATGGCCGGGCTGGTGGAGCCGAAGTAAATGACGCCCAGCGGCGTTGTCTGCCGCGCAGCGCGCACCACGGGCTGCGGCACCAGCGTGGCGGCGGTCGCAAACTTCTTGAGCAGCCGTTCCACATTGTAGATGTAGTCGGGCCCGCGCTCCGAGTACTGGGCGTACGGGTTGCGCGTGGTGCCGCGCGTGAAGTAGCTGCCCTTGGTGGGGTGGGTGCCGGGCAAGGTGCGCCAAGGGATGCCGTCGCCGTCCACGTCCTTGTAGCGGCCGAAATCGCGGCCGGCTTCCAGCGCTTCGGCTGTCATGACCTTGCCCGGGTCATAGGCCCGGGCATCGTCCCACTCAAACGGCTCGCACAGGCGCTGGTTCATGCCGATGTCCAGGTCGGTCATCACGAACACCGGCGTCTGCAGCCGGTCGGCCAGGTCCAGCGCCACGGCGGAATGCTCAAAGCACTCGTGCGGGTCTTCGGGGAACAGCAGCACATGCTTGGTGTCGCCGTGCGAGGCGTAGGCGCACGACAGGATGTCGGCCTGCTGCGTGCGCGTGGGCATGCCGGTCGACGGGCCACCGCGCTGCACGTTGATGATGGTCACCGGAATCTCGGCAAAGTAGGCCAGGCCAATGAACTCGGTCATGAGCGACACGCCCGGGCCCGACGTGGCAGTGAAAGCCCGCGCGCCGTTCCAGCCCGCCCCCACCACCATGCCAATGGAGGCGATCTCGTCTTCCGCCTGCACAATGGCAAAGCGGTTCTGGCCGGTGGCGGCATCGACCCGCAGCTTGCTGCAGTACTTCTGGAACGCCTCCGCCACCGACGACGACGGCGTGATCGGGTACCAGGCCGCCACCGTGGCGCCGCCATACACGCAGCCCAGCGCAGCGGCGCTGTTGCCATCGACAAAGATGCGCTCGCCCACCTTGTCGGCCCGCCGCACCCGGATGCCCAGCGGCGCGCTCAGGTGTTCCCTGGCAAAGTCCCGCCCCAGGTGCAGGGCCTGCACGTTGGAGGCCAGCAGCTTTTCCTTGCCCTTGTACTGCTCGCCGAACAGCTTTTCAATGACTTCGGGCTCGATTTCCAGCAGCACCGACAGTGCGCCGACGTACACGATGTTCTTGAACAGCTGCCGCTGCCGCGGGTCGCTGTAGACCGCATTGCAGATCTCCGTGAGCGGCATGCCGATCACGTGGATGTCGTCGCGGAACTTTGCGGGTGGCAGCGGCCGCGTGCTGTCGTAGAACAGGTAGCCACCGGGCTCCAGTTCGGCCACGTCGGCGTCCCAGGTCTGCGGGTTCATGGCCACCATCATGTCGATGCCGCCGCGTCGGCCGAGCCAGCCCTGCTCCGTCACGCGCACCTCGTACCAGGTGGGCAGGCCCTGGATGTTGCTGGGAAAGATGTTGCGCGGGCTGACCGGCACACCCATGCGCAGGATGGCCTTGGCAAACAGCTCGTTGGCACTGGCCGAGCCCGAGCCGTTGACGTTGGCGAACTTGATCACAAAGTCATTGATGGCTTCGATGCGCTTCATGCGGCCACTCCCGGTTGCTGCGCCAGTGCAGGCTTGTCGCGGCAGGCGGGGCCTGCCTGGGTGGTGTTCAGCAGGAATTTCTGCATGTCCCAGGCGCCGGTGGGGCAGCGCTCGGCACACAGGCCGCAGTGCAGGCAGACGTCTTCGTCCTTCACCATCACGCGCCCGGTCTTGAGCGGGCCGGCCACATACAGGTCTTGCGTCAGGTTCAGCGCCGGTGCCTTGAGGCGCTGGCGCAGCTCGGCCTCCTCCCCGTCGCCGGTGAAGGTGATGCAGTCCATCGGGCAGATGTCCACACAGGCGTCGCACTCGATGCAGGTGGACGCAGTGAACACCGTCTGCACGTCGCAGTTCAGGCAGCGGCCAGCCTCCTTGAAGGCGGTCGCAGCGTCAAAGCCCAGCTCCACCTCCACCTTGATGCTGGCCAGTGCCGCTTCAGCCTGTGCCCAGGGCACCTTGTAGCGCTCGTCGTTCACCGTGTCGTTGTCGTAGCTCCATTCATGGATGCCCATCTTCTGCGACATCAGGTTGGTCATGGGCGCGGGCCGCTGCGCGATGTCTTCGCCATGCAGCAGGCGGTCGATCGACACCGCCGCTTCATGGCCGTGGGCCACAGCGGTGATGATGTTCTTGGGGCCAAACGCAGCGTCGCCACCAAAGAACACATGGGGCACGGTGGACTGGTGCGTGTCCTGGCCCAGCCGGGGCAGGCCCCACTGGTCAAACCCGATGCCGCAGTCGCGCTCGATCCAGGGAAACGCGTTTTCCTGGCCCACCGCGACCAGCACCTCGTCGCACTCGTAGAACGCGTCGGGCTCGCCGGTGGGCACCAGGCTGCGGCGGCCCTTGTCGTCGTAGCGCGCCTCGACGATTTCAAACAGCATGCCGGTGAGCTTGCCGCCGTCGTGCACAAAGGCCTTGGGCACATGGAAGTTGAGGATGGGGATGCCTTCGTGCTGGGCGTCTTCCTTTTCCCAGGGCGAGGCCTTCATCTCGTCAAACCCGCTGCGCACGATCACCTTCACGTCCTTGCCCCCCAGGCGCCGCGCCGAGCGGCAGCAGTCCATGGCGGTGTTGCCGCCGCCGAGCACGATGACACGCCGCCCGATCTTCGTGATGTGGCCGAACGACACCGACGCCAGCCAGTCGATGCCGATGTGGATGCTGGCTGCCGCTTCCCGGCGGCCGGGCAAGTCGAGGTCGCGGCCGCGCGGTGCGCCGCAGCCGACGAACACCGCGTCGAACAGTCCGTCGACTTCGCCCGCCAGCAGCGCCTTCATGGAGTCAATGCGCTGGCCGCTCCTGAATGTGACGCCCAGGTCCAGGATGTAGCCGGTTTCCTCGTCGATCACGCTCTCGGGCAGGCGAAAGCGCGGGATCTGCGTGCGGATAAAACCGCCCGCCTTGGCCTCGCCATCGAACACGGTCACCTCGTACCCCAAGGGGGCGAGGTCACGCGCCACTGTGAGCGACGCCGGGCCGGCGCCGATGCAGGCCACGCGCTTGCCATTCTTGCGGCCGGCCTTGGGCATGCGTTTGCCCACGTCGTCCTTCATGTCGGCCGCCACCCGCTTGAGCCGGCAAATGGCCACAGGCTCGGGATGCTTGGCGTTGGCCTCTTCCACCCGCCCGCGGCGGCAGGCAGGCTCACAGGGCCTGTCGCACGTGCGCCCCAGGATGCCGGGAAACACGTTGGACACCCAGTTGATCATGTAGGCGTCGCTGTAGCGGCCCTGCGCAATCAGGCGTATGTATTCGGGAACGGGTGTGTGGGCCGGGCAGGCGTACTGGCAGTCCACGACCTTGTGGAAATAGGCCGGGTTGGCCGTATTCGTTGGATGCAAGGCTTGTCTCCTTGCCCGTGTCACCCTTGTTGCAGCGCACAAGACGCACAGGCTGCACCCAGTCTACGCCCGCCCCCGGCGCACCGGCCCTCGGGTGATTCCCGAGGTCGCGCGCTCAGCCCGTCAAGGGCTGCGCCGCCAGCGCAGCAAAGGCCGTGACCACCTCGGGCGGCGCCTGCACCAGTTCGATCAGCACGCCCTCGCCGCCAATGGGCAGCTCGTCGCTGCCCTTGGGGTGGACAAAGCAGATATCAAAACCCGCCGCGCCCTTGCGGATGCCGCCGGGCGCAAAGCGCACGCCCTGGGCGCCGAGCCACTGCACGGCCTCGGGCAGCTTGTCGATCCACAGGCCCACATGGTTGAGCGGCGTGGTGTGCACGGCAGGCTTTTTGTCCGGGTCCAGCGGCTGCATCAGGTCTACCTCGACCTTGAACGGGCCGCTGCCGATGGCGCAGATGTCTTCGTCCACGTTCTCGCGCTCGCTCTTGAACGTGCCGGTGACTTCCAGGCCCAGCATGTCCACCCACAGCTTCTGCAGACGCATCTTGTCGGGGCCGCCGATGGCGATTTGCTGGATACCCAGCACCTTGAAGGGGCGGTTCACTGCGCGAACTCCACAATCGGCTGGTCCACGGTGAGCGATTCGCCCTTGGTGGCCAGCACCTTGCCCACCACGCCGTCGGCGGCGGCGAACAGCACGTTTTCCATCTTCATCGCCTCGATCACGGCCACACGCTCGCCTGCCTGCACCTTCTGGCCTGGCTGCACCGCCACCTCCACCAGCAGGCCGGGCATGGGCGACAGCACATAGCGACTCATGTCGGGCGGCGCCTTGAACGGCATCAGCGCGTGCAGCTCGGCGGCGCGCGGCGACAGCACCAGCGCGTCGAGCTGGGTGCCGTTGTGGATGACGCGGATGGCCAGCGGGTTGCGCGGCGTGCCGCGCTCCACCTGCGCATGGAATGGCTGGCCGTTGACGGTGCCGCGGATGCGCAGCCCGCCCAGGTGCCAGTTGCTACAAATTTCATAGCGCTTTGCGCCCACCTGGAGCGAGCTGGAGCCCGATTGAGCCTGAAAATCCGTGACCTCCACCGGGTGCCGCTGGTGCTGGCCGCCAGCGCCCAGGGCCACCACCACAAACTGCTCGCCCACCTGCACGCCATGGCCGGGCAACTGCCCGCTGATGCCGGCGGCGCGGCCCAGCACGCGCCGCTGCACGTAGGCAGCCAGCGCCACCAGGAAACCCGGGTCGTCGTGCGGCACATCGGCGGCGCTGAAGCCCTTGCCGTAGTGCTCGGCAATGAAGCCGGTGTTGAAGTCCCCCGCCACAAACTTGGGGTGCGCCAGCAGCGCCGCCTGGAACGGGATGTTGCTGCTGATGCCACGGATCACAAAACCGTTGAGCGCCTCGCGCATCTTCGCAATCGCGTCGTTGCGGTCGGTGCCGTGCACGATGAGCTTGGCGATCATCGAGTCGTAGTACATCGGAATCTCGCCGCCATCCTGCACACCGGTGTCGACCCGCACGCCATTCAGATGCTGCGTGTCGGCCGCCCACATGCTTTGCTTCGGCGGCTGGAAGCGCACCAGCCGGCCCGTGCTGGGCAGGAAGTTGCGGAACGGGTCTTCGGCGTTGATGCGGCACTCAATGGCCCAGCCGTTGCGCTGCACATCGGCCTGCGCCAGCGGCAGTTTTTCGCCCGCCGCCACGCGGATCATCAGCTCCACCAAATCGAGCCCGGTGATGCATTCCGTCACCGGGTGCTCCACCTGCAAGCGGGTGTTCATCTCGAGGAAGTAAAAGTCCTGGTCCTTGCCGACCACAAACTCCACCGTACCGGCGCTCTGGTACTTCACCGCCTTGGCCAGTGCCACGGCCTGCTCGCCCATGGCCTTGCGCGTAGCGTCACTGATGAAGGGGCTCGGCGCCTCCTCGATCACCTTCTGGTGGCGGCGCTGGATGGAGCATTCGCGCTCGTTCAGGTAGATCACGTTGCCGTGCGAATCGCCCAGCACCTGGATCTCGATGTGGCGCGGCTCCTGCACAAACTTCTCGATGAAGATGCGGTCGTCGCCAAAGCTGTTGCGCGCCTCGTTCTGGCAGGCGGTAAAGCCCTCCAGTGCCTCCTTGTCGTTGAAAGCGACGCGCAGGCCCTTGCCACCGCCGCCCGCGCTGGCCTTGATCATCACCGGGTAGCCGATGTCGCGCGCCATCTGCACCGCGCGCTCGGCATTCTCAATCGCGTCGTTCCAGCCGGGGATGGTGTTGACCTTGGCTTCATTGGCCAGCTTCTTGGACGCGATCTTGTCGCCCATGGCGGCAATGCTGTAGTGCTTGGGGCCGATGAAGGTGATGCCTTCTTCCTCCACGCGCCGGGCAAAGGCCTCGTTCTCGCTCAGGAAGCCGTAGCCGGGGTGCACGGCCTGCGCGCCCGTCTGCTTGCACGCGGCAATGATCTTGTCGGCCTGCAAATAGCTCTCGCGGCTGGGCGCGGCGCCAATGTGTATGGCTTCGTCGGCCAGTTCCACATGCCGTGCGTCGCGGTCGGCGTCGGAATACACCGCCACCGTCTTGATGCCCATCTTGCGGGCGGTGAGTATGACGCGGCAGGCGATTTCGCCGCGGTTGGCGATCAGGATTTTGGTGAACATGGTGTTTTGCTCCTCGGGACTCAAAGCGGGATGTTTCCGTGCTTGCGCCACGGGTTCTCAAGCTTCTTGTCGCGCAGCATCACCAGCGAACGGCAGATGCGCTTGCGCGTCTCGTGCGGCAGGATCACGTCGTCGATGAAGCCGCGCGCTCCGGCCACGAACGGGTTGGCAAAGCGGGCCTTGTATTCCGCTTCCTTGGCGGCCAGCTTCGCCGGGTCGCCCTTGTCCTCACGGAAGATGATTTCCACCGCGCCCTTGGCGCCCATCACCGCAATCTCGGCATTCGGCCAGGCAAAGTTGACGTCGCCGCGCAGGTGCTTGGAGCTCATCACGTCGTAGGCGCCGCCGTAGGCCTTGCGCGTGATCACCGTGATCTTGGGCACGGTGCACTCGGCGTAGGCGTACAGCAGCTTGGCGCCGTGCTTGATGATGCCGCCGTACTCCTGCGACGTGCCAGGCATGAAGCCGGGCACATCCACAAAGGTCACCACCGGGATGTTGAACGCGTCGCAGAAGCGCACGAAGCGCGCCGCCTTGATGCTGCTCTTGATGTCCAGGCAACCCGCCAGCACCAGGGGCTGGTTGGCCACTATGCCCACGGTCTGCCCTTCCATGCGCGCAAAGCCGATGATGATGTTCTTGGCGTACTCGGGCTGCAGCTCGAAGAAGTCGCCATCGTCCACCGTCTTGGCGATCAGCTCCTTCATGTCGTAGGGCTTGTTGGGGTTGTCGGGCACCAGCGTGTCCAGGCTCAGGTCCATCCGGTCGGCCGGGTCGTTGCTGGGGCGCACCGGCGCCTTCTCGCGGTTGTTGAGCGGCAGGTAGTTGTACAGGCGGCGCAGCATCAGCAGCGCCTCCACATCGTTCTCAAACGCCAGGTCGGCCACACCGCTGCGGCTGGTGTGGGTGGTGGCGCCACCCAGTTCCTCGGCCGTCACTTCCTCGTGCGTCACGGTCTTCACCACCTCGGGGCCGGTGACGAACATGTACGAGCTGTCCTTCACCATGAAGATGAAGTCCGTCATGGCCGGGCTGTACACCGCGCCACCGGCACAGGGCCCCATGATCATGCTGATCTGCGGCACCACACCGCTGGCCAGCACGTTGCGCTGGAACACATCCGCATAACCGCCCAGCGACGCCACACCCTCCTGGATGCGCGCGCCGCCCGAGTCATTCAGGCCGATCACCGGCGCGCCGACCTTCATGGCCTGGTCCATCACCTTGCAGATCTTTTCGGCGTGGGCTTCGCTGAGCGCACCGCCGAACACGGTGAAGTCCTGGCTGAACACGAACACCAGCCGGCCATTGATCATCCCGTAGCCGGTGACCACGCCGTCACCCGGAATCTTCTGGTCGGCCATGCCGAAGTCGGTGCAGCGGTGCTCGACGAACATGTCCCACTCTTCAAACGTGCCTTCGTCCAGCAGCAGTTCCAGCCGCTCGCGCGCGGTGAGCTTGCCCTTCTTGTGCTGGGCGTCAATGCGCTTCTGCCCGCCGCCCAGGCGCGCCGCGGCGCGCTTCTGTTCCAGTTGTTCAAGAATGTCGTGCATGGTCTTCTTTCGTCAATTGCTATTATTTTGATAGCGGCTCACGCAGTACCGGTGCGGGCTGCGAGCAGATTTCTTGCTGCGGTCGAGGCGGGAACCCGCCCGGCGGCCACATCGGCCGTGAGTTGGGGCAGCAGCGCGCGCACGGCCGGATGCTGGCGAAACGCCTGCTTGAGCCCCGCGTCAATGCGCTCCCACATCCAGGCCAGCGCCTGCTGCTGGCGGCGCTGCGCCAGCCGGCCGTTGATGGTTTGCAGGTGTTTGAACTGGCTAACGGTGGCCCAGAAGGCGTCGACCCCGGTGCCCAGCAAGGCACTTAACTGAATGACCTGCGGGTGCCAGATGTTTTCATCATGGTGCGCGTGGTCGGGGTGCCCATGCTGCCCCAGCAGCCGCAGCGCGCTGGTGATCTGGGCCTGCGCGCGCGTGGCGGCGTCGGCGTCGATGTCGGCCTTGTTGATCACCACCAGGTCGGCCAGCTCCATCACGCCCTTCTTGATAGCCTGCAGATCGTCGCCGGCGTTGGGCAGCTGCATCAGCACAAACATGTCGGTCATGCCGGCCACGGCCGTCTCGCTCTGGCCCACGCCCACGGTTTCCACAATCACCACGTCGTAGCCTGCGGCCTCACACACCAGCATGGCCTCGCGCGTCTTCTCGGCCACACCACCCAGCGTGCCGCTGGACGGGCTCGGGCGGATGAACGCCCGCTCGTGCACCGAGAGCTTCTCCATCCGCGTCTTGTCCCCGAGGATGGAGCCCCCCGACACGGTGGACGACGGGTCAATGGTCAACACCGCCACGCGGTGGCCCAGTTCGATCAGGTACAGGCCCAGCGCTTCAATGAAGGTGCTCTTGCCCACGCCCGGCACACCGCTGATGCCCAGGCGAAAGCTCTTGCCCGCATGGGGCAGCAGCGCGGTGAGCAATTCATCCGCTTGGGCGCGGTGGTCGGCCCGCGTGGATTCCAGCAGGGTGATGGCCTTGGCAATGGCTCGGCGCTGTGCCGGGCCATCGGAGCCAAGAACGCCCGCGGCAAAGTTCATTTCGCGGCAATCGCCTTGCGGATCTGTTCCAGCACATCCTTGGCGCTGGCGGGAATCGGCGTGCCGGGGCCGTAGATGCCCTTGACGCCGGCCTCATACAGAAACTCGTAGTCCTGCTGCGGGATCACGCCGCCCACGAACACGATGATGTCGTCGGCGCCCTGCTTTTTGAGTTCTTCAATGATGGCGGGCACCAGCGTCTTGTGGCCGGCCGCCAGCGTGCTCACGCCCACGGCGTGCACGTCGTTCTCAATCGCCTGGCGGGCGCATTCCTCGGGTGTCTGGAACAGCGGGCCCATGTCCACGTCGAAGCCCAGGTCGGCAAAGGCCGTCGCCACCACCTTGGCGCCGCGGTCGTGGCCGTCCTGGCCCAGCTTGCTGATCATCACGCGCGGGCGGCGTCCCTGCTGTTCGGCAAAGGCGTTGATTTCGGTCTTGAGCTGTTCCCAGCCCTCGGCACTGTCATAAGCGGCTGCATACACACCGGTCACCTTTTGCGTATCGGCGCGGTGGCGCCCAAACACCTTTTCCAGCGCATCGCTCACCTCGCCCACCGTGGCGCGCAGGCGGATGGCCTGGATGCTCAAGTCCAGCAGATTGCCGTCGCCCTTCTCGGCGGCAGCGGTCAACGCGTCCAGTGCGGCCTGCACCTTGCCGGCATCGCGCGTGGCGCGAATCTGCTTCAAGCGCGCGATCTGCCCGTCGCGCACGGCCATGTTGTCAATGTCGCGGGCCTCCACCACATCCTGCGTCTGGAGCTTGTACTTGTTGACGCCGACGATCACGTCCTTGCCGCTGTCGATGCGGGCCTGCTTCTCGGCGGCGGCGGCCTCGATCTTCAGCTTGGCCCAGCCGCTGTCCACGGCACGGGTCATACCGCCCATGGCCTCGACTTCTTCAATGATCTTCCAGGCCGCATCCGCCATGTCCTGCGTCAGCTTTTCCATCATGTAGCTGCCGGCCCAGGGGTCGATCACATTCGTGATGTGCGTCTCTTCCTGGATGATGAGCTGCGTGTTGCGCGCAATACGGGCCGAAAACTCGGTGGGCAGCGCGATGGCTTCGTCAAAGCTGTTGGTGTGCAGGCTTTGGGTGCCGCCAAACACCGCAGCCATGGCCTCGATGGTGGTGCGCACGATGTTGTTGTACGGGTCCTGCTCGGTCAGGCTCCAGCCGCTGGTCTGGCAGTGGGTGCGCAGCATCAGGCTCTTGGCGTTCTTCGCGTTGACGCCCTTCATGATGCGGCACCACAGCAGGCGCGCCGCGCGCATCTTGGCCACTTCCAGGTAGAAGTTCATGCCAATGGCCCAGAAGAAACTCAGCCGCCCGGCAAAGTCGTCCACGTCCATGCCCTTGGCAATGGCGGTCTTCACGTACTCCTTGCCATCGGCCAAGGTAAAAGCCAATTCGAGGGCCTGGTTGGCGCCGGCTTCCTGCATGTGGTAGCCGCTGATGCTGATCGAGTTGAACTTCGGCATGTGCTTTGCCGTGTACTCGATGATGTCGCCGATGATCCGCATGCTCGGCTTGGGCGGGTAGATGTACGTGTTGCGGACCATGAACTCCTTGAGGATGTCGTTCTGGATGGTTCCGCTCAGCTGGTCCTGCCGCACGCCCTGCTCTTCGGCCGCCACCACATAGCCCGCCAGCACCGGCAGCACCGCGCCGTTCATGGTCATGGACACGCTCACCTTGTCCAGCGGGATTTGGTCGAACAGGATCTTCATGTCCTCCACGCTGTCGATGGCCACGCCAGCCTTGCCGACATCGCCGGTCACGCGCGGGTGGTCGCTGTCGTAGCCGCGGTGGGTGGCCAGGTCAAAGGCGACCGAGACGCCCTGCCCGCCCGCGGCCAGCGCCTTGCGGTAGAAGGCGTTGGACTCCTCCGCAGTGGAGAAGCCTGCGTACTGGCGGATCGTCCAGGGCCGCACCGCGTACATGGTGGCCTGCGGACCGCGCAGGTAGGGCTCAAAGCCCGGCAGCGTGTGGGTGTAGGGCAAGCCGGCCGTGTCTTCGGCGGTGTACAGCGGCTTGACGGTGATGCCGTCGGGCGTGTGCCAGTTCAGGGCATTCACGTCGCCGCCGGGCGCCGACTTGGCGGCCGCCTTGTACCAGGCGTCAAGGCTGGCGGCGTTGAATTCGGGCAGGTTTTGGCTCATGGCGCAGGTGCTTGAAGGGTTTCCCCGAAGTCTACATCATTCATAATTATTGATGCAAAATATTATTCCTGCGTACAATGACGACAAACTGACTATCCCATGGCTGCCGTCACCCTCACCCCCCGCGCCTTGTATGAAGAAGTGGCCGAGCTGCTCCGCCAGCGCATCTTCCGCCGTGAGCTCGAGCCCGGCAGCTGGATCGACGAGCTGAAACTGGCCGAGGAATACGGCATCAGCCGCACGCCCCTGCGCGAGGCGCTGAAAGTGCTGGCCGCTGAGGGCCTGGTGACCATGAAGGTGCGCCGCGGCGCCTACGTGACCGAAGTCAACGAGAAGGACCTGAGCGATGTGTACCACCTGCTCAGCCTTCTGGAAAGCGATGCTGCCGGCGTGGTGGCGGCCCGTGCGAGCGCAGCGGAACTGAAGGAGTTGCAGGCACTGCACGCCGAGCTGGAGGCGGCCGTGGCCGACCGTGAAAAGTTCTTCGCCGTCAATGAGCGCTTTCACATGCGGCTGCTGGAGATTGCCGACAACCGCTGGCGCGACCAGATGGTCGCCGACCTGCGCAAGGTGATGAAGCTCAACCGGCACAACTCGCTGCTCAAAAGCGGCCGCATCCAGGAGTCGCTGGCCGAGCATGCCGCCATCATGAAAGCCCTGGCCAGCCGCGACAGTGCCAGTGCCATGCAGCGCATGCGCGAGCACTTTGCCAACGGGCTCGAAGCGGCGGCCTGAGGCGCCAGCCCCATGACCGCCCAGGTTCACACCACCCGTCGCAGCTTGCTGGCCTTGTCCGTCGCTGCGGGCCTGTTCGGGCCCTCAGCCTACGCCCAGGCCCCGGCCTTCAACGCCGAGCGGGTGCAGGCGCTGGAAGCGCAGTTGCGCAACGCGCCCAATGTGCGCGCCTTCCTCATGGAGCGGCGCGGTGCGCCGTTTTCGTACTACCGGCAGGACACCACGCCCAACACCCGCCTGAACGTTGCATCCGTCACCAAGTCGGTCATGGCGCTGCTGGTGGGCATCGCCATCGGGCAAGGCGCCATCACCAGCGTGGACGAGCCGCTGGCTGCGTTCTTCCCCGAACACGCACAAGGCCCCCATGCCGCCGCGCTGCAGCGCGTGACGCTGCGCCATTTGCTCACGCTGTCGCCCGGCTTCGACCGGCGCGGACTTGACGCGAACACCGACTACCCCGATTTCGTGCAGCGCTTTTTTTCACCCGGCCTGCTGGCCCACGCCATCGGCCGCCCGCTGGTGGACGAGCCTGGCAGCCGCTTCTACTACAGCAACATCGATTCACACCTGGTGGCTGAGGCGCTGGCGCGCCGGGTCAAGATGCCGCTGGCCGCATTTGCGCAGGCCGAGCTGTTCAAACCGCTGGGCATCGAGGGCGCCGAATGGCCCACCGGGCAGGACGGTGTGCCCAACGGCGCCGCCGAGCTGCGACTGACGGCGCCCGACTTGCTGCGCATTGGCCAGCTGGTGCGTGCCGGCGGGCTGTGGCAGGGCCGGCAGCTCGTGCCCACCGCCTTCGTCAAGGAAGCCACCAGCCGCAAGATCGACACTGGCCAGCCCGCGCGCGGCCCGAAGGAGCTGTGGGGCTACGGCTACCTGTGGTGGCTGTCGTCCACCCCCGGCGACAACCTGCCCGCCTTCTATGCGGCCGGCTATGGCGGCCAGTTCATCTATGTGGTGCCGGCGCTGGACCTGGTGGTGGTGGCACTCACCGACCAGGTGTCGCGCGAAGTGGCCGGGCGCACAGCGCTGCTGATTCGGGATTTCGCGCTGCCGACGGTGGCGCGATAGGGTTCAGTAACGGACGAGCAACAACCGGGTGGTCAACCCAAACCGTCCTCCCCCACCAGCACCACCACATTGCCGCGCTTGCGGCCGCTGTCCACATGGCGGTGGGCGTCCACGATGCGTTCGAACGGGTAGTACCGGTCAATCACGGGCTTTAATGCGCCGGCTTGCGCCAGCGCGGCCAGCTGGTGCAGGTCTTCCGCCCGCCCGGCGGCAGGCCCGGCGATCACCCGCTGGCGGGTGGTCAGTGCGACCCACGGCGCCTGCAGCATGTCGGGCAGGCCGCCCAGCACCAGCAGCAGGCGACCCCGCGCGGTCAGCACCGGGGCGCTGCGCCGCCAGGGGGCGGTCCCGGCGTTGTCCATGACCACATCCCATCTCTGGCCGCGCTGCGTGAAGTCCTGCGTGCGGTAGTCAATCACTTCATGCGCGCCGAGCGACATCAGCAGGTCTGCATGGGCCACGCTGCACACGGCCGTGACGTGCGCACCCAGGTTCCGCGCGAGCTGCACTGCCGCCGTTCCAACGGCTCCGGACGCCCCGTTGACGAGCAACCGCTCGCCAGGCTGCAGCCGGCCACGGCGGAAGAAGTCCAGCGCGGTGGTGCCGCCAAAGGAAAGCGCTGCCGCCTCGCCATACGTCAGATGGGCGGGCTTCAACGCCACGGCACCCTGTTCCGGAAAGCATTTGTATTGCGCGTGGCAGCCCATGGCCGCGTCGCTGAAGGCAAACACGGCGTCGCCCGGCTTGAAACGCGTGACACGGGTACCCACAGCCACCACCACACCGGCCAGTTCGGAGCCCAGCACCGGCTGGCGCGGCCGCACCACACCCAGCGCCAGCCGCCCCAACAGCCCAAAGCCCGTGGGCAGCACCAGGCTGCGCACCCGCCAGTCGGCCGACGTGACGGTGGTGGCCCGCGTTTCGATCAGCACCTCGTGAGCCTTGGGCACAGGGCGCGGCACATCGCGGATCTGCACGACGTCTGGCGGACCATAACGGTCGTAAACCGCAGCTTTCATCCGGGAATCAGGCATGGGTACAGAAGAACCGTTCTCGACAGCCGACCAAACGCGACCCGCAATGCGTCAGGCGGGGCGCTTCCACGCGGGCGGCACGATCCTTCCGCGTCACACCGCCATGACCAGCATCACGAGCCCCGTCACGGTACACAGGCTCAGCGCCAGCACCGACGACTCGACCCCGAAGCTCCCGCCGGTCAGCCAGTCGGGTCCGTTGATGCTGGACCTGATCAGGCCTGGCTGGGCGTCGTTGCCGGAAACGATCCCCGAGAAAATGGCAGACTGTGTGTAGTTCCAGGCCATGTGAAAGCCGATGCTCAGCCACAGCCTGCGCGTCAGCATGTAGGCCGCCGCCAGCAGGAGGCCTGCCTCGACCGCGATGTACAAGGCGCCCTGTAGCGTGCCCTGCGGGTTCATCAGGTGGGTCAGCCCAAACACGAGCGACGACACGACAAGTGCCGCCCAGCTGCCCAGCCATTTCTCGATGGCACCGAACAGCACGCCGCGGAACAGCAGCTCTTCAAACACGCTCGAGCTGATCGCCATGGCAATGGCCGGCACCATGTACCGCCACGGGTTCAGGCCATCGATGCGGTAAATGCCCAGCGCCATGAGAAGCAGCTCACAGGCGGCATACAGGCCTGCACCGATCAGCAGGCCGATGCCGAGCTCACGCCCCATGCCGGGCAAGGCGAGCTCGGGTACCGCGCGCTGTTCGCCGAGCAAGGCATACCCCAGATACACCGCGAAACCTGCAACGGCCAGCGCGATGATGTGCAGGACAGCCTTGCCGGGCTCTGTGGCGTAGCGAGTCGTCACGTCGCTGTTCAGGAACATCAGTACCAGCAGGACAAAGCCCAGCACCAGCACGCGTACCGGGGGTGAACCAAGGACGCGACGCGCCATTGGCCGTGGCGGGCTCGACGGTGTTGTCAGCATGGCGCGCTCAACGGCTCACCCAGCCACCGCACACCGGGAACACCTGTCCGACAAAGCAGTCTGCCGCGCTGCTGCACAGGTAGGCCGCAAAGAGGGCGTCCTCCCGCGCATCCACCAGACGGCCGAGCGGCACCTCACGCGCGAGCCGCTCCTGGAATCGCGGGTTGGACTGGACTTCCGGCGGAAAGTACGTGGGGTTGTCGACGAAGTTCTGCGCGATGGCATTGACCTGGATCTTCAGCGGCGCGAGTTCCACGCCGACGGCCTGTACGTAGGACAGCTGGGCCCCGCGTGCTGCACTGTAGGTCGATGCCCGCTTCATTCCGCGGAGCGCCGACGCACTGCCCACGACCAGAATCTTGCCGCCGCCCCGCCGGCGAAATACCGGAACAACGGCTTTCACCAGCTTTGGCAGCGGGTCCACCAAGGCCGCAAACACCGCGCGCCACTCGGCGTCTCCCACCTCGGTGGCGGGAGTGCTCGGCGCCATGATCGAGAGATTCGCCACGACAACATCCAGTTCGCCGGCCGCTTCCACGGCAGACTCGGCACTGCCTGGCGCTGACAGGTCCAGAGCGCTGCGCACCACATCCGCGCCCTGCCCGGCAAACACCTCGCAGAGGGCTGGCCCCATGAACTCGGTGGCCTGGGTCACCAGAACGCGTTTACCGGTCAGCAGGTTCTGCATGGGGATCACCTCCGTGGCTGCAGCCCGGCGGCCAGCGCGGACTGAAGGTCCTGCGGCAGCGTGGCGACGCCTCGAACAACGCCGGGCCCGCCGCTGCGCCACTGGACCGCAAACGTCCGGGGCGCCGGCCGGGCGGGATCGTACTCGGACAGGTCAAGGACAACTTCAGTTCCACCCTCGACCAGCGCGAGCGAGGCGCCCAGCCGGACAACCGGGCCAAGCTCCCGCACGGTAATGACCACCACCTTCTCGTTGCGGGTGCCAGCCTCGGCCACAGCGGCTTGTATCGCTGGCCCGGCATCCGCCGGCAAACGCCGCAGCGACGCCGATGCAAAGCAACCGGACGTCCCGAAAAACTGGCCCAGACCATCCGCCGCGGCGGCTTCTCTGGCCGCAACATCTTTCTGATCTGGCCGCCACTGGGGCGTCCACAGGACCAGCGCCCGGCCCGCGCTCTGGCAGACCGGGCTTTGGGGTGACGGTACGAGCTGCGAAGTGGTCGTCGAGGCGCAACCGCCGAGTGCAAGAAGCACCGCGATAAATGACGTCGGCAATCGGAGTTTCATGGCATCGGATTGTGACCCAACGAGCGTGGCCAGCGGCATTGGTCTCCGGCTCGGCCAGATGGCGTCGCCAGCGTAGCGCCACCTCAGGCCACCACGCACGTGAGGTTGGGGCCGTAGGGCAAGAGCACGCAAGGCTGCTGCAGCACCACCGCCAGCTCGGTGTGGGCTTGCAGATCGATGTACGGCGCGATCACTTCGTGCACCCGCGGTGTGGCCCGGTGCGGCGACTGGTGGGCGATGTACAACCAGGCCGGGTGGCGGGCGCCCTCAAACGGAACCTCCAGCTCGATGCGCAGCAGGTCGAACACCTCCTGCTCGCCCGGCTCCCACATGATGCTGCGCGTGCGATGGTCTGGTCGCGCCACGATCAGCGGCACCGCCAGCTGCAGGTTGAGGGTGCCCGCGTGGCAGGCCGCCAGCGCCGGCACCTCACGCGCCAGCAGGGGCAACTGCAGCGACAGCGTACGCGCGCCACCGCCGATGCCGCGCACGTGCCGGGCGCGGATGCGGGTTTCATGCATTGCCAGCCGTCGCGAAAATCGTCCGTGGCCCTGGTCGTGTGTCAGTCATCGGAGGCTGCATCTCGATGGTGATCTTCATTTGCGGCCTTCTGTGCTGCTGATGTCCGGCAAGTGGAAGAGTTCCTGCCATTGCGCCGCCTCGGCTGGACTCAGCCGGGGCACCTGCTGAAGCTCGAGCTTGCGGCCCGGGTACTGGTCAAACACCACACGATGCGCGGCCAGGGACATGGGGCCGTCGCGCGTGTAGTACTCGGCCACCCACGACAGAAGGAACGGGAGGTTGGCGTCCTGCGCTTGCCTGGACGCGTACTTGTGAGGTTCCCAGGGACGGTTCAGGCAGTGCTCCCTGCAACTCTCCAGCCCCGGGTTCAGGAAAACGAGAAACGGCCTGAACGGGAGCGCGGCTTCGACCAGGTTTCCATAACAGCCCTCCAACACCCAGCCGGCGTGCGTGGTGCAGAACCGGGTGACCTCGGCTTCGGCGAGAGCGGCCGATCGCGCGACAGCAGGTTGGTCTGGCTCCCAGGCGACCACGTCAAGATCGAGGATGGCAAGGTCGGCCGGCCGGGCCAGCCAGCGGGCCAGGGTGGACTTGCCAGAGCCAGAGTTACCGAGAATGGCAAAGCGCATAGGGCGTGGAGTCTAACGCTCGCGGCGGCCGGCAGGCCACGTGGTGTGCGGCGAAGCGTTTACTGTCCGGGTCAGTTCGCGCGCCGGTAATGCAGGGCAACCACACCGCTGCGCAGCGGCGTGGACGACACCAGCGCCAGCCGTCGCGTGCTGGGCAGGCCGCCCGCGTAAAGGGTCGGGCCGCGGCCGGCAATACGGGGGTGCACGAGGAACCTGTAATCATCGATCAAGTCCAGCCGGTCCAGCGTGGTCGCCAGCTTGCCGCTGCCAAGGAGCACACCGCCCGGGGTCGCGTCCTTGAGCGTCTGCACGGCCATGCGCAGATCGCCGGCAATACGGTGGCTGTGCGCCCAGGGGAAGTCTTTCCGCGTCGACGACACGACGTACTTTGGTTTGGCCTCCAGCTTGACCGCCCACTCACGCAGGGCGGGCGGCGCCACCACCTCGCCGCGGGCCACTGTCGGCCAGTGGCTTTCCATCATCTCGTAGGTGACGCGGCCCCACAGCATGGCGGCGTGCTCGTCCATCAGGCGGGTGAAGAAGGTATGCGTCTCGTCGTCAGCGATGCCTTGCTGATGGTCAACACACCCGTCGAGGGTGACGTTGATGCTGAAGGTCAGGAGGCCCAAGGCGCCCTCCGGTCAATTGGCACGCCGGACCGCCACGCACCCAGCCGCCACATCCGGATGGCGGACGCGCAGGCCAAGGCGAGCCCGAGCGTGACCTCCGCCCAGATGGTGATGTTCATGGCGAGCGTGTGCTCGGAGCACAGCGCCAGCGTGTAGTGAAGCAGGCCGTCCACGCCAAGTGCGCCGTAGACCAGGAGCAACGCCGCGGCGATGCGCGGCCACTGAAGCCTGGCAGCACTGAGGCCCAGCAGGCCGACACCCGCCACACCCAGCCAGGCCAGGTAGACCGACTCCCTCGTCATCCAGACAGGAACGCCAGGGTAGAACGCAATGAACTCGGCGTTGTGGATGAAATGCGCCAGGCTGGCGAGCGTGTAGAGCGCGACGAGGAGGGTCATGAAGCTGTTGATGCGGGCTGCAGATGCTGGACTTGTATGGACGGTACCCCAACAAAAATTCCAGAAAGTGCCTGGTTTATAGCAGCACCTGTCCGCTTTCCGCGCAGCACTTTGCACCCATGTACTGAAGCTGGCGGAGGCGGGCTCCGCTGGCCCGTTGGACTCGCCGGAGGCCGCGTCCACGCGCATCAGCCCGCGCAGCATGCGTCAGAGTTGCTATATTTTTGATAGCGGCTCACGCAGATTTGGTGCGGGCTGAGCGCTGATTTCTCTTGAAGCCAAGGGTTACGCAGCGCCCGACGGTGCGCAGCCAATGCTGGAATGCCGCCACCCCCGCCGTCAACTGACAAACCACGCACATGACGCGCTCCTGGTCGATCCCCTTGTTGCCGAAGACTATGCGGTTCACCACTTGGGCGCGATGATTTCGCCCGGCAAAACGTCGTACGGGTTGGCCCAGCCGGGCATGGCGCGCACGCGCTCCAGCCAGGCGGCGATGTTCGGGAACCGCCCCGCCACTTCGTAGCCGCTTTCGTCTACCGGGTAAAACAGGTAGCCGCTGAGCGAGATGTCGGCAATGGTCGGCGCGTCGCCCACCAGGTAGCGGGCCCCGGCCAGGTGCTTGTCGACGATGCCGAAGGCGCCGTCCAGCCGGCCGCGCAGCCAGGCCATCACCGCAGGGTCTGGCGCCGCAGGGCCAAAGGCCTTCATGAAGCGGTAGCTGGCGAAGTAACTGGTGAACTTGTGGTTGTCAAAAAGCAGCCAGCGCAGCACTTCAAGGCGCTCGTCTTCCGACTCGCCGCCAAAGGCGCCATGCTTGGCCGCCAGGTAGGTGAGGATCACGCCCGACTGCGTCAGGCGCCGGGCATCGTCGTCCAGCACCGGCACCTCCCCCATGGCGTTGGTGCCTTCGCGCCACTCGCCGGTGCGGGTAACGCCATTCATGAAGTCCACGAACCGTGGCTCCCACGCCTGATTCAGCGCACGAAGCAGAAACGCGACCTTGAAGGTATTGCCAGACTGGCTGAAGCCGTGGAGTTGGTACATGGTTGAAAGAGTTGGTGAGGACGTTGCCATCTTGGTGCTCACTGCACTTGCGCGGCCCCTACGGCAGGGCTGCGGCGCTGCGCAGACACGCAGCCCCTGCATCGTTCACCACAGCCACCCGCGGCGCCAGTCCGCCGGTGGCAGCCAGGTGACTTGATCGGGATCGGTTGCGCCAACGGCGCCTTGCACCACCAGGGCATGGACAGCTGGCTGCAGCTCTGAGAAAGATCGCGCTCGCGCGCCCACCATGGCGCCAATCCGGTTGTTGTGCCGGTCCATGGCACTTGATCGTTTTGCATTGCTTTCCATCGCAAGCGAGATCCATTCGACTGCGCGGGGACTGAGCGTAAACGCCACCACCGCACTGGCCAGCGTATGCCGATACGCATCCAGCGGACCATGCCTGCCGCCCGGAAAGCTTGCACTGGCCACGTGGCTCCATGTGTAGCCGAGGACGAAAGCGGGATACGTGCACACCAGGAGCGCGGCAGCGCAGGCTGCGAGCAGGGCCCGCTTGAGCTCTGGGGAACGGTGCACTTATTCTCTACCGGTGGAATTGAAGGTAGAAGTAACCGGCGACCGCGGGGAGCGGACGCCCGTGAGCATCCGTGTTGACGGACATGTTAGAGCTCATGCGGCGTGTAGTTGCTGAAACGCCCACCGGTCGCACTCCTCTTCACTCCGTTCATGATCGGTTGCGTGTGCAAGCTCGTGAAGCAGAAGGTGTTTCACAAACACATCTGCATTCTTCAGGGACGCGACTTCTTCACGAGAGAGCTTGGCGTGATGCTCCATTGCGGAGATCACTGACGCTTGCATCTCGGGCGTGATTCGCTGCGCGAGCAGAATTAGGTGCCGTCCAGTCTCACGGTTCTGAACGGTCTTGCCACATAGAAACGGGTTGTCCTCAGACATCCCCACCGCTTTGCACCAGTCTTGAATGCTCGGGACAGCTTCGACTTGGATATCGCGCACGAACCGCCGTGCTAGTGCCGTGAGCTCATCAAGAATCTCAGATGTGACGATTGCCCGGGCCATGAGCTCTAACGCCAACTTGACTGGCGATCGGGCAAAGGTGCAATCGCCGGAAGCGGGCGCCGCTGAGTGTCCGTGTCGAACGACCAGTTAACCTGCGTTGTCATTTCGTCGCAAAAGAAATCAGGCGGCCTACAAGCAGGACGTTAAACATGAACGACCCCATCTGGAACCACAGCTCACCACGAGACATGACCTTCCACAGGAGCAGGATCACCAGACCGGCCATTCCACTCAGCAGGGTCGCCAACAAGAACCCTTCTCGGTCGAGGAAACCAGCCTCTCGCACTAGACAAAGATAAGCAAGCGGGACGAAGACTCCCGCCCAGAACCATCCTTGAGCGAAGACTCTAAAGCCGAGCGGTAGATCGTGTTGTGACCTCATGGTTATTGCTCCAGCAGGTATACGTGAAGATGACCAGACCACCAGCACGAGCAGCGGAGCAGCGGAGCAGCCTCCTGCTGTTGTGGGGCCATGTCGATTGACAAGTTAGGCATGAGTCGCCTGCCACAGACGCAAAAAGAATGTGAGAGCTGCCAGTAGCAGGACAAGGCAAACTACGACCGCAGCGACCTTACCTGGCGCGCCCCGGTAACGTTCGAGGTACCGACGGGCTTCGCCGGCAAGTGTAGGGGTCTTCCCTTTCGGTAGAGGAGGCAACGGGTACTTCTTTTCGAACCAAGCCATACCTCCCATGAAAAGGATGAAGCACGCTAATCCCCCTGCCATGGCTGCCGCCCCGTACTGTCCTCGGACCGCCATGCCTACAGCGGTCACCAGGAACAGGAGAGCTGAAAACGCTATGAGTGCGCGGGTGAAGAAACTCATGTCTAACGTTCGAGCTAAGCGGGCGCTAACGGCAGGACGACAGGCCCAGGCTGGCGACAATTTACCGCGTACCGCCAGCCCGGGCCTGGTGGCCTGCCGTTGTCCCTCCGTTTGAGCGAGGGGTTAGGCCTCAGTGGTACTTCCATGTGAACCGAAGTGGTTGCTTGAAATCTGACTTGAAGAGGATGTACCCGTCTTCGTTATAGCCAGAGAACCAGAAAACGTGTTCGGGCTTCCCGTCTGCGTCAAGATCAGCGGTTGCAACGTGAGTAAGTGATGCGCCGATGAACCGAGGCGACGGTTCCAGTACGAACCAACGCGGTTGCTCGACTCCACCTATCTCACTCCCGCACTCAGTCAATTGCCTCTTGAGGCTGACCGCAATCAGTCGCCGATTGCCAGGGAAGACGATGTCGTGCGTCACCAGAAGATCCCTCTCACGTATCTTGGTGGGGTGTGGATCGTCGTAATTGACGCAGAGCTTCCCATCCGGGAGAGACTTCAGGAAGCCTTTCCGAAGTGCGCTCATTGGTGGCGGAGTCTTGGGTTTTGCTCCTCGGTACTCGGGTACGTCTGTGGACCCGGACACAAGAAGGAGCGGCCTGTTCTTGGGGGCATCGCACCAGCCGCCGAAGGCTTCAGCGAGATTTGGCGCAAGCGGAATCGCAGAGACCTCAGTAGGCGAAAGTGAGAAGTCTCGGGCATGTGTCCATCCAAGCTCGGGCGTTGCCTCGGGCAACTTTACCCGGACAGGCGCCTCGGATCCGCCGCCAACAACAATCCAGTTGCTAGGATACAGGTCTACGCTGGCGCCTGCCGCGAGCGACGACCAGCCGTCCGGGCCGTGACGAAAAAGCGGACGAACGACGCGAGTTTGGTCTTGGCTGCACTGTGTGTGCTCAAGAACACCCACAGTCTGTGCCCGCGCGAAGCTCTGACTGATGAGGAGTAGACCAAGGGCAGCGGTACGCCACATGTTGGTTCTGAGGCCTAACGTTTGAGGTAAGCCGACGCCGCAGGCGATCGGCGCTTGACTGAATGGTTAGGCAGCATCGTCTACCTTCCGATCAAAAAATCAATCGCCTGCTCTTCAGGCGACACGCGCCCGTTGTAGAACTCCGTATAGCTGCAGCGTTGGCACACCACAGCTGTGTACTTGGCACTCTCAACGCCAAACACGGAGCCCAAGAAACTACGAGAAGTACGACTCTCCTGCAGCCCGTAGGCTGTGTGACCACACTTCGCGCACTTGTAGTTGGCAACTGGAGAGCGGCCAGCCAACTCGCTCTCAAGCAGTAGAGTGACTTCCAGGTAGTGGCCTGGATTCACCCTGCTAAGGCGTAAGTGCTCCACGAGCTCAAAGTACGGCAGAGATGGAACATCCTCTGGCTTTGGTGCAAGTGCGAAACGGTCCGTCATTTCTGCTGCCTAACGTTGGAGTTGACCGGCACGCTGCGGCAAGGCGCCGCGAGACGTATGCTCCCGCGCACGGCTCGCGGCGCCTTGCCGCAGCGTGCCCGTGTCGAACGACCTGTTAGGTGCGTAGTGCGTCATAGATGCGAAAAGCAACTGGAAGTGCCCCATAGAACGCCACCCAAGCTGCCGTGGGCCAGGACGAGCGGAAATCAGACGTGCTGTGGCGAATGAACATCAGGAAGACGATGAACGGCCATACGACACAAAGCGCGATGAAAACTTCGCGGGTCTTTCCGATAGGTGGAGGCAACTGAAATAGCCAGACGACAGCCGCAGCACTCAGGTATGCGATAGCCCAGAAGAGGACCGCACGGCCCTGCGGTGTGTGCAGGAGCGGCCCTCGAAGCAGATCTGTGACTGGGAGCCTGCCGTAGTCCACTAAGCACCTAACGTAACTTCTACCGCAAAAGCTGCGGGATAAAACGGCGACTGCGGGATAAGCTGTACATCAAAAATCTCCGAAGATGGCTTGTACATTGGGCTTTCAGTCAGTATGCTGTATAAAAATACAGTTATAAAACTACCCGCGAAACCCCGCAACCCACCGCTACAGTCGACCCGGCTTCTGGACCAGGTTCGGGAGCGTGCGCGGTATTTGCACTATAGCCTCAGTACTGAAAAGGTGTACCTTTACTGGGTGCGTTTTTTCATCCGCTGGCATGGGTTGCGGCATCCGCGCGACATGGGGCCGCGCAAGGTGGAAGCGTTTTTGACCATGCTGGCGACAGAGCGCAAGGTGTCAGCGTCCACCCACAACCAGGCGCATCCCCAGCGCATGAAAGACGTGGACTTCGATCGTCACATGATCATCGTGCGCGAGGCCAAGGGCAACAAGGACCGCGCGGTCATGTTGCCGCGCTCGCTGGCGCCGGCGCTACACGACCCGGAATCGCTATACATTTGATAGCGCCTCACGCAGTCCCGGTGCGGTTCAGCGGCCGATTAGGCCCGAAGCCAGAGGCTACGCAGCCGCTTTCACCACACCATGCGCAAGCGCCATCACGTCGTGTGGGGCCAGGCCTTTCAGGCGGTGGTCGCTCCACACCTGGCGCCACTTGCGCGCGCCGGGCAGGCCGTGGCGCAGGCCCAGCATGTGGCGGGCAATGCTGCTCCAGGGGGTGCCGTGGGCAGCGGCTTCGCGGGCCATGTAGTCGCACATTTGTTGCTCAACTTGTTCGCGGGTGACCGCTTCGGCTGGCTCCGAATAGAACTCCGCATCCCACTGCGCCAGCCACCAGGGGTTGTGGTACGCCTCGCGCCCGATCATCACGCCGTCCAGCGCTTGCAGTTGCTCGGCCACCTGCGCGCTGGTGGTGATGCCGCCGTTGATGGCAATCGTCAGGTGCGGGAACTCGGCTTTCAGCCGGTGTACCAGCGCATAGCGCAGCGGGGGCACCTCGCGGTTTTCCTTGGGGCTCAGGCCCTGCAGCCAGGCGTTGCGCGCGTGCACGATGAACACCTTGCACCCCGCCTCGCTCACGGTGCCCACAAAGTCGCGCACAAACTCGTAGCTCTCGGTCTTGTCGATGCCGATGCGGTGCTTCACCGTCACAGGTACGGCCACGGTGTCGACCATGGCCTTCACGCAGTCCGCCACCAGTTGGGGTTCGGCCATCAGGCAGGCGCCAAAGGCGCCGCGTTGCACGCGCTCGCTGGGGCAGCCGCAATTGAGGTTGATCTCGTCGTAGCCCCACTGCTCGCCCAGCCTGGCGCAGTGCGCCAGGTCCGCCGGTTCGCTGCCGCCCAGTTGCAGCGCCACCGGGTGCTCTTCGGCATTGAAGCGCAGGTGCCGCGGCACGTCGCCATGCAGCAGCGCGCCGGTGGTCACCATCTCGGTGTACAGCAGCGCGTGGCGGCTCAGCAGGCGGTGGAAGTAGCGGCAGTGCCGGTCGGTCCAGTCCATCATGGGCGCCACGCTCAGGCGCCAGGGGTTCGGGGGGGTCAAAGGGGCTCGCACGGGCCCGACTTTAACGGGTACGGCGGCGTCCTACCTGCGGCGTTCAAGCCGGCTGACAGGGGGGCCGGGCATTCGGCGCGCTAATCGGGTGACCGCAACTCCCCAGGGAACCCGCATGAAGCCTTTTGCCCTTGATTCCGACATGTTGACGATGGGGGGCGTGTTCTACCCCACCGGCCATGTGCTGGCCATGTTCCCCGCCGCCACCGATGCCTACCGCGCCGCCGACAAGTTGCAGGCCGCAGGCTTGGACGGGGACGCGCTGTCGTTTGTGCCGACCGAGACCATCCTTTCGTCCATCACCCACACCGTGGGCAGCGCCGACGACCCCCTGCCCTCCGTGGGCACCGAGGCCACCACCGTGCGCCAGATCGCGGCGCTGGCGGCCCAGGGCCACTGCGCGCTGCTGGTGCACGCGCCCGACGCCGCCGACTCCGACCATGCCATGCAGGTGCTGCAGGGCGAGCCGGTGGCCGCCGCCTGGAAGTACCGGCAGCTGGTGATTGAAGACCTGGTGCCGCCCCCCGCCTGAGCGCGCGCCGTGCCTCATTGGCGAAACGGGCTGCTGAAGCGCGCGTCGCCGGCCAGCGCGGTGTCGTCCAGCGTGCGCAGAAAGGCCACCAGCGCGGCCTTGTCGGCGGCGCTCAGGTTCAGGCGGCGTGGGCCGTTGCCGGCGCGCAGCCGGTTGTCCAGCGCGGGGCCGTCCTGCACGCCGCTGTTGTAGTGCTCCACCACCTGCTCCAGCGAGGCCAAGCGCCCGTCGTGCATGAAGGCGCCGCTGCGCGACACGCTCTTGAGTGACGGCGCCTTGAAGACCGTGGTCTCGCCCGCGTCTAGTCCGTTGCTGCGCGAGTTGGCGGCCAACGCAAACGTCGGCGGCTGGTGGCAGGCCGCGCAGGCCAGCCCGCCCTGCCCCCGCCCGGCCATGAACAACTGCCGCCCGCGCTCTTCCTGCGCGCTGAAGCTGGCAATGGGCGTGTTCAGCCCCGCATCGGGCAGTGCCGGGTTGAAGTTGGGCGCGTAGCCGGCGTCCCAGCGGCTGTTGGTGGCCACCATGGCGCGCTGGAACTGCGCCACCGCCTGTTGGATGCGCGCCTCGGTGATGCTGGCGTCACCAAACGCCAGGGTAAACAGCTCAGGGTAGTAGGGCAGCGTCTGCAGGCGGGCCAGCAATGCGCTCAGGCCGCCGTTGGCGGCGTCAAAGCCCATTTCCACCGGGTGCTGGATGGGCTGGGTGGCCTGCGCCTCCAGTGTGGCGGCGCGCTTGTCCCAGAACATGCTGCCGGGCGCGTAATAGCGCACGTTGCCCAGGCGCATGGCGTGCGCGGTGGTCAGCCCACCAGCAAAGCCGCGGCTGAAGCGCTGGGAGTCGCCAAAGCCCTGGGTTTGCTGGTGGCAGGACGCACAGGCCACGGTGCGGTTCAGGCTCAGGGCCTTGTCGTAAAACAGCACGCGGCCCAGCGTGGCGCCGGCGCTGCTGGCGCGGTTGCTGGCGGGGGTGTTGTCGTCAGCGCGCACCCCGGCGTCGTAGTAGGCGGGCAGCACGGGCGTGTAGCTGGGCAGGTTGGCCGTGTCCAGGTTCAGGAACGCCAGCGACGCGGCCGACAGCGCCGCCGCTGGCGCAGAAGGCACAGCGGGCGCGTCGGTTACTGCGGTGCCGGTCGCCACCGGCGCCGCAGCCGCGGGCACGGCATTGGGCAAGGCGGCCACGTCGGCACCGCCGCCCCCGCCCCCGCCGCCGCAGGCCGCAAGCGCCAGGCACAACAGGGTGGTCAGGGTGAGGTGGGGGATTGGGGTCATGGCAAGGGCCTCCGTTCAGTGGCAGCCCGCCGCGGGCTGCGCTGAAACCCATTGTCAAAACCGTTTGTGGGCAGACTGTGGAGGCAAACGCACGCGGTCGGCCACACTTGGCCCGCAGGCGTGACGCTTGTCACGCCGGGGCGTCTTCTGCGTCGGGGTCAAACCGGTAGCCCATGCCGTACACCGAGACGATGGCCGAGCCCGCGGGCCGCACCTTGCCGATCTTCTTGCGCAGGTTCTTGATGTGGCTGTCGATGGCGCGGTCGGTGGTGTCGCGAAAGTCCTCGTGCACGCTCTCCAGCAGCGCGTTGCGCGAAAACACATGCCCGGGGCGCGACAGCAGCTTCTTGAGCAGGCGAAACTCCAGCGGCGTCAGCGGCAACCACTGGTCCTGCCAGGCGATGCGCAGCGCGTCGTCGTCCACCCGGAAGCCGTGCGACGGCGTGCCGGGGCCCACCCGGCCCTCGGCGCGGCGCAGCAGCGCCTTGATGCGCGCCACCACCTCGCGCGGGCTGAAGGGCTTGCACACATAGTCGTCGGCGCCCACCTCCAGGCCAATCAGCCGGTCGATCTCGTCCACCCGCGCCGTCACCATGATGATGGGCACCCCCGAAAAGCGCCGCACCTCGCGGCACACTTCCACGCCGTCGAGCCCGGGCAGCATGATGTCCAGCAAGATCAGCGCGGGGGCCATGCGCTGTACCTCGGGCACCACCTGCAGCCCATTGCTGAGAATGGCCGTGCTGTAGCCCTGCGCCTGCAGGTAGTTGTCCAGCATGTCGGCAATGCGCAGGTCGTCTTCCACAATCAGGATGCGGCGGGGTTGCGGGGTCATGCGGTGTCACCTCCGGCGTTGGCGTGCGGGTCGGCGTTGATCGGCAGGCTGGCCAGCAGGCACAGGCCGCCCAGTGCCGAGGCTTCAGCCCGGATGGCACCCCCATGCGCCTGCACGATGGCGCGGCAAATGGCCAGGCCCAGGCCGCTGCCGCCGGTGGCGGCACCGTCCGGCCCGGCGGCGCGGCGCTGGCGCGCGGTGTCGGCGCGGAACAGGGGCTCAAACAGCTGGGCCATTTGCGCCGGCGCCACGCCGGGGGGTGTGTCGTCCACCCGCAGCTCCACCCCGCGCGGCGTGGCCGCCCACTGCACCCGCACCTGGCCGGGTGCAGTGGTGTAGCGCAGGCTGTTTTCAAGCAGGTTGGTCAGCAGTTGTTCGACGCGGCCAAAGTCCCAGCGCACCTGCACGGCAGGGCCGCCGCGCAGGTCCAGTGCCAGGCCGGCCTTCTGCGCGCGCGGGCCAAAGCGCTGGGCGGCGCGGGTGAGCGCGGTCGCGGCATCGCCATCACTGAACTCGCAGGGCAGCGCGCCCAGGTCGGCCATGCTCAGGGTGTGCAGGTCATTGACCAGCCGCACCAGCTGCAGCACCTCGCCCCGCAGGTTGGCCAGCACCTCGGGCGTGGGCTGGCGCGCACCGTCTTCAATGGACTCCAGCTCGCCGAGCAACACCGACAGCGGCGTGCGCAGCTCGTGCGAGATCTGCGCAATCCAGCTGCGGCGCGCGCCCTCCAGCGTCTTGAGCGACGCGGCCATGCGGTTCACGTCACCAATCAGCCCGGCCATCTCGCGCGAGCCGGCTTCCGGCACGGCCACGGCCAGTTCGCCACCGGCAATGCGGCGCGCAGCGGCCTGCAGTTCGCGCAGGGGCCGGCTCAGTCGCGGCGCGGCCAGCAAGGCCAGCAGCAGCGCGACCAGCAGCGTCACGCCGGCCGCGGCGGCCAGGCCGATGTACTGCCGGTTCAGAAAGCGCAGGTCCACGCCTTCCAGCTCGGTACTGGGCAGCATGCGCACCCGCGCCACGGTCTCGCCGCGCACCACCACCGGCGCTTCCAGCAGGTTGCGGTCGTCCGGAAAGCCGGGGCCGCCCAGGCGCCGACCCTGCAGGTCCACGATCTGGATGCGCCGTGCAATGCCCTCCGGCGGGCCGCGCCGGGGCGGGCCGTCGCCCCGGGGGCCACTGGCGCCCGGCGGGCCATACGCCGGCACACCCTCGCCAGACGGTGGTGGCGGGCGCGGGCGCCGCGCCGGGGGCGTGATGCCTTCGGCGTCCGAGAACTCGTCCATCAGTTCGCGCATGGGGATGCCCTGTGCCATGCCGTCCACAAAGCCAGGGTCGCGCGCGCCGCGCGCCGCCACCACGGCCGCAAAACGCTCCACATGCTGACGGTCGCGTGCGCGCAGGTAGTCCGAGAAGCCGGCCTTGAGGTTCCAGGCCACAAAGCCGCCCACAGCCGCCACCGACAGCAGCGCAGTTGCCACAAGCAGCAAGGACAGTTGATGGATGATGCGCAACCGCATGGCAGGCATCGTAGGCCAAAAGGCCGGGCGGTTTGTGAAGACGGCCTCCACAAAGACGGCGGGCAAAAGAAAACCCGCCGGAGCGGGTTTTGCTTTGTGCAAATCCGGTGGCGGGCTGAGGCCCGCGCAGCGGGCCTCAGCCCATGTGCAACCCGCCGTTGACGGAGAAGTCGGCGCCGGTGGCGTAGCCACCTTCCTCGCTGGCCAGCCAGGCAATGATGGAGGCGATTTCGCTCGGCTCGCCCAGGCGCTTGACGGGCACCGTGGCCACGATCTTGGCGAGCACGTCTTCGCGGATGGCCTTGACCATGTCGGTGCCGATGTAGCCCGGGCTCACGGTGTTGACCGTCACGCCCTTGGTGGCCAGCTCCTGCGCCAGCGCCATGCTGAAGCCGTGCATGCCGGCCTTGGCGGCCGAGTAGTTGGTCTGGCCGGCCTGGCCCTTTTCACCGTTGACCGAGCTGATGTTGATGATGCGGCCCCAGCCCTTTTCCACCATGTCGGCCACGACCTGCTTGGTCACGTTGAACATGGAGTTGAGGTTGGTCTCGATCACCGCGTCCCAGTCTTCGCGCGACATCTTCAGGAACATGCGGTCGCGGGTGATGCCGGCGTTGTTCACCAGCACGTCGATCACGCCATGCTCGGCCTTGGTCTTGGTGAATGCGTCCACGGTGGACTGCCAGTCGCCCACATTGCCGACCGACGCGTAGAAGGTGTAGCCCAGGGCTTTCTGCTCGGCCAGCCACTTGGCGTGGTCACGCGTGGGGCCGCAGCCGGCGATGACCTTGAAGCCGTCCTTGTGCAGGCGCTGGCAGATGGCGGTACCGATGCCGCCCATGCCGCCGGTGACGTACGCTACTTTTTGACTCATTGTTTTGCTCCAGAAATATCGCTATGATTTAACCCGATTACGCGCGTTCGACCGCGAGGGAAACCCCCATGCCGCCGCCGATGCACAGCGCGGCCAGGCCCTTCTTCGCGTCGCGGCGCTGCATTTCGTGCAGCAGCGTCACCAGGATGCGGCAACCCGACGCACCAATCGGGTGACCGATGGCAATGGCACCGCCGTTCACGTTGACCCTGGCCGGGTCGATGGCGAGTTCCTTGTTCACGGCGCAGGCCTGCGCAGCAAAGGCTTCGTTCAGTTCAAACAGGTCCACGTCGGCGGCGTTCCAGCCAGCGCGCTGCAGCGCCTTGCGCGAGGCCGGCACCGGGCCCATGCCCATGGTGGCCGGGTCCAGCCCGCTGGTGCCAAAGGCGGCGATGCGCGCCAGCGGCTTCAGGCCCAGGGCCGCAGCCTTTTTGGCGCTCATCACCACCACGGCGGCGGCGCCGTCGTTGATGCCCGAGGCATTGCCTGCGGTCACCGAGCCGGCCTTGTCGAACGCGGGGCGCAAGCCGGCCAGGGCTTCGGCGCTGGTCTTCTTGTTGATGAATTCGTCGGTGTTGAAGAGGATCGGGTCGCCCTTCTTTTGTGCCAGCGACACGGTGACGATTTCGTCGTTGAACTTGCCGGCCGCCTGCGCGGCGGCGGCCTTGGTCTGGCTGGCCAGGGCCAGTTCGTCCTGCATGTCGCGGCTGATGCCGTAGGCCTTGGCCACGTTCTCGGCGGTCACGCCCATGTGGTACTGGTTGTACACGTCCCACAGGCCGTCGACGATCATGGAGTCGATCATCTTCCAGTCGCCCATGCGCTGGCCGTCACGGCTGTTCAACAGCACATGGGGGCTGGCGCTCATGTTTTCCTGGCCGCCGGCCACCACGATTTCGCTGTCGCCCCAGGCCACGGCCTGCGCAGCCAGCATCACGGCCTTGAGGCCCGAGCCGCACACGGCATTGATGGTGAGCGCCGGCACTTCCTTGGGCACACCGGACTTGATGAGCGCCTGGCGCGCCGGGTTCTGGCCGGCACCGGCGGCAAGCACCTGGCCCATGATGACCTCGCCGATTTGCGCCGGGTCCAGCTTCGCGCGGGCAATGGCTTCCTTGATGACCAGCGCACCCAGTTCGGTGGCGGGGGTCTTGGCGAGCGAGCCGCCGAACTTGCCCACAGCGGTGCGGGCGGCTGAAACAATGACGATGTCTTCCATTTTCTTCTCCAGGTTATTGGGGGGAATGTTCAGGCCTTGGCCTTGACGTAGCGTCCGGGCGCCGGTTCGATGGCCTTGTACTTGGTGCCCTTGCCGTAGGCCTTGGGCGCGGGGATCTGCTTGCCAGCCAGCGGCTTGAGCCAGTCGGACCAGTCGGTCCACCAGCTGCCGGGCTGCTCTTTGGCACCGGCCAGCCATTCGGCCTGCGTCTTGGGGAACTTGCCGTCGTTGCGCACCCAGTGGCTGCGCTTTTTGGCAGCGGGCGGGTTGATCACGCCGGCGATGTGGCCCGAGGCCCCCATCACAAAGCGCTTCTTGCCTGGCAGGTGCTGGGTGGACGCGTAGGCGCCGCCAATCGGCACGATGTGGTCTTCGCGGCTGCCATAGATGTACACCGGAATGTCCAGCTTGCGCAGGTCGACCTTTTCGCCCGCCACAGTGCACTTGCCGGGCTTGACGAGGTTGTTCTCGAAGTAGGTGTTGCGGATGTACCAGGCGTACATGGGGCCCGGCAGGTTGGTGCTGTCGCTGTTCCAGTACAGCAGGTCAAACGGCGGCGGGGTTTCGCCCTTGAGGTAGTTGCCCACCACGTAGTTCCACACCAGGTCGTTCGGCCGCAGGAAGCTGAAGGTGGTGGCGAGGTCCTGCCCCTTGAGGATGCCGCCCTTGCCGAGCTGCATCTCGCGGAACTTGACGAAGGCTTCGTCAATGAACAGGTCGAGCACGCCGGTGTCGGAAAAGTCCAGGAAGGTGGTGAGGAAGGTGGCCGACGCCACTGGCTTTTGCCCGCGCGCGGCCAGCACGGCCAGTGCGGTGCCCACGATGGTGCCGCCCACGCAGAAGCCCAGGGCGTTGATCTGTTTGGCGCCGGTGATGTCCTGCACCACGTCGATGGCCTTGATGGCGGCGTTTTCGATGTAATCGTCCCAGGTGGTCTGGGCCAGCGACTCGTCGGGGTTGCGCCAGCTCACCACAAAGGTGCGGTGGCCCTGGGCCACGGCGTAGCGGATCAGCGAGTTCTCGGGCTGCAGGTCCAGGATGTAGAACTTGTTGATGCAGGGCGGCACCAGCAGGAACGGGCGCTCGTACACCTTGGCCGTCAGGGGCTTGTATTCGATGAGCTGGAACAGCTCGTTCTCGAACACCACGGCGCCTTCGGTGGTGGCCACGTTCTTGCCCACCTCGAACACGCTTTCGTCCGTCATGGACACATGGCCCTGGCGCATGTCGTGCAGCAGGTTCTGCACGCCTTTGGCGATGCTCTCGCCCTTGGTTTCGATGGCCTTCTTCTGCGCCTCGGCGTTCAGCGCCAGGAAGTTGCTTGGCGACGAGGCCGCCATCCACTGCTCCACCGCGAAGCGGATGCGCGCCTTGGTCTTGGCATCGGCCTCCACCGCGTCGGCCAGGCCCATCAGGGTGCGGGCATTCAGCAAATAGGCCGCCGCCGTGAAGGCCGCCACAGGGTTGCTGCCCCAGGCTTCTGCGGCAAAACGCTTGTCGCCCGCCGGCGGGGTGGCCTGCATGCTCTGGTTCCACAGCGCAGCGGCGTCTTTGAGGTATTGCTGTTGCAGCGCCTGCAGCTTGGCGGGCGAGAACGAAATGGAGGGGGCTTGCACGGCACCGGGGGCGGCGCCGAGGTCGAGGCCCTGGAACGATTGCAGGGCTTTGCCCCAGCTGTCTCCAAGGAGTTGCTGGAACTGCTGGGCGCCCTTGGCCCAGTCTGAATCAGAATTCATCTTGTCTCCGGAATCTGCTTGTTCGGGTAAACCCGAGTATCGGGCAATTCATGCTGCACTGCAACAATTATTTGGACTGACTCTTCATGTACCTCGTCGCCATCGCCTGGTTCTATGTCGTGCTGATGATGGCCATTGCCGAGGCCACCAGCAGCAACGGCACGCTGTTGGGTGCCATTGTGACCTTTGTTCTGTACGGTTTGCTGCCTATTGCGTTGGTGCTTTACCTGATGGGTTCGCCCATGCGGCGCAGGGCCATCAAGGCGCGCGAGGCGGCCGAGCTGCAGGCCTTCCGCGCCGCCGCAGCCACGCCCGCGTCAGACCCGCCAGATGCAGGCAGCCAGCCGGCCGCTGACGCGGTCGCGCCGGTGCGAAAAGAACCGTAGCGGGTTGCTGACGGTGCACCAGTCCGGGCTGCCGTCATTGCCGTAGATTTGCTGGATGCCCAGCGCCGCCAGCCGCTGCCGTGCCAGCGCCTGCAGGTCGGCCAGCCACTTGCCCGCGCCGTGCGGCTGGAAGCAACGGGCGGCGCGCGGGTCGTGCGCCATGAACGCCGCGCGCACCTCGTCGCCCACTTCGAATGCCTGCGGGCCGATGCAGGGGCCCAGCCAGGCCATCATCTCGCTGCTTTCAAACGCTATTGTTTTTGTAGCGCCCCACGCAGTATCGGTGCGGGCTGCAGCCAGAAATGCCTCTGTGGTGTGCTCCAGAACGCCACGCCCGCCCTGCCCGGCCAGGCCGCGCCAGCCGGCGTGCGCAGCGGCCACCACCGTGCCCTGCGTATGGGTGAACAGCACCGGCAGGCAGTCCGCCACCATGATGGTGCAGGCCACACCGGGCTGCGTGGCCAGGCAGGCGTCGGCCTGCACGCCGTCCGCCGTGGCAGCATCCAGCGCCTGCACCTGCGTGCCGTGCACCTGCTGCAGGAACACCGGCCGCGCGCCCAGGGCCTGGCCCAGCACGGCGCGGTTGGCCCGCACGTCGGCGGGGTCATCGCCCACGTGGTCACCGAGGTTCAGGCTGTCGTACGGGGGCTGCGACTGCCCCCCGCTGCGCGTGGTGCAGAGGGCCCGCACCGACGCCGGCGCGGGCCAGTGGGGGGTGAGCCAGTCGCCGGGCTGCACGCGTCAGGCTTCAAAGTCCGGGCAGCTGGACGGCTGGGCCTTCTGGAATGCCGGGTGCGCCATGCAGGCGTCAAAGGCGGCCATGGTGCGCGTCAGGCCATCAAAGTTCGTGTTGAAGCGCTTGCCGTTGAAGATCTGCGGCACCAGGCAGCAGTCGGCCAGCGTGGGCGTGTCGCCGTAGCAGTAGGTGCCCGCGGGCAGCTGCTGCAGTTGGCGCTCGAACGCTTCCAGTCCGTCGCGCACCCAGTGCCGGTACCAGGTGTTCTTGGTCTCTTCGTCCACCTTGAGTTCACGCGTCAGGTACTTGAGCACACGCAGGTTGTTGAGCGGGTGGATTTCGCAGGCAATCAGCTGCGCCAGCGCGCGCACCCGGGCGCGGCCCACGGCGTCCGCCGGCAGCAGCGGGGGCGCCGGGTGGGTCTCGTCCAGGTACTCGATGATGGCCATGGACTGGGCCAGCGCGTCGCCGCCGTCCGTCACCAGCGTGGGCACCAGGTTGCTGGGCGACACAGCCGAATAGTCGGCCGACTTGTGCTCCCCCTTGACCAGGTGCACCGACGCGTAGTCATACGGCAGGCCCTTGAGTTCGAGCGCAATGCGCACGCGGAACGAGGCAGAAGAACGGAAGTAGTTGTAGAGCTTCATGTTGGCAAGGATAAACCGGTTGCCCGCGGCGCGACGGCTCAGGCCAGCGCCAGCCGGCACAGCGCCACGGTGGCCGCGCCGGCCACGGCGGCAGCAAGATCATTGCGAACCAGCTTCATGACGGTGCCCACGACCACGAGCGCCAGCAGCTCGGGCACGCGCCCGGCCGACGCAGCGGGAATGACGATGCCGATCATCACGCCCAGCGGAATGGCGCGCAGCGCCGCCTCCACCAGCGGCGTGATGGTGACAAGCCCCATCAGCAAAAAACCGGCAAGCCGGCAGGCGTAGGACGCCAGTGCCATGCCCACCAGCGCCAGCAGGAACCCGTATTCAACGCCCATGGCGCCACGCCCCCACGGCACCGGCCGCCAGGCCCGCCCCCACGATGTACCAGCCGCCAGGCAGCCAGCGGTGCAGCGCCAGCCCGACCAGCCCCGCTGCCAGCGCGGGCGCCAGGTCGCTGCGGCCGCGCCACAGGCCCATGCCAATGGCCGCGGCAAACGCCACCAGCATGAAGTCCAGCCCGAAGGCCGCCGGGTCGGGCACGCTGTGGGCCAGCAGGTGGCCGGCCAGTGTGCCCAGCACCCAGGGTGCAAACATGGCAATGCCCGAGCCGAAGATGAAGCCCGCGTCGCGGTAGCCGGCTTCGTACTCGCGCATCGAGAGTGCCCAGTTGCCGTCGCCCAGAAAGAACAGGCTGCCCCAGGCCTGGGTGCGGCTCACATGGCGCAGCCAGGGCTGGATGGCGGCGCTGTAGAGAACGTAGCGTGCGTTCATGACCAGGATGGTGGCAATCAGCGGCAGCACCACGGCCTGCGCCGTCCAGCCCTGCAGCGCCGCCAGCTGCGCACTGCCGGAATACACCAGCGCACTCATCAGCGCCGACTGCAGCCAGGACAGGCCGCGCTCGGACGCCATCACGCCGAACACCATGCCATAGAGCACCACGCCCGGCGCCAGCGGCTGCCCGGCAAAAAAGCCGCGGCGCACGCCGGCGGCCGTGAAACTGGCGCCCCCGCTCACCCGCCCACCACCAGCCGGATGGCGGGCAGCACACGTTCGGTCTCGGCCCGACGGTCCAGCGCCATGCGCAGGTTCATCTGCGCCACCTCGGTGTGCTCGGTGGCCAGCGCCTGCGCGCGTGCGCCTTCGCCGGCCTTGAGCGCCGCCACCAGCATGTGGTGCTGACGGTGGGCGTACAGCATCCAGTCGCGGTCGGGCGTCACGGCGCCCTGCATGGGCAGCATGGCGGCCGCGGGCGCAAACGGCAGCTTGTCATTCAGCGCCACCGCCCGCTGCAGGGCCCGGTTGCCACAGGCGTCCAGGATCAGCGCATGAAAGCGGTCGTTCATGGCTGCGTAGGCCGCGTAGCTTTCGAGAGTCAGCGGGTTGGCCAGCAGTGCGGTGTCGCCCGCGTCCAGGCAGGCCTGCAGGTCGCCCTGCAACTGGCGCGAGACGCCATGCTCGGCCACCAGCCGCGCGGCCATGCCCTCCAGGTGGCCGCGCACGGCAATAGCGTCGGTCACTTCCTGGGCGGTGTACTGGCGCACCTGGTACTTGCCGGTCTCGTTGGCCTCGACCAGGCCTTCGCCTTCCAGCGTGGCCAGCGCCGCACGCACCGGCGTACGCGAGGCGCCCAGCCGCTCGGCCAGTTGCTGCTCGGCCAGGCGCTGACCGGGCGCGAATTCGCCCCGAAGAATCAGGTCGCGCAACTGGATCAGAACGGTCTCTTGCAGGCCCATGGCGATAACTGTACACTGAATTTTAATTTCGGTATACCGTTTTAAGGAGCCATCATGAAGGCCGAGCAGAATGAGCTGATCACCCGCGTGGGCCCTGGTACCGGCTGCGGCGAGCTGCTGCGACGCTACTGGCAGCCGGCCGCACTGGTGGACGAATTCAACCCCGCGCTCGACCCGCGCATGGCACGCCGGCCGGTGAAGGCGGTGCGGCTGATGGGGCAGGACCTGGTGCTGTTCAAGGACGCCCAGGGCCAGTGGGGCCTGCTGGACCGCGACTGCCCGCACCGGGGCGCCGACCTGTCGTTCGGCCGGCACGAAGGCGATGGCCTGCGCTGCCCGTTTCATGGCTGGAAGTTCGCAGTGGACGGCACCTGCCTGGAGACGCCGGCCGAGCCGGCCGGAAGCAAGCTGTGTGAGCGGGTGCGCCAGCGCAGCTATCCGGTGCTGGAACGCGCGGGTGTGGTGTTTGCCTGGCTCGGCCCCGACGGCATGACGCCGCCGCCGCTGCCGGCGTTTGACTGCTTCACCGCGCCGGCCACGCACAGCTTTGCCTTCAAAGGCCTGTGGAACGCCAACTGGCTGCAGGCCTTCGAGGTCGGCATTGATCCGGCGCACCCGTCGTTCCTGCACCGCTTCCTGCAGGACGAGGCGCTCGACGCGATTGGCGACAACGCGGCGGGCAAGCAGTTTCGCAGCGCCAGCGCCGGCGCCATCGATGGCGAGCAGTGGCCCATGACGCGCATCATGCGCGAGTTCGCGCAGCCCGAGATCAGCTTTGAGACCCAGCCCTGGGGCCTGCAGATCACCGCGCTGCGCCCCATGAACGACCAGCTCACCCATGTGCGCGTGACCGACGCCGTGTTCCCGGCCACCTTCGTGATTCCGCTGTCCGAGACCATGACGATCACGCAGATGCATGTGCCGGTGGACGACACCCACACCTACTGGTATTCGTTCTTCACCAGCTTTGCCGGGCCGCTGGACAAGGAGGCGATGCGGGCGCAGCGCCAGCAGTTCATCAGCCTGCCGGACTACATCCCGAAGTCGGGCCGCCACAACCACTGGGGCTTCAACCCCGAGGAGCAGATGAGCACCACCTACCTCGGCATGGGCGAGGAAGACATCAACGTGCACGACCAGTGGGCGGTGGAGAGCATGGGCGCCATTCAGGACCGCACCCGCGAGCACCTGGGCACCTCGGACAAGATCATCATGGCCAACCGGCGCGTGCTGCTCAAGGCCATCGAGACGGTGCAGGCCGGTGGCGTGCCGCCCGGCATTGCCGACCCGGCCATCGCGGCCGAAGCCGCCGGTCCCGACACGGTGGACGGCGTGGCGCCGGCGGGCACCTGGGCCGGCTGGTGGCGCGAACAGGTACAGGCCAAGCGTGCAGGCGCTGCGTGGCTCGCGGCCGCTGCAGCATGCGCGGAAGAAGCCCGGGCGAAGGCGCCTGCATGACGCACTTCGCCGACCGCTGCGGCATTCATGACGCGGCGCGCCAGCAGGCCCTGGCACGCATGGCCACGCTGGCCAGCGGGCTGGAGCTGGTGCGCTTTGTCTGGTGCGACGTGCATGGCGTCACGCGCGGCAAGACGCTGGTGGCACAGGCCGCCGCGCAGGCCCTGCTCGATGGCGTGGGCATGGTCAGCACGCTGATGCTCAAGGACACGTCCGACCGCACCGCCTTCAAGGTGTTCGAGCCCGGTGGCACGGCCAGCCTGCCCGGCTTTGGCCAGGCCAACAACCTGGTGCTGTTGGCCGACCCGGCGAGCTTCCGCCAGCTGCCCTGGACGCCGGGCACTGGCTGGGTGCAATGCCAGCCCTGGTTCCAGGACGGCACGCCGGTGGCGCTGGACACGCGGCGAGTGCTGCAGCAGGCACTGGCCCGGCTGGCAGCGGCGGGCTACGGCATGAAGTGCGGGCTGGAAGTCGAGTTCCACATTTACCGAATCCACGACACCCGCGCGCAGATGGACCCGGCGCAGGCGGCGTGGCCCGGCCTGCCGCCCGACGTGAGCCTCATCCACCCCGGCTACAACCTGCTCACCGAAGCCTGGTACGACCTGGCCGAGGAGCCGCTGCGCATCGTGCAGCACACGGCGCAGGCACTGGGCCTGCCGCTGCTGTCGCTGGAGATCGAGCTGGGCCCGAGCCAGGTGGAGGCGGTGTTTGACGTGACGGACGCACTCACCGCCGCCGACAACATGGTGCTGTTCCGCAACGCGGTGCGCCAGGCGCTGCGGCGCGCGGGCTACCACGCCACCTTCATGTGCCGGCCGCCGTTTGACAACATCATGTCCAGCGGCTGGCACCTGCACCAGTCGCTGGTAGACGCCACAACCGGCGCCAACCTGCTGCGCCGCGCGACCCCGGCCCCCGGCAGCACGCCGGCCGATGCGCAGCACACACTGTCCGCCTTGGGCGAACATTACCTGGCGGGCCTGCTGGACCATGCGCGGGGCATGGCGGTGTTCTGCACGCCCACCGTCAATGGCTATGGCCGCTTCCGGCCGAATGCGCTGGCGCCACAGTCGGTGCTGTGGGGGCGCGACAACCGGGGCGCCATGCTGCGCGTGGTGGGCGAATGCGGCGATGCAGGCACGCGCATCGAAAATCGGATTGGCGAGCCCATGGCCAATCCCTACCTGTACATGGCTTCACAAATTCATGCCGGGCTGGACGGCATCGGGCGGCAACTGAAAGCGCCCCCCGCCACCGACGCCCCCTACGGCACAGCCGACCCGCGCCTGCCCACCAGCCTGGGCGAGGCGCTGGAGGCCTTGCAGGCCGACACCGCGCTGCGCGACGCGTTGGGCCGCGACTTCATCGACTACCTGGTGCGCATCAAGCAGAGCGAGCTGACGCGGCATGACGCCGCCGAGGACAAGCTCGACTTCCAGCGCCGCGAATACTTCAGCCGCTTTTGACCATGGCCTCCACGATTGCTATTACTTTTGTAGCGCCTCACGCAGATTCCATGCGGGCTGTAACCACTTTTGACTGCAAGACCGGGCAAAGTTTGATGCAGGCCGCAGTGGCCGCCAGCGTGGCCGGTATCGAGGCCGACTGCGGCGGCCTGCTCACCTGCGGCACCTGTCATGTGATGGTGCGCGAGCCCCACGCCAGTGCCCTGCCGCCCCCGGATGCAGACGAGCTCAGCATGCTGGATTTCACCGCCACGCCACGTCAGCCCCACAGCCGGCTGAGCTGCCAGATCCTGCTGACCGAGGCGATGGATGGCCTGACGGTAGACTTGCCCGCATCACAGCACTGACTCACGCCAAGGGGCCCACCATGATTCTCGAACTCGCCGACATCCGCATCCAGCCCGGCCAGCAGGCCGCCTTTGACGAAGCCATCCAGCGCGGCCTGACCACGGTGATTTCGCGAGCGAAAGGCTTTCAGGGCTTCAAGGTCAACAAGGGCATCGAGTCGCCCGAGCGCTACATCCTGCAGATCTTCTGGGACACGCTGGAAAACCACACGGTAGATTTCCGCGGCGGCCCGCTGTTCGCCGAGTGGCGCGCCATCGTGGGCCCGTTCTTCGCGGCCCCGCCGGTGGTGGAGCACTTCGAGCTGCTGGCCAAGTCGGCCTGAGCCGGCAGGCCCGGGTCAGCGCGAAGCGACCGAGCGCTCGGCCAGGTAAATCTCGACGCGGCGGTTCCTGGCACGGCCGGCTTCGGTGCTGTTGTCAGCCACCGGCTCGCGTTCGCCACGGCCGTTGATCATCACGCGCTGCGGGTCCACGCCACGGGCGGTCAGGTAGTCGCGTGCGCTGGCGGCGCGCTGCATCGACAGCGGGTCGTTGGTGGCGTCAGAGCCGGTGTTGTCGGTGTGGCCAATGATGCGCACCTCGGTATTGGGCTGCGTCCCCAGGCCGCTGGCGAACTGGTCCAGGATGGGCCGGAGGTTGGCCTTGATGTCGGCGCGACCGGTGTCAAACGAAATGTCACTGGGAATGTTGAGCTTGAGCTGGTTGTCCGGCGTCTGCGTCACCGCCACGCCAGTGCCGGCGGTAGCGCGTTCCATGGCGGCCTTCTTGTCCTCCATGCGCTTGGACCAGATGTAGCCGCCCAGTGCACCCAGGCCGGCCCCGATGGCGGTGCCCTTGGCATCGCGCCCGATGGCGGCCCCGGCCACGGCGCCCACACCGGCGCCCACGGCGGTGCCCTTTTGCGTCTGGCTGAGGTTCATGTCGGCGCAGCCGGCAAGGGCCAGGGCGACAACGATGGGGGCCAGCACAAGGCTGCGGGCGGGGAAAAAGCGGATGTTCATGGGGTTCTCCTGATACGTGAAGTCACCCGCGTATTGCAGCGCGCGGCACCGGCTCTGGGTGTCACGGGGCGGCGCCAAACCCTGTAGGACAACGCCGCCAGCCTGCGCCGCGGCGCGGGCACCCGTCTCAGGCCCCGGCTTCGTGCCCGGCGACCAGCTTGCCCAGAAGCACCAGGAGCTGCGCCTGTTCGTCCGCCTGCAGCGGCCCGAGGATGCGGCCCTGCGCACGGGCCACCGCGCGCTTCATGCGCTGCACCGCCTTTTCACCTTCCGGCGTCACCCACAGCAGCTTGCGCCGCTTGTCCAGCGGGTCCGCTTCCCGTCGTATCCATCCCTTGGCTTCGAGCCGGCCGATCACCGAGCCCGAAGTGGCGGCGTCAAACGCGACCCGCCCCGCCAGCGTGACCTGGTCTTCCCCGGGGTCATCCATCAGCGCATTGAGGATGGCAAATTGCACCGGCGTCACTTCAAAGCCACCGGTTTCCTCCATGAAGATGGCCACGGCGGTCTGGTGTGCGCGCCGGATCAGGTGACCCGGTGCGTGCTGGAAGTCGAAGCTTTTTGCCATGCGCCAAGTTTAGTCATTGTCGCCAATAATATGTATACTTATCATCAATACGACCATCCAACGGAGACCCGCCATGACCCAGCCGCTGCCCATCCTCATCGCCGGCGGCGGCATTGGCGGGCTGGCTGCTGCGTTTGTGCTGGCCCGCGACGGTCACGCCGTGACGGTGCTGGAGCAATCGGCGGCCTTTGGCGAAATCGGCGCCGGCATCCAGCTCGGTCCCAACATCTTCCGGATGTTCGAGTACCTGGGCCTGACCGACGCCGTGAGTCAGGTGGCGTTCTTTCCGCCCGGCCTGGGCATGAACGATGTGCGCACCGGCGAGAAGGTGGTGCGCGTGCCGCTGGGGGACACGGCACGCGCGGCCTACGGCTTCCCCTACGGCGTGATCTACCGCGCCGACCTGCACACCGTGTTTCTGGACGCCTGCCGCGCCCTGCCCCATGTGACGCTGCGCACCGGTGCGAAGGTGGCGTCTTTTGACCAGTCGGCGGACGCCGTGCGCGTGACGCTGGAAGGCGGGGAGATGCTGGATGGCGCGGCCCTGATCGGTGCCGACGGGCTGTGGAGCCGCATCCGGGAAGCCATCGTGGGTGATGGCAAGCCCCGCGTATCGGGCCACATTGCCTACCGCGCAGTGCTGAAGCGCGAAGACGTTCCGGCCCACCTGTGGAGCGACGACGTGCTGCTGTGGGGCGGCGAAAAAACCCACCTGGTGCACTACCCGCTGCGGCGCGGCGAGCTGTTCAACCTGGTGGCGGTGTTCCACAGCAACAAGTACGACGAGGGCTGGAACACCTTTGGCGATACCGCGGAACTCACTGAACGCTTTGCCCAGGCAGTGCCCCAGGTGCGTGAGCTGCTGGGCAAGATCGAGACCTGGAAGATGTGGGTGCTGTGCGACCGCGAGCCCGTGAAGAACTGGAGCGACCGCCGCGTGACCCTGCTGGGCGACGCCGCCCACCCCATGCTGCAGTACCTGGCCCAGGGCGCCGGCCAGGCGATCGAAGACGCCGTGGTGCTGCGCGAGGCGCTGCGCCACAGCCGCAACGATGTCGCCACCGCGTTCCAGAAGTACCAGCAGGCACGCTACCTTCGCACCGGGCGGGTGCAATTGACCGCCCGCTTCTATGGCGACATCTACCACGCCACAGGCGTACAGCGCGAGCTGCGCAACCAGCTGTTCCAGGGCGGCCAGGAATCGGCCGGGTTTGCCGGGCTGAAGTGGATGTACGAGGGCATTGACCCGCAGCGCCTGTTTGCCTGAGCATGCCCGCCATGACCCACCGCACCCTGACCGAACCCGCCCGCCAGACGCCCGTGTGGGGCGAGTTCGAGGTCGTGGTGCTCGGCGGCGGCCCGGCCGGCATGGCCGCGGCCGTAGCGGCCGCCCAGGCCGGCCGCTCCACCCTGCTGATTGAACGCTATGGCTTTCTGGGCGGCATGGGCACAGCGGCTGGCGTCACCAATTTTTGTGGCCTGCATGCCAATGTGCACGGCGACATCCGTCAGGTGGTGCACGGTGTGGCAGCGGACCTGCTGGCGCGCATCGACCGGCTGGGCGGCCTGAACGCGCCGCACAACCTGTTTGGCAAAACGGTGGCGCAGGCCTACGACACGGCGGCGTACAAGATCGCGGCCGATGGGCTGCTGCTGTCGGCCGGCGTCAAGCTGCTGTTCCACGCGCTCGCGGCCGGTGTGGTGATGGACTCGGCGCGACGGGTGCGGGCCCTGCTGGTGGAAACCAAGTCAGGCCGCCAGGCCGTGCTGGGCCAGGCCTTCATTGACTGCTCGGGCGACGGTGACCTGGCCGCCTGGGCCGGCGCACCGTTCGACAAGGGTGACGGGCACGGCAACATGCTGTATCCGTCGACCATGTTCCGCCTCAACGGCATTGATCCGGTGCGTGCCGGCAAGGCCTGGGAAGTCATCCCCGGGCTGATGCTGCAGGCCGAAGCGCAGGGCCGCTACCGGTTCCCGCGCAAGACGCCGATCGTGCGGCCCCAGAAGAGCGGCATCGAGTGGCGCGTCAACCTCACACAACTGGCCAACGCCGAAGGCAACGCCATGGATGGCACCAGCGCCCAGGAGCTCAGCGATGCCGAAGTCCAGGGCCGGCAGCAAATCGCCAGCGTGGCGGATTTCCTGAAAGAGGTGCCGGGCTTCGAGAACTCGTACATCGTGGACATCGCACCGCAGGTGGGCATCCGGGAGACGCGGCGCGTGCGCGGCCTGTACCAGCTGACCGAGCGCGACGTGCTGGACTGCGCGAGTTTTGACGACACCATCGGCGTCAATGGCTGGCCCCTGGAATTGCACCTCAAGGGTGACGTCGAGTTTCGCTGGCCCCCGATTCCCGAAAGCCGAGGATTCAACCACCTGCCCTACCGCATGACGGTGCCGCAGAGCCTCGACAACCTGTGGGTAGCAGGCCGGTGTGCATCGATGAGCCACGAGGCGCAGTCCGCCGCGCGCGTCACTGGCGCCTGCTTCGTCATGGGCCAGGCCGCTGGCCTGGCGGCCGACCAGGCACTGGCTGCCGGTTGCAGCGCAGCTGACGTGAACGTTTCCGCGTTGCAGGCCCGGCTGGAAAGCACGGGCGCCTACCTTGGCACCACCTGGTAAACCGGATTTCAAGGAGACCCCTCATGAACGCCCCGCTCAGCACCGCCGCCGTGCGCCAGCAGCTCTATGCCGACATGTCGCCCCTGAACCTGACGCCGCTGTGGGAGGTGTTGCACGCGCTGGTCCCGCCGCAGCCCGCGTCCCCCTGTGTTCCAGCGCTATGGAAATATGAGCAGGTGCGGCCTTTCCTGATGCGTGCGGGCGAAGCCATCACCGCCGGCGAAGCGGTCCGCCGGGTGCTGATTCTCGAAAACCCGGCGCTGCGCGGGCAGTCGGCCATCACGCAGTCGCTGTACGCCGGCCTGCAGCTGATCCTGCCCGGCGAGGTCGCGCCGGCGCACCGTCACACACAGAGTGCGCTGCGCTTCATTGTGGAAGGCAGCGGCGCCTACACCGCGGTGGACGGGGAGCGCACCACCATGCACCCCGGTGACTTCATCATCACTCCGAGCTGGACCTGGCACGACCATGGCTCGGCGGCTGACGGCCCGGTGGTCTGGCTTGACGGGCTGGACATCCCGATGATCCGCTTCTTCGACGCAGGCTTTGCCCAGAACGCGAGCAGCGATTCGCAGGCCGTGTCACGCGCCGAGGGCACCAGCTTCGCGCGCTTCGGCCACAACATGGCGCCGGTGCGGCATGGCTCGCCGTTCGGGGCCACGTCCCCGCTGTTCAGCTACCCCTACGAGCGCAGCCGCGAGGCGCTGCACCAGCTGGAGCGCGACACACCGGTGGACGCGTGGGATGGCTTCAAGCTGCGCTACATCAATCCGCTGACCGGCGGCTCGCCCATGCCCACCATGGCCACCTTCATGCAGCGCCTGCCGGCCGGCTTCACCGGCAAGTCCTGGCGCCAGACCGACGGTGCGGTGTACAGCGTGGTCGAAGGCCAGGGGACTGTGGAGATTTCCCACAGCGGCGGGCAAAGCAGTTTTGCCTTTGGTCCGCGCGACCACTTTGTTGTTCCGTCATGGCACACTGCCCGCTTCCAGTCGGATGGCGGCTGCGTGCTGTTCAGTTACTCCGACCGCCCGGTGCACCAGGCACTGGGCATCCACCAAGAAGAAAGGCTGTCATGAGCTACGTCGTTCCCTCCACCCCCGTCACCTCGGTACCCGTTGTGGGCACCGGGCAGCGCTTCCCGGTGCACCGCGTGTATTGCGTGGGCCGCAACTACGAAGAGCACGCCAAGGAAATGGGCTTCACGGGGCGCGAGCCGCCGTTTTTCTTCCTGAAGCCTGCCGATACGGTGGTGCCTGTGAACGCGGGTGAAACCGGCAGCATCGCCTACCCCTCCCTCACACAGAACCTGCACCATGAAATCGAGCTCGTGGTGGCGATCGGTACAGGCGGGCGCAACATCAAGGCGGCCGATGCCCACAAGCACATTTACGGCTATGCCGTGGGTCTGGACATGACCCGGCGCGACCTGCAGAACGACATGAAGAAACAGGGCCGGCCCTGGTGCATCGGCAAGGCGTTTGAGCAGTCCGCACCGATCGGCCCGATCACGCCCGCCGACCAGGCCGGCGACGTGGCCAACGCCGCGATCTGGCTGCAGGTCAACGGCCAGGATCGCCAGCGCAGCACTGTGGCCAAGCTGATCTGGAACATCGGCGAAACCATCGAGCATCTGTCGGCGGCCTGGACGCTGCAGCCGGGCGACCTGATCTACACCGGCACACCCGAAGGTGTGGCAGCGGTGGTGGCGGGCGACACGCTGGTGGGCAGCGTGGACGGCCTTGGCACCCTGACGGTGCGGGTCACACCGGCCTGAGCCGCACACCGGGTTTGCGGGAAAGCCCGGAAGACGCGGGCCGGACAATGCGTTAACTTGTGGTCATCCCAACACGGAGTCCTTCATGATCCAGCGTCGTACCTTGCTCAAGTCTTCGGCCGCCGTCGCGCTGGGCGCACCTGCGCTCAGCGGGCTCGCCCAGCAATCGGTGACCCTCAAATTCCATACCTTCATGGCCCCGTTGTCGAACGTGTGGCTGTCCATGCACAAGCCGTGGATGGAGAAGGTGGAAAAGGAGTCGGGAGGCCGGATCAAGTTTGAGGGCTACCCCGCCATGCAACTGGGCGGCACGCCGGTGCAGCTGTACGACCAGGCACGCGATGGCGTGGTGGACATCGTCTGGACGCTGCCGGGCAATACCGCAGGCCGCTTCCCGCGCGTGGAAGTGTTCGAGCTGCCGTTCATGATGAACAACGCCGAGGCCACGTCCAAGGCCTACTGGGAGTATGTGCAGACAGTGGCGCCGGACGAGTTCAAGGATACCCATTTGCTCGCCCTGCACGTGCATGGCCCGGGCATGTTCCATTCAAAGGACAAACTCATCAAGGCACCTGCCGACCTGAAGGGCATGAAAGTGCGCGGCCCCACGCGCCAGGTCACCAAGATGCTGGGCGCTGTGGGGGCCACGCCGGTGGGCATGCCGCTGCCGGCCATCACCGATGCGCTGTCCAAGGGCACCATTGACGCCTGCGTGATCCCCTGGGAAGTGGTCCCCTCCATCAAGGTGAACGAGCTGACGAAGTTTCACAGCGAGTTCCCGGCCAACAAGCCGGCGCTCTACACCACCACCTTTGTGATGGCCATGAACAAGGCCAAGTACGACGGCCTGGCGCCCGACCTCAAGAAGGTGATCGATGCCAACTCGGGCCTGGCCACATCGGCCTGGCTCGGCAAGACGCAGCAGGGCAATGACCCGGCGGGCCGCAAGACAGCGACCGACCGCAACAACACCATCTACCAGATCACCGACGCCGACACCGAAGCCTTCCGCCAGTTGTCGGCCCAGATCGACGACGAGTGGGTGGCCGACATGAACAAGCGCAACTTTGACGGCAAGAAGTTGCTGGAGACGGCTCGCGCCTTGATTGCCAAGCACGGCAGGGCCTGAGCCCGCCGGTCAACTGAAGGGGCTCCCGCGGGAGCCCCTTTTGTTTTCACCGTAAACTGCCCGCATGCAGCGCAGCCTCATCAAACACTGCAGGAATTGCGGTACCGCCGTGGTTTACCGCGTTCCCGACGACGGCGACACCCGCGAGCGGGCCGTCTGCCCGGCCTGCAACACGATCCACTATGAAAATCCGCTCAACGTGGTGGGCACTGTGCCGGTGTGGGGCGACCAGGTTTTGCTGTGCAAGCGCAACATCGAACCGCGCTGGGGCAAATGGACTCTGCCGGCCGGCTTCATGGAACTCGGAGAAACCACGGCCGACGGAGCCGCCCGGGAAACGGACGAAGAGGCGGGCGCACGGTTTGAAATGCAGGGGCTATTCACGGTCATGAGTGTGCCGCGCGTGGGGCAGGTGCACCTGTTTTACCGGGCCCGGCTCCTCAGCGACCAGTTTGCGCCGGGGCACGAGACGCTGGAGGCGAAACTGTTTTCCGAGGCTGACATTCCCTGGGATGAACTCGCCTTCAGGACCGTCAAGGAAACGCTCGAGTGCTTTTTTGCGGACCGCCGCCGCGGCAGCTTTCAGGTGCACAACATCGACATTGTCTGAGCGTCAGGCTCAGTTGCGCACCTTGCTGTCCTCGCGCATCTTCGCCTCTTCGCGGCGCTTGACGCAGACCGGATGATTCTGGAAGCGTGCGCTGTCGCATTGCTCCTTGAGACAGAACTCCTTGGCGAGGAACATCCGGTCCTTGCACGCGTCATTGGGACTGCCTGCTTCCGCCACGGGGGCTGTTGCCGGTGCCGCTGCAGCCCGTGGCTGCGACGCGCGGGCGACCTCCACGGGCGCTGCAGGCGTGGTCTCGACGGTGGCGGTGGCGCCGGGTGCCGACGCCGGCTTGAGCACCCGGGGCTGGCTGGCTGCGCGCTTTGCAGCCGCGGCCACCGCCGCCGAAGCGGGCCGGGAAGCCGCACTGGCCGCAGCCGCGACCGCCGGTGTCGCCACGGCCGAGGCTGGCACCGCCGCCACGGCGGCCGGCTCCGCCGATACCGGTGCGGACGCCGTGCTGGCAGGACCCGATGCGCCCGCTGGCGGCTTGCCCCCGGCTGTGAAAAAGTACGCCGCAATGCCCACGGCGACGACAGCACCGATGCCGGCATACACCGCCTTGCCGGGCGATCGGCCCGACACAGGCGCCACCCCCACAGGTGCTGCTGCAAGCGGCTCGCCACCGGAAGCTGGTGAGGCCTCATCCGCTGATGGCGGGACTGGTGCAACAGCAGCCACGGGCGGGGGCACAGGCGGCGGAACCGTCGCCGGTGGTATGGGTGCAACGACTGGTGCCGGCGCATCCGGCGCCAGCATTGGCTGCGACAGGTCGGTGCGCAAGCGCGTCGCATCCTGATCCAGATCCGCCCCTGCGGTACCAGCGCCCGGGACGCCACTGAGCACGGTCTGGTCCGGCGATGAGCCACCTTGCAGCTTGCGAAGCCGGCGCCGCGCCAGGTCGCCATAGATGCCGGCCGGGAATTTGGCCAGGAACATCTCCAGCTCTTCCGGATCGGTGGAGTCCTTGATGTCCTTCCAGTAAACCAGTTCGAGTTCCTGCGTCACGGTGGCCGAGGTGGCGCTGGTCGCCGAGGTCCCGCTGGTTCCGGAGGTGCCCGTCCCTGCCGCCGTGCCCCGGGAACCGGTCCCCGGGCCGTCCTCCACGGGTTTGCGCATCGGATCCGCAGGGGGCACCACCGTGGCGTCTTCGGCACGCCGGATGGCAGACTGCAAGGCCGTCGCGAAATCACGCGCCGTGGAGAATCGCTGTTCGCGGTCCTTGGCCAGCGCCCGCGCCACCACGCCGTCCAGCGCCGCCGGCAACCGCGCGTTGTAGGCACTCGGCGGCTGCGGTGTGTGCCCGATGATCTGGTGGATGATGGAAAAGTCGTTGTCTCCGTCGAACGGGCGGCGGTCGGTCAGCAACTGGTAAAGCACCACCCCGACCGAAAACAGGTCGGCGCGCGAATCGATCTTCTGCCCCTGCACCTGCTCAGGCGACATGTACTTGAGCGTGCCCACCATGCTGCCCTGCGTCCGCGTGGCTTCGCCGGAATCCTGGATGCGGGCCACGCCGAAGTCGGTGAGCTTGACGCGCCCCCCCGGTTCAATCAGCAAGTTGGCAGGCTTGATATCCCGGTGAACAATGCCCTGTTTATGCGCATAGTCCAGCGCCGACAGCAGGTCCCGGATGATCTTGAGGACCTGCTCCAGGGAATAGCGCTCGCCGCGGTCCAGGTGGTGCTTGAGGTCGTCACCCTGGATGAACTCCATCACCAGAAAGGCAATGTCACCGTCGCGATCAGAGTCGTACACACTGACAATGTTGGGGTGCTGGAGCCTGGCCGCCGAGCGGGCCTCGGTGCGAAAGCGCGCCTCGTATTCGGCGGCAGCTTCTTCCGACAGGTTTTCCACCTTGACCGTCTTGATCGCGACCCGGCGGTCCAGGTTCGGGTCCCGGCCTTCATACACGATGCCCATGGCGCCCTTGCCGAGCACGCGCACCAGATCGTAACGGCCTAGCTTTTTGAGACTCACAGCAGGAGGGTCGGGGAGGTCAAGGGAAAAACCATTCTAACTGCCGCTGTGTGGCCCGGCTGCACCCGGACGCGTGAACGGTTCGCGCTTGAGGCGCTGGCTTTCACGAAGGTAGGCTGCAGTGAAGTACTTCCCCATCAGGCGCTCCAGCCATGGCGACAGGTCGGCACCCTGCTCCTCGTGCAGCTTTGCATAGGCGTCCCACAGGCGCGATGCCTCAAACAGGCGCTTGCCCCCGCCCAGCGATGCCTTCAAGGACGCTGGCGAGAGGTCACGCAGGGTTCCCTCCACCACCGCCCGTGCGGCCACGGCCATGGCGGCGTCGTGTATGTGCAGTTCCGCCAGGAGGTCTGCCAGCGCGCGCTCGGGCCGGACGAATCCGACCGAGGCGTCGCGCCCGCCAAACAGGTACTGCAGGCTCATTTCGTCGGACAGGCCGGATTTGAGGGGGTTGTTGTCCTCGCGTGCCACCATGGTCCGGTCCTCGGCACGCAGCGTGCGCTTGAGTTCCGCCTTGCCGGCATGCAGGGCCAGCAGGCCGAGCAGTGCCATGCGCACAAGCTGTCCCATTTCCTCGAGTTCGCCTGCGCCCATGGGGCCGAGGCGGGCTGGATCGAGCCCCAGCCCGCGATAGAAGGCGGCCAGCTCGGCGCTGCCCGCACTCTCCGGGGTGGCGCTCAGCGTCCCCGCCCTGGAGCCGGGGCCGAAGGTTGAATCAAAACCCCAATCCCCGAAAGGATCGTCGTCCGTTGGCATCGGGGCCGGCCCCGCCAGCGCCGCAGCCGCACGCCCGCCCTGGGGCGGAAGGCCGGATTCGCCGAAGCCCGAAGCATCGCGCTCGAGCACCGTCCAGGGGTCTTCTTCGGCAGGCGACAGGCTTGCACCCAGCAGCCGGTAGTCACCGAGCCTCAGCATCTGGCCGTGTGGCAGGACACCACGGGCACCCGGGGGCGCTTCGCCGAACGGCAGCTCGACCCCATTGACAACCGACAGCACGCGAAAGTGCAACTCGCCGGCCTCACACCAGACTGCTAGGTGACGACGCGACACGTTGCGGCGTGGGTCGGGCAGGCAGACATGGCAATCGCCGTCGCGGCCCAGCACGATTTCACCGTCACCTTCGGCCAGATGTCGGCGCTCGTCAATGCCGGGCCCGTGAATGTGAACTTCGATTCGCATTCTGGCGGGGCTCCAGCCGTCAGCTCTTGACCGAAAAGTGCACCACTGGCGCCGCCTCCGCGCTGCGCTCGCAGCCCAGGGCGATCTGGCCACTGCCCACGAGATAGCACTCGGTACGGCGCAGCACGACCGGCTCGGTCTGGTTGCCCATGTACACCCAGGTGCCAAAGCTCGAGGCATCACTCAGCACAAACTGGGCGCCGCGCCATTCCACCGTGGCGTGCAGGCGAGAGACGCGTGAATCGTTGATGGACAGCGATGCCGTGACTGCACGGCCGATGGACAGTTTCTCGCCGCGGGACTCGAGCTTCAGGGTCTGGTTGCTGCCGGACAGCTCGAGCCAGGCATCACGCACCTGTTTGAGCATCGACACCCCCATGACGGTGGCGTCGGCATCGCGGTCCACGTTCCACTCGACGCGGAATACTTCCGTGACCTCGGTCTTGCCGCGAAGGTACATCGGCCCGAGGCTGCGCAGTTGCGCCTGCTGCAACGGTGCCAGCGCATCGCGCACCCGTTGCGACGTCAGGATCTGTTCCGCACCGGCAAGATCGGCCAGGCGTGCCGCGCTGTTGACTGCATCGCCGAAACAGTCGCCGTCGATCTCCACGACTTCCCCACATTCGACCCCCATCTGCATCTGTACAGGGGCGCCGGAGCCCCCGGGGACCACCGGGCGGTCCAGCAGGCGCTTCTGGATCGACACGCATGCTGCCAGCGCGTCGCCTTCCGCAGGAAACACCACAAACAGCCCGTCACCCAGCAGCTTGACCACGCGTCCCCGGTGCTCCTCGAAGGTCTTGCTCAGCGCCGAGGTCAACTGCGTGACAAAGCGCGACGCGGTGGCGTCACCAAGACGCTCGAAGATGCCGGTGCTGCCGACAAGATCTGCAAAAACAACGGTCGTCGCCATGAGACGGGAGCATAAAAGAAAAGGGTTAGCAGCTGCTAGCTGCTAACCCTTGCAAAAAATGGTCGGCGTGGCGGGATTCGAACTCGCGACCCCTTGCACCCCATGCAAGTGCGCTACCAGGCTGCGCTACACGCCGACAAGCTTTCAATTATAGCCTGTCAACGCAACGCCCAGTCAGTGACTGGCGGACAGCAGGTCGCGAATCTCGAACAGCTCGCGCCGCACCAGCAGCAGTTTTTGTGAAACGGCGCCATCGTCTTCATCGCCGACGCTGTCTTCAAACTCGTCAAAGGCCGAGTCTTCCACCTCGATCACCTCCACGCCTTCCAGCATGACTTCGCCCGCCTTGCGCTTGTCGCGCTCGACCTGCACGATTTCCTGCAGCTTGTTGCGCGCGCCGCTGATCGTGAAGCCCTGGTCGTACAGCAGGTCGCGGATGCGGCGAATCATCAACACTTCATGGTGCTGGTAGTAGCGCCGGTTGCCGCGCCGCTTCATGGGCCTCAGCTGCGTGAACTCCTGCTCCCAATAGCGCAGCACATGCGGCTTGACGCCACACAGGTCGCTGACTTCACCGATGGTGAAGTAGCGCTTCGCGGGTATTGGGGGGAGAGCTTTCTCCATTGAAATCAATGTTGTACAAGAGAAAGCTCCTAGGTTACTCTAAGACAGCCCGGCATGCAAAGCCTGCCCGTGCCGAATGCGCGAACTGTTGTTTCAGGTCACGACTGGACCGGTTCGTCGCCCTGAATCTGTTCCTTGAGCTTGTGGCTGGCATGGAAGGTCACCACCCTGCGGGCCTGGATGGGGATGGCCTCGCCGGTACGCGGGTTGCGGCCCGGCCGCGGCGCCTTGGTACGGATCTGGAAATTGCCAAAGCCCGAAATCTTGACGTCGCCCCCCTCCACCAGACTGTCGGCGATCAGGTCGAAGAACGCGTCAATCATGTCCTTGGACTCACGCTTGTTCAGACCGATCTGCTCAAACAGCAGCTCTGCAAGCTGCGCCTTGGTCAACGCCGGTGTCTCAAGGCTTTCGACTGCAAACTCCATGGTGTCCTCCGTTCTTTTTGTCGTCAGGTGGCCGGCGCTCATCCGCGCAGCCGGGCACCCGTTGAAGCAGCCAGCTGTCGCATCACAGCGTTCACCACCCCGTCGATCTGTTCGTCGGTCAGTGTCGCGTCATCGCTGTTGAGCGTCAAGCGCACCGCCAGGCTCTTCTCCCCGGCCTGCATGCCCGCAACGGGGGTCTTGGGCCGGTACACGTCAAACAGCAGTGCGTCGCGCAGAAGCCCACCCGTGGGGGTCGCGAGCACAGCGGTCATCAGGGCGGCGTGTGTCACGGCGTCCGGCACGATGACGGCGAGGTCACGCTCGACCGCCTGGAACCGGGCGACGCTGCTGAACTGCGGGACGGTGCGCTGTAACACGGCGTCGAGTTCCAGTTCAAACATCACCGGTGCGTGGGACAGCTCATGGCTCTGGCGCCAGCGGGGGTGCAGCTCGCCCACAAAGCCCACCGGCTTGCCATCGAGCAACACACGGGCACAACGGCCCGGGTGCATGGCCGGGTGGCTGGCTGGCTCGAATGCCGGCACGCGCGGTGCCAGCAAGGATTCCACGTCCCCCTTGACATCGAAGAAATCGGCAAGGCTGTCCTTGCAACCCCACTGTGCACGCGCCACCGGTCCATAGGCCAGGCCCGCCACACGCATCGGCTGGTGGAAGCCTTCCACCGTGGTGTCGGTATTGCGGGACGCAGGGTCGCGCAGGAAAACACGCCCCAGTTCGAACACCCGGACACGGTCTGCCTTGCGGTCCAGGTTGAACTTCAGTACGTGAAGCAACGACCCCAGCAACGAAGAGCGCATCACGCTCATCTGGCTGGCGATGGGGTTGAGCAGCCGGATGGGGTTGCTGTTGCCCGCGAGTTCGCTCTCCCAGCGCTCCTCCACAAAGCTGAAGTTGATGGTTTCCCGGTAGCCCTGGCTGGCCAACAGGCGACGCACCGCAAACGGGCTGCGCCGTGCCTCGGTGAGCACCTTGGCCGTGATGGGTGCCAGCGGCGGCGTCGTCGGCAACTGGTTGTAGCCCACCATGCGGGCGACTTCCTCGATCAGGTCTTCCTCGATCTGCAGATCAAACCGGTACGGCGGCGGCACCACCGTGACCACCCCGTCGCCGTGCGTCACTGGCAGGCCCAACGCGGCCAGCGCGTCGGCGCACTGGGCCTGTGTGAGCGGCATGCCGATCACCCTGACGGCGCGCGCAATCCGCAAACTCACCGGCTGGGGTTGCGGCAGGTTGCTCTGGATGTCGTCCATGGGGCCGGGTTCGCCCCCGCATATGTCCAGGATGAGCCGGGTGATGCGCTCGATGTGCTCGACGGTCTGGCTCGGGTCCACACCACGTTCAAACCGGTGCCCGGCATCGGTGGAGAAGTTGTATCGGCGCGAACGCCCGGCCACGGCCTTGGGCCACCAGAAGGCGGCTTCCACATAGACATTGCGCGTGTCGTCCGATACGGCGGTGGCGTCGCCACCCATGATCCCGGCCAGGGATTCGACCTGGACGTCGTCCGCAATCACGCCGACCTGAGCGTCGACCGTGATGGTGTTGCCATTGAGCAGCTTGAGCTGCTCGCCGGGCCGGCCCCAGCGGACGTCCAGCCCGCCGTGGATCTTGTCGAGGTCAAAAATGTGGCTGGGCCTGCCCAGCTCGAACATCACGTAGTTGGAGATGTCCACCAGGGCCGTCACGCTGCGCTGGCCACACCGTGCCAGCCGGTCCACCATCCACTGCGGTGTGCTGGCACGCGTATTGACGTTGCGGACGATGCGCCCGGAGAAGCGGCCACACAAGTCCGTGGCCGTGACCTTCACCGGCAGCTTGTCGCCATTCAGCACCGGTGCGGGCGGGAACACCGGGGATTTCAGCGGCGTGCCGGTCAGCGCGGAGACTTCACGCGCGACACCGTACACGCTCAGGCAGTGGGCCAGGTTCGGCGTGAGCTTGAGCGTGAACAGCGTGTCGTCGAGCTTCAACGCCTCCCGCACGTCCTGGCCGACCGGGGCATCCGCTGCCAGCTCCAGCAGGCCGCCATGGTCGTCAGACAGCTGGAGTTCGCGCGCCGAGCACAGCATGCCCTGGCTCTCCACACCACGCAACTTGCCGGTCTTGATGACAAAAGGCTTGCCATCGTCGCCCGGGGGCAACTCAGCGCCCACCAGCGCACAGGGCACCTTGATGCCCACGCGTGCATTGGGCGCGCCGCACACGATGTTCAGCAGCGCGCCCTGCCCGGCATCGACCTGACAGACGCGCAGGCGGTCGGCGTTGGGGTGCTGCGCGGCTTCCCTGATTTCGCCCACCACCACACGCGTGAAGGGCGGCGCCACGGGCTTGAGATCTTCCACCTCGAGCCCGGCCATGGTCAGGGTGTCAGCCAGCTGCTGGGTGGTCAGGGGCGGATTGCAGAATTCGCGCAGCCAGGATTCCGGGAATTGCATGTTCTTGTTCTCGTCGCGGGTTACTGGAATTGGCTCAGAAAGCGGATATCGCCGTCAAAGAACAGGCGCAGATCGTTCACGCCGTAGCGCAGCATCGTCAGCCGGTCCGGCCCCATGCCAAAGGCAAAGCCGATGAAGCGCTCCGGGTCCAGGCCCATGTTGCGCACCACGTTCGGATGCACCTGGCCGGAGCCAGCCACCTCGAGCCAGCGGCCGGCCAGCGGCCCGCTCTGGAACTGGATGTCAATTTCGGCACTCGGCTCGGTGAAAGGGAAGAAGCTGGGCCGGAACCGCAGCACCAGGTCATCGCTCTCGAAAAACGTACGGCAGAAATCGGTGAACACGACCTTGAGGTCCTTGAAGCTCACGTTCTCGCCGATCCACAGGCCTTCGCACTGGTGGAACATCGGCGAATGGGTGGCGTCACTGTCCACCCGGTAGGTGCGTCCCGGGGCGATCACACGGATCTCGGGCATGCCCTGGCCGGCGTCGAGACGGGCCTTGTACTGCTTGACGTGCTGCACCGCATGCCGGATCTGCATCGGGCTGGTGTGGGTGCGCAGCAGGTAGCCGCCTTCCACGTAGAAGGTGTCGTGCATCGACCGTGCCGGATGATCTTCCGGCGTGTTCAGCGCGGTGAAGTTGAACCAGTCAGTTTCGATCTCGGGGCCCTGGGCCACCTCGAAACCCATGGAGCCAAAGATCGCCTCGATGCGCTCCAGCGTCAGCGACACCGGATGCAGGCCCCCGTTGCCCCGCTGACGGCCCGGCAGGGAGACGTCCAGCGCCTCGGCCTGCAGCTGCGCCTCCAGTTCGGCGTCAGCCAGCGCCTGGCGGCGTGCATTCAGCGCCGCTTCGATCGCCTGCTTGGCCGCGTTGATGGCGGCGCCACGGGTTTTCTTCTCCTCAACACTGAGCGCTGCCATGCCCTTCATGAGCTCGGTGATGCGGCCAGCCTTGCCCAGGAACTGCGCCTTGGCGTTCTCCAGCTCGGCAGGTGTCGCAGCTTGCTCAAAGCCCTTGCGCGCGTTCTCGACAATGGCGTCCAGCTCGTTCATGTCTTCTCTTCCAAATGCACAAGGGCTAGCGCCTTTTCAAGCTCTAGCCCTTGTATCTATTGCGCAAGGCGCTATCAAAATGATAGCGCCCCGGTGAACATCAAGCAGCCAGCTTCGCCTTGACCTGCTCCACGATGCCGGCAAAAGCGGCCTTGTCGTGCACGGCGATATCGGCCAGGACCTTGCGGTCGATCTCGATGCCGGCCTTGCGGATGCCGTTGGCAAACTGGCTGTAGGTCAGGCCCAGTTCACGCGCAGCGGCGTTGATACGGGCGATCCACAGCTGACGGAAGACGCGCTTTTTGGCACGGCGGTCACGGTAGGCATACTGCCCGGCCTTCATCACCGCTTCTTTGGCGATGCGGAAAACATTGCCGCGGCGGCCGCGGAAACCCTTGGCGAGGGCGAGAACTTTCTTGTGGCGGGCGCGAGCCGTTACACCACGTTTGACGCGAGGCATGTGTGTACTCCTTGTTCGTCAGGTTGATCAGATGCCCATGCCGGGCAGCATGGCGGCCATGGAAACCATGTTGGTTTCATGAACCGTCACCGCACCGCGCAGGTGGCGCTTGTTCTTGGTGGTCTTCTTGGTCAGGATGTGACGCTTGAAGGCCTGGCCCCGCTTGACGGTGCCGCCTGGACGAACACGGAAGCGCTTCTTGGCGCTGCTCTTGGTCTTCATTTTGGGCATGTGAATGCTCCTTCTTGGTTGTGCTCGTGAGGCGCTGCAAACTCCTTGCAGGCTTGATGGCCCCGAGCCACTTGTTCTTCACCGGCGACCAACCGGTGAATCACTGGTTCTTACGCAGCAGCAGCCGGAGCGGCTTCCGCGGCGGGTTTGGCTGCGCCACCCGACTTCTTCTTGCCCGGCGCGATCATCATGATCATCTGCCGGCCTTCCAGCTTGGGAAACTGCTCCACCACAATCAGGTCCGCGAGTTCGTCGCGGATGCGGTTGAGCAGCGCCATGCCAATTTCCTGGTGCGTGATCTCGCGGCCCCGGAAGCGCAGCGTGATCTTGCATTTGTCGCCATCGGCCAGGAAGCGCCGGATGTTGCGCATCTTGATGTTGTAGTCACCATCGTCGGTGCCCGGCCGGAACTTCACTTCCTTGATTTCGATGACCGTCTGCTTGGCCTTCGCTTCCGCCGCCTTCTTCTGCTCCTGGTACTTGAACTTGCCGTAATCCATCAGACGACAGACCGGCGGATTCGCCGTGGCAGCAATTTCAACCAGGTCCACGTCGAGTTCACCTGCCATTCGCAGCGCCTCGGCCAGACTGACGATGCCCAGCGGCTCGTTTTCGGGCCCCGAGAGGCGAACTTCCGGGGCCATGATTTCCCGGTTCAGGCGGTGTTTGCGTTCCTCGCGTTGGCGGCGGTCGCGAAATTCAGTAGCGATGGCGTAAATCCTTCAAATCATTTGCCACAACAACGTGGCGAACACCGCTCAATGCACGCGGGCAAGCTGCTTTCAATCCTGAAAATCAGAGCTTGTTGGCAATGTCTCCGGAGATCTTTTGCAAGAACGCTTCAAGAGGCATTGCGCCGAGGTCCTGGTTGCCCCGGGCGCGCACTGCGACGGCACCTGCTGCCTTCTCCTTGTCACCCAGGACCAGGATGTAAGGCAGCTTTTGCATCGAATGCTCCCGTATTTTATACGTAATTTTCTCGTTGCGCAGGTCCAGATCGACCCTAAGCCCTTGATTTTGCAGCGTTTTGACCACTTCCCGGGCGTAATCAGCCTGGGAATCGGTGATATTGAGTACCGCCACCTGCACCGGCGCCAGCCAGACCGGCAAGGCGCCGGCATGCTGTTCGATCAGGATCCCGATGAATCGCTCGAGGCTGCCCACGATGGCACGGTGCAGCATGATGGGGCGGTGGCGGGCACCGTCTTCCCCGACGAACTCGGCGTCCAGGCGCTCGGGCATGTTCGGGTCCACCTGCATGGTTCCGCATTGCCACTGGCGGCCCAGTGCATCCTTGAGCGTGTACTCGATCTTCGGGCCATAGAAGGCCCCCTCGCCCGGCGAGATTTCAAAATCGCAGCCCGAGGCTTTCAGGCCCGCCGCCAGGGCCTGCTCGGCCTTGTCCCAGCTCTCCTCGGTGCCAATGCGCTTTTCCGGGCGGGTGGCCAGCTTGTAGATGATTTCCGTGAAGCCGAAGTCCCGGTACACCTTCTGCAGCAAGGTGGTGAAGGCGACGCATTCAGCCTGGATCTGGTCTTCGGTGCAGAAAATGTGACCGTCATCCTGGGTAAAGGCCCGCACCCGCATGATGCCGTGCAACCCACCCGTCGGCTCGTTGCGGTGGCAGTTGCCGAACTCGCCAAAACGCAGCGGCAGGTCGCGGTAGCTTTTGATGCCCTGCTTGTAGATCAGGATGTGGCCCGGACAGTTCATCGGCTTGAGCGCATAGTCGCGCTTCTCCGACTCGGTGGTGAACATGTTTTCGCGGTACTTGTCCCAATGTCCGGTCTTTTCCCAGAGCGACGCGTCCAGGATCTGCGGTCCCTTGACCTCCTGGTAGCCGTTGTCCCGGTACACGCGCCGCATGTACTGCTCCACTTCCTGCCAGACCGTCCAGCCCTTGGGGTGCCAGAACACGGTGCCGGGCGAATGGTCGTCGATATGAAACAGGTCCAGTTCGCGTCCCAGCTTGCGGTGGTCGCGCTTTTCAGCCTCTTCCAGCATCGTCAGGTACTGCTGCAACTCATCCTTGGTCGCCCAGGCCGTACCGTAGATGCGCTGCAGCATCTCGTTGCGATGGTCGCCCCGCCAGTACGCGCCGGCCACCTTCATGAGCTTGAAGAACTTCAGCTTGCCCGTGCTGGGCACGTGCGGGCCGCGGCACAGGTCCTCGAATGCACCTTCGCGGTACAGGGAAACGTCCTCATTGGCCGGGATGCTGGCAATGATCTCGGCCTTGTAGTGCTCGCCAATGCTCTTGAAATAGGCCACAGCCTCGTCACGTGGCAGCACGCGGCGCGTGACCGGTTCGTCCTTGCTGGCCAGTTCGGCCATGCGTTTCTCGATGGCGACCAGGTCTTCCGGCGTGAATGGCCGCTTGTAGGAGAAGTCGTAATAAAACCCGTTTTCAATGACCGGCCCGATCGTGACCTGCGCGTCCGGGAACAACTCCTTGACGGCATACGCCAGCAGGTGGGCCGTCGAGTGGCGGATCACTTCCAGGCCATCTGCATCCTTGGCTGTGACAATGGACAGGGGGCTGTCCGCCTGGATGGTGTAGCTCGTGTCCACCACCTTGCCATCCACCTTGCCTGCCAGGGCGGCCTTGGCCAGGCCGGAACCGATGGATGCAGCCACCTCGGCCACGGTGACAGGGCCGGGATATTCGCGTTGCGAGCCGTCGGGGAGCGTGATCTTGATCATGTGAAGAAGGGTTCAGAAAAAAACAAAGCGCGGTCGAAAGCCGCGCTTGATCTGGGAACCGGGGGAGTTCAGTGCACGCGACTTCGCGACCTCAGGGGGTCGTCCAACCTTTCGGCGTAGTTCGCGGTGTCATAACCAGGTTGCCTTTCTCGCTCTTGCAAGCCCGCCAGATGCGGGCTGTGCAAGGATTTTAACCTGCCTGAACAAAGCCTGTGCCATCGCAGCGCGGGCAGCCGGTGATGACCGTCTGCTTCTCGACTTCGAAGTTCTCGTTGATGTTCTCGCTGTCAATGCGAAGCTCGCCCGTGCCATTGCAGTCGGGACACCGCTGCTGGTTCAGCTTGCCGGCGTCAAAGACGCCGGTTTTTTCGCTTGATGCACCCATGTCGGCCTCGCTTCTGTGGTGTGTACGTCCTGCAGCACTCTAGCGCTGAACGCCGGAAACAACAAACCCCGTCTTCCCTAAGGTGGACGGGGTTTCGGGGTCCGGACCACAAGGCCCGGAAGCCGGTGCGAAGGCGGGTTACGCGGCCTTCTTTTCCTCGAAGAACTGTGCGTCTTCGGTCGAGCCCTTGAGCGCCGCCGTCGAGGCGTTGGCTTCGATCGTCGTCGTCACCGAGTCAAAGTAACCGGTGCCCACTTCGCGCTGGTGCTTCACAGCGGTGAAGCCACGGTCGGCGGCGGCAAATTCCTTCTGCTGGAGCTCGACAAACGCGCTCATGTTGCTGCGGGCGTAACCGTAAGCCAGCTCGAACATCGAGTAGTTCAGGCTGTGGAAGCCTGCCAGCGTGATGAACTGGAACTTGTAGCCCATGGCGCCCAGTTCCTTCTGGAACTTGGCAATGGTGGCGTCGTCCAGGTTCTTCTTCCAGTTGAAAGACGGCGAGCAGTTGTAGGCCAGCAGCTTGCCCGGGAACTTGGCGTGGATGGCGTCAGCGAACTGCTTGGCGAAAGCCAGGTCCGGCGTGCCGGTCTCGCACCAGATCAGGTCGGCGTACTCGGCATAGGCCAGGCCGCGGCTGATGGCCTGCTCCACGCCATTGCGGCTGCGGTAGAAGCCTTCCACCGTCCGCTCGCCGGTGAAGAAGGGCTTGTCGTTGTCATCCACATCGGTCGTCACCAGGTCGGCGGCTTCCGCGTCGGTCCGGGCCAGCAGGATGGTGGGCGTGCCCATCACGTCGGCCGCCAGACGGGCCGCGACGAGCTTGGACACCGCCTCGCGGGTGGGCACCAGCACCTTGCCACCCATATGGCCGCACTTCTTGGCTGCGGCTAGCTGGTCTTCAAAGTGAACGCCGGCGGCGCCCGCTTCGATCATGGCCTTCATCAGTTCAAACGCGTTCAGCACGCCGCCGAAGCCGGCTTCGGCATCGGCCACGATGGGGGCGAAGTAGTCAATGAAGCCCTCATCGCCGGGGCCCTTGCCTTCGCTCCACTGGATCTGGTCGGCGCGGGTGAAGGTGGCGTTGATCTTCTTCACGACCTTCGGCACCGAGTCCACGGAGTACAGCGACTGGTCCGGGTACATCTCGCCATTGCTGTTGGCGTCGCCCGCCACCTGCCAGCCGGACAGATAGATCGCCTTCAGGCCGGCCTTGACCTGCTGCATCGCCTGGTTGCCGGTCAGCGCGCCGAGCGAGTTGACGAAGGGCTCGGTGTTGATCAGGTTCCAGAGCTTTTCCGCGCCGCGCTTGGCCAGGGTGTGCTCCACCTGCAGCGAGCCGCGCAGCTTGACCACGTCGGCGGCGCTGTAGCCACGCTTGATGCCCTTCCAGCGCGGGTTTTCAGCCCAGTCTTTTTCGAGGGCGGCAATTTGTTGTTCGCGGGTCAGGTGGGTCCAGTGGGTCATGGTTCTCTCCAAGGTTGATAAACGGGTCAGCAATCCAGCCCTGCAAGGCGGGCGCCGATGGAGATAACTTTAAGTCTTCTACAAGACCTTGTGAAGCTCTTATGTCTTATAGAAGATATATTTTTTAACTCAATGAAATCAATGAGTTACTGATTGAATTTCTCAATGCGGTAAAATGTTTCTTGTATTGAGAACAAATTTTGCGTTGCAGCAATCGCATATTCCACATTACGAAAACTATTTTTCATCAAGTGGCATGAAGCGATCCCGTACCCAGTCGCCACTGGCGATCAACGGCTTGCCCTGCACCACAGACGGATTGATTTCATAGACGATGCACCGGAGCTGCCGCCCGGCGACGTCCACCGCGATCTCGCGCTTGAAATACTCATTGGTCTGCTGCGGGTAGAGCTCCTCGATCTCGTCCAGCACCCGCTCCAGTTCAGCCGAGATGGCGTACACCTCGCCTGCGACGTCGTGGGGCCCGCCCAGCAGCACGCCGGGGTAGCGGCCCAGGTGATACATGCGCCCCTTGATGCGGGCTTCGCCCACAAACACCGGGGCGGGCCGCAGACGGTTGATGTCGTTGTCATCACCGCGGCGCAGGGTACCGTAAACAAAGGCATGGCGCGTCGCGGACGCAGGGGCTTGGGGCATGATCGGCAGCTTTTGGAATGTCCAGGAAGCAAGTCTAGTGAGTCCCACCCCGCCCGGCCGCCTGCTGTCGTACGCCTGCCTTGCCCTCAGCATGTCGCTGGTGGGCAGTTACGTCGCCCTGTCCAAGCCGCTCGCGGCCGCCATACCCGTATTCCTGCTGGCCTGGCTGCGGTTTGGCATTGGCGGCCTGGCCATGCTGCACTGGCTGCGCAAGCCGGCCGACGAGCCGCCCATGACGGCACAGACCCGCAAGCTGGTGTTCCTGGAGTCCTTCCTCGGCAACTTCCTGTTCTCCATATGCATGCTCTACGGCGTGAGCCTCACCAGTGCCGTCTCGGCGGGGGTGATCATGGCTTCGATCCCGGCGGTCGTGGCATTGCTGAGCTGGATCTTTCTGCGCGAACGCATCGCCCCGCGCATCTGGGCGGCCGTGGCCTGCGCCGCGGCGGGCATCGGCCTGCTGGGCCTGGCCCAACCTGCATCGGTGCACCAGGGTGGCGCGGGCAAGCCCGGTGGCATGGCCTGGCTTGGAAACCTGCTGGTGTTCGGGGCCGTGATCTGCGAGGCGGCCTACGCGGTGATCGGCAAGAAGCTCACCGGCGCGCTCGGTCCCAAGCGCATCACGGCGCTCATCAACCTCTGGGGCTTCGCGCTGGTGACACCGTTTGGCGCCTACCTGGCCTTGCAGTTTGACTTTGCCTCGGTCGCGGCCGGCACCTGGCTGTTGCTGGTGTTCTATTCACTGGCCGCCAGTGTCTGGACCGTATGGCTCTGGATGACGGGGCTGAAAAGGGTTCCGGCCGCCGAAGGCGGGGTGTTCACGGTCATGCTGCCAGTCTCGGCCGCGCTGGTGGGCGTGCTGGTCCTTGGCGAGTCACTCACCGGCCTGCAGCTGGCCGCTTTCGCCGTCGCACTGGTGGGCGTGCTGCTGGCCACCCTGCCCGGCCGCTCGCCGGTCAATCAAGCTTCACCGCACTGACCACCATGCCGTCTTCGTCGGCATAGAGCCAATCCCCGGGGCGAACCCACACGCCCTGGATCTGCACCGCAAGATCCTGCTGGCCCTGGTTGCGCTTCTCGGTCGGCAGCGGCATGCTCGCCAGCGCCCGGATGCCGACAGCCTGCGTGGCCAGCTCCGCCACGTCACGCACACACCCGTCGATCACCACCCCGGCCCAGCCGTTCTTCGCCGCAGCGGCACCCAGGTTGCCGCCCAGCAATGCCCGGCGCAGCGAGCCGCCGCCGTCCACCACCAGCACGCGGTCCAAACCAGCGGAGTCGACCATGGCCTTCACCAGCGAGTTGTCTTCGTGGCACTTCACGGTCACGACCGCCCCGCTGAACCGGCGTACCGCGCCAAAGTCACGGAACACGGGTGGCAGCACGCGGAAACTGCCTGAGCTGTCATTTTTGTGGGCGTCGCACAGGTCGCAGGTGGCGGGGTGGTTACTCATTTTCCAGTGACTTTCTTGATGACCGGCTTGATGTTCTCGCGCCGCGCCGGCAGCACGCTGGCATTCTCGCGCGGCATGTTGAGCACGATGCAGGTGGAGGTTTCCGTCAGGATACAGAACTTGGTGACCACCGCATCCAGGTGGGGGACGTCGATGACGGCGATTTCCAGCACCCAGCTGTCGTCACCCGTGACGTTATAGGCGTTGATGACCTCGGGTGTCTGCTCGATGAGCTTCACCACCCGTGCGTACTCCACCCGTCCCACCCGCACGATGGCGCGGATGGCGTAGCCCAGGCGCTGGTGGTCCACCACGGCCCGGTAGCCCTTGATCACACCGCTCATCTCCAGCTTGCGTACCCGCTCGGTCACCGCCGGCTGGCTCAGATGAACGCGGCGGCCCAGCTCGGCCATGGTGATGCGGGCATCGCGCTGCAGCTCGCCCAGGATGCGGCTGTCGTAGTGGTCGAATTCGGAAACTTCGGTCATGAGGCTGATTCTTCTTGATTTTCAAGGTGGAAGTGGGGTCAGTCCTTCAATCATGCATGGAACACCGGCCACTGGCAACCTACGATCACTGCATGAATGCCACTTCACTGTCCACGCCGCGCACCGCGGCGTCCCTGCTCGTCCCCGCCCTGCTGGCCTGCTGGCTGGTCTGGGGTTCCACCTATCTGGCCATCCACTTTGCACTGAAAAGCCTGCCGCCGTTCTTCCAGATGGGCAGCCGCTTCCTGGTGGCCGGCGGGCTGCTCATGGCCTGGGTGCATTGGCGCGGCGGCGTCTGGCCCACCGCGGTGCAGTGGCGCAATGCTGCCGTGATCGGCACGCTCATGCTCGGTGGCGGCATGGGGTGGGTGGCCAGCGCCCAGCAGCACATCGGCTCCGGGTTGATCGCCACCTTCATTGCCGTGGTGCCGATGCTGGTCTGCGGCTGGGGCCTGCTGTTCGGCCTGCGGCCGCGGCGGCTGGAATTGCTGGGCATGGCCGTGGGCCTGACGGGCGTGGTGCTGCTGGTGCGCGGTGCCAGTTTCTCCGCCGCACCCGTGGGCATTGTCTTCATAGCCGGGGCCACACTGGCCTGGTCGCTGGGCTCGGTGCTGTCCACCACGCGGCTGCCCCTCGCACCGGGCCCGTCGGGCTTCGCCAGTGAAATGTTGTGTGGTGGCGCGGTGTTGATGCTGACTTCTCTCGCACTGGGTGAGCAAGTCCTGTGGCCCGTATCCCCCCTGGCCCTGGGCGCCTGGCTCTATCTGGTGGTGTTTGGCTCGCTCGTCGCGTTCAGTGCCTACCTGTATCTGCTGGCCCACGCATCGCCCGCCGTGGCCACGAGCTACGCCTTTGTGAACCCCCTGATCGCGCTGTTTTTGGGCGTGGTTTTCGCTGGCGAAGCCGTCTCGGGCGGTGAGTGGGTCGCCTGTGGCGTCATCCTGACCGGCGTCTTGCTCATCTTCAGAGGGAAATCCGCCTGAAAATCCGCATGAAAAAAACAACACGCCAGAGGGAAAAAAGCCATTTTTCGCTTGGAAACGCGTTTTTTCTCCAGTAGCATCCGCAGTGCCGGTGGGAAGGAAGCTTCCCATTGGTGATTAATCAACTTCTAGAAGGAAATAATCATGGCAACTGCAAAGAAAGCTCCGGCAAAGAAGGCGCCCGCAAAGAAGGCCGCCCCTGCCAAGAAGGCCGCTCCGGCCAAGAAGGCTCCGGCCAAGAAGGCCGCTCCGGCGAAGAAGGCCCCGGCCAAGAAGGCTGCGCCGGCCAAGAAGGCTCCCGCCAAGAAAGCTGCCCCGGCCAAGAAGCCCGCAGCCAAGAAGGCCCCCGCCAAGAAGCGCACCCCGAACGCTGCCTTCATGAAGGCCCTGACGCCCAGCGCCGCCCTGGCCGCCGTGGTGGGTGCGAACCCGCTGCCGCGCACCGAGGTGGTGAGCAAGCTGTGGGCTTACATCAAGAAGAACGGCCTGCAGGACAAGGTCAACAAGCGCATGGTCAACGCCGACGCCAAGCTGAAGGAAATCTTCGGCAAGGCCCAGGTCTCCATGTTCGAGATGGCCGGCCTGATCGGCAAGCACGTCAAGTAATCAGGCAAGCCCTGATCCTGAAGGGCCGCAGCAATGCGGCCTTTTTCATTTGTTCAGGGCGTGGCGGGTGATGGCGCTCAGCGTGCCGCGGGTGGTGATGACCTCCGGGTCCAGCATCACCTCGATCAGGGTGCCCTCAGGCCGGGCCAGCGCTGCGGCCAGTTCGGGCTCGAATTCACCGGTGCGGGTGATGCGCACACCGGCATAACCAAAGGCGCGCGCCAGCGCCGCAAAGTCGGGGTTATGCAGGGCCGAGCCGCTCACATGCTGCGGGTACTCGCGCTCCTGGTGCATGCGGATGGTGCCGTACATGCCGTTGTTCAACAGCACGATGATGGTCTTGCCGCCATGCTGCATGGCGGTGGCCAGTTCCTGCCCGTTCATCAGGAAATCGCCATCGCCGGCGATGGTGAACACCGTCCGGCCGGTGGCAATGCTGGCGGCAATGCCGGCCGGCACACCATAGCCCATGGCGCCCACGGTGGGGGCCAGCTGCGTCTTGAAGCCCTTCGCCAGCCCGTGGTGGCGGTAGTAGCGGTGCACCCAGCTGGCAAAGTTGCCGGCGCCATTGGTCAGCACGGCATCGGCCGGAAGGTGCTTCTGCAAGATGGCCACGATGGCCGGCATGTCGATGTCCCCGGGCAGGGCTTGCGGCACCAGATTGCCCAGATAGTCGGCGTGCGCCGCTTCGCTCCAGGCCTCCCATGGCACCGTGGGCGGCGCGGTGAGCACCTCCAGGCTGCGCGCCGCGGCATTCATGGTGGCGTGGATGGCCAGGTCGGCCTGGTACACACGGTTGAGTTCCTCGGCGCTGGCATGGATGTGCACCAGCTTCTGCGCCGGCTTCGGTGGCACCAGCAGCGTGTAGCCGCCCGTGGTCATCTCGCCCAGGCGCGGGCCGATGGCGAGGATGAGGTCGCTCTGGCGGACGCGTTCGGCCAGCTTGGGGTTGATGCCAATGCCCACGTCGCCAGCGTACAGCGGGTGGAAGTTGTCAAACGTGTCCTGGAACCGGAAGGCGTTGCCCACGGGGAGCTTCCAGTTTTCTGCGAAGCGCTGCAGCGCCTGGGCGGCCTGTGGCGTCCAGCCCCCACCGCCGGCGATCACAAAAGGCCGCTGGCTCGCCAGCAACAGGGTGCGCAGCTCGCGCAGCGCGCCCGGGTCGCTCCACGCCTGCACGGCCTCGACGCGCGGCAAGGGGCGCGCCTCCACCACCTGCGTGAGCATGTCCTCGGGCAGCACCAGCACCACCGGGCCGGGCCGGCCATTGATCGCGGTGGCAAACGCACGGGCCACGTACTCCGGAATGCGCGCCGCGTCGTCAATGCGCTCCACCCGCTTGGCCATGCCCTTGGTACTGGGCCCGAATAAAGCGGTGTAGTCCACTTCCTGGAAAGCCTCGCGGTCGCGCTGGTCGCTGGCCACGTCACCCACCAGCAGCACCACGGGTGTGGAGTCCTGGAACGCGGTGTGCACGCCGATGGAGGCGTTGGTCGCGCCCGGCCCGCGCGTCACAAAACACACCCCCGGGCGGCCGGTGAGCTTGCCATGCGCTTCGGCCATGAACGCGGCACCGCCCTCCTGGCGGGTGGTGATGAAACGGATGCGGCCAGCGTGGGCGTGGAAGCCGTCCAATGCGGCAAGATAGCTCTCGCCCGGTACGCCAAACACATGGGTGACGCCTTGCGCCACCAGGCATTCCACAAGAAGATGGCCGGCAATCTGCGACATGGCGGGTTGACTTTATTAACTGAATAGTGAATTATTGAGGCATGATCCGAGCAACCGTGACCGCCCCGGAAGAGCGGCAGCGCGACGCTGACCGCTCACAAGGCACCATCCTAGCAGCGGCCCGCGACGAGTTCGCCGAGTACGGTCTGGGCGGCGCCCGCATGGACCGCATCGCCGAACGTGCCGGCCTGAACAAGCGCCTGATCTACTACTACTTCGAGGACAAGGAAAAGCTGTTCCAGGCCGTGCTGGAGCAGGCGTACCGGCACATCCGCGAGGCCGAGCGCGCGCTGCACCTGCTGGACCTCAAGCCTGCAGATGCCATCCGGCGGCTGATCGAGTTCACCTGGAACTACTACCTTGACCATCCGGAGTTCCTGACCCTGCTCAACAGCGCCAACCTGCACAAGGCCAGGCACCTGGACGAGTCGCAGCGGGTGCGCGAACTCAACTCCCCGCTGGTGGCAACGCTGGGTGAAGTGCTCGAGCGCGGCCGCAAGGACGGCAGCTTCCGCGGCGGCATCGACCCGGTGCAGTTGTATGTGTCGATCGCCGGCCTGTCGTACTTCTACCTGTCCAACAACCACACGCTGTCGGCCATCTTCGGGCGCGACTTGATGACCGCGAAGGCGCGCAATGAGCGGCTGTCGCACATGTGTGACGTGATCCTGGGCTACGTGCTGCGCAGCTGAAGCGCACCGGGCTCGCGCTGCGGGCTTGCATTTGCCACAATACGCCCTACAATTCACCAATCAGTTAACTAATTTCAACGACAGGAGACACCATGACTTTTGCTCGACGCACCGCCGTGGCCGCGCTTTGCCTGGCCAGCCTGACCCCGCTGGCCGCCCTGGCCCAGGGCGCCTACCCCACCAAACCGATCCGGGTGGTCGTGCCGTTTGCCGCTGGCAGCACCACCGACATCATTGCCCGTGCGATTGCCGACAAGATGGGCGCCGGGCTCGGCCAGCCGATGGTGATCGAGAACCGTGGCGGCGCCAGCGGCACCATCGGCCAGGCGATGGTGGCCCAGGCGGCGCCGGACGGCTACACCCTCATGATCCACAGCTCGTCGCACACGGTCAGCCCGTCCACCTTTGCCAAACTGCCGTTTGACACCGAGAAGGACTTCGCGGGCATCAGCCCGATAGCTTCCACGCCCAACGTGCTGGTCATGGCGCCGTCGCGCGGCATCAAGTCGGTCAAGGAGCTGGTGCAGGCGGCCAAGGCCAAGCCGGGCTCGCTCAACTACGCCTCCGCCGGACAGGGCAGCGCCACCCACCTGAACGCCGAGAAGTTCAAGATGGCCGGCCAGTTCTTTGCCGTGCACATCCCCTTCACCGGCTCGGCCGGAGCCGTGAGCGAGGTGATGGCGGGCCGGCTGGACTACTACTTCTCGCCGATCTCGCCGGTCATCGGCCACATCAAGGAAGGGCGCCTGGTGGCGCTGGCCGTCGGCTCGCCGCGCCGTGCCGCCGCCCTGCCCGACGTGCCCACCACGGCCGAGGCCGGCGTGCCGGGCTCGGAGTTCAACTTCTGGATCGGCATGATGGCGCCCGGCAAAACGCCGCGCGACATCGTGAACCGCCTCAACGACGAACTGGTCAAGGCGCTGGTTTCGCCCGAGGTGAAGGAGCGCTTTGCCCGCCTCGGCGCCGACGCCTGGACGCTCAAGCCCGAGCAGTTTGACACCTACATCCGCGACGAGATCAAGAGCAATGCTGCGCTGGTCAAGGCCGCCGGCCTGGAGGTTGCGAAATGACGACGGGTCAACCGGCCTGAAGGCCGGAACTTCAAAAGGATTCTTCCCATGCCTATTCGCTCTCTCGGCCTCATCATGCACGGCGTCACCGGACGCATGGGCATGAACCAGCACCTGATCCGCTCCATCGTCGCCATCCGCAACCAGGGCGGCGTGACACTCGCCAACGGTGACAAGGTCATGCCCGACCCCATCCTCATCGGCCGCAACGCCGAGAAGATGGAAGCGCTGGCCAAGGCCCACGGCATTGCGCGCTGGGGCACCGACCTCGACGCCGCACTGGCCAACCCGGACGACACCGTCTTCTTTGACGCCGGCACCACCCAGATGCGCCCCACCCTGCTGGCCAAAGCCATTCGCGCCGGCAAGCATGTGTACTGCGAGAAGCCCATCGCCACCAACCTGAACGAGGCGGTGGAGATCGCCCGCCTGGCACAGGGCTCGGGCCTCAAGCATGGCGCGGTGCAGGACAAGCTGTTCCTGCCCGGTCTGCGCAAGCTCGACATGCTGCGCCGCGCGGGCTTCTTCGGCAAACTGCTGTCGCTGCGGCTGGAGTTTGGCTACTGGGTGTTTGAGGGCGACCTGCAACCCATCCAGCGCCCGAGCTGGAACTACCGCGCCGAAGATGGCGGCGGCATGATTCTGGACATGATGTGCCACTGGCGCTATGTGCTGGACAACCTGTTCGGCGAGGTCAAGTCCATCTCGTGCATCGGCGCCACGCACATCCCGAAGCGCTGGGACGAAGCCGGCCAGCCCTACGCCGCCACGGCAGACGACGCCGCCTATGCCACCGCCGAGCTGACGGGCCACAACGGCGAGCCCGTGATCGCGCAGATGAACATGAGTTGGGCCACCCGCGTGCGCCGCGACGACCTGGTGACCTTCCATGTCGACGGCACGCACGGCTCGGCCGTGGCGGGCTTGAGTGACTGCCGCGCCCAAAGCCGCGTGGCCACGCCGCGCCCGGTCTGGAACCCCGACCAGAAGCAGACCATGAACTTCCATGACCAGTGGCAGGAGGTGCCGGACACGCAGGTCTATGACAACGGTTTCAAGATCCAGTGGGAGCACTTCATCCGCCACGTGGTGGAAGACGCCCCCTACCGCTGGACCCTGCCCGAGGGCTCCAAGGGCGTGCAGCTGGTCGAGGCCGCACTGCAAAGCTGGAAAGAGCGGCGTTGGGTGGATGTGCAGCCGCTATCGATTTGATAGCGCCTCACGCATGATCTACGCGGGCTGCAGCCTGTTTTAACCCATAACCTGGCCTTCTCCATGCCACTCCAGCTGATGCTTCCGCGCGCCGACGGCACGCTTGCACCCTACACCCTGAGCGGGCTGCGACCCGTGGCGCCCGCGCCGGGCGTTGCCTTCAACCGCATCGCCTATTCGGCTGCCCATGTGGTGGCCGATCCGCGGGCCGCCATCGACCCCTGGCTGCAATGCGCGGTGGACTGGGACGCCACCATCGCCTACCGCCAGCGCCTGTGGTCGCTGGGCCTGGGCGTGGCCGAGGCGATGGACACCGCCCAGCGCGGCATGGGGCTGGACTGGCCGACCTCGCTGGAACTGATCCGCCGCTCGCTCGACGCGGCGCGGGACTTCGGCCCGCAGGCGCTGGTGGCCTCGGGCTGCGGCACCGACCACCTCGCGCCCGAGGCCGCACGCAGCGTGGACGACGTGATCCGAGCCTACGAGCAGCAGATGGAAGCCATCGAAAAGCTCGGCGGCAAGCTGATCGTCATGGCCAGCCGTGCGCTGGCGCACGTGGCCACCGGGCCGGCCGACTACGAGCGGGTGTACAGCCGGATCCTGCGCCAGGCGAAGCAACCGGTGGTGTTGCACTGGCTCGGCGAGATGTTTGACCCGGCGCTCAAGGGCTACTGGGGCAGCCCCGATGTGGCCGCCGCGATGGACACGGCGCTGGGCATCATCGCGGCCCATGCGGACAAGGTGGACGGCATCAAGATCTCGCTGCTCGACAAGGACAAGGAGATCGCCATGCGCCGCCGCCTCGCGCCCGGCGTGCGCATGTACACGGGCGACGACTTCAACTACGCCGAGCTGATTGCCGGTGACGGCTTCGGCAGCGAACCCACGCACGGCCAGAGTGATGCCCTGCTGGGCATCTTCGACGCGATTGCGCCGGCCGCCAGTGCCGCCCTCGGCGCGCTGGCACGCGGGGACGTGGCCTCGTTCCACACCATCCTGGGCCCCACGGTGCCGCTGTCGCGCCACATCTTTGCCGCGCCCACACGCTTCTACAAAACAGGCGTCGTCTTCATGGCCTGGCTCAATGGCCATCAGAGCCACTTCACCATGGTCGGCGGGCAGCAAAGCACCCGCAGCCTGGTGCACCTGGCCGAACTGTTCCGGCTGGCCGACGCCGCGCATCTGCTGGAGCAGCCCGAACTGGCCGTGCACCGCATGAAGACCCTGCTGGCGCTGCATGGGGTCGACGCATGATGTGTGAAAGAGCCAAATCCCGATCCATTTCGCAGCAAAGACATGTGCGCCCGGGCCGTGGCGCTTCACTGGCGCGGTCACCGCTGCGCGGTGACTGCCCTGCGTTGCTCGGTCATGCGGCCCGTCGCGAAACTCGCTGTGTTCGCTGCGCTCACGCCGCTCAGACAGCCGCGACGAGTCAGTCGACGATCCGCGCTGCGCGCTTGGCCACACGCCCTGCGCGACTCGGCGCCCCAGAGGCGCGCCACAACCCGGGCGCACACGCCTTTGCCGAACCATGGTTGGCTCGCCTACGGTGGAGTGCCCACGCCCGCTTCGCGGCAGGCGGTGCCCGGTGGGGGCGATCTCTGTGGCGGCGAGGCGCGGAGATTCGGGGGCGGCGCGCGCAGCGCGCTTCGTGTCTAGCTTGCCGAAGCTGTTTGAGCGGCGTGAGCGCAGCGAACACGGCGAGTTCTTTGGCACGCCCCCGGATCGAGCACCGCAGCGGAGTTGGCGCCAAGCGCCAACCGCCACAGTGTGAGCCCCCGCCGGGCACCGCCTGGCGCGAAGCGCGGGAGAGAAAATTCCATGCGTGACTTCTCGCAGGACCACCGCTGGCTGTCCATCAACACCGCCACGGTGCGCAAAAGCCGGGGCCAGGACCTGCCGCTGCCCGACATTCTGGACGCCTGTGCCAGACGCGGCATCCGCGCTGTGGCGCCCTGGCGTGACCAGGTGGCCGCCGCCGGGCTGGACACCGTGGCGAACATCATCAAGGCACACGGGCTGGAACTGTCTGGCTACTGCCGTGGCGGCATGTTCCCCGCCGCTGACGCAGCCGGCCTGCAGGCCGCGCATGACGACAACCGCCGCGCGGTGGACGAAGCCTGCGCCCTGGGCGCACCCTGCCTCGTGCTGGTGGTCGGCGGCCTGCCCGGCGCGCTGGACGGGAAGGCAGTGCACAAGGACATCGCGCTGGCGCGCCGCCAGGTCACTGACGGCATTGCCCGGCTGCTGGAGTACGCGCGCGCCTGCCAGATGCCGCTGGCCATCGAGCCGCTGCACCCCATGTACGCGGCCGACCGCGCCTGTATCAACACCCTGGAGCAGGCGCTGGACATGTGCGATGCGCTCGACCCGGCGCAGTCCGGCGCCCTGGGCGTTGCGGTGGACGTGTACCACTGCTGGTGGGACCCGAAGCTCGAAGCCCAGATTGCGCGGGCCGGCGCCAGACGCCTGCTGGCCTTTCATGTGTGCGACTGGCTCACGCCCACCACCGATCTGCTGCTGGACCGCGGCATGATGGGCGACGGCGTGATCGACATCCCGCGCATCCGCGGCTGGGTTGAAGCCCAGGGCTTTGCCGGCTACAGCGAGGTGGAGATCTTTTCTGCCGCCCGCTGGTGGCAGCGCGACGCGGGCGAGGTGCTGGACACCTGCATCCAGCGCCACCGCAGCGCAGTCTGACCGGCGCGTTTGACAGACCGGGGAGCGTGAACCACTATGGACAAGGACTGCAGGCTCTTCCCACCATGCACCTGTCTGACCTTTGCGCAAGGCTTCGCCACTGGCGAAGGGTGGTGGGCTTTTTTGTCGCCCTGCTGCCCCTGCTGGGCAGTGCCGCAGACACTTTTGACGCCGCCACCGGCATCCTGACCATTCCGCTGGTGGTCATCGGCAACACCAGCTATTCGAATGTGCGCATCACGGTCGGCGCGGTGGTCGGCATTGGCGGCGGCACGCCCGCCAGCAGCTTTGACACCTTCAACCCGGTCACCAACCAGTTGACCATTGCGTCCGTCACGGTGGGCACGGCGACCTTCAACAATGTGGTGGTCACGGTGGGCACGGTGCTTGGCGTCGGTGCGGTCAGTTCCATCCAGACGGCGCCAGTGCTGGCCCTGGTCAATCCGCTGCCCGACGCCACGGCAGGCCAGAGCTATTCGGCAAGCGTCGTCGCGGCCATTGCGCCGGCCTCCCGCTACACCTATTCCATCGACACCCTGGCCAACGGCGCCCTGCCCGGCGGCATGACCATCGACCTGAACGGCGTCCTCAGCGGGCGCCCCAGCGTGACCGGTCGCACCGACGTGAACGGCAACCAGATCGCCAGAACCTATACCTTTGGCGTCTGCGCCACCGACACCATCACCCGCGTGATGACCACGCCCTGCCCGCAAACCAGCATCACCGTGAATCCGGCGCCGGTGGCCTGCAGCTACACCTATTCGGGCTGGAGCGTCTGCGCCGCCGGGCAGCAAAGCCGCTCGGTCCTGTCGGCCACACCGGCCGGCTGTACCGGCACACCCGTCACCTCACAGGCCTGTACATCAACACCCGCATCATCGGCGTGCTACTACTGCCAGTTTGACGTGAACTGCACCGTGTACGGGCGCGGCGGCTGCTGGCGCTGCAGCACGTCCAGCGTGGTCGCGGGCACCTGCCAGGCACCGTCCACCGCGCTGGTCACCTATGGCAGTACCTGTGTGGCAGACCCGGCGCTGTACCAGGTCTGCCAGTGAGGCCACCGCGCCGTCACGCGGCGGCGCGCAGGACGCCGGCAGCACGCGGCGCCGCCGGGGTGGTGTCGAATGAAATTTCACCCGACAGTTGCCCGCCCTCTTCAATGACCAGCTTGCCGTAGCGGATCTTGCCTGTCACCTTGCCGGTGGCGTAGATCATGAGGTTGTGGCGCACCGTGAGGTTGCCGTCGAATTCGCCGCGGATCTCGGCAATGTCAATCTCGGCCGAGCCCTTGAAGGCGCCGCGCTCGGAAATCTGGATCACGCGCGAGTCCATGGTGGCCTCGACCGAGCCCTCCACCACCAGGGTGTCGCAGTCGGTGATCTCCACGCCCTTGAGCTTGATGTTGGGGCCGACGGTGAGCTTGCTCTCGACGTCCTTGGGGCCGCTGGCGGCCGCGGCATTGGCGGGGGTGATGGCTGCGCTGGCACCGGCGCCCGCGGCGGCCGTGGCAGGCGGGGACGATGCGCTGCCGCCGGGCACCGCGCCGGAATTCGGGCGGGCGTTGTAGTTGTCGGGTTCTCGCTTGTTGAAAAACGGGCTTTGCAGTGCCATCCATTGCTCTCCTGTAAGGTGACGCTGATGGTAGGGACCGCGGCGCTTACATCCCGGTTGAAGGCGCAAGTTTGGTAACCATTTAGGTGAGCCCGGTGATGCGTTTTGACGGATACTTGCACCCGGAATCCAAAGCACCATGGAACGAATCAGCGGCCCCTTCAAAGGCTACTTAATTGCGGCCTACACCGTGGAAAGCGGCAACGAGTTTGTCGGCTTCGCCAAGATCTGCCTTGCCCGCCCGGAGTCACCGCATGGCGTGAACGCGCAGCACAAGGTGCGCAGTTACCACCTCTATTCCTCGGAAAGCCAGGCCCTGGAGAGTGCCGAGTTCCGCGCCCGTGAAACCATTGCCGACATGGAGTCCAACTGGCACCCGTTCAGCGTGGAAAGCATGATGGACTCGCTCAGGAAGTAGCGGGTACCAGCGCAGTGCGGCGCACCCGCCGCACATTGAAGGCGCTCGCAATCAGCACGCCCTGCACCAGCGCCAGACCCAGCAGCACGCTGCCGTATTGCTGGTGGTCCATCAGCGCCCCAAACACCAGCGGCGCGGCTGCCTGGCCGATGTCCAGCCCCGAATACACCACGCCATAGACCCGGCCGGTTGCGTTGTCGGGGGTGGATTTCTTGACCAGCAGGTCCCGCGAGGGGCCGGCAATGCCCGAGGCAAAACCCATCACGCCGAACAGCACCGGCACCGCCAGCGCCGGCACACGGGCCAGCCCGAGCGTGAGCGCCACCAGCGCCGCCACGCCAAACCCCACGCCGACAATGCGTTCGCAGCGCGACGGGTCGGCCGCCAGAAAGCCGCCCAGCACCATGCCACCGGCCGCACACACCATGTAGACCGTGAGGCACATGGCCGCGAGCGCCAGCGGCACCCCGTGCAACTGGCGCGCCGCCTCGGGCGCAAAGGCCTGCACCACGCTGATGACAATGGCGTAGAAAAAGAAGAAGGCAAAGCACATCCACACCGCCGGAATGCGCAGGAAGTCAAAGCTGCCCTCTGCCGCCGGCTGGCCCGCCGTTCGCACGGGTGCAGCCGCCGCCGCGGGCAGCGCCAGCGTCGGGCGCTGGACCCACAGCACTGCCAGCACCACGAAGATCAGCACCCCGGCGCCTGCCAGCGCCACGCGCCACGAAAAGGCCAGCGCCAGCGGCACCAGCATGGCCGGCGCCAGCGCCCAGCCCAGGCTGCCCGTGATGCCGTGCACGCTGTAGGCATGGCCCAGGCGCGGCGCGCTCACCTTTCGGTTCAGCAAGGTGTAGTCCACAGGGTGGAACACGCCATTGCCAGTACCTGCCACGATGGAGAAGAACGCCATCGTCCAGTAGCTGGTGCTGGCCGCAAAGCCAAAGGCCGCCAGACCGAGCAGCGCCAGCCCGGCAAACAGAATGGGGCGCGGGCCGTACTTGTCCACCAGGAAGCCCGACGCTGCCTGCACCCCGCAGGACACCACAAAGAACAGCGTCATCAGAAAACCCAGCTCTGTATAGCTGGCGTTGAAAGCGTCCTTGAGCCAGGGAAACAGCGGCGCGAGCAACAGCTGGCTGTAGTGGCTGATCAGGTGGGCCAGGCCCACCAGGCCAATGACGCGGGCGTCCTGGCGCAGGCTGACGGGGCCGCCGGGCGGCAGGTTCAGGGTGTTCGCGGTGCTCATGGCGGCTATCGTAGTATTGCGTCGGCGTTTCTGGAATGCGATGAAACGCCAGCTTTCGTCGAAAATCCGCCAAATGCCCCAACCCGCTTCCAGACTGACGCCCGTCGGCGACACCGACCCGTTCAAGCCCAGCCCGCGCCGGCCGGTGCGGGTGCGCGCGCGCAGCATGCCGGCCGACACGCACTTCGAGCCGCACCGCCACGCCTGGGCGCAACTGGCCTACTGCGCCACCGGCATGGTGCAGGTCACGGCGGCCGCGCCCGACGAGGTGACCTACATCGTGCCGCCGTCGCGCGCCGTATGGATTGCGCCCGGCGCGCGCCACGCCATCCACGTGCTGGAAACGGCGGAGTTCCGCACGCTGTACCTGCACGCCAGCATCACGCCCGCCGGCTGGACGGGCTGCCGCATGATCGTGGTGAGCCCGCTGCTGCGCGAGCTGGTCCGCGCGCTGGACGCACCGGCCGGCCAGCCACTGCCCGCGGCGCGCGAGCAGCACCTGACAGCACTGGTGATGGACGAAATTGCCCACGCCAGCACCCAGGCCCTGGGCGTGCCCATGCCCCACCCCCAAACCGGCGACAAGCGCCTGCGTGCGCTGTGTGAAGCCGTGCTGCGCGCGCCGTCCGAGCGGGCCACACTGGCCGACTGGGCGCGCGACATTGGCGCCAGCGAGCGCACCGTGGCCCGCCTCTTCCGCGAAGCGCTGGGCATGAGCTACCAGCAATGGCGCCAGCAGGCCATCCTGGCGCACGCGCTGCCGCTGCTGGCCCGCGGTACGCCCGTCAGCCAGGTGGCGGCGGCCAGCGGCTACGCCAGCGACAGCGCCTTCACCGCCATGTTCAAGGCCGCCATGGGCCAGCCGCCGAGCCAGTTCCAGGGAAAAACAGGCCTCTAGCCCGCATGGAATCTGCGTGAGCCGCTATCAAAACGATAGCGACCCGATTCAGTGGTTCATGCCCACAGCGCCTGCATGGCGCTGGCGAATGCCGCCTGCCGCCCGGGCACCGGGGCCGCCACGGGCTGGCCCGCCACATGCACCGAATGCAAAGGCGCGTCGGGGCTGGAGAACACCAGCGCGTCCAGCAGCTGCGAACGCGGCAGGCCCGTGAGCGCGGGCGCCTCCGCCTGCAGCACGCAGAAGTCGGCGCGCTGGCCGGGCGCCAGCCCGCCCAGCGCCAGGCCCGCCGCCGCGCTGCCCCCACCGACCGCGCCTTGCAGCAGCGCCGCCGCCGTGCTGTCGCTGCCCGTGGCGCGCGCCGCGATGTTGCGCTGCCGACGCACCAGCCGCTGCGAATACTCCAGCAGCCGCAGCTCTTCCGACCAGCGGCGCGTGACATGGCTGTCCGAGCCGATGGACCACGCGCCACCCGGCCCGGCCCAGCCGGTAAAGTCGAACACGCCGTCGCCCAGGTTGGCCTCAGTGCTGGGGCAAATCACGATGCTTGCGCCCGTGGCCTGCAGGCCTTGCAGTTCCGCCGGCGTGGTGTGGGTGGCGTGCACCAGGTTCCAGCGCGCGTCCACCGGCGCATGGGCCAGCAGCCATTCAATGGGCCGCTGACCGTGATGGGCGATGCAGTCGTTCACCTCCTGCATCTGTTCGCTGATGTGGATGTGCACTGGCCAGCTCGCGCGCTGGCTGGCCTGCGCCACCTCGGCCAGCGCACCGGCATCGACCGCGCGCAGCGAATGCAGCGCCACCCCGGCGTGGATGCCCGGCAGGCCCAGCGCATTCACGGTTTCCGCCAGTCGCAGCACGCTGGCCGGCGTGCCGCCAAAGCGGCGCTGGTCGTCGCGCAGCCCTGTGGCGCCAAAGCCCGAGCGCATGTACAGCGTGGGCAGCAGCGTCAGGCCGATGCCGGTGGCCTGTGCCGCGCGCACCAGCGCCAGGGACAGTTCGGTTGCATCGGCATAGGGTTTTCCGTCCAGGTCATGGTGCAGGTAGTGAAACTCGCACACCTGGGTGTAGCCACCGGCCAGCAGCTCGGCATAGAGCTGGGTGGCAATGGCCTCCAGCTGGCCGGGCGTGATGCGCAGCGCGGCGCTGTACATGCGGTCGCGCCAGCTCCAGAAGTCGTCGTCGCGGCCACCGCTGCGCTCGGTCAGCCCGGCGATGGCGCGCTGGAAGGCATGGCTGTGGGCATTGACCACGCCGGGCAGCACCGGGCCGGGTAGCCTGGTGGCGCCATGCGGGCTGGCGCCGGGCGTGATGGACTGCCAACGGCCATTGGCCACCACCAGCCGCACGTCGTACTGCCAGCGGCCGTCGGCCCAGGCCTGTGGCGCAAAGAAGGCCTGTTCAGTGGCCATACAAGGCCCCCGCCGCCTGCAGGGCCGCGCCAACCATCGCCTTGAGCACGGGCTGGATCTGCGCGGCCCGGGCCTCGTCGTACGCAAACGGCGGCACCTCCTGCATGTAGAGGCTTTGGCACTTTTCCAGCTGCACCGCATGCACATGGTGAGCCGGTTGCCCGTAGTGGCGCGTGATGTAGCCGCCCTTGAAGCGGCCATTGACCACGCTGCTGACACCCGGCGCCTGATGGCAGGCCGCAGCGACCGCGGTGGTGATGGACGGGTGCGCGGCCGCGCCATTGGCGGTGCCAATGTTCAGGTCGGGCAGGCGGCCTTCAAACAGCCAGGGGATTTCGCTGCGGATGCTGTGGGCGTCCCACAGCAGGGCGTAGCCATGCTGCGCCCGGATGCGCGTCAGCTCGCCCTGCAAGGCGTCGTGGTACGGCTGCCAGTACGCCGCACGGCGGCGCAGCTTGTCGGCCGCGTCGGGCTCGGCGCCGGGCTGGTACAGCGGGTCACCGGTGAAAAAGCGCGTGGGGCACAGCTCGGTGTTCGACGCGCCGGGGTACATGGGCGTGTCGTCGGGCGGGCGGTTCAGGTCGATCACATAGCGCGACATCTGTGGCACCAGCACGCTGGCGCCCAGCTCGCCCAGAAAGTTGTAGAGGCGGTGCAGGTGCCAGTCGGTGTCTTCCACGGCCAGCGCACGTGGCACATAGCGCGGCTTCAGTTCGTCCGGGATCTGCGTGCCCACGTGCGGCATGCTCACCAGCAGCGGCGCGGTGCCGCGAAACAGCTCAAGACTCATGCGGGCTCACCCTTGAAGATGGTTTGCAGGCGCGGATTGGCGCCGATGGCGTAGCTCAGCTGCGCGGGGTGGGCCACGTCCCACAGCACAAAGTCGGCGCGCTGGCCGGCCGCCAGCGTGCCGCGGTCGTGCAGGCCCAGCGCGCGCGCGGCGTGGCGGGTGACACCGGCCAGGGCTTCCTCGGGCGTCAGGCGGAACAGCGTGCAGGCCATGTTCAGCATCAGCAGCAGCGAGGTGCACGGCGAACTGCCGGGGTTGCAGTCGGTGGAGACTGCCATGGGCACGCGGTACTCGCGCAGCAGCGCCACCGGCGGCAGCCGCGTTTCGCGCAGGAAGTAAAACGCGCCGGGCAGCAGCACCGCCACCGCGCCGGACTGGGCCATGGCCGCGGCGCCTTCGGTGCTGAGCCATTCCAGGTGGTCGCAGCTCAGCGCGCCAAATTCGGCCGCCAGCGCTGCGCCACCGCTGTCGCTGAGCTGCTCGGCATGCAGCTTGACCGGCAGGCCCAGGCCTTGGGCCGCCTCGAACACCTGGCGCGTCTGGGCCGGGCTGAAGGCAATGCGCTCGCAGAACGCGTCCACCGCATCCACCAGGCCTTCGGCGTGCAGCACGGGCAGCATGCGCAGCACCTCGGCCAGGTAGTCGTCGGTGCGCCCGGCGAATTCGGGCGGCACGGCATGGGCGCCCAGAAAGGTGGTGCGCACGTCCACCGGCTGGCTCATGGCCAGCTCGCGCGCCACCTGCAGGGTCTTGCGCTCATGGTCCAGCGCCAGGCCGTAGCCGGATTTGATTTCCACCGTGGTCACACCCTCCGCGCGCAGCGCCCGCAGGCGCGGCAAGCTCTGCGCCTTGAGCGTGCTGGCGTCGGCAGCCCGCGTGGCGCGCACGGTGGACGCGATGCCGCCGCCAGCACGGGCAATGTCTTCGTAGCTGGCGCCGTTGAGGCGCTGCTCGAACTCCCCGGCACGGTCCCCGCCATACACCAGGTGGGTGTGGCAATCGATCAGGCCGGGCGTGATCAGCGCGCCCTCGGCGTCGTGGTGCACCGCCACACGCTCGGTCAGGCTGCGCGGCAAGGCCTCGCGCGGGCCGGCCCAGGCAATGTGTTCACCGTCCACCACCAGCGCACCTTCGTCCACCAGGCCATAGGGCGTGGCGGCATCGGGTTGCATCGTGGCCAGCCGGCAATGGGTCCAGAGTTGCAGCGTCATGGGGTCACCTCCATCCACAGGGCGTCGTCTCCCTGCAGGTGCACGGCGGCCCTGGCCGTGGCCTGCCGCCAGGCCAGGGTGCCGGGCGCCAGCGTCACGTGTTCAGAATCAAAAGTGGCCACAGCCCGCGCGCTGACAGCGTAAGTCGCTATCAAATTCATAGCATCAGTCGTGCCACGGTAGTCGCCCCGTACCCGCTGCAGCCGCGCCGGCGCCTGCCGCGTCATGAGGTTGAAGTCCTGCGTGGCGCCGCCCGGCAGCGTGCACTGCGTGGCGGCGGCGCCGTCAAAGGCGAAGGGGTCGCTGGCGGCGGTGAGCGTGTGGGTCACACCATCGACCACCAGCCGCACGCCGGCACCGCCCAGCACCGCAAACCAGCGCTGCACACCGTCAAAGCGCGAAAACGGGCCGTCGGCCGCCACCTCGGCCACCGACAGGCGCACGCGCCAGCGGGCAGCGTCGGGCCAGGCCAACAGCTCGCGCGTGGTGCCCCCGCCGTTCTTCCAGGGCTGGGGCGCCACGTCGGCCAGTCGCACCAGATTCCAGCTCATGCCTGAAACTGCCCCGCAAAGCTGTAGCGCGTGCCGGGGTAGACCAGCCGCGCCACGCTGGCCACATGGGCGCCGCTCACGGTGCGGCGCATCATCACCAGACAGGGCTCGCTGCGCTTGATGCCGAGCTGCTTCGCCTCGGCGGCGCTGGGCAGGCAGGCCTCGATGCTGTAGCTGGCCTCGGTAAGCGGCGCGTGGGCCAGCAGGTGGTGGGTGGGCGTGGTCTGGGTGAAGTCCAGCGTCAGATAGTCGGGCGCCGCGGCAGGGTTGACGTAGCGGTCTTCGTACTGGATGGGCACGCCGTTTTCCAGATGGATCAGCACCGTATGGAAAACCGCCGCGCCGCTGCGCAGGCCCAGCGACGCTGCCACCTCGGCGCCGGCCTTTTCCCGCGCCACCGTCAATACCCGGGTGGTGTGCACATGGCCGCGCTCGGCTACTTCTTCGTGGATGTCGCGAATCGTCAGGCGCGATGAAATGCGGTGCAGCTCGGCCACCCGCGTGCCCGAGCCCTGCACCCGCGTGACCATGCCCTCGGCCGCCAGCTCGCGCAGCGCGCGGTTGACCGTCATGCGCGCCACGCCGAACTGCGCCATCAGCGCCGACTCGCTGGGCACCGGGTCGCCAGGCTTCCAGTGGCCGCTGCTGATGTGGCCCCTGATGAAGGCCTTGACCTGCTCGTAAACCGGCGTTTCGGGCTTTTCCATACCCCGTAGATTACCCCAGTTGACACAAGTTGTATAGACAACTAAACTTTCCCGCAGAATGTAAAGTTGTCTATACAACTTGGCGTCCATCCAACCCCACTGAATTGCCGGAGCCCGCCCATGTCCGACCTCTCGCAGACCCCGTTTCTTGACAGCAAGGCGCGCCCGGTGCGCGCCCCGCGCGGCCCGCAGCTCAGCTGTGCCAACTGGCAGATTGAAGCGGCGTACCGCATGCTGCAGAACAACCTGGACCCGGAGGTCGCCGAGAACCCCGACGAGCTGGTGGTCTATGGCGGCATCGGCAAGGCGGCGCGCAACTGGCCGGCGTTTGACGCCATCCTGCACACGCTGCGCCAGCTAAAGGCCGACGAAACGCTGCTCATCCAGTCGGGCAAACCGGTGGGTGTGTTCCGCACCCATGCCGGTGCGCCGCGCGTGCTGCTGGCCAACTCCAACCTGGTGCCGAAGTGGGCCACCTGGGAGCACTTCAACGAACTCGACCGCGCCGGCCTGATGATGTACGGCCAGATGACGGCCGGCAGCTGGATCTACATTGGCAGCCAGGGCATCGTGCAGGGCACGTATGAAACGTTTGTGGAAGCCGGCCGCCAGCACTACAACGGCGACCTGTCGGGCCGCTGGATCCTGACCGCCGGCCTCGGCGGCATGGGGGGCGCGCAGCCGCTGGCCGCCACCTTTGCCGGCGCCTGCTCGCTGAACATCGAAGTGCAGCAGAGCCGCATTGACTTCCGCCTGCGCACCAAATACCTGGACAAGCAGGCCAAAGACCTGGACGAGGCGCTCGCCCTGATCCAGCACCACACGGCCGCCAGGGAGGCGGTGTCGATCGGCCTGTGCGGCAATGCGGCCGAGATCCTGCCCGAGCTGGTGCGGCGGGCCCAGGCAGGCGGCATTCGACCGGACATCGTGACCGACCAGACTTCGGCCCACGACATCATCAACGGCTACCTGCCCGCGGGCTGGACGGTGGCGCAATGGCAGACCGCGCAGAAAGACCCGGCGCAGCACGCGGCGCTGAAGCAGGCCGCCGGCGAGTCGTGCGCCAACCACATCCGCGCCATGCTGGCTTTCCACGCCATGGGCATTCCCACGGTGGACTACGGCAACAACCTGCGCCAGGTGGCCAAGGACTTTGGCGTGGCCAATGCGTTCGACTTCCCCGGCTTTGTGCCGGCCTATGTGCGCCCGCTGTTCTGCAAGGGCATCGGCCCGTTCCGCTGGGTGGCGCTGTCCGGCGACCCGGAAGACATCCGCAAGACAGACGCCAAGATGAAAGAACTGTTCCCCGACAACAAGCACCTGCACCGCTGGCTGGACATGGCGGGGGAGCGCATCGCATTCCAGGGCCTGCCGGCGCGCATCTGCTGGATCGGCCTGGGCGAGCGGCACCGCGCCGGCCTGGCCTTCAACGAGATGGTCAAGAGCGGCGAGCTCAAAGGCCCGATCGTGATTGGCCGCGACCACCTCGACAGCGGCTCGGTGGCCTCGCCGAACCGCGAGACGGAAGCCATGCTCGACGGCAGCGACGCCGTGAGCGACTGGCCGCTGCTCAACGCCCTGCTCAACACCGCCAGCGGCGCCACCTGGGTCAGCCTGCACCATGGCGGCGGCGTGGGCATGGGCTATTCGCAACACAGCGGCGTGGTGATCTGTGCCGACGGCACGCCGGAAGCCGCCGAGAAGCTGGGCCGCGTGCTGTTCAACGACCCGGCCACGGGTGTGATGCGCCATGCAGATGCGGGCTACGACATCGCCAAGGACTGCGCGAAACAGAACAACCTCAACCTGCCGATGATCGGATGACCCTCACCCTCATTCCGGGCCAGCTCACGCTGGCGCAGCTGCGCGCGCTGTGCAGCCCGCAGCCCCCGCAGGTGGCGCTGGACGATGCCTGCCGCCCCGGCATTCGCGCCAGCGCGGAGCTGGTGCAGCGCGCCACCGAGGGCGACGCGCCGGTCTATGGCGTGAACACCGGCTTCGGCAAGCTGGCCTCGACCCGCATCGCGCGCGAAGACCTGGCCACCCTGCAGCTCAAGCTGCTGCGCTCGCACGCCGTCGGCGTGGGCGAGCCGATGACCGAGCGCGTGGTGCGGCTCATCCTCATTCTCAAGGCCACCAGCCTGGCGCGCGGCTTTTCCGGCGTGCGTGAAGAGGTGGTGGACGCGCTGATCAACTTGCACAACGCCGGCGTGGTGCCCGTCATTCCCTGCCAGGGCTCGGTCGGCGCCTCGGGCGACCTCGCGCCGCTGGCCCACCTGTGCCTGCCGCTCATCGGCGAGGGCGAAGCGTTCTACAACGGCCAGCGCCTGCCGGGCGCCGAGGCGCTGGCCCGGGCGGGGCTGAAGCCCCTCACGCTGGGCGCCAAGGAAGGGCTGGCGCTCATCAACGGCACCCAGGTGTCGGCCGGGCTGGCCCTTGACGCGCTGCTGGCCACCGACCGGCTGTTTGAAGCGGCCGTGATTTCCGGTGCGCTGACGCTGGACGCCGCGCGCGGCAGCGACGGCCCGTTTGACGCGCGCATCCACGCCGTGCGCGGCCAGCCGGGGCAGATCGACTGCGCGGCCGCTTACCGTGCACTGACTTCGGGCAGCGCCATCCGCGCCTCGCACCTCGAAGGGGACGACCGGGTGCAGGACCCGTATTGCCTGCGCTGCCAGCCCCAGGTGATGGGCGCCTGCCTGGACCAGATGCGCTACGCCGCCCAGGTGCTAGTGCGCGAAGCCAACGCCGTGACCGACAACCCGCTGGTCTTCGATGGGCTCATGGTCTCCGGCGGCAACTTCCACGCCGAGCCCGTCGCCCTGGCGGCCGACGCACTGGCCGTGGCCATTGCCGAAATCGGCGCCATCACCGAGCGGCGCATCGCCATGCTGGTGGACACGGTGGTGTCGCGCCTGCCGCCCTTCCTGACGCCCGAGCCGGGGCTGAACAGCGGCTTCATGATCGTGCACGTGACGGCTGCCGCGCTGGCCAGCGAAAACAAGTCGCTGGCCCACCCGGCCAGCGTGGACAGCCTGCCCACCTCGGCCAACCAGGAAGACCATGTGAGCATGGCCACCTTTGCCGCCCGGCGCCTCACGCCGATGCTGCACAACACCGCGCACATCGTCGCCATCGAGCTGCTGGCGGCGGCGCAGGGCATCGAATTCCTGCGGCCACTCACCAGCTCCGCCGCCATGGAGGGCGTGATGCGGCTGGTGCGCAGCGTCTCGCCCGCCATGATGCAGGACCGCAGCCTCGCGCCCGACATCACGGCCCTGCAGGCGCTGGTGCTCGGCGGCGCCGTGGGCGATGCGCTGGACACCGGGGTACCGGAGTTACACGCATTGCGACTGGCATGAACACTGCATACATTGAGCCACCCTTCCCTCTCAACCACCGGGAGAACCCATGAAGAAGCTGTTGACCGCCACCGTTGTTGCACTGGCCTTTGCCGGTGCCCAGGCCCAGGAAGCCAAAGTTGCCATCGGCATGTCGGGCTGGACGGGCTTTGCCCCACTGACGCTGGCCAAGGAAGCCGGCATCTTCAAGAAGAACGGGCTGGACGTTTCCATCAAGAAAATCCCGCAAAAAGACCGCCACCTGGCCATTGCCTCGGGTGACATCCAGTGCGCGGCCACCACGGTGGAGACCTGGGTCGCGTGGAACGCGGCGGGCGTGGCCACCACGCAGATCTTCCAGCTCGACAAGAGCTATGGCGCCGACGGCATGGTGGTCAAGCCCAACATCACCAAGATCAGCGACCTGAAAGGCAAGACCGTGGCCGCCAGCGCACCCGGCACCGCGCCGTACTTCACGCTCGCCTGGATGCTCAAGAAGAACGGCCTGAGCCCGAAGGACGTGAAGATCGTCAACCTGGAGCCGCAGGCCGCCGCCAACGCCATGATTGCCGGCAACAACGACATTGATGCCGCCATGACCTATGAGCCCTACCTGGGCGCGGTGCGGGCCAAGCCCGAAGCCGGCAAGATCATCGCCACCACGCTCGACTACCCGATGATCATGGACACCTTTGGCTGCACACCGAAGTTCCTGGCCGACAACCCCAAGGCCGCCAAGGCCCTGGCCGACAGCTACTTTGAAGCCGTGGAAATGATCCAGAAAGAGCCGAAGAAGAGCTTCGAGATCATGGGTGCCGACGTCAAGCAGACGGCCGAGCAGTTCGAAAACAGCCAGAAATACCTGCGCTGGCAAGACCGCGCCGCCAACCAGAAGTTCTTTGCCGGCGAGCATGCCGCCTTCACCAAAGAAGCGGCCGAGCTGCTGCTGGAAGCCGGCGTGATCCGCGCGATTCCTGACTTGACGAAACTCGCCGACACCCGCTTCATCAAGTAATGAAGCCCCTGCAGCCGGTCCACCCCGGCACCCGCGTGGTGCTGGGGGTGAGCTTCTTCATCCTGTTCTTTGCGGTCTGGGCCGCCGTCACCTTCAGTGGCTGGGTGCCCAAGACCTTTCTGGCCGACCCGCTGACCATGGTGAAGTCGGGCTACGACCTTCTGGTCAACCAGGGCTTCCTCAAGGACATCGGCATGACGGTGTGGCGCGTGCTGGGTGGCTTTGCCATCGCGGCTGCGCTGGCGGTGCCGCTGGGCGTGCTGATGGGGGCCTACAAGCCCATCGAGGCGTTCTTTGAGCCGTTTGTGAGCTTTGCGCGCTACCTGCCGGCCTCGGCCTTCATTCCGCTGCTGATCCTGTGGGCCGGCATTGGCGAGGCGCAAAAGCTCAGCGTGATCTTCATTGGCAGCTTCTTCCAGCTGGTGCTGATGATTGCGGTGAGCGTGGGCAACACCCGGCGCGACCTGGTGGAAGCCGCCTACACCCTGGGCGCGGGCGACCGCGGCATCGTCACCCGCGTGCTGGTGCCCAGCAGCGCGCCCGAGATTGCCGAGACGCTGCGCATGGTGCTGGGCTGGGCCTGGACGTATGTGATCGTGGCCGAGCTGATCGGCGCGTCAAGCGGCATCGGCCACATGATCACCGACAGCCAGGCGCTGCTGGCGACCGACCAGATCATCTTCGGCATCATCGTCATCGGCCTGATCGGGCTGGCCAGCGACTTTGCCTTCAAGGCCCTCAACCAGAAGCTGTTCCCCTGGGCACAGATCGGCCGATGAACATCCTCGACGTATCGCAAGTCTCCAAAACCTTCCCGGGTGCCAACGGCGGCACGCTGGCGCTGCAGGCCACCGACCTGGCCGTGGCCGAGAACGACTTCATCACCATCCTCGGGCCCAGCGGCTGCGGCAAGAGCACGCTGCTGCGCATGGTGGCGGGGCTGGACACGCCCACCACCGGGCGTATCGCGCTGGACGGGCAGCCCGTGAGCGGCCCGGGCGCCGACCGCGGCATGGTGTTCCAGAGCTACACCCTGTTCCCCTGGCTCACCGTGCTGCAGAACGTGTGCTTTGGCCTGCGCGAAAAGGGCCTGCCGCTGGCCGAGCAGCACAGCCTGGCGCGCGCCTTTCTGGCCAAGGTGGGGCTCAAGGACTTTGAAAACCACTTCCCCAAACAACTGTCGGGCGGCATGCAGCAGCGCACCGCGCTGGCCCGCGCGCTGGCCAACAACCCGCGCATCCTGCTGATGGACGAGCCCTTTGGCGCGCTGGACCACCAGACCCGCGAGCTCATGCAGGAGCTGCTGCAGGGCATCTGGGAGGCGGAACGCAAGACGGTGCTGTTCGTCACGCACGACATTGACGAAGCCATCTTCATGGGCAGCCGCGTGGTGGTGATGAGCGCCCGGCCCGGCCGCATCAAGTGCGACCTGCCGGTGCCCATTGAGCACCCGCGCCACTACTCGGTGAAGACCACGCCGGTGTTCATGGACCTGAAGGCCCGGCTGACGGAAGAAATCCGCATCGAGGTGCAACGCGCGGCAGGGTTGGTGGTCGGCCCGGCTTAGAAGCGAATCGGGCTGCAGCCCGCGTGGATGCTGCGCAAGGCGCTATGAATACCATAGCAACCGGCTTGCCCGCTGTGCCGGGCAATGGCTTGCCGCTCAGCGGTAAAACGCCTCGACCCGGCCCTTGAGCTTGATCAGCAGCGGCTGGCCCTTGCGGTCCACCGTCTTGCCGGCGGGCACCTTGATCCAGCCTTCGCTGATGCAGTATTCCTCCACATCGTTGCGCTCCTTGTCATTGAAGCGGATGCCGATGGCGTGCTCGAACACGGCGGGCACATGGTGGGGGCTGCGCGGATCCACCGACAGGTGGTCGGGCAGCGCGGGGCGGGGGGTGGGTTCGGTCATGGGCGGTATTTTGCTGCGTTTTCAGATCTGCACCCGCGTGCCCAGTTCAATGACACAGTTGCCCGGCAGTCGGAAGAAATCTGCCGCGTTGCCGGCATTGCGGCTCATCAGTGCAAACAGCCTTTCCCGCCACAGCGCCATGCCGGGGCCGCGCGTGGGCACGATGATTTCGCGACTGAGGAAGTACGACACCTCGAACAGGTTGATCGCCAGGCCCTGCGCGGCGCACAGCGCCAGCGCCTGCGGCACATCGGGGGCGTTCTTGAAGCCGTAGTGCACCTCGACCCGCCAGAAGCCCGGCACCAGCGGCGTGACCTTGACCCGCTGGTCAAACGGCACCCATGGCACCTCGTGGAACACCACGGTAAGGATCAGGTTGCGCTCATGCAGCACCTGGTTGTGCTTGAGGTTGTGCATCAGTGCCTGCGGCACCGTGTCCGGGTTGGCCACGGCATAGACGGCCGTGCGGAGCACGCGGTGCGTCCGGTCGGTTGCCAGCGCCTGGATGAAGGGCAGCAGTTCGGGGTCGTCACGGCGAATGGTTTCCATCAGGATCTCGCGACCGCGCCGCCAGGTGGCCATCACTGCCACCAGGCCCATGCCGGCGGCAATGGGAAACCAGCCGCCATCCATGAACTTCAGGGCACATGCCACCACCAGCAGCAAGTCCAGCAGTACGAAAAAGCTGGTGGTGGCCAGCGCCAGCGGCAGCGGGTAGCGCCAGGCGTGGCGCACCACGAAGAAGGTGAGGACGGTGGTGATGAGCATGGTCAGCGTTACGGCAATGCCGTAGGCGGACGCCAGCGCACTGGAACTGCCGAAGCCCAGCACCGCCGCCACCACGGCCGCCAGCAGCAGCCAGTTGACCTGCGGCATGTAGATCTGCCCGGCCTCGCGCGCCGAGGTGTAGATCACTTCCAGCCGGGGCAGCAGCCCGAGTTGCACCGCCTGCCGGGTCATCGAATAGGCGCCGGAGATGACCGCCTGCGAGGCGATCACCGTGGCCAGCGTGGCCAGCACCACGGCAGGGATCAGCCACGCTTCGCCGTACATGCGGTAGAACGGGTTCTCGACTGCGGACGGGTCACTGATGAGCAGCGCCCCCTGCCCCATGTACTGCACCGCCAGTGCGGGCAGCACGTAGCCGGTCCAGGCCCACTGGATGGGTCGCTTGCCAAAATGGCCCATGTCCGCGTACAGCGCCTCGGCGCCGGTGAAGGCCAGCACGATGGCACCCAGCGCCACGAACACATGCCAGCCCTGCCCGCGCAGAAAGCGGGCTGCTTCCATGGGGTTGAGCGCCGCCAGAATCTGCGGCTGCTGCACGATCTGTACTGCGCCGGTGAAGGCCAGCACGGCGAACCACAGCAGGATGACCGGGCCGAACAGTTTGCCCACCAGGTGGGTGCCGTAGCGCTGCACAGCAAACAGGCCTACCAGCACGGCCAGGCTGACGGGCAATACATAGGGCTTGAGCAGCGGCGTCACCACCTCCAGCCCCTCCACGGCACTGAGCACCGATATGGCCGGGGTGATGACGCTGTCACCATAGAACAGCGCAGCGCCCGCCACCCCGGTCAGCAACAGGGCCGCACGCCGCCGTGCCGTGCTGCCTGCGGCCTGCGCGGCCAGGGCCGCCAGCGCCAGGATGCCACCCTCGCCACGGTTGTTGGCGCGCAGGATGAGCACCACATACTTTAGTGTCACCACCAGCATCAGCCCCCAGACAATGGTGGACACGGCACCGATCACGTGCGCCGCATCCAGCGGCACACGTGCCGTGCCGAAGATTTCCTTCATGGTGTACAGCGGGCTGGTGCCGATGTCGCCGTACACCACGCCCAGGGCGCCCAGCATCAGGGTGGCGGGGCCGGCTGCGTTGGATGGGTTGCGCATGAAGACCTTTTGCAGTTGAACAAGCCGCCACTGTGGCGGTGCCTGCATCAGGAACGCATAAGGACGCGGTTCACTCCACCGCCAGGCGGTAGCCCACGCCAGGCTCGGTCAGCAGATGGCGGGGCTCGGCCGGGTTGCGCTCCAGCTTGGCGCGCAGCTGGCCCATGTACAGGCGCAGGTAGTGGGTGTGGTCAGTGAATTCAGCCCCCCAGACATCGGCCAGCAGCTGCCGGTGCGTGACCACCCGGCCCGCCTGCCGCACCAGCCGCGCCAGCAGGTTGAATTCGGTGGGCGTCAGGTGCACGGGCATGCCCTCGCGCTGGACGCTGCGCAGGGCCAGGTCAATCCGCAGGTCGTCCAGGGCATGGAGGGTGATGGCCGGCGCCAGCGTCGTGCCACGGTGGCGCAGCGCCACACGAATGCGCGCCAGCAGTTCGCCCACCCCGAAGGGCTTGGTGAGGTAGTCGTCGGCGCCGGCGTCCAGCAGCTGTATCTTCTGCAGTTCCTGGTCGCGCGCCGAGACGACAATCACGGGCAGGCTCGCCTGCTGGCGCACCTCGCGCAGCAAGGCCTCGCCGTCGCCGTCGGGCAGACCCAGATCGAGCAGGACCAGCCCCGCGCCGCCATGGCGCAACAAGGCACGGGCCTCGCTGAGCGACGCTGCCGTCAACACCTCGAAGCCCTCCACAGCCAGGGCCTCGCAGATGAACTGGCGCACATGCGCATCGTCTTCCACCAGCAGTACGCGCAGGCTCATTCCGGCCCCTCCATGCCAGGCTGGGCGGGCACGGGCAACCTGACGCAGAACGACGACCCGCCGCCCCGGCGCGTGCGCACCCCCAGGTCGCCGCCATGCGCCTGCGCGATGGCCCGGCACAGCGCCAGGCCCAGGCCGGCGCCGTGCGGACCCGTCTGGTCACCGCGGCTGAAGGGCTGGAACAGCGTGGCCAGCTGGTCCGGTGCGATGCCGCTGCCGCGGTCCTTGACACACAGCAGCAGGTGGTCGCCTTCCTGCTGCGCGCTCACCTGCACCGGGCCGCTGGTGTACTTGAGTGCGTTGTCCAGCAGGTTGGCCAGCAGCTGGCCCAGCAGCACGGGATCGGCCTTCACCAGTGGCAGTCCCGGTGGCACGCGGGCGCTGACCCGGCTGCCCTGCGCCGTGCCGCGCAGGCGTGCCACGGCAGCGCCCACCAGTTCCTCCGCCGACTCCCAGCCATGCGGCGGGCGGCTGCCCCGGGAGGACAGGCGCACCAGTTGCAGGGTGTTGTCGGCCAGCGTGGCCAGCCGGGACGATTCGCTCAGGATGCTGTCGAGCAGGCGTTGCCGCGCGTCTGCCGGCAGCCGCTCACCCTGCTCCAGCAAGGTGCTGGCCGCCCCGACGATGGCGGCCAGCGGCGTGCGAAGGTCATGCGAAATCGCGGCGAGAAAGGTATTGAGCAACTGCTGGCGCTGCACTTCATCCTGCGCCACCTGCATCGCGTCGCGCAGCCGCAGGCGCAGCAGCGCCTGCCCCAGCAGCGCGGCCACGGCCGTCGCGTGGGCGCGGCCCTGCGCATCGGCCGCCGCTGCGGGCTGAACCAGCGCCGCACCCAGCACCTGCCCGGCGTCGCCCACCGGCAGGTACCAGCCGTTCAGGCCCGGCCAGCGACCGGTGCCGGGGCCGAGCACGGCATTGTCCCGGACGCATTGGCGCAAACCGTCGCGCTCCAGCACGGGGCTGTCCTCGTCCAGGGCCAGCGTGCCGTCCGGGCCGACGAGGGCCAGCCAGACGGGCCCGGCAAAGGCCTGCTGCAGGGCCTGAAGGCCCAGCGCCTGCACCTGTGCCGGGCCCTGGGCAGCCGCCAGGTCGGTGGCCAGCGCCTGCAACTGGCGGGCGCGCTGTTCGTTCAGCCGCGCCAGAGCGGCCTCGCGCCGCAGGTTGCGGGCCAGGTGGCTGATGACCAGCGACACGGCCAGCAGCGTCCCCAGCGCAATCAGGTGATCGGTGCTTTCCACCTGCAGCGTCCAGCGCGGCGGCACAAAGAAGAAATTGAGCGCCGTCACGGCCGCCACTGCCGTGGCGACCGCAGGCACCCAGTCCAGCAGATAGGCCGCAGCCACCACGGCCAGCAGGTACACCATGGCCAGGCTGGTCAGCGAAACATGGGCGTCCAGCGCACTGGCCAGCGCCGTGGCGCCAGCCACCAGCGTGGCACAGACGACCCAGGGTCGGGTCGGCGAAAGGGGGGCAGGCGGTGCTTCAGGCGGCATGCGCCCAGTGTCGCAGGCCGCCCATCAGGAATCCATAAGGGCGGCGCCGATTCATCTGGCCATTTGGCCTCCAGCCCGCATTCAGCATGCGTGAAGCGCTATCAAAATAATAGCAACTTCAGCGCCGCGACGGCTGGCTCACCCACACATTCAGCGCCAGCCCGGCCATCACCAGCGCGGCCGCGCCGAGCTTCCAGGCCGGCAGCGGCTCGCCCAGCACCAGCGCCGACGAGCCCATTCCGAACACCGGCACCAGCAGCGCCGCTGGCGTCACGGTGGCCGCCGGGTAGCGCGCCAGCAGCCAGTTCCAGGCGGCGAAGCCGAACAGCATGTTGCCCACGGCCTGCCAGCCCACGGCGGACCAGCCCAGCCAGGTGGCATGCGTGAGGGCCTGCGCGATGGCGGCCGGGCCTTCGAACGCAAAGGTCATCAGCAACAGCGGCGGCACCGCAAACGGGCTGCTCCAGACCATGAAGGTCAGCGCATTCACCTTGCCGGCGCCGCGCACCACCAGGTTGGCGGCGGCCCAGGCGGCGGCGGCCAGCAGCAGCAACAGCAGGCCGAACGGCGTGGCCGACGTGGCGTGCTCGTGCAGGCTGTGCCAGCCGATCAGCGCCACACCCGAGGCTGCCAGCACCACCGCCACGCCCTGGGCCAGCCGGACGCGTTCGCCGGCGATGAGCATGGCCAGACCGATGGTGAAGAACACCTGGCTTTGCATCACCAGCGAGGCCAGGCCCGGCGTCACGTCAGCGCGCATGGCCCAGAACAGCAGGCCGAACTGGCCCGCGCCGAGCAGCACGCCAAACGCCGCCAGCCGCCCCCAGGACACGGCCGGGCGCGGCATGAAGAAGATCCAGGGCACCGCCGACAGTGAAAAGCGCAGCGCCGCGAGCAGGAAGGGCGGAAACTCGGCCAGCCCCCACTTGATGACGACGAAGTTGGTACCCCAGACAAACACCACGGCCAGGGCAAGAAGCAGGTGACGGATTGGCATGAAGAATCAATGGTCGCACGGCAGCGCCGGCCGTTTGATGAAAGTTTTCCCGCCCACTGATGCCGGCGCCGCTGGCGGCGCGTCGTCCACAATGGCGGCCTGGCCTGCTGGCCACAAGGAGTTTTCATGCGCAAGTTCTCGACCGCCCTTTCCATCCTCGCATGCCTGCTGGTGGCCTGCAGCCCGGCCGGCGGGGAACAGGTGGGCTCCGTGGACACCGCCTTCCAGTGGCTGGGCCCGGACCACAAGATCGTGGTGGAGGCCTATGACGACCCCAAGGTCGGCGGTGTCACCTGCTATGTGTCACGGGCCAAGACGGGTGGCATCAAGGGCGGGCTGGGCCTGGCCGAAGACAAGAGCGAGGCGTCCATCGCCTGCCGCCAGACCGGCGTGATCACCTTCCCCACCGGCAAGCCGCTGGACAAACAGGAGGAGATGTTCAACGAGCGCATTTCGCTGGTGTTCAAGAAGCTGCGCGTGGTGCGCATTGTGGACACCCGGCGCAACACGCTGGTGTACCTGACCTACGCCGACCGGGTGATCGAAGGCTCACCGCAGAACAGCGTCACGGCAGTGCCGCTGCCGCCGGGCACGGTGGTACCGCTGAAGTGAGCCATTTCACGCAGAAAAGTGCCTTCTACCCGCACCAACGCTGCGTGAGGCGCTATCAAATTTGTAGCTTCAGCAGGTCGCGGTCGGTTCCGTCGCCGATCAGTGGCCCCTGCTTCAAGATGCCGCTCACCCGCAGTGCGGGGGTGCCGTCGGCACGCACCAGGCCCTGGGCGAACACCATGTTACGGGTGCTGCGCAGGATGTCGGCACGGCCCTCCACCCAGGCCCCCAGCGGCGCCGCCGCCAGGTAGTCGATCTGCAGGCTGATGGTGGGCAGGAAGCGGCGCTCACCACCGGTCTGGTACATCGTGGCCATCGGCAACAGCATGTCGGCAAAGCTTGCCAGCATGCCGCCGTGGCAGATCTTCAGCGGGTTGGTGTGGCGCTCTTCCACGCGGAACCCCATGACCAGGCAGCCCGCGTCCAGCCGCGCATACAGCGGGCCGTTGACATTCATGTACGGGCCGCCCATGCGGGCGAGGCGGAAGCCCTCGGGGATGGATGCAGCAGTGGTATCAGTCACGCACGGATCGTAGCCCGGCCGGCCGTGGCGGCCTGTCCGGCACGCTACAGTGGCGGCGAACCCCTTGCCGTAAATTGCAGGCGTTGCAACCCTGCTCCACGCCATGTCCACCACGCCCACGCCGACCGCCCCGCCCTTCCAGGCCATCGCCGACCTCGTGCGCCAGCACGCGATGGCACGGCCCGCGCACCAGGCCCTGGTTCAGGGCGAGCGCAGCGTCACCTGGGGCCAGCTCGATGCCATGGTGGATCGCGTGGCCGCGTCGCTGCAGCGCGACGGCGTGCAGCCACAGCAGGCCATCGCCATCTGCGCAGCCAACTCGCTGGAATACGTGGCCGTGTTCCTCGGCGCCCTGCGTGCGGGCGTGGTGGTGGCACCGCTGGCGATCCAGTCGCAGCCCGCGCAACTGGCCGCCATGGTCGCCGACAGTGGCGCGCGCCACCTGTTTGTGGACGCGGGCGTGCCGGCCTTTGACACGTCGGCGCAACGCATCGCGATGGACGGCTCGGCCGTGCCCTCGCTGGCGCAATGGCTGCTGCCTGCGGGCGCCAGGCCCGCGGCGGTCGCGGTCCAGCCGGGCTGGGCGTTCAACATCATCTACTCCTCGGGCACCACCGGCACGCCCAAGGGCATCGTGCAGCCACACGCCATGCGCTGGGCCCATGTGGCGCGGGCCGACAACTTTGGCTACGGGCCCGACAGCGTGACGCTGCTGGCCACCTCGCTGTGCTCCAACACCACGCTGGTGTGTTTCTTCCCGGCCATCGCCAGGGGCGGCACGGTGGTGCTGCCGCCGCCGAAGTTCGACGCACGCACCTGGCTGGCACTGGCCGAGAAAGTACGCGCCACGCATGCGATGCTGGTGCCGGTGCAGTACCAGCGCATCATGGCGCTGCCGGAGTTTGACGACTTCAACCTCTCGTCCTTCGTCATGAAGTTCTGCACCAGTGCGCCGTTTCATGCGGCGCTCAAGGCCGAAGTGCTGGAGCGCTGGCCCGGCGGGCTGGTGGAGTTTTACGGGATGACCGAAGGCGGTGGCTCCTGCATCCTGGAGGCGCACCATTTCCCTGACAAGCTGCACACCGTGGGCCGCCCGCCTGAAGGCCATGAGTTCGTGGTGCTGGACGAAGAGGGCCATGTGCTGCCACCGGGCTCGGTCGGCGAGGTGGTGGGCCGGTCGCCCGCGTCCATGATGACGGCGTACCACAACCAGCCCGCCAGGACGCGCGAGGCCGAGTGGCATGACGCGCAAGGCCGGCGCTACATCCGCACTGGCGACGTGGGGCGCTTTGACGAGCAGGGCTTCCTGACGCTGATGGACCGCCGCAAGGACATGGTGATCAGCGGCGGCTTCAACATCTACCCGAGCGACCTGGAGGCGGTGCTGCGCCAGCACCCGGCCGTGGCCGACGCGGCCGTCATCGGCGTGCCGTCGCAGGAGTGGGGCGAATCGCCGGTGGCCTATGTGGTGCTGCGGGCGGGCGCGGGTGATGCACCGGAGGCCCTTCGCCAGTGGGCCAACACCCGGCTGGGCAAGACCCAGCGCCTGGCCGGCCTGCGCTTCACCGACGAGCTGCCGCGCAGCGATATCGGCAAGGTGCTCAAGCGTGAACTGCGCGAGCGCTGGGCCGGCGGGCGCTGACGCAACCGCTCAGCGGCCACCCACCAGACCGGCGGCGATGTTGATCATCAGCCCCAGGATGGCCACATTGAAGAAGAAACTCAGCACGGTGTGCGCCAGCACGGCGCTGCGCATCGGCGTGGACATGACGCTCACGTCCGAGGTCTGCGCCGCGGCCGATATGGTGAACGAAAAGTACAGGAAATCACGGTAGCTCGGCTGCTCCAGCCCTTCCGGAAACTTCAGCGGGCGGTGGCCGGCCGGTGCCTGGTAGTAGAGATGGGCGTAGTGGAAGGAATAGACGGCCCCCAGCAGCAGCCAGGAGCCCACCACCGTGAACAGTGGCAGGCCCACTGCCAGCGCCGTGCCGTGCCCGGCATCGCGCGCATGGGCCAGCTCGGCCACGATGCCGACCAGGCTGGCCACCGCAGCGGCCGACAGCAGCGCCACCAGCGCCGCGCTGCTGGCGTCTTCCTGCCCGGCAATCGAGCGCACCCGGGCGGGTGACGCGCGCAGCATCAGCCACGCCATGGACAGCAGGTAGGGCCACAGCGCCAGGTTCCAGGCCAGCAAGGCACGCGTGGGGGCTGCCCATGCGGCTGGCAGCAGCACCCACACCACCAGCCCGAGCGCGCACGCCAGCAGCAGCCGGGGCCGATGCAGGCCCGCATGCCTGAAGCGTTGGGCCAGTGAGCTCATGGGACGGGGCGGCTCAGCCGCGCGGCTCTTTGGGCACGACGTCCGTGACGTCGGCCAGATCGCGGCGAGCCGGTGGCGCCGCGGCGCCCCGTGCGGCGCGGGCCATGCGGTTGAAGCCGCTGCGCGGGTCCACGCGCATCACGAAGGGCCGTACCGGCCGACCCGTGAGACGGGCCCACAGCATGCGCAGGCTCCAGACAGCGGCCAGCAGGACCATGGCCACTGCCAAGCTGGCTGCAAACACCAGCCCGGCGGCCAACAGCACCAGCCGCAGGAGGAAACGGAAAACGGTGTCCATCAGGCCGATGCTACCGCGTCCTCAAACTGGAAGACGCCGGGCGCATGCAGCGGGTCCACGCTGACCGGAATCACGCTCTTGGGCGGGTAACGCCCTTCCAGAATGAGCTTGCTCAGCGGGTTCTCGATGCGCTGCTGGATCGCGCGCTTGAGCGGCCGGGCGCCAAACACCGGGTCGAAGCCGACCTTGGCCAGCTCGGCCAGCGCGGCGTCGCTGACCTGCAGCGTCAGGTCCATCTTCTGCAGGCGCGCCTGCAGGATGCGCAGCTGGATGGCGGCGATCTTCTCGATGTGCTTCGCGTCCAGCCCATGGAACACCACGGTCTCGTCAATCCGGTTCAAAAACTCGGGGCGGAAGTGGTTCTTCAGCTCATCCCACACCGCGTCCTTGATGTCTTCGGCCGGGCGGCCCACCATGGACTGGATCATGTGCGAGCCGATGTTGCTGGTCATCACGATCACCGTGTTCTTGAAGTCCACCGTGCGGCCCTGGCCGTCGGTCAGGCGGCCGTCGTCCAGCACCTGCAGCAGCACGTTGAACACATCGGGGTGGGCTTTTTCCACCTCGTCCAGCAGCAGCACGCTGTAGGGCTTGCGGCGCACGGCTTCCGTCAGGTAGCCGCCTTCCTCGTAGCCCACATAGCCCGGGGGCGCACCGATCAGGCGGGCCACCGAGTGCTTCTCCATGAACTCGCTCATGTCCACGCGGATCAGGTGGTCTTCGCTGTCAAACAGAAAGCCCGCCAGTGCCTTGCACAGTTCCGTCTTGCCCACGCCGGTGGGGCCCAGGAACAGGAATGAACCGGTCGGCCGGTTCGGGTCCGACAGGCCCGAGCGCGAGCGGCGGATGGCATTGGCCACAGCCGAGATGGCTTCGTCCTGCCCCACCACACGCTCATGCAGCTTGCCTTCCATCACCAGCAGCTTGTCGCGCTCGCCCTGCATCAGCTTGGCCACGGGGATGCCGGTGGCACGCGCCACCACTTCGGCAATCTCCTCGGCGCCCACCTGCGTGCGAAGCAGCTGCGGGCGGCCACCGTCCCTGGCCTCCTTGGCCTTGCTGGTTTCCTTGGCCTGGGCGTCCTTGAGCTGCTTTTCCAGCCCCGGCAGCTTGCCGTACTGCAGCTCGGCCACCTTGTTGAAATCGCCCTTGCGGGTGAAGTCCTCGATCTGGCGGCGCAGCGAGTCAATCTCTTCCTTGATCTGTGCACTGCCCTGGGCCTGGGCCTTTTCGGCCTGCCAGATTTCCTCGTAGTCGGCGATTTCCTTCTGCAGGCGAGCGATCTCTTCCTCGATCAGCGCAAAGCGCTTTTGCGAGGCCTCGTCCTTCTCGCGGCGCACGGCTTCCCGTTCAATCTGCAGCTGGATCAGCCGGCGGTCGAGCTTGTCCATGACTTCGGGTTTGGAGTCGATCTCGATCTTGATCTTGCTGGCGGCCTCGTCGATCAGGTCGATCGCCTTGTCGGGCAGGAATCGGTCGGTGATGTAGCGGTGGCTCAGCTCGGCCGCGGCCACGATGGCCGGGTCGGTGATCTCCACGCCGTGGTGCACTTCGTACTTCTCCTGCAGGCCACGCAGGATGGCGATGGTCGCCTCCACGGTCGGCTCGCCCACCAGGATTTTCTGGAACCGGCGCTCCAGCGCCGCGTCCTTCTCGATGTACTTGCGGTACTCGTCCAGCGTGGTGGCGCCCACACAGTGCAGCTCGCCGCGGGCCAGCGCCGGCTTGAGCATGTTGCCGGCGTCCATGGCGCCCTCGGCCTTGCCGGCACCCACCATGGTGTGCAGCTCGTCAATGAACACAATGGTCTGGCCCTCGTCCTTGGCCAGCTCGTTCAGCACGGTCTTGAGACGCTCTTCAAACTCGCCGCGGAACTTGGCGCCGGCCAGCAGCGCCGCCATGTCCAGGCTCAGCACGCGTTTGCCCTTGAGCGACTCGGGTACCTCACCCGCCACGATGCGCTGGGCCAGGCCCTCGACGATGGCGGTCTTGCCCACGCCGGGCTCGCCGATCAGCACCGGGTTGTTCTTGGTCCGGCGCTGCAGCACCTGGATGGCGCGACGGATCTCGTCGTCGCGGCCAATCACCGGGTCAAGCTTGCCAAGGCGGGCGCGCTCGGTCAGGTCAAGGCAGTATTTCTTGAGCGCTTCACGCTGGCCCTCGGCGTCGGCACTGTTGACGTTCTGGCCACCGCGCACGGCCTCGATGGCCGCCTCCAGGCTCTTGCGCGTCAGGCCGTTGGCGCGCGCCAGGTTGCCCAGCTCACCCTTGTGGTCGGCCACGGCCAGCAGGAACAGCTCGCTGGCGATGAACTGGTCATTGCGCTTGATGGCTTCCTTCTCGGTGGCCTGCAGCAGCTTGCCCAGCTCGGGGCCGCCCTGCACCTGCTCCTGCCCCTGCACCTGGGGCAGCTTCTTGATGGCCGCCTCGGCGCCGGCCAGCAGGCCCGGCACATTGACGCCCGCGCGCGCCAGCAGGGCACGGGGTCCGTCGTCCTGGCGCAGCATGGCCGCCAGCAGGTGGACCGGCTCAATGTAGGCGTGGTCGTTGCCCAGCGCGAGGCTCTGGGCGTCGCTCAGGGCTTCGTGAAACTTGGTGGTGAGTTTGTCGAGTCGCATGGTCGGCACCTTGGGGTTATCCACAGCGTTTCAAGGGTCACTTTGTCACCACCCGCGCGGCCGGACGCTGACTAAAATCAAACGGATGAATGTTCACCAGCTTTCCGCCACCTACCTGGCAGAGCAGGACCGCATCCTGGTTCGCATCAACACCACGGACGCGGAGGAGCTGCGCCTGTGGTTCACGCGGCGCCTGCTGCTGGGCTTGCGCCCCCTGCTCGACCGGCTGATGGCGGAGCAACTGGTGCTGTTCGAATCCAGCGTGACCTCGGGGGCCGCCACCGACGACATGAAGAAAATGCTGGCAGATTTCCGCAAGGCCGAGCTGCTGCAGCAGGCCGACTTCGGCACTCCGTACAAGGAGCAACAGGCAGCCCTGCCATTGGGCGAGGCGCCGTTGCTGGTCACGGAAGTGAACGTCACGCCCCAGTCCGATCGCCGCCTGGCCATGGAATTCCTCGAAAAACTGCCAGGCGACGCCGCGGTGCGCAGCTTCAGGCTGGAGCTGGAGCCGCAGCTGACGCAAGGCTTCCTGCACCTGCTGGACCAGGCGCTCCAACATGCGCACTGGCAGACAGCCGACACCGTGGCGGTGCCTGCCGAGGTGGCAGACGACCCGGCCGGCACCAAGCCCCGCTACCTGAACTGACGCCGCGACGGGCCGCCTTCAGCGCACGGCGTCGAGTGAAAAGCCGGCAATGCGCTTGTAGTTGTCTGAAATCTGCCGCAGTTCGTCCTGCGAGATCAGCTCGTCAATGTGGCCAAAAGGCTTGCCGCCCGAGAGTTCATCGACCTTGATGTTGATGAAATCGGGCGGGACCGAGCGGTTGGTTTCGACAATTCGCGCCGTCACCGGCAGGCGTTGCATTTCGTAGGCTTTCAACGCCGTGCGCGGGTCGGTACCGGTGGGCAGGCGTGCCAGCTCGTCGGCCAGCGTCCGGCCGTCGATCAGCGCCTGCGCCGAGCCGTTGCTGCCACGCGGGTACATCGGATGGGCCGCATCGCCCAGCAGCGTGACCCGACCAAAGGTCCACTGTGGCACCGGGTCCTTGTCGACCATCGGGTACTCGAGAATCTGCTCGGCGTCCCGGATCAGGGCTGGCACGTCGAGCCAGTCAAAGTGCCAGTCGCGGAAGATGTCGATGAAGTCACCGACCGCGCCGCCCTGGTTCCAGTCATTCATGCGGGCATCATCCCGCTTGATCTCGGCCACCCAGTTGATGAGCTGGGTACCGTGCGCATCCAGTGCGTCCACGATCGGGTAGATCACCATCTTGCCCGTGTCGATCGAGCCCACGCGCAGGTAGCTCTTGCCACTGAGGATGGGTTGGTGCCGGGTCACACCACGCCAGGTGTTGATGCCGGCAAACGCCACTTTCTCGTGCGGATAGAACTGCTTGCGCAGCGCGGAGTTCACGCCATCGCAGGCAATCACCACATCGGCCTGCACGGCGGGCAGTGCCGCGCCGTCCGACAGCCGCACAAACTGCAGCGTGGCCCCGGCCTCGCCCTGCACCACCCCCACGCAGCGGTGGTCGGTGTGGATGCGGTCTGCCCCGAGGCGCGCCAGTGCCGCCTGGTACATCACGCGGTGGAGCTTGCCGCGATGGATGCCCAGCTCGGGCAGGCTGTAGCCGGCATGGCGGCCACGCGGCTCGCGGTAGATGAACTGGCCGTAGCGGTTGAAAAAAACGCTCTCCAGGTTTTCAATGGCCTCGGCTTCGAGCGCCGGCTGCAGGCCCAGCGCCGCCAGCTCGCGCATGGCGTGCGGCAGCAGCGTGATGCCCACGCCAATCTCGCGCACCTCGGGCACGCTCTCGTACACGTCGCACCCCAGCCCGCGCGCGTGCAGCGCCAGGGCCAGGCCAAGGCCACCGATGCCGCCGCCCACAATCGCAATCTTCATGGCGGTGTCTTATTCGGCGGTGATGTTCTGGGTCTTGATGAGCTGCGCCCAACGCGTCGCGTCCTGCTCCACCAGCCTGCGGAATTCGTCCGGCGTGCTGCTGGCAGGGTCCATGCCCTGGGTTTCAAACGCGGCGCGGACCTCCGGCAAGGCCAGGATCTCCTTCAGCTCGCGGTTGAGGCGGGCCACAAATTCCGGCGCCGTGCCGGGCGGTGCGAATACGCCGTACCACATGTCCACATTCACATTGCCCGCCCGGGCCTCGGCCAGGGTCGGCACCTGGGGCAGCAGTGCATGCCGCTTTTCGCTGCCCAGGCCCAGCGCCACCAGCCGGCCGCTGCGAACATGCGGCAGGGCCACATGGATCGGCAGGAACATGGCATCCACCTGACCGCCCAGCAGGTCGGTCACGGCCGGGCCGGTGCCGCGGTAGGGGATGTGGGTGATGAACACGCCCGCCGTGGACTTGAACAGTTCCATGGACAGATGGTGGGGCGTGCCCACGCCGGGTGACGCGTAGTTGATGCGGCCGGGTTTGGCACGCGCAGCGGCCACGAGGTCTGCCGCCGACTTGAAGCCGCTGGCCGGGGGCGCCACCAGCAGCAGCTGGCCCCAGCTGGTCAGGGACACCGGCACCAGGTCCTTGACCGGGTCAAACGGCAGCTTGGGGTAGAGGCTGCGGTTCATGACCAGCGTGTTTACGCTGACCAGCAGCGTCTGGCCATTGGGTGCCGCACGCACCACGGCTTCAGTGCCGATATTTCCCGACGCGCCCGCGCGGTTGTCCACCACCACGGGGCGGCCCAGCCGCTCGGCCAGCCGGGGGCCCACGGTCCGGGCGATCAGGTCGATGCCGGTGCCCGGGGTGAAGGGCACGATCAGGCGCAGTGCTGGCTGGGCCGACGCGGCCGCGGGCTGACCCTGGGCCAGTGCACCAAAGCTGGCCACGGTGAGCAGCAGAACTGCCAGGGAACGGATGGGCGTACCAGACATCGAAAACTCCTTGACTACGTTTGCATGCTAACTATTATGGCCGGAGGTGCCCAAGGCACAATCCATGGATTCCCTGAGCCTGCCCTACCTGACCGTGCCCAACCCCTCTGCCCCAGCCCCCAGCCTTGCGCGGCTGTACGCCCGTCCGGGCTTCCTGTTGCGCCGCGTTCACCAGATCTCGGCCGCCGTGTTCGAGGATGAGTGCCGTGCCGTCGGGCTGACACCGGCACAGTTTGGCGTGATGACCGTGCTTCGCGCCACGCCCGGGCTGGACCAGTCCAGCCTGGCGCGGGCGCTGGGGTTTGACAAGGTCACGGTCCTGCGGGTGCTGCGCGGGCTGGAGTCGCGCGGCCTGGTGCAGCGCACACCAGCGCCTGCCAGCAAGCGCAACCTTTCCGTGGCGTTGTCACCCGCTGGCGAAGCGACGCTTGAGCAGGCGCAGAAGCCGGCCGAAAAGGCCTACAAGCGGCTGATGGGGCCGCTGTCGGCCGCGCAACAGGCGCAGCTTGTGGAGTTGTTGCAGCAGCTGGCCAGCGGTCTCGAGCACGAGGCCCGTGCGCCGTTTGTGCCGCCGGAACCCTGATCGCGGGGGTTCAGGCGTTGGCCGCCTGGATGCCCCAGCGCGCCAGCGCGGCGTCGTCACTGACGCGGGCGTCCACCCAGCGGGCACCGGTAGCGGTCTGTTCCTTCTTCCAGAACGGTGCCTGGGTCTTCAGGTAGTCCATCAGGAACTCGCAGGCCTTGAAACTTTCGCCACGGTGCGCGGAGGTCACGGCCACCAGCACGATCTGCTCGCCGGGCTGCAGCACACCGACCCGGTGAATGACGCGCACGCCCCGGATGTCGAAGCGGCGCTGCGCCTCTTCAATCATGCCCTCAATGGCTTTCTCGGTCATGCCGGGGTAGTGCTCAAGCTCCATGCCCAGCACCGGTGGCTGGCCAGGGACCCCATCGGCACCGCGCACGGTGCCCACAAAGCTGCACACGGCGCCCACACCCATGTCGCCCTGCCGCAGCGCGGCAAGCTCGTCGGCCACATTGAAGTCCTGAGGCTGGATGACGACCCGGGCTGCCATGCTCAGCCCCCCGTGACCGGCGGGAAGAACGCCACTTCGCAGCCTTCGGTGAGCACGGCGTCGTCGGCGCACATGACCTGGTTGAGTGCGGCGCGCACTGCCCGGCCCCGCGCCAGGCTGTCGGCGGCTGCCCCGCCACGCGCGACCAGGCTGTCGCGCAGCGCACCCACGGTGCCGGCTGCGGTGTCCACCTGTTCACTGCCCTGCCCCATGGCCTCGCGGATCGATGCAAAGTACCGGACGGTGACCTTCATGCCAGCAGCTCCACAAACGGGATGAACTGCACCGTGTCGCCCGGCGCAATCGTGGTGTCGGGCGGCGTATCCACCAGCCCGTCACCCCAGACCATGGACGTGAGAACACCCGAGCTCTGGTTCGGAAACAGGTCCAGCCCGCCTGCCGCGTTGCGCCGTACCCGCAGGAATTCACGGCGTTTATCGGCCCGAGGCCACGCAAAATCTGCGCGGGCCGCTATCGTTTTTGTAGCAAGCACGGTAGCGCCCTGCAGCTTGAGGACGAAGGGCCGGACCAGCATCAGGAAGGTGACGAAGCTCGACACCGGGTTGCCGGGCAGGCCGATGAAATGCGCACCGGCGACCCGGCCATACGCGAACGGCTTGCCGGGCTTGATGGCCAGCTGCCACAGGTCCAGCGTTCCAAGCGCCTGCACGGCCGGCTTGACGTGGTCTTCCTCGCCCACCGACACGCCGCCACTCGTGACGATCAGGTCATGCCCCTGCGCGGCCGCGCGCAGGGCGTCGATGGTGGCGTCCAGCCGGTCGGGCACCACGCCGAGATCGGTGACCTCGCACCCCAGGCGAAGCAGCAGGGAGCGCAGGAAGAAGCGGTTGGCGTTGTAGATCGCGCCAGGCTTCATCTCAGCGGGTGGCACGGTGCCGGGCAAGACCAGCTCATCGCCGGTGGAAAACAGCGCCACGCGGGGGCGTCGCACCACCGGCAGCTGCGCGAGCCCGATGCTGGCCGCCATGCCCAGCGCCGCACTGTCCAGCCGCCGCCCCTGTGCCAGCACCACCGCACCGCGCGTCACGTCTTCACCGGCCCGGCGGATGTGCTGGCCCACCGGTGGCGGTGCCCTGAACCGGACGGCCCCATCGCCGGCCGGCTCGGCCTCTTCCTGCATGACCACCGCGTCAGCGCCGGCCGGGATGGGCGCACCGGTAAAGATGCGCGCCACCGTCGCTGCGGCCAGCGGCATGCCTTGCGCGCCAGCGGCGATGCGCTGGCTGACGGGCAAGACAGCGCCCGGCACAACATCCGCCACCCGCACCGCGTAGCCGTCCATCGCGCTGTTGTCCTGCGGCGGCACCTGGAGCGCGGACACCAGGTCTTGCGCCAGCACGCGGCCATCGGCGTCAAAGGTGGACACCTGCTCGGTGCCGGGCAGCGCAGTGGCACGCGACAGCAGGTCGGACAGAACATCGTCCAGGGGACGCAGCGACGGGCGGGGTACCGGGGGCGCGTTCATGAAAACATTTCCGGGAGGTAGTCAAACCGGTCTGCATTGTCGGTCAGCCACTGCGCCACGGAATCGGCGTTGTTCAAATCCAGCACGGGCCGCAGGGTGGCTTCAGGCAACTGGTCAGGCGCGTCGGTGGCAATGGCCACGATGAAGTCGTCGTCCGGGTAGCGGGGCTGGTGGCCGGACGCCGGACGCCAGATCTCGATCTTGAGCAGGTTGCTGTCGCGAAAACCCTCCACCAGCACCCAGTCCACGCCTTCATACAACTCGGCCAGCAGGTGGTGCACCGTCAGCGCGGCCGGTTGTTCGAATTCACGCATCAGTGCCAGCCGGCGGTCCGACGCCACCACCACCTCGAAGGCGCCCGCCTGACGGTGGCGGAAACTGTCCTTGCCGGGATGGTCGACGTCAAACCGGTGGTGTGCGTGCTTGACCACCGAGACGCGCAGCCCCCGCGCCTTGAGCGCGGGAATCAGGCGCTCGATCAGGGTGGTCTTGCCGGCGCCGGAGAATCCGGCGAAGCCTGCGACCTTCATGTCAGCCGCAGTGCTGCGTGATGTAGGCCTGGACCCGCTTCACGTCGGCGGGCATCACCGTCACGCGCTTGGGCAAGGCTTCAATGCCGTCAAACCGCGTTGGCCGTTCCGGTTCGCGCCCCAGCGCCTCGACAATGGTCGCCGCGAACTTGATGGGCAGCGCCGTTTCCAGCACGATCATCGGCACACCGGCCTGCAGGTGCTCGCGTGCGACTTTCACGCCGTCGGCCGTGTGGGTGTCGATCATCACGCCAAACTGCTCCCAGGTCGCGCGGATGGTCGCGAGCCGGTCCGCATGGGTGCTCTTGCCACTGGCAAAGCCGTAGCGTGCCGCAGCGTCCCGGAACGCCGGGTCGGCGCCCAGGTCGAAACGGCCCTGCGCCGACAGCTGCGCCCCAAAAAGCGTGCGGACGCGGTCGCCGTCACGGCCGAGCAGGTCGAACACGAAGCGTTCAAAGTTGCTGGCCTTGGAGATGTCCATCGACGGGCTCGAGGTCTCGTGGGTGTCGGCGCTGCCGCGCACACGGTAGACGCCGGTGCGGAAGAACTCGTTCAGCACGTCGTTTTCATTGGTCGCCACCACCAGTTGCGCCACTGGCAGTCCCATGCAGCGCGCCACATGGCCGGCGCAGACGTTGCCGAAGTTGCCGCTGGGCACGGTGAAGCTGACCTTCTGCGTGTTGTCAGTCGTGGCCTGCAGGTAGCCCGCAAAGTAGTACACCACCTGGGCCACCAGGCGCGCCCAGTTGATGGAGTTGACCGTGCCAATGCGGTACTGCCGCTTGAAGGCCAGGTCGTTTGAGACAGCCTTGACGATGTCCTGGCAGTCGTCGAACACGCCTTCGATCGCGATGTTGTGGATGTTGGCGTCCTGCAGGCTGAACATCTGCGCCTGCTGGAACGGGCTCATGCGGCCGTGCGGCGACGTCATGAACACGCGCACACCTTTTTTGCCGCGCATGGCGTACTCGGCCGCGCTGCCGGTGTCGCCACTGGTGGCGCCCAGGATGTTCAGCTCTTCGCCACGGCGCCCGAGTTCGTACTCGAACAGGTTGCCCAGCAGCTGCATCGCCATGTCCTTGAAGGCCAGCGTGGGGCCGTTGGACAGGGCTTCGAGGTACAACGTATCGCCCAGCTTCTTCAGCGGCACGATCTCGGGCGTACCGAACACCGCCTCGGTGTAGGTCTTGTGACACAGGGCGCGCAGGTCTGCAGGAGGGATGTCGTCGATGTAGAGCGACAGGATCTCGAACGCCAGCTCGGCATACGGCAGGCCGCGCCAGCGCGTGAGCGTGGCGTCGTCCACCTGCGGGTAGTGCTCGGGCAGGTACAGCCCGCCGTCGGGCGCCAGGCCTTCCAGCAGGATTTCACAGAAGCGCTTGCGGTCGGCATGGCCGCGGGTCGACAGGTACTGCATCAGGCCAGCTCTTCCTTGCGGATGCGCGTGATCGGCGCCAGTACGGTCGGCAGCGCCTGCATCTGCGCAATGGCGTTGTTCATCGTGCCCTCGAGCGTGTCGTGGGTCAGGATGATCAGGTCGGTGGAGGTCGCACCTTCGCCGCCGACTTCGTCGGCTTCGCGCTGCAGCATCGCATCAATGCTGATGCCGGCGCCTGCGAGGATGCCGGTCACCTTGGCCAGCACGCCAGCCTCGTCGGCCACGCGCAGCCGCAGGTAGTAGCTGGTCACCACCTCGCTCATGGGCAACACGGGCACGTCGCTCATCGCGTCCGGCTGGAACGCCAGATGCGGCACGCGCTGGGCCGCATCGGCGGTGTGCAGACGGGTGATGTCCACCAGATCGGCGATCACCGCGCTCGCTGTCGGCTCGCTGCCGGCGCCCTTGCCGTAGTACAGCGTGGTGCCCACCGCATCGCCCTGCACCATGACCGCATTCATCGCGCCTTCCACATTGGCAATCAGGCGCCGGGCCGGCACCAGGCTCGGGTGCACGCGCAGCTCGATGCCCTTGGCCGTGCGCTTGGTGATGCCCAGCAGCTTGATGCGATAGCCCAGCTGCTCGGCATAGCGGATGTCCGCCGCGCCCAGGCGGGTGATGCCTTCCACGTAGGCCTTGTCAAACTGCACGGGGATGCCGAACGCAATGGCCGACATGATGGTGGCCTTGTGTGCCGCGTCCACGCCTTCGATGTCGAAGGTCGGGTCCGCCTCGGCGTAGCCCAGGCGCTGCGCCTCCTTGAGCACCACATCGAAGTCGAGCCCCTTGTCGCGCATTTCGGACAGGATGAAGTTGGTGGTGCCGTTGATGATGCCGGCGATCCACTGGATGCGGTTGGCCGTCAGCCCCTCGCGCAGTGCCTTGATGATCGGGATGCCGCCGGCCACGGCCGCTTCAAATGCCACCATCACGCCCTTGCGGTGCGCAGCGGCGAAAATCTCGGTGCCGTGCACCGCCAGCAGGGCCTTGTTGGCGGTCACCACATGCTTGCCGGCTTCGATCGCTTCCATCACCAGCTGGCGGGCGATGCCGTAGCCACCGATCAGCTCGATGACGATGTCAATTTCAGGGTTGCGAATCACTGCGCGGGCGTCATTCACCACCGTTGCGCTGTCCCCCACCACGGCCTGGGCCCGGGCCGTGTCGAGGTCGGCCACCATGGTGATCTCGATGCCGCGGCCGGCGCGACCCCGGATCTCTGCCTGGTTGCGCTGCAGAACGTTGAACACACCGCTGCCCACGGTCCCGATGCCCAGCAGGCCGACTTGAATCGCTTTCATCTTGCTTCTTTGGTAAAAAATGGCTGTAGCCCGCGCCAGCACTGCGTCAGGCGCTACGTTTTCGATAGCTTTCGAGGAACTTCGCGATGCGGCCGATGGCCTCGCGCAGGTCGTCCTCGTGCGGCAGGAACACGATCCGGAAGTGGTCCGTGTCGGGCCAGTTGAAACCCGTTCCCTGCACCAGCATCACCTTGGTTTCCTGCAGCAGTTCCATGAAGAACTGCTGGTCGTCCTGAATCGGGTAGACCTTCGGGTCCAGGCGCGGGAACATGTACAGCGCCGCCTGCGGCTTGACGCAGGTCACACCGGGAATGGCGGTGATGAGCTCGTAGGCGATGTCGCGCTGGCGGCGCAGCCGGCCACCCTCGCCCACCAGGTCATTGATGCTCTGGTAGCCGCCCAACGCGGTCTGGATGGCCCACTGGCCGGGAACGTTGGCGCACAGCCGCATGTTCGAGAGCATGTTCAGGCCCTCGATATAGTCTCTGGCCGGCTTCTTGTCGCCCGACACCACCAGCCAGCCAGCGCGATAGCCGCAGGACCGGTAGGACTTGGACAGCGAGTTGAAGGTGAGGGTCAGCACGTCCTGCGACAGGCTCGCGATGGCCGTGTGCTTCGCGCCGTCGTACAGCACCTTGTCATAGACCTCGTCGGCGAAGATCACCAGGCCGTGCTGGCGCGCGATCTCGACGATGGCCTTGAGCAATTCGTCCGAATACAGCGCGCCGGTCGGGTTGTTGGGGTTGATGACCACGATGCCCTTGGTCTGCGGCGTGATCTTGCGGCGGATGTCGTCCAGGTCGGGCATCCAGCCGTTGGCTTCGCTGCACATGTAATGCACCGGCGTGCCGCCCGACAGGCTGACGGCCGCCGTCCACAGCGGGTAGTCGGGGGCCGGCAGCAACAACTCGTCACCGTCGTTGAGCAGTGCGTTGGTGGCCATCACGATCAGCTCGCTGGCGCCGTTGCCGAGGTAGATGTCGTCGAGCGTGACGCCCTTCACGCCCTGTTTCTGCGTCTCGTGCATGACGGCCTTGCGCGCCGCAAAAATGCCCTTGCTGTCCGAGTAACCGGCCGAGGTGGGCAGGTTGCGGATCATGTCCTGCTGGATTTCCTCGGGCGCGTCGAAGCCGAACACCGCCAGGTTGCCGATATTGAGCTTGATGATCTTGTGGCCGTCTTCCTCCATCTGGCGGGCCGCATCCATGATGGGGCCGCGGATGTCGTAGCAGACGTTGGCCAGCTTGGCTGACTTCTGGACAGTTCTCAAAGTCCCTCCGGGGGCGTTTTTGCAGGGCGAAACCTATAATTTGACCACAGTTCTGCATTCTTTTAGTGCAGCGCAACATCAAAGCAGAATGCGTGCACCATGAAGCTGCAGCCCGACAAATCCGACGTCCAGACCATCAACGGCTACGGCCCCGGGTGGGTCGCCGTCAACGGTGAAAAAATCACCCACAGTGTGGTCATCGGTTCACGGGGGCAGCGCATCGACTGGGGCTGCAGCCGTTTTGAGGAGCTGGCAGAGGCCCACTTCGCCCGGCTCGCGGGCCTGGAAGCCGAACTCGTGATCTTTGGCAGCGGCAGCCGCATCCGGTTCCCGCAGGCCAGCTGGCTGCGCCCGCTGATCGAGCAGCGCATCGGCCTGGAAACCATGGATTCAGCGGCGGCGTGCCGCACCTACAACATCCTCGCCAGCGAAGGCCGCAGCGTCGTGGTGGCGCTGCTCGTGGAGCAGGCCGCCTGACACACTCGGGCCCGTCGCCATTTCAGGGTAAAATCGCGGGTTGCAGCGGGAAGCTTCGTCCCCAAGTAGCAACGAGCAAAACCTGTCACACGAGATACAAATTCCATGGCGATCGTTGTCAACAAACCCATCCCCGAATTTGAAGCGAACGCCACTGGCGGCATCAAAGTTTCCAACACCTCCCACAACGGCCACGTCGTGGTGCTGTATTTCTACCCGAAAGACAACACCCCCGGTTGCACCACGGAAGCCATGCAGTTCCGTGACAAGTACAAGGATTTCGTGAAGGCCGGCGCCACCGTGTTCGGCGTGTCGCGCGACAACATGAAGTCGCATGACGACTTCAAGGCCAAGCTTGAGCTGCCCTTCGAACTGATCGCCGACACGGAAGAGAAGATGTGCCACATGTTCGGCGTGGTCAAGAACAAGATCATGTACGGCAAGAAGGTCAAGGGCATCGAACGCAGCACCTTCCTGATCGGCGCCGACGGGCTGCTCAAGCAGGAATGGCGCGGCCTCAAAGTGCCGGGCCATGTGGAAGAGGTTCTTAAGGCCGTCAAGGCCCTGAAGAAGGCTGCCTGACTTTTTGCAGCAACACGCCCGGGCGTGGTTGAAGCGTCAGCGGACTTGTGCATAATGAACTCATGCCGTTGATCCCGACGCCCAGCGTCATCACCGCCAAACCCGAAAAAGCCGCCCGGCTCGCCAGGCGGCTTTTTCGCTTTTTGACCCTTTCTTCCGCGAGTGCCCCCTTCCATGCCATTGCCCCCTGCCCCCACCAAGCGCGCCGCCATGCTGTCCCCGGAGGCCTACGACGCACCGGCCCGGCCTTCCCACAAGGCGCCGCGAAAATCCGAGGTGGAGCACATCGACAGCCCGCTGGCCGAAAAGCCCCAGGCGCTGGACTTCGATCCCCGGGCGGGCGGCAGCATCGCGCCGCCGCCGGCGTTGCGCGAAGAACGGGATGATCCTGCGCCATCTGACCTGAACGCCAGCCGCAAGCGCAGCCAGCCCGCCCCGCAGGGCGCCGCACGGCCCAAGAAGGCCCGATCGACCGGGCCCGCCAAGTTGTTTGTGCTTGACACCAACGTGCTGCTGCACGATCCGATGTGCCTGTTCCGCTTTGAAGAACACGACATCTTCCTTCCCATGATCGTGCTGGAGGAACTCGACGGCCACAAGAAGGGCATGACGGAAGTGGCGCGCAACGGACGGCAAACCAGCCGGACGCTGGATGCCCTCGCGGCAGCCCAGGGCGCCGATATCACCACGGGGCTGAAGCTGGACACCACCGGCCATCGCGAAGCGGGCGGCCGCCTGTTCTTCCAGACCCAGGCGCTGGATGGCACCCTGCCCGCCAGCCTGCCGCAAGGCAAGGCGGACAACCAGATCCTGGGCGTGGTGGAAGCGTTGCGCCGCATTCATGCCCCGCGCGAAGTGGTGCTGGTGTCCAAGGACATCAACATGCGCGTCAAGGCGCGCGCCCTGGGCCTGGCGACCGACGACTACCAGAACGACAAGACGCTGGAAGACGGTGACCTGCTCTACTCTGGCGCCATGGCGTTGCCCACCGATTTCTGGGCCAAGCATGGCAAGACGGTGGAAAGCTGGCAAAGCGGCCACCATACGTTCTACCGGATCACTGGCCCGGTGGTACCGAGCCTGCTGATCAACCAGTTCGTGTACTTCGAATCGCCGGGCGAACCCAGTCTGTACGCGCGCGTGACGGAAATCCGCGCCAAGACCGCCGTGCTGAAGACGCTCAAGGACTATGGGCACCTGAAGAATGCCGTCTGGGGCGTGACCACCCGCAACCGCGAGCAGAACTTCGCCATGAACCTGCTGATGGATCCGGAGGTCGATTTCGTCACCCTGACAGGCACTGCCGGCACCGGCAAGACGCTGATGGCGCTGGCATCAGGCCTGACCCAGGTGCTGGACGACCGGCGCTACACCGAGATCATCATGACCCGGGCCACAGTCAGTGTGGGTGAAGACATCGGTTTCCTGCCGGGCACCGAAGAGGAAAAAATGGGCCCGTGGATGGGCGCGCTGGACGACAACCTGGAAGTACTGGCCAAGACCGAAACCAGTGCCGGCGAGTGGGGCCGCGCCGCCACCAACGAGCTGATCCGCAGCCGCATCAAGATCAAGAGCATGAACTTCATGCGTGGACGTACCTTCCTGAACAAGTACGTGATCATCGACGAGGCCCAGAACCTGACGCCGAAGCAGATGAAGACACTGATCACCCGCGCCGGCCCTGGCACCAAGATCATCTGCATGGGCAACCTGGCGCAAATCGATACGCCCTATCTGACCGAAGGGTCGTCGGGCCTGACGTTTGCGGTGGACAAGTTCAAGGGTTGGCCGCACAGCGGCCACATCACCCTGGCGCGCGGCGAGCGCTCGCGGTTGGCCGACTTTGCCAGCGAAGTGCTTTAGAAATCCGCACTGCCGGAGGCCAGGCTCTCGAAGCGCGTCAGCTCCTTCATGAACGCCAGCTTGACGGTCCCGGTGGGGCCGTTGCGCTGTTTGCTGATGATGACTTCAGCCACGCCGGGCTCCTTGGAGTCCTTGTTGTAGTAGTCGTCGCGGTAGATGAACATGATGACGTCGGCGTCCTGCTCGATGGCACCCGACTCCCGCAGGTCGCTCATCATCGGCCGCTTGTCGGTGCGGCTTTCCACACCGCGCGACAGCTGCGACAACGCAATCACCGGGCAGCCCAGCTCCTTGGCCAGCATCTTGAGGCCGCGCGAGATTTCACCCACCGCCGTGGCGCGGTTTTCGTCGCTCATGCTGCTGGACACGCTCATGAGCTGCAGGTAGTCCACCACGATCAGACCGAGCTTGCCGCCACACTGGCGGGCCAGCCGGCGGGCGTTGGCCCGCAACTCGCTCACGGTCAGGCCCGGCGTTTCGTCAATGTGCAGCGAAATGTTGCGCAGCTTCTCGATGGCCTCGGTCAGGCGCGGCCATTCGGAATCGGTGAGCTTGCCCGTGCGCAGGTGCATCTGGTCGATGCGACCGATCGAGCCGACAATCCGCACGGCCAGCTGGGACGCCCCCATTTCCATCGAAAACACCGCCACCGGCAAGCCTTCGTTGAGCGCCACATGCTCGGCGATGTTGATGGCCAGCGCGGTCTTGCCCATCGAGGGCCGTGCGGCCAGCACAATCATGTCGCCCGCCTGGAAGCCCGAGGTCATGCGGTCCAGGTCATAAAAGCCGGTCGGCACGCCCGTGATGTCGTTCGGGTTGTCGGCCATCTCCTGCACGCGGTCCAGCAGCTCGACCACCAGGGAGTCCATGCCCTGGAAGCCCTGCTTCATGCGCGAGCCTTCTTCGCCGATGTTGAAGATCTTCTGCTCGGCCTCGTCCAGGATGCGGTCCACCGCCTTGCCCTGCGTGTTGAACGCCGCCGTGGCGATCTCGTCCGAAGCACTGACGAGCTTGCGCAGGATCGAGCGTTCACGCACGATCTCGGCGTATCGGCGGATGTTGCTGGCACTCGGAACGTACTGTGCGAGGGAGTTGAGGTAAGCCAGGCCGCCGATCTCATCCGCCTTGCCCAGGCTCTGCAGCTGTTCGTAGACCGTGATGACGTCCGCAGGTTTGGTCGCATTGATCAGACCGCCGACGGCGGCGTAAATCAGCCGATGCTCATAGCGGTAGAAATCGCTGTCGGTCAGCAGGTCTCCCACCCGGTCCCAGGCGCCGTTGTCCAGCAACAGGCCGCCCAGCACACTGGACTCGGCCTCAATGGAATGCGGGGGAATCCGCAACTGCGCCACCTGCTTGTCGCGGGAAAAGTCGTCATCAACCGGGTACAGAACAGCAGACATGGGCTTCCTTGAACAGCCTGAAATGGTACGCCCGCGCCGTCCTGACGTCACGGGACAAGTCTGTGGATAACGGGTGGGTTTCCGGTGTCTTTCCGCCGCCAACCTGTGCATGGAAAATGAAAAAGGCCGCCCGAAGGCGGCCTTTCGCGCGGGGACGGGGTGTCAGGCGGTTTCGCCGTAGACCGTCACGTTGATATCCACCACCACGTCGGTGTGCAACTGCACGCTGACGCTGCTGTCACCGACCATCTTGATCGGGCCATTGGGCATGCGGATCTGGGCCTTGGCAACCTTGTAGCCCTGCTTGGTCAGTTCTTCGGCAATGTCGAAGTTGGTGACCGAGCCGAACAGGCGACCGTCCACGCCGGCCTTCTGGGTCAGCTTGATGGTCATGCCCGCGACCTTTTCGCCCTGGGCCTGGGCTTCGGCCAGCTTGGCGGCGGCGGCCTTCTCAAGTTCAACGCGCTTGGCTTCAAACTCGGCCTTGTTGGCTTCCGTGGCACGGCGGGCGCGGCCTTGCGGAATCAGGAAATTGCGGGCGTAACCGTCCTTGACCTTGACGATTTCGCCGAGGGAGCCGAGGTTCACGACCTTGTCGAGCAGGATGACTTGCATGTGGGTGCTCCTTAGATGCGGTGCTGGTCGCTGTACGGAACCAGGGCCAGGAAGCGCGCGCGCTTGATGGCGGTGTTGAGCTGTCGCTGGTAGATCGCGCGGGTGCCCGTCAGGCGCGCCGGAATGATCTTGCCGTTTTCTGCGATGAAGTCGCGCAGGGTGTCGACGTCCTTGTAGTCGATTTCCTCGACGCCAGCGACGGTGAAGCGGCAGAAGCGCTTGCGTTTGAACAGCAGCGACTGGGTGTTGCGCTTCGGGCGCTTGTCTTTGTTGAATTTCTTGAACGTGGCCATGTTGGGACCTCTCGAAAATTAATCTTGCAAAAATTCCTGGATGTGGAAGACGACGTACTTGCCGTTGCGTGGTGTCGCCAGAAAACCCTTGAACCTGCCTGCGCTGCCGATGGGCCGCTGGCCCAACATTTCGGCGACTGCGCCAAACGCCACTGCCTTGATGGCTGCCTTCACCTGCCGGGTGGTGCCTGCTTCCAGCATTTGCGACTCATGTTCGAGCCGCAAATCCAGGGCGGGCATTCCGGCCGGTGTGTAGCGCGGGGCATGGGCCTCGGCGATACAGGCACTCAAGACAAGCTGGTTCACGGCTTGCCGGCGGTCACGCTCAGCTGTTCGCGTACTCCGCCTGCTGGGCCTTGCGGGCCTCTTCACGCTCAACGGTCTTCATCATCGAAGACGGCCCGGTCTCGGCCTTCTTCTTGACCACGGTGAGGTGGCGCAGAACAGCGTCGTTGAAGCGGAATGCGTGCTCCAGCTCGGCCATCACGGCCTGGTCAGCTTCGATGTTCACACACAGGTAGTGGGCTTTGGCAAGCTTGTTGATCTGGTAGGCCAGCTGGCGGCGGCCCCAGTCTTCCACGCGGTGCACGCTGCCGCCGCCGGCGGTGATCATGCCCTTGTAGCGCTCCAGCATGGCCGGAACCTGTTCGCTCTGATCCGGATGGATCAGCAAGATGATTTCATAGTGACGCATGGATACTCCTTGTGGTTGGCCGCCGGACATGCCGGAAACCGGGTGACAGCCGCCCGCTGCGTCTGAATAGCGGTACGGCAAGGCAAAGCCAGGCATTATAGCCAATAAAAAAAGCCACCTCAAGTCTCGCAACCCGGGGTGGCTTGGGGGGCGGCAGTCTCCTGCAGCCCCGTCATGGCGCGGAAATCAGTGAATCATGCTCTTGGCTGTGCCCTTCAGGCTCGGGTAACGGACGTGCTCCACCAGCTCCTGGATCTTGGCGCTGGGCGCCGGCGTCACCAGGCTGATCAGGATGATCACGGCAAAGCCCAGCGGCACGCCGAAGATGCCGGCGGAGATGGGCTGGATACCCCACCACAGCTCGATCGGCGAGGTGATGCCGAACACGCCACGCAGCCACGGTTGGGTGGTGACCATGTAGTAGAACGTCACCCCAAGGCCGGCCACCATGCCGACCGAGGCCGCCAGTCCGGTCGCGCGCTTCCAGAAAATGCCAAGCACCAGGGCCGGGAAGAACGCCGCTGCCGCGAACGAGAAGGCCGCTGACACCAGGAACAGGATGTCCGCAGGCTTCTGCGCCGCCACCGACGCGGCGGCCAGGGCCACCACCAGCAGCAGGATCTTGGACAGCGTCACGCGGCGTGCCGTGGAAGCGTTCGGATCGATCATCTTGTAGTACAGGTCGTGCGACAACGCGTTGGCAATCGTCAGCAGCAGGCCGTCGGCGGTCGACAGGGCGGCAGCCAGGCCACCCGCGGCCACCATGCCCGACACCACGTAGGGCAGACCACCGATTTCCGGCGTCGCCAACACAATGATGTCGCCGCCGATCGAGATCTCGCCCAGCTGCAGGATGCCGTCCTTGTTCAGGTCGACCACGCTCAACAGCGTCGGGTCAACCCGTGCCCAGCTGGCAATCCAGGCGGGCAGCTTGTCGAACGGAGTCCCCACCAGCACGTTGAACACCTCGTACTTCACCAGCACGGCCAGCGCCGGCGCCGTGAAGTACAGCAGGAAGATGAAGAACAGCGACCAGGTCACGGATTCCCGCGCTTCCTTCACGCTGGGCGTGGTGTAGTAGCGCATCAGGATGTGCGGCAGTGCAGCCGTCCCCACCATCAGGCAGAACACCAGCGCCAGGAAATTGCGGCGCGATGTGTCGAACGTCTCCTTGGCCTTGGCGTCCCCGTTGGGGTCGCCTGCGTACTGCGTGGCGTGGCGCGGCATGCCACCCAGCGGCTTGTCGCGGGCTTCGGCAGCGGCCTTGGCGCGGGTCCAGGCGGTTTTGGCAGCCGCTTCGTCCTTCGGCAGTGCTGCGAGCGCCTTCTCGGCAGCGGCCACCTCGGACGCCATGGCATTGTTGGCCTTCAGGTCGGCAACTTTCTTGGTCGCCGCTTCCCGGTCGGCAGCCAGCGCCGCCTTCGGGTCCTTGAGCTTTTCACCCAGCGCAGCGGCCCGGTCCGCATAGACCTTGCGCACTTCCAGCTCCTTCGGGTCCTTGATCAGTGCGTCTTCGCGCGCCGTGACCTTTTGCAGCTGGAAGCCATAGACGGCCTGGGGAATCGGCACACTGGTCTGCTTGACCGACAGCCACACCACCGGAATCAGGTAGGCAATGATCAGGATGATGTACTGCGCCACCTGTGTCCAGGTCACTGCGCGCATGCCGCCCAGGAACGAACACACCAGGATACCGCCGAGACCCAGGAAAATCCCGAGCTCAAAGGCCACGCCTGTCAGGCGGGTGGTGATCAGGCCTACGCCGTAGATCTGCGCCACCACGTAGGTGAAGGAGCACAGGATGGCCGCAAAGATGCCGATGAAGCGTGGCAGGTTGCCGCCATAGCGTTCCCCGAGGAAGTCGGGAATCGTGAACTGGCCGAACTTGCGCAGGTAAGGCGCGAGGAACAGCGCCACCAGGCAGTACCCCCCCGTCCAGCCCATGATGAACGCCAGGCCGCTGTACCCCGTGAGGTAGAGCGTACCGGCCATGCCGATGAACGACGCGGCGGACATCCAGTCTGCACCCGTGGCCATGCCGTTGTACACGGCCGGGACTCGGCGACCCGCCACGTAGTACTCAGCGGCGTCGGTTGTGCGGCTCATGATGCCGATGCCGGCATACAGGCCTACGGTTGCCAGCAGGAAGATAAAGCCGATCCATTCGCGGCTCAGTCCGACCTGCTCAAGAATGGCCAGGGCGATCACAAACGCGATGAATCCACCGGTGTACCACGCGTACACCTTGTTGAGTTGCTGCTTGAATGCAGCATTGGAGACCGCCGTGTTGGCTCCTCCAGTTTCGCCAAACATGCCTGCCATGGTTTACTCCTCTTCCGCCACGCCGAACTCCTGGTCCAGCTTGTTCATGTAACGGGCGTAGAAGCCGATGATCAACACATAGATGATCAGGCTGCCCTGGGCTCCCATCCAAAAGCTGAAAGGCCAGCCAAAGAATGTGAAGTTGAGGTCGCGGGCCATGTAGCCCACCACGTAAGTCACCACGAACCATATTGCGAGCAATATGGCTGTGATCCTGAGGTTTTTCCGCCAGTAGGTGCGGTGGCCTTCAGTTAACTGCATGCCTTTGTCTCCTTGTATGCCCGTCTGCGGGCCTGACTCCAACTGACTGGCGACCCGCTGCCGGAAACTCCGGCAGCCTGCAACCGGGCCGCACCCCTTGGAAGTACCCCTCAACTGGTGGACGAGATGAAAATCCCGGTCTCGCGTTCCAGCTGAGCGGCCACTTTGGGCTCGAACCGCTTGAGGTGCGAAATGATCTTTCGCGCCTCCTCCGGTTCGTGCCGGTCCACATGAACCCGCGCCAGCTGGTACCAGCCGTAAGGGCTCATGGGCTGCAATTTCGTGTTCTGCTTGAGCGCGGCCACAGCCTCGTCATGGCGGCGCAGGCGGATCAGGACCAGGCCCAGGCCATACCAGGCCCGGTCGATCTGCGGGTCCAGCTCGGTGGCACGGCGGAATGCGGCCTCCGCCTGCTCGTAACGCTCCAGTTCCTCCAGCACGAAACCGAGGTTGAACCAGTGGGCAGCCTGGCCGGGATGCAGCGCCACGAGCGATTCGAACAGGGGCAATGCGGCCAGGCGATTGCCCGTCTGTACCAGGAGCGTAGCCTTGCTGGCCAGGGCGTACGCGTCACCCGGAAACTCGGCGAGCATCTGGTCGAAAATGCCCCGTGCCTGCGCTTTGCCGCCGAACACAAGCCAGGCCATGGCCTGCCACTTGAGGCCCAGATACCGGATACGGGACATCACTGGCATTGTTGAACTCCGATCTGTACGCACAAACCGATCTTGCTCACCGTGGCCACGACCCACACAAAGAGCAGCAGGCAGAACGCCACCAGCGGCACGTGGCGGTCGATGACCACCTTGGGCGAGATCAAGCGGGCACCTTTCACAAATGGCCGGGTCATCATCTGCAACAGCTGGTAAAAAAAGTTCTGCTCGCGCCTGGCGCCCGCCAGAAGGCCCAGCACCCACTGGCCCAACAGGGCCAGCAACGCAATCTCGGCGACCAACTTGAAGATGCTGACGAGCAGTAGCATGCGTCTCCGAACTTGTTATCAGGTTGCACGCATGATTTGCAGGGGCGCTTACTCGTCACTTACAAAACCGTCAGAGTCGCGGTCATTACCTTAGGGGATTACCCGCGTCAAAGCCCTACGGGCAAGCCGAAAACCCCCTCGACGTGACAGGTCCGTGTGCTTACACTGAACTGACAAAACTCCGTTGTACCCCTCCATGCAAAAAGGCGTGATCTATCACAAGTCGGCGAAGGGCACCGAAGCGATTGCCACGCGGCAGCACGGACTCAGTCCCAAGCAACGGTCCATGTTGATCATGATTGATGGCAAGCGCAGTTTTGATGAACTGGCACGCCTGTCCGCGATGCTTGGCGATACCGAGCAGTTGATGACCGAGCTGGAGAACGGTGGCTTCATCGAGCCACTGGGCGGCGCCGCGTCAGGCGCACCGGCGCCGGACCCGGCGCCCGCCGAGGCCGTGACAGTGCCAGCCGCCCTGCCGGCGGTCAGCCTGCCGGAGGCCAAACGCTTTGCGGTGCGTCTGCTCACCGATACGCTGGGGCCGATGGCCGAGGAGTTGTGCCTTCGCATCGAAGGTGCACGCAATGTGGCCGAGTTCAGTGCTGCCGTCTCCCGCGCCGAGGCCCTGATGCGGCAGGTCAAAGGCACCGCCGCCGCCGCCCGGTTTGCAGCTGACGTGGCCGCGCACCCACCGGCCGCGTAACGGCCTCAGTCGCTGCCGCGGGTGAGGACGCTGACGACCACGGCGACCAGCGCGCCAACGGCCACCCCGAACACGCCGGCCGAGATCGGCAGGATGCCGAACCAGAGGTCCGCTCCCGGTGGCAGCCCGGCGAAACTGCGCACGGCCGGCGAATTGACCAGCATGTAGTAGACCGTCAACCCCAGGCCTGCGAGCATGCCGGCCACGGCGCCGGCACGCGTGGTGCCACGCCAGAAGATGCCCAGCACCATCACCGGCACAAAGGCGGATGCGGCCAGTGAGAACGATGCGGCGACCAGGGGCAGGATGTCGGCGGGCTTGAGGGCCGCCACAAAAGCCGCCAGCATGGCGATGCCCAGCAAGGCGAACTTCGACAGGATCACACGCTGCTCGGGCGTGACATGCCGGCTTACCTCGTGGCAGTACACATCCCGCACGATGGAGTTGCTGATCGTCAGCAGCAGCGCATCGGCGGTGGACAGCGCCGCCGCCAGCCCGCCCGCGGCCACCAGTCCGGACACCACATAGGGCAGCCCGCCGATTTCGGGCGTGACGAGCATCACGATGTCGGCGCCGATGCGGATCTCGCCGAACTGCAGGATCCGGTCACCATTGACGTCGCTGACCGAGATCAGCGCCGGGTCCACCTTGGCCCACTGGCCGATCCACGACGGCAGCGAATCAAAGCTGCTGCCGACCAGGCCTTGCATGACCTCAAACTTCACCAGCACCGCGAGCGCTGGCGCACTCAGGTAGAGCAAGGCAATGAAGAACAGTGACCACACCACCGACGAGCGCGCTTCACGCACGGTGGGCGTGGTGTAGAAGCGTGTGAGCAGGTGGGGCAAACCGGCCGTGCCGACCATCAGGCAGAACATCAGAGCGAGGTGGTTGAGACGGGAAGTTTCAAACAGGGCCTGAGCCTGGGGGCTGCCCTTCGGGTCCCCCACAAAGGCCTGGGCATGGTGCGGCAGGCCGCCCAGCGGCTTGGCGCGCTCGTGGCTTTCGGCCATGGCCCGGGTCCAGAGTTCGCGCGCGCTGTCGGCGTCCTTGGGCACGGCGGCCAGGTCGCGGCTGGCCGCAACGATCAGCGCGGAGTCGGCATCCCGCGCCTTGAGCTGGCGCAGCCGCTCCTGGGCGGCGGCCCGCTCCCGGCGCAGTGCGGCATCGACATCGCTGAGCCGGGCCTGGTACTCGCGCTCGCGCTGGGCGAACACGGCACGCACCTGTTTTTCGGCAGGGGAATCCACAAGCGCTTTCTCAAGCTCGGTGATCTTCTCGATCTGCTTGCCATACACCAGCGGCGCCAGCGGGTTGCCGAGTTGCTTGTACGCCAGCCACGACACCGGGATCAGAAAGGCAAGCAGCAAAATGACGTACTGCGCCACCTGCGTCCAGGTGATGGCACGCATCCCCCCGAGAAACGAGCACAGCAACACTCCGCCCAAGCCAAGCAGGATGCCAATTTCAAACTGCACCCCCGTGAGGCGCGAGGCAATCAACCCCACGCCATAAATCTGGGCCACCACATAGGTGAATGAACACAGCACCGCCGCAAACGCTGCGATCAGCCGCGGCCAGCGGCCGCCAAAACGCAGGTCGAAGTAATCGGGAACGGTGTACAGGCCCAGCTTGCGAAGGTGCGGCGCCACCAGCAGGGCCACCAGGCAAAAGCCCCCCGTCCAGCCCAGCACGTACGCCAGCCCGCCGGGCTGGACTTCGGTCCCCGAAAAGCCCTGCAGGTACAGGCCTCCGGCCAGGCTGATGAAGGAGGCTGCGCTCATCCAGTCGGCTGCAGCCGCCATGCCGTTGTACATGGGCGGAATCCGGCGACCCGCCACGTAGTACTCGTCGGCGTCAGTGGTCCGGCCATAGATGCCGATGCCGGCATAGATCATGACCGTGGAGAACAGGAAGATCGGCCCGAGCCAGACCCGGGACATCCCGCGCTGTTCGGCCCATGCCATCAGCAGGAGAAAGGCCATCAGCCCCACCACATACGTCGCCAGGATGCGATGGAGCCGGCGCTTGTAGGCGGCGTAGGCGGGGCTGTCGGACATCCGGCGATCATCGCACCGGCCCGGTGCGCCTCGCCTAGGTATTTGCTAGAGGCCCGCGCACGCCGGGCTGTCAGCCCTGCGCAAGCTGCTTCCAGGTGGCGATCACGCTGTCCGGGTTGAGCGAGATGGACGAGATGCCCTCACGCGCCAGCCACTGGGCGAAATCCGGGTGGTCGCTGGGGCCCTGGCCGCAAATGCCGATGTACTTGCCCTGTGCCAGGCAGGCCTTGATGGCCTGGTGAATGAGCGCCTCGACCGCCGGGTCACGTTCGTCGAAGTCTGCGGCCAGCAGCTCCAGGCCGGAGTCGCGGTCCAGACCCAGCGTGAGCTGCGTCAGGTCGTTCGAGCCAATCGAGAACCCGTCAAAGAATTCGAGAAAGCGCTCCGCCAGGATGGCGTTGCTCGGCACCTCGCACATCATGATGACCTTGAGATAGTTCTCGCCGCGCTTCAGGCCGTGCGCGGCCAGCAGCTTGGTCACACGCTCGGCCTGCGCCAGCGTGCGCACGAAAGGCACCATCACCTGCACATTGGTCAGGCCCATGTCGCTGCGGACCCGGCGCATCGCCTCGCATTCCATCGCGAAGGCTTCGCCAAAGTCGGCGCTGATGTATCGCGCCGCACCGCGAAAGCCCAGCATCGGGTTTTCTTCCTCGGGCTCGTAACGGCTGCCGCCAATCAGCTTGCGGTACTCATTGCTCTTGAAGTCGCTCAGCCGCACGATCACCGGCTTGGGCCAGAACGCCGCCGCAATCGTGGCCACGCCTTCGGCCACCTTGTCGACGTAGAAAGCCCTCGGGGAAGCATGGCCGCGGGCCACCGACTCCACCGCCTTCTTCAGGTCGGCGTCGACATTCGGGTAGTCGAGAATGGCCTTGGGGTGCACGCCAATGTTGTTGTTGATGATGAATTCCAGCCGTGCAAGGCCGACGCCCTCGTTGGGCAGCTGGCAGAAGTCAAACGCCAGCTGCGGGTTGCCCACGTTCATCATGATCTTGGTCTTGATGGCGGGCATGGTGCCGCGTTCGACCTCGGTGACTTCCGTTTCCAGCAGGCCGTCGTAGATGAAGCCGGTGTCACCCTCAGCGCAGCTCACGGTCACCAGGGTGCCATCTTTCAGGTGCTCGGTCGCGTCACCGCAGCCCACCACGGCCGGGATGCCCAGTTCACGCGCAATGATGGCCGCATGGCAGGTGCGGCCGCCGCGGTTGGTCACGATGGCGCTGGCGCGCTTCATCACCGGTTCCCAGTTCGGGTCGGTCATGTCCGTCACCAGAATGTCGCCCGGCTGGACCTTGTCCATCTCGCTGATGCTGTGCACCAGGCGTACCGGGCCGGTGCCGATTTTCTGGCCGATGGCGCGGCCCTCGGCCAGCACCGTGCCCTTGCCCTTGAGCTTGTAGCGCAGCTCGGCCTTGTCGCCCTGTTGGCTTTTCACCGTCTCGGGCCGGGCCTGCAGGATGTAGAGCTGGCCGTCCGTCCCGTCCTTGCCCCATTCGATGTCCATCGGGCGGCCATAGTGCTGCTCGATCACCAGCGCGTACTTCGCCAGCTGCTCCACGTCGGCGTCGGTCAGTGAATAGCGGTTGCGCTGCTCCAGCGGCACATCCACCGTCTTGACCAGCTTGCCGGTGCGGGCCTTTTCGTCGGGGCTGGAAAACACCATCTGGATCAGCTTGGAGCCGAGGTTACGGCGGATCACAGCGCGCTTGCCTGCAGCCAGCATGGGCTTGTGCACATAGAACTCGTCGGGGTTCACGGCGCCCTGCACCACCGTCTCACCAAGGCCATAGCTGCTGGTGATGAAGACCACGTCTTCAAATCCGGATTCGGTGTCGATGGTGAACATCACGCCGGCCGCGCCCAGGTCGGAGCGCACCATGCGCTGCACGCCGGCGGACAGCGCCACGTCGGCGTGAGCGAAGCCCTTGTGCACGCGGTAGCTGATGGCGCGGTCGTTGTAGAGGCTGGCAAACACTTCCTTCATCTTGTGCAGCACGTCGTCGATGCCGTGCACGTTGAGGAAGGTTTCCTGCTGACCGGCGAACGATGCGTCCGGCAGGTCTTCGGCCGTGGCCGACGAGCGCACTGCAAAGGTGGCGGCGGCATTGCCCGCGCTCAGCGTGGCAAAGGCGTCACGGATGGCCTGTTCCAGATCCGACGGAAACGGCTGGGCTTCGACCATGGTGCGGATTTCCGCACCGGCTGCGGCCAGCGCCCGCACGTCCTCGGTGTCCAGCGCGGACAGTCTGGCGTTGATCTTGTCGGCCAGGCCGTCGTGGGCCAGGAACTGCCGGAAGGCGTGGGCCGTGGTGGCAAAGCCGGTCGGCACGCGAACGCCCTGCGGCAACTGGGAAATCATCTCGCCGAGGCTGGCGTTCTTGCCGCCAACCGCCTCGACGTCGGTCATCCTCAGGTTTTCAAACGGTACGACCAGGGCGGTCGGGCTGAAAAGTGCAGACATGGGAAAGCTCCAGAAGTTAAAACTTGCTCGGCGCCGCCGCGTGGTGGGGGCGCTTTCCCATGGCACGGCGTCCTGCTTTGCTCTTGTGGTTGTAGGCGGAGGCGGTGCATGGCGGGGGAATTTGGATAATTGGCCCGATTGTAGGCTTCGGCTCCCGTTTCGGGGCTTGCAGGAATCTGAAAGCATTACAAGGGCGCCCATGCACACCCGCACCGTATTTTTCATCTCCGACGGCACCGGCATCACCGCCGAAACCTTTGGCAATGCCATCCTCGCGCAGTTCGAGATGCAGCCGCGCCATGTGCGCCTGCCCTTCATCGACAGCGTGGACAAGGCCCATCAGGCCGTGCGCCAGATCAACCACACGGCCGAGCTGGAGGGGAAAAAGCCCATTGTTTTCACCACGCTGGTGAACATGGAGGTGCTGAAAGTCATCCAGGACGGCTGCCAGGGCATGCTGCTGGACATGTTCGGCACCTTTGTGCACCCGCTCGAAACCGAGCTGGGCATCAAGTCGCACCACCGCGTGGGGCGCTTCAGCGATGTCAGCAAAAGCAAGGCCTACCACGACCGGATTGAAGCCATCAACTTCAGCCTGGCCCATGACGATGGCCAGAGCAACCGCGACCTGCAGGGGGCCGACGTGATCCTGGTGGGGGTCAGCCGCAGCGGCAAGACGCCGACCTCGCTGTACCTGGCCATGCAGTACGGCCTGAAGGCGGCCAACTACCCGCTGATCCCGGAGGACTTCGAGCGGCGGCAGCTGCCGCCGGCCCTGGAGCCGCACCGCAAGAAGATCTTCGGCCTGAGCATCCAGCCCGAGCGGCTCAGCGAGATCCGCAACGAGCGCCGGCCCAACAGCCGCTACGCCAGCCTGGAGAACTGCCGCATGGAAGTGAGCGAGGCCGAGGCCATGATGCGCCGCGCCGGCATCCGCTGGCTGTCCACCACCACCAAGAGCATCGAAGAGATCGCCACCACCATCCTGCAGGACATCCAGCCCGAGCGGCTGGTGTACTGACGCCCCACGTCCCCACAGCACCGGCCTGACGCTTGCCGTCAGCCGCCGAGACCCCCCTGTCGGCCTTGCACCCGCCAACGATAGCCAATTTATATGAGCTAAATAACCTCAATTCATTGGATTAATTAGCATGCCAACCTTATTCTCTCCCGGTCGAGTTTGTTTTTTCACTTTCAAGAGAGGTAACCCCCATGTCCCTGATCAATACCCCCATCCAGCCCTTCAAGACCGAAGCGTTCCACAACGGCAAGTTCATCACGGTCAGTGATGCCACGCTCAAGGGCAAGTGGTCCGTGCTGATCTTCATGCCCGCGGCCTTCACCTTCAACTGCCCGACCGAAGTCGAGGACGCGGCCGACAACTACGCCGAGTTCCAGAAGATGGGCGCCGAGGTCTATATCGTCACGACTGACACGCATTTCTCGCACAAGGTGTGGCACGAAACCTCGCCCGCCGTCGGCAAGGCCAAGTTCCCGCTGGTCGGCGACCCGACGCACACGCTGACCAACGCCTTCGGCGTGCACATTCCCGAAGAAGGCCTGGCCCTGCGCGGCACTTTCATCGTCAACCCGGACGGCATCATCAAGACGTCCGAAATTCATTCGAACGAAATCGCCCGCGACGTGAAGGAAACGCTGCGCAAGCTGAAGGCCGCCCAGTACACGGCCGCCCACCCGGGTGAAGTCTGCCCTGCCAAGTGGAACGAAGGCGCCAAGACCATTGCGCCGTCGCTCGACCTCGTCGGGAAGATCTGACCCCACCCCCGTGCAGCGCTTGCGCGCTGCTCCCCCCTCAAGGGGGCGACGCCAGCGGCCCGGCAGAGCCGGTTCCGCGGCGTCCCTGAATCGATACCTGCCGCCCGGGAGAAACCCTCATGCTTGATGCCAACCTCAAAGCCCAACTCGCTTCCTATCTCGAACGCATTTCGCAGCCGGTCGAGATCGTGGCCTCGCTGGACGACACGCCGGCGTCAGGCGACATGCGTGAACTTCTCAACGACATCGCGGGAACCTCCAGGCTCCTCAGCGTGACCGAAACACGCGGCGGGCCGTACCGAACGCCGTCGTTCTCGATCAACCGGCCGGGCGAGAGCCACGGCCCCCGCTTTGCCGGGCTGCCGATGGGGCATGAATTCACGTCGCTGGTGCTGGCACTGCTGCAGGTGGGCGGCTACCCGCCCAAGGTCGAACAGGCCATCCTGGACCAGATCAGGGCGCTGGACGCCGACCTGGAGTTCGAGGTGTATGTGTCCCTGACCTGCCACAACTGCCCGGACGTGGTGCAGGCGCTGAACCTCATGGCCATCCAGAACCCGCGCATCAGGACCACCATGATCGAGGGCAGCCTGTTCCAGCGCGAGATCGATGAGCGCCAGATCATGGGCGTGCCCACGATTTACCTCAATGGCACCATGTTCGGCAACGGCCGCATGGGCCTGGAAGAAATCCTGGCCAAGGTGGACCGCTCGGGCACCGAGCGCGAAGCCAGAAAGATTTCAGCCAAGGAGCCGTTTGACGTGCTGATCGTCGGCGGCGGCCCGGCCGGTGCAGCGGCGGCCGTGTACGCGGCCCGCAAGGGCATCCGCACGGGCATCGCCTCGGAGCGGTTCGGCGGCCAGGTGCTGGACACGCTGGGCATCGAGAACTTCATTTCCATCAAGGAAACCGAAGGCCCGAAGTTTGCGCTGGCCCTGGAAGAGCATGTGCGCCAGTACGACGTGGACATCATGAACCTGCAGCGGGCCAGGGCCCTGGTGCCCGGTGACGCCGACCACGGCGGCCTGATCGCAGTACAGCTGGAAAGCGGCGCTTCGCTGAAGGCGAAAACCGTCATTCTTTCCACCGGCGCGCGCTGGCGCAACATCAACGTGCCCGGCGAGCAGGAGTTCAGGAACAAGGGTGTGGCCTACTGCCCGCACTGCGATGGGCCGCTGTTCAAGGGCAAGCGCGTGGCGGTGATTGGCGGCGGCAATTCGGGCGTGGAGGCGGCCATTGACCTGGCGGGCCTGGTAGCGCACGTGACGCTGATCGAGTTCGATACCCGGCTGCGGGCCGACGAAGTGCTGCAGCGCAAGCTGCGCAGCCTGCCCAACGTCACGGTGTTGATGAATGCGCAAACCACGGCCATCACCGGCACCGACAAGGTCGACGGGCTGACCTACAAGGACCGCACCACCGGACAGGAACACCGGGTGGCGCTCGAAGGCGTGTTCGTCCAGATTGGTCTGGTGCCCAACACCGAATGGCTGCAGGGCACGCTGGCACTGTCCAGGCACGGCGAAATCGTGGTCGACGACCGCGGGCAGACCTCCCTGCCCGGCGTGTTTGCCGCGGGCGACGCCACCACCACGCCGTTCAAGCAGATCATCATTGCCGCCGGCGACGGCGCCAAGGCGGCGCTGGGCGCGTTTGACCACCTGATCCGCCAGGAGGTGGCGATACCGGCCACCGCGAAAGCGGCAGCAGAACCCGCGGCCGAAGCGGTGGCCTGAACAGTTGCTCCTTTTTTTGTAGCAGCCTGCGCAGTCTCCGTGCGGGCTGCAGGCCAAAATGGCCTGAAACATGCGCGCCATGCCCTGAGTGACCTCAGGCATGGTGTTGCCTTTAAATGAGATTGATTCTCATTTGATGTAGAATCCGTTTCAATCTTTCGCGCCAGCCACGCCGGGCGGCCCCGCCGCCTGCACAGCCAGCCTCTTTCCGAAACCCGGCCCGCATGTTTGCGGGCACCCGTTTGGAGGCCACTGTGGCTCACGTTTTCCCGCGCTCCCCGTCTGAACCCAAATTGCTCCCCTTGGGCGCGCTGATGCTGGCGGCATCGGCCGGCGCCTGGGCCCAGAGCGCCGCACCGGCCGAGGGCAAAACCCTGGCGCCAGTGACCGTGCGCGAACAGGCCGAAGGCAAGGACTCCGTTCGCGCCACCACCACCGGCATCGGCAAGGGCCACCAGGCCCTGCGCGACATTCCGCAGTCCGTCACCGTCGTGACGGAAAAACTCATCGACGACCGCAATCTCGACACCGTGAAGGACGTGCTGCGCAACACCGCGGGCATCACCTTCCTGGCCGCCGAGGGTGGCGAGGAAGACATCCGCCTGCGCGGCTTCTCGCTCGCGGGGACCGGTGACATCTTCCTGGACGGCATGCGCGACCCGGCCTTCTATGACCGCGATACCTTCAACAACGACCGCGTCGAGGTGCTGCGCGGCTCGGCCTCCATGCTGTTTGGTCGCGGTTCCACCGGTGGCGCTGTCAACCAGGTGAGCAAGCAGCCGCGGCTCATCAGCGAGCATGAAGTCACCACCACGCTGGGCACGCACCAGTACCGTCGCGTCACCGGCGACTTCAACCTCGTCACCGGCGAGAACGCCGCACTGCGCCTGAACGCCATGGCCACCCGGGCCGACAACAACGGCGCCGGCAGCAGCATCGACAAGAAGGGCTTCGCCGCGGCCTACCGCTTCGGCATTGGCACCGCCGACGAATTCAGTGCCAGCCTGTACCACCTGGACAACCGCAACGGCATGAACTATGGCCTGCCCTGGATCAAGCCGCGCGCCACCGACAGCAGCGCCGCCAACACGCTGATCGGCAGCCTCCCGCCCGACGCCTACTACGGGCTGGCCAGCGACTACAACGCCGGGCAGGCCAGCATCGCCAGCATCGCCCACACCCACCGTTTCAGCCACGACAGCGAGTTCAGGACACAGCTGCGTGCCGGCACTTTCCAGCGCGACCAGCGCGCCAGCACCGTGCGCCTGGCCGCCGACGCCCTGCAGCCAGGCGGCCGCGCGGTGGACCTGGGCACCTTTGGCGCCGGCACCGTGTTCACGCGCGGCACCCAGCTCAAGGTGCAGGACATGCGCACTTTGCAGTGGCAAACCGACTTCACGCGCAAGTTCGACGCCCTGGGCTACCGGCATGAACTGATGACGGGTGTGGACTTCTCGCGCGAGGAGAAAACCGTCTATGGCGCGGTGGGCACCAGCCCGGCCAAGCCCAACACCCTGGCCGGCGCACCCGACGACGGCGCATCCATCAACGAAGCCGCGCGGGTGCTGCGCCCGTCCAGCAACTTCGAGTCCCGCGCCGCTGGCGCCTATGTGCAGGACTTGGTGCAGATCGCCCCCGCCTGGAAGCTGCTGGGCGGCCTGCGCTGGGACAGCCTGCGCGGCGACTACACCACCACCACACCGGCCACCGGGGCTGTCACGGCCCGCTACCAGCAGACCATCTCGGCGCTGAGCAAGCGCCTGGGCGTGCTGTACCAGCCAAACGCGCTGCAGTCGTTCCACTTCTCCTACGGCACCTCGTTCAACACCTCGGGCGACACTTATTCCTACAACGCGCTGAGCGCCAACACCGACCCCGAGCAGAGCCGCAACATCGAGTTCGGCACCAGGCTGGACTCGGCCGACCGGCGCTTCAGCACCCGCCTGGCGGTCTTCCACGCCACCAAGTTGAACGAGCGCAATACCGACCCCGACACCGCCGCCACCCGCCTGCTGCTTTCGGGCAAGCGGCACACCGCAGGTTTCGAGGTGGATGTGTCGGGCCGCCTGACGCCCAAGTGGGAGGTCTACGGCTCCTACATGTGGATGCCGGTGGCCCGCGTGGACGTGGCTGCGTCCACCGCCACCACGGTGGGCAACCGGGTGGGCGACCGCCCCGGCCTGAGCCCCAAGCACAGCGGCACGGTGTGGAGCACGTACCAGTTCACACCCCAGTGGCGCGTGGGCGGCGGGCTGAACTTCCGCAGTGAGCAGGCGCCCGCCGACGTGACGGCGCCCGCCTGGGAAGCTCCCGGCTTCGTCACGGCCGATCTGATGGCCGAGTACACGTTGGGCGACCGGTACAGCATCAAGGCCAACCTCAGCAACCTGACCAACAAGCTGTACGCCGAGTCGCTGTACCGCGGCCACTACATCCCCGGCGCCGGGCGCCAGCTGCAGGTGGCGCTGACCGCCCGTTTCTGAAAGTCCCGCCCATGCTGTTGACCCTGCCCGACATCCTGAACGCCACCGAAGTGGCCGAGGCGCGCGCCGCGCTCGCCACCGCGCCCTGGGCCGACGGCCGACCCGGCGCCGGCCGCCAGGCGGTGCAGGTGAAGAACAACGAACAGCTGCCGCTGGACTGCGCCGTGTCGCGCCAGCTGGGCGCGCAGGTGCTGGCCGCCCTCCAGCAGCACCCGCTGGTGCTGTCGGCCGCGCTGCCAAGACGGATCTTCCCGCCGCGCTTCAACCGCTACCGGGGTACCACCAACCATTACGGCAACCACGTGGACGGTGCGGTGCGGCTGCTGCCCGGCAGCGGGCAGCCCCTGCGCACCGACCTGTCCTGCACCCTGTTCCTGTCCGACCCGGCCAGCTACGACGGCGGCGAGCTGGTGATGCAGGAGCCGGGTGGCGAGCAGCGCATCAAGCTGCCCGCCGGCCACTTGGTGCTGTACCCGGGCACCACGGTGCACCAGGTCACGCCGGTCACGCGCGGGGAACGGCTGGCCTGCTTTTTCTGGATCGAAAGCCTGGTGCGCGGCAGCGACCAGCGCCGCCTGCTCTACGAGATGGACATGGCGCTGATGGCCCTGCGCCAGCGCGACGGCGAAAGCCCCGAGGCGGTGGCCCTGACCGGCTGTTACCACAACCTGTTGCGCCTGTGGGCCGAGACCTGAGCCCCACCTAAACTATGAGGTTCTTCCTTCTTCACCGCCAACACTGCATGAACCGCAACGCCGTGATCGCCACCAGTGTCGTGCTGCTGCACGTGGGTGCGCTGTGGGCGCTGCAGTCCGGCCTGCTGCGCCGGACCGTGGAGCTGCTGGTGCCGGCCGAAGTCGTCACCGAGTTCATCACGCCACCGCAGCCCCGCGTCGACCCCCCGCCGCCAGCACCCCGTCCGCCCGAGCCGGTGAAGCAGCCCGTGGTCAAACGCAGCGAGCCCGCCCTGCCCCCGGCGCCTCAGCCCGTGGCCATCGCCGATACGGCCCCGGCGCCCAACGCCCCGACGGGGGTGGTGGCCCCCCAGCCACCAGCACCCCCGATCGCGGCGCCAGTCGCCGCCGCCCCCGTGTCGCCGCCACCCGCGCCGGTGCGCGTGGAGCTGCCGTCCAGCGAGGCCGACTACCTGCAGAACCCCAAGCCCGCCTACCCGCCCATCAGCAAGCGCCTGGGCGAACAAGGCAAGGTGGTGGTGCGGGTGCTGATCGGCGTGGACGGCACGGCGCAGAAGGCCGAGATCCGGCAGTCCAGCGGCTACGACCGGCTGGACCAGGCCGCCCTGGCCACCGTGCAGCGCTGGCGCTACGTGCCCGGCAAGCGCGCCGGTGTGCCCGAGGCCATGTGGTTCAACGTGCCCATCAATTTTGTTCTGGAGTAAAGCATTTCATGGAATCCCAATTCGGCCTTTTCAATGTCTGGGCGCAGGGCGACCTCGTCACGCGCGGCGTGTTCCTGCTGCTGCTGGGCATGTCGCTGGCGTCCTGGATGGTGATCTTCATCAAGGTGCTGGACCTGCGCAGGTTCAGCGCCCAGTCCCGCTCGACCGAAAGCTTCTGGCACGCCGCCGACTATGCCGACGGCCTCCACAAGCTGGGCAGTGACCCGGCCAACCCGTTCCGCGCGCTCGCGGTTGAAGGCCGCGACGCAGCGGCGCACCTGCTGCACAAGGACGGCAGCGCCCGGCCCCAGTTGCACGACGGGCTGGACGCGAGCGACTGGATCACGCGCTGTCTGCGCAACAGCATCGATGAATCCACCGCGCGGCTGCAGTCCGGCCTGGCCATTCTGGCGTCGGTGGGTTCCACCGCGCCCTTCGTGGGCCTGTTCGGCACTGTATGGGGCATCTACCACGCGCTCATGGCCATCGGCGTGGCCGGCCAGGCCACCATCGACAAGGTGGCCGGCCCGATTGGCGAGGCGCTCATCATGACGGCGCTTGGCCTGGCGGTGGCCATCCCGGCCGTGCTGGGCTACAACGCCCTGGTGCGCGGCAACAAGAGCGTGCTGGGCAAGCTCAACCGATTTGCGCACGACCTGCACGCCTACCTGGTGACGGGTGCGCGGGTGTCGGCCGGCGGGCCGGGCCGCGTCGTGCCGTTGAAGAAGGCATGAGCGCCATGGCTTTCGGAACGCAAGACGACACCGACGAGGTGATGAACGAGATCAACATGACGCCCCTGGTGGACGTGATGCTGGTGCTGCTGATCATCTTCATCATCACCGTGCCGGTGATGAAGCACGCAGTCAACATCGACCTGCCGCGCGCCACCAACCAGCCGCAGGACGTCAAGCCCGAAACCATCCGCCTGAGCGTGGACGCCGACGGCAGCTACTACTGGAACGGGAGCCGCATTGCCGACGCAGCCCTGGCCACGATGCTCAAGGCCGAGGCCGGCAAACAGCCGCAGCCGGAGCTGCACATCCGCGGCGACAAGGCGGTGCGCTACGAGAAGGTGGCGCAGGCGATGGCGGCCGCGCAGCAGGCCGGAATCCGAAAAATCGGCTTCATTACAGAGCCGAAATAGGTTGAAACCCGCATGCAGATTGCGTGAGGCGCTATCAAATCTATAGCGAATTGACGAACTGCACCAGCGCCTCTCGATCCCGGCGCGGCATCGCCAGCACCCGGTCGCGGGCCGCCTGCGCCTCGCCGCCGTGCCAGAGGATGGCTTCCAGCACACCGCGCGCACGGCCGTCATGCAGCAGGCGCTGGTGGCCATTGACCTGGTGCAAGAGGCCGATGCCCCAGAGCGGCGGCGTGCGCCACTGGCTGCCGCTGGCCTGCGCATCCGGCCGGCCATCGGCCAGGCCGGGGCCCATGTCGTGCAGCAACAGGTCGGTGTAGGGCCGGATCGTCTGGCGTGACAACGCCGGGAACCAGCCCTTGCCGGTGGTGTAGGGCTGCGCGCGGTGGCACTGCGCGCACTGGGCCTGGGCAAAGAGCTGCTCGCCGCGCCGCACGGTACTGGATTCGGTGTTGCGTCGCGCCGGCACGCCCAGCCCGAACTGGTAGTTCAGCGCCAGAAGAAAGGTATCGGTGTCCAGCTCCGGGCGTTCGTCCGGCCGCTCGCCAGGGAAGTGGCGCGACGTGACGCCCAGGTCGCTGAAGAACGCGCTGGCAATCTGGTGGTGCAGTGAGCCGGTGCTGGCCTTCCAGCCAAACCGGCCCACGACCTCGCGCCCGTCAAACGGCTCGAACACCCGGTTGGCCCGGCCCTTGACCGGCCCGGGCAGCGCCGCCTGCCGGCGCTCGTTGTCCAGGATGTCGGCCTCATCGATCGCGTCCAGCAGGCCCAGCCCCGCCAGCTGGGGCGCCAGCCGCGCGCTGATCTGCGTGCCGGGCGGCAGCGGCCCGTAGCCCAGCGCCCGCAGTTCTAGCACCGGTTGGCGCAGGGTGTAGGTCTCGCCGTCGGCAAAACGCCCGGCAACGCTGCGGTACCGCACCCGCCACTGGCCGCGTGGCGTGACGCCTGGCACCGCCTGCGGCGTGATCTGGCCGCCGTAAGCGTCCGGCAGGCCCGGGGGCAGCGTGAGGCGCGGCACCAGGGCCACGCTGTCGGGGTGGCCCCGGCCGTCGTGCACATGGCAGCCGGCGCACGAGCGCGCTGCAAAGTGCGGCCCCAGGCCCTGGCGTGCAGTACCGGCGCTGCCAGTCACCTGCCAGTCGTTGTGGAACACGCGGCTGCCTTCGGCGAAGCTGCGGTGGGCGGCCCGGTCCAGGTTGGCAGCGGGCTGGGCAAAGGCCTGACGCCCGTACGCCGCCGCCGGTGCGGCGCTGGTCGCACTGCCAGCGGGCGCGGTGGCGCCCCCCGGGGCGGCCCCGGCGGGCGCGGCCGCGCCCAGCGCCAGCACGGCCCACCCCATGCCGCGCAACAGTTGCAACGTGTTACCCTGCGCGCCATTGCGTTGACTGCTGCGTGAATTCATGGACCGACACCATCCTGATATTCAACTCCCACGTCAAGCCCATGGCGGGAATCACCCATGACCACGCTGGCTTTGATCGCGGCCTGCGTGCTGCTGTTTGCCGCCAGCCTCTGGTCTGCCTGGGTGCTGCTGGGACGGCGCCACGCGCTGGGCTTTGCCGGCCTGGCGCTGGGCCTGGGCTGGTTTGCCGAGCAGATGGGGTCGTCGCGCGGCTGGTTTTTTGGCCGCTACACCTACACCGACGTGTTGGGCCCCGCGCTCGGCAACGTGCCGGTGGTCATTGCGCTGATGTGGTTTGCCCTGTGCTGGCTGGGCTACCTGCTGGCCAGCCTGATCCTGTGGCGCCAGCCGGTGCTGGCTGCGCCGGCCGGCACAGCGCCCCGCCTGCTCACCGCCTGGCTGGCGGCCATGATCGTGACCGCCTTTGACCTTGGGGCCGACCCGTACTTCGTGTTCGTGCTCAAGGCCTGGATCATGGCCAAAACCGACGGCGGCTGGTTCGGTGAGACCTTGCAGGGCTTTGTGGGCTGGATGGCCGTGTCGTTTGTCATCGTGACGCTGTTCCAGTGGCTGTGGCCGCCGCAGGCCATGGCGGCAGCGGCCTCCCGGCGCCAACGCATCGCTGCGCTGCTGCCGCTGGGCATCTACGCGTCGGGCCTGGTGTTCCAGCTGCTGTTCGGCCAGCCCATTGAGACCCGCGCCGTCGCCTTTTTTGCCATGGGCATCCCCTTGTTCATTGCTGCCGTGGCCTGGTGGCAATGGGCGAGGCCGGCCTCCGGAGTTCCGGCATGACGGCCGGCACCGAGCTGCTGCAGGCCATGACGCGCGTGGCCGACCCGCTGGCCGACCATACGGTGGCCGCCATCGTCGGACCCTGGTCTGACGCGCCGGGTGCCATGGATGCGGCCATGGCGCGGCTGGCGCAGGCCACGCGGCTGATGGCGCAGTGGCGCAGCAATGCCGTACTGGCCGACTGGCAACCGGACGACCTGGCCACCGACCCGGCGCTGGCCGCCTTGCTGCGCGACTACCTGCGCAAAGGCAGCCGCCTGCCGGCCTGGCTGGACGCCGCCAAGGTCACCCGCGCCGAGGACATCTTCATGCAGGAGGGCCCGCTGTCGTGCACCCTGCTGTTTTGCGCCAGCCTGCCGGAATGCTATGTGCCACCGCAACTGGCCGAGGTGCTGCATGTCGCGGGCCAGCTGGAGGCGCACACGGTCTACCGCATCCGCCAGACGGCGGCGATGGTGTTCCCCGTCATGCTCAAGGGCGGCCTGACCGACCCGGCCGGTTGCGGCGTGGCGCAGGTGCTGAAGGTACGGCTGATTCACGCCACCATCCGCCACCTGATCCTGCACGGCGCGCCGCAGCAGGCGCGCGGCATGGTGGCCGGCCTTGCGCAGCCCGCGGCCGCCGCCGGTGGCCACGGCGCCTTGCATCAGGCACTGATGGCCCATGGCTGGAACGTGGATCAGCGCGGCCTGCCATGCAACCAGCTGGAACTCGCCTACACCCTGCTCACCTTCCACTATGTCTTCCTGCGGGGCATGCGCACCATGGGGCTAGGCCTGCCGGCGGCCGATGAAGACGCTTTCCTGCACGCCTGGAACGTGGTGGGCCATGTGCTGGGCGTGCAGGACACGCTGATGGCCTGGCACTACGACGATGCCACCGACCTGTTCGCACGCATGCGGGCGGTCGGCTGCGCGCAGGCGGCCCTGCCCGACGTACGGCCGCCGCTCGGCCAGGCGCTGGTGCAGGCGATGGCCAGCACCATCCGCGTACCGGTGATCCGCGGCATCCCGGTGCCCATGACACAGTGGCTGATCGGGCCGGAGGCGGCGCGCGACATCGGCATCGGCGAGGCTGCGCCCTGGCCGGTGCGGCTGGCTTTCACCCTCGGCCGGGCCGTCACCCGGGCAGTCGACGGGCTGGTGCGCTGGGTACTGCCACAGTTCTCCATCTCGCGCATGCTGACCCGCGTGATCGGCTACCACATGCTCAGCCGCTTTCTGCTGGACCAGACCCGACCGCTCGGCCTGCCCGAACAGGTCCTCAACCCGATGCGCTCGGCCATCGCCGGCTGGCACCATGAACCCCGCGCACCGGGCTGGCTGAACCGGCTGGAGGACGCGCTGACCACCCGTGGCCGCTGGGAGCCCGCGGGCGGCGACAATGCGCGAACTCCGGGGGGTGTGCGATGACGGCAAACAGCGGTGGTGCAGGCATCAGGTGGCGTGGCTGGCCCTGGGGGCTGGCGCTGGCCCTGTGGCTGGTGCTGGCCGGCGGGCCCGTGCGGGCGGCGGCCTCGGGTGACTTCGTTACGCCGCAGTCTGCGTTCTGGGTGGACCCGGGCGGCACGGCGTCATTGCAGGACGTGCTCCGGTTGCCCGCCACGGCACTGCAGAAGCTCGAGAAACCGCAGGCCTTTGAACTGGGTCGTGGCGCGCTCTGGCTGCGTTATGAACGACCGGCCCTGGACCCGGCCAAACGCTGGTTCCTGGTGCTCGAAGGGGCGGCCTTCACCAACCGGGCCGCACTGTACCAGCAGGACACGGACGGCGCCTGGACACCGCAGCAGGCCGGCGACCACATCCCCGTGGCGGCCTGGTCGCACCCTGACCGAATGCCGGTGTTTGCGCTGGACCCTGCGGCCGCGCCCGCCGTCTGGCTGCGGCTGGAGAACTACCCCGCCCCGCTGAGCCCCAGCCTGCAGCTGCTGGACGCACAGGATCTGCAGGCCAGCCGCGACCGCTCGCTGCTGTTGCTGGGCGGCTACCTGGGCTTCGGCCTGCTGGTGCTGTTCCTGGGCTGGGTGCATGTGCGCCTGTACGGCGACCGGGTGTTTGTGGCGTACGTGAGCTACGTGGCCTGCATGCTGGGCTTCCAGGTGGCCTTCACCGGGCTGGGTGGTCTTTTCTTCTGGCCGCAGCACTGGGTCTGGAACGACACCGCGCCCGCGCTGTTCATGCTCTGGCTCACCGCGTCGGGCATCTGGTTCGTGCGCGAGGTCAGCGCGCTGCAGCGGCACAACCGCACGCTGTACCGGCTGGCCACCTTCTGGTCGCTGTTCGGCTTTGCCTACCCGGCGCTGTACTTCGTGTTCCTGAGCCCGGCCGCCTTCAAGCTGCTCAACCTGTACGGCCTGCTGTCGGTGTTGCTGAGCATGGGCCTGTGCATCTGGGCCTGGCGCAAGGGGGAAGTGCACGCGGGCTGGACGGCGCTGGGCTTCCTGCCGCTGCACCTGGCCTACCCGTTCCCGGCGCTGCGCAGCGCCGGGCTGCTGCCCGACAGCTGGGCCACCCAGTACGCAGTGCTGATCGGCTCGGCCATCGAGATTCCGCTGCTGCTGTACATCCTGCACCGTCGGGCCAAGGACTTCAACGAGAACAGCGCCCGCATGCGGGTGATCGACAGCACCGACCCGCTGACCGGCCTGACCGTGCTGCCGGTGCTGCTGCTGCGGCTGGCCGACACCCTGCGGCGCGCGCGCCGCAGCCGCAGCGAATGTGCGCTGGTGCTGGTGGAACTGTCCAACCACGCGGACATCGTGCACGACGGCGGCCGGGAAATGGGCGACCGGGCGCTGGTAGTGGCGGCGTCGCAGCTGTCCAACCTGGTGCGGGATGTGGACACGGTCTGCCGCGTGGCCGACACACGCTTCGCGGTGCTGCTGGAGGCACCCTACCGTCCGGCCCTGCTCAAGCTGTTTGCCCAGCACATCATTGCCAAGGGCCTGGCCGGCGCGCCGGTGCTGCCGCAGCACCTGGCGCCCCGTTACCGGGTGGTGACCATCGCGTTGCCCGACTGGACCGGTGCCATTCCCACCGCAGAGGAGATGGACGTTTCGCTGCTGTTGGATCGACTGATGCAGGCGCTGGACCATCTCGAACCCAAGAAGAACGTGTTGCACCTGCCGCTGGCACCGGCGGCAGCAACGGCAACCCCCCGCCCGGCCGAAGCAGCCTGACGGACCACGCCGGCGGATGCCCGCGCCGGCCCGCTGCACTGCGTTGCCAATTCAATTGAGAATGGTTATCATTTGCAAAATGAATTCGCCGATGCCCATTCCAGCGCCGCCCCCCAACCACCCCGTCACGGCAGCGCCCGGTTACGCCCCGGAACAAGCCATGGCCGCACTGCAAAGCGCCACGCTGCTGGCGGGCCGCAAGGCGGTGGACATCGTCCACAACGGCACGGTGTACCGGCTGCAGGCGACGCGGCTGGGCAAGCTCATCCTGACGAAGTAGGTTTCATCGTGGGGCGACCCGGGGCCGCGCGCCCCGCGCGTCGTTGGGGCCAGCCAGCCGGAATCCGCCGGCCAGCCACGCCCTTTTTTTACAGCCCGATGGCCGCAATGCCCGCGCGCGCGATCTGCGCATCTTCGGCCGACTTGACGCCGCTCACGCCGACCGCGCCCAGCACCTGGCCGTCCTTGACGATGGGCACACCGCCTTCGAGCAGGCCCTTGAGGTCTGGCGCGCTCAGGAACGACACCCGTCCGCCGTTGATCATGTCTTCATACACCTTGCTCTCGCGGCGGCCCAGGGCAGCGGTGTTGGCCTTGGCGGGTGCAATATGCGCCGAGATCGGCGCCGCGCCGTCCAGGCGCTGCAGCCACAGCAGGTGGCCGCCATCGTCCACGATGGCGATGGTCACGGCCCATTGGTTCCTGAGGGCTTCAGCTTCTGCTGCGGTGGCGATGGCCTTGACGTCGGCGGCTTCGAGGACAGGTTTGGTTTTCATGACTGGGGAACTGGAATTGCAACGGAAGCTCCAAGCATACCGGCTGTACGGCTATTGACCTTGCACCACTTGAATCGCCCTAGAATGCGCCCACCTGCACTCATGCAGTCTTCTGCGTTACGCAGTCCTGAAAGGAGTCTTTGACCATGAATCAACAAGTCCAGACCATTGACATTGGCTACGCATCGCCGGCGGACCAGCGCCACCGCGTGCTGCGCAACACCTACTGGCTGCTCGCCCTGAGCCTGATCCCGACCGTGCTCGGCGCCTGGATCGGCGTGGCCACCGGCATCACGCGCGGCCTGAGCGGCGGCGTCGGGCTGATCGTCTTCCTGGCCGGCGCGTTCGGCTTCATGTTCGCGATCGAGAAGACCAAGAACAGCGCGGCCGGCGTGCCGGTGCTGCTGGCCTTCACCTTCTTCATGGGCCTCATGCTCTCGCGGCTGATTGCCATGGTGCTGGGGTTCAAGAACGGCCCCAGCCTGGTGATGACGGCCTTTGGCGGCACGGCCGGCGTGTTCTTCGTGATGGCCAGCCTGGCCAGCGTGATCAAGCGTGACCTGTCTGGCATGGGCAAGTGGCTGTTTGTCGGCGCCCTGGCCATCATGATCGGCGGCATCATCAACGTGTTTGTGGGCTCCACCACCGGCATGCTGGTGATCAGCGTCATGGCCATCGGCATCTTCAGCGCCTACATGCTGTACGACCTGAAGCAGATCATCGACGGCGGCGAGACCAACTACATCAGTGCCACGCTGGCGCTGTACCTGGACATCTTCAACGTGTTCCAGAGCCTGCTCGCCCTGCTGGGCATCACCAGCGGCAGCAATGACTGACCGCGACAGCGCCGGAACATAAAAGGGGCCGTTGGCCCCTTTTTCGTTTCTGGCGGGCCGGCTTCAGTCGTCGCGCTGGAACACGGCAATGCTTTCCACATGCGCCGTGTGCGGGAACATGTTGACCACGCCGGCGGCCGTGCAGCGGTAGCCGGCCTGGTGCACCAGCAGCCCGGCGTCGCGCGCCAGTGTGGCGGGGTTGCAGCTCACATAGACGATGCGCCGCGGCGGCGTCCAGTCGCCAGCGCCCTCGGGCAGCGGTGCGGCGTCTGGCGCGCCGATGCGGGCGTGGTGCAGGTCGGCCAGCGCCTTGGCCAGTGCAAACGCGCCTTCGCGCGGCGGATCGACCAGCCATTTTTCGGCCACCCCGTCGCCCACCAGCCTCGCGGGCGTCATCTCGAACAGGTTCCGTGCTACAAATTTTGTAGCGGCCCACGCAACACCGGGGCGGGCTGTGGCCTGATTCATCTCAAGATTGGCACGTGAACGGGCGACCAGCCCCTCGCTGCCTTCGATGCCCAGCACCTCGCGCGCGCGGGTCGCCAGCGGCAGCGTGAAATTGCCCAGGCCACAAAACCAGTCGATCACGCGCTCCGACCGCTGCACGTCCAGCAGGCCCAGCGCGCGCGACACCAGCACGCGGTTGATGTGCGGGTTGACCTGGGTGAAGTCGGTCGGCTTGAACGGCATGGTGATGCCGAATTCAGGCAGGGCGTACGCCAGTTCGGGCCCACCCTCGTCGAGCCGCTTCACCGTGTCCGGCCCCTTGGCCTGCAGCCACCATTGCACACCCGGGTGGTCAGCGGCAAAGGCCCGCAGCTTTGCGAGGTCGCCCCCGCTCAAGGGTTCCAGGTGGCGCAGCACCAGGGCCGTCACGGCGTCGCCACAGGCCAGCTCGATCTGTGGGCAGGTCTCGATCGCGTCCAGCGAGCCGATCAGCGCGCGCAGCGGCAGCAGCATCGCGCTGACATGCGGCGGCAGCACCGGGCACACGCCCATGTCGGCCACATAGCGGCTATTGCGCTCGTGAAAACCAATCAGCACCGTGCCCTTCTTGTGCACATGGCGCACCGACAGGCGCGCCCGGTAGCGGTAGCCCCAGGCCGGCCCCTCGATCGGCCGCAGGATGTTGCCGGCCCTGACCTTGCCCAGGTGCCAGAGGTTGTCTTCCAGCACGCGTTGCTTGATGGCCACCTGCGCCACCGGGTGCAGGTGCTGCATCTTGCAGCCGCCGCAGGCGCCGGCATGCAAGCCGAAATGCGGGCAGCCGGGCTTGACGCGCTGCGACGATTCGCGGTGAACGGCCGTCAGCGTGGCGGCCTCCCAGTTGTTCTTCTTCCGGTGGACGTTGGCGCTGACCTGCTCGAACGGCAGCGCGCCCTCGATGAACACCACCTTGCCGTCGGGCCGCCGGGCCACACCCTGCGCCTCGATGTCCAGCGCGTCCACTTCCAGCCAGCCCTCGGGCAGGGGCTTTTTTTCAATCTCTTGGGTCATCCCCGGATTGTCTCAGCCCCAGGCGGCCAGGTACTCCTGCCAGTGCGCTTCGGTGGGCGCCAGGTTGCCCAGCGCCTCCCTGACGACTGCCATTTCGAGGTCGTATTCCTTCTCGGTCAGGCCGCCGCGCATCTTCTGGAAGCGGCAGTACAGCAGGTACGTATTCATGACGTCCGTTTCGCAGTACCGGCGGATCTCGTCGAGCTTGCCGTCCAGGTAGGCGCTGTACACCTGCGAGCCGTCCATGCCGAGCTTGCCCGGAAAGCCACACAGCCTGGCCATGGCGTCCAGCGGCGCGTTGTTCTTGGGTTGGTACAGGGCCAGCAGGTCCATCAGGTCCAGGTGGCGCAGGTGGTAGCGGCTGATGTAGTTGTTCCACTTGAACTCGCGGTCATCGTCGCCCAGGTCCCAGTACTTGTCGGCCACCACGCCGTGTTGCAGGCCGCGGTAGTGAAGCACGGGCAGGTCAAAGCCGCCGCCGTTCCAGCTCACCAGTTGCGGCACGTGCTTTTCGATGGTGTTGAAGAAAGTCTGCACCACCTTACCTTCACTCGCACCGTCCTTGTCCACAAAGGAATGCACGCGCAGCCCCTCGGCATTGCGGAACACGCACGAGATGACGAGGATGCGCTGCAGGTGCAGCGGCATGAAGTCGCCCTGCCCCTTGTCCTTGCGCTCCTGCACCCAGGCCGCATAGACCTGCTCATCCGTGGCGTCGGGCGGGTCATGGCGCAATGCGCGCAGGCCTGCAATGTCGGGGATGGATTCAATGTCGAAGACGAGGACCGGCCAGCTCATCCCCGGGATGCTACAGCAGCGCGTCCTTGCTGATGCCATTGCGCACCATGTGGCGCCGCAGCTTGAGCAGCGCCTCGTTCTGGATCTGCCGCACCCGCTCCCGCGTGAGGCCCAGCCGGTCGCTCAGCACCTCGAGGGTTTCCGGGTCACGGTCATGCAGGCCGAAGCGGCCTTCCAGCACTTCCTTTTCGCGCAGCGACAGTGCATCAATCCAGTTGTCCAGCAGCCGCTCAACCTCGTGGCTGTGGGTCACGCCGGTTGGGTCGAGCGCCAGCTCGTCGGCCAGGCTTTCACCGAAAGTGTGTTCGTCGTCCGCGCGGTCGGAGGTTGCGTCCAGCGACTTCGGCGTCTCGGCCATGGCCAGCAGCGCCGCCACCTCCTGCACATCACGCCCGAGCAGTGCCGCCACGTCTTCGACGCGCACGCCCTCACCCTCAAAGCCGTTACGCTGGGCGGCAAAGTCCGGGTCGTTCTCCAGCGTGCGGCGCGCCCGCAGCACTTGCTGCAGCTCGCGCACCACATGGACCGGCAGGCGGATCACCCGGCCCTGGTTCATCACGGCGCGCTCGACCGACTGGCGGATCCACCAGGTGGCGTAGGTCGAAAAGCGGAAGCCCCGCTCCGGCTCAAACTTGTCGATGGCGTGCATCAGGCCAAGGTTGCCTTCTTCGATCAGGTCCGCCATGGGAACACCCCGACCCGCGTAGCCCTTGGCAATGCTCACCACCAGACGCAGGTTGTGCTCGATCATGGACTGGCGGGCCGCAAAGTCGCCGGCCCGTGCCTTGACGGCGGTGTCGTATTCCTGCTCGGCGGTGAACAGTTCGGTGCGCCGCACATCGCGCAGGTACAGCGTGAGCGTGTCGCTCGACTCGCCCGCGATCCCGGTGGCGTTGTGTTTCAGTGGCAGGTCGGCGGCAGGTTCAGCATCGGCATCGGCTTCGCCCATGCTGCCCCCTTCAAGCGCGTCCGGAACTGCTGGTGGGCGGTGTCCGTTGCGCATTCTCATGGTGGCTACCTGGCAGGCAGGTACTTGGCCGGGTCCACCGGCTTGCCCTGACGACGGATTTCAAAGTGGAGCTTGACGCGGTCGGCGTCGGTGTTGCCCATCTCCGCGATCTTCTGGCCCTTGCGCACGGACTGGTCTTCCTTGACCAGCAGCGTCTGGTTGTGGGCGTAGGCCGAGAGGTAGGTGTTGTTGTGCTTGAGGATGATCAGGTTGCCATAGCCGCGCAGGCCGGCACCGGCATACACGACACGGCCATCGGCCGAAGCCAGCACGGGCTCGCCGGCCTTGCCGCCAATGTCTATGCCCTTGTTCTTGACCTCGTCGTAACCGGCCAGAACCGCGCCGCCGCTGGTGGGCCAGGCCCACGCCAGTTCGTCTTCGCTGGCCGGGGCCGCCACGGCCGCGGGCGCAGAGGCAGCGGCCCTGGGCGCGCTGGCAGCCGCCAGGGTGGGCGTCGCCCCCGCAGCGGAAGCAGCACCCGACGTCACCGGTCGCACCACCACGCCCGACTCGGGCGCTGCCGCGACCGTTACGGGCGGGACCACACGCAGCACCTGACCGACCTCCAGCACGTTCGGGTTCTCAAGCCCGTTCCAGCGCACGAGGTCGCGCCAGTTTTGACCGTTTTCCAGGCCGATGCGGATCAGCGTGTCGCCGGGCTTCACGGTGTAGTAACCGGGCTTGCCGGCATTCTCGGCGCCGGGCAGCGGTTTGGTTGCAGCCGCCACTTCGGTGGCCACCGGCGCCGGGCGCGCCGCACCGGTGCCCCGGTCTTCCACCGGGGCCGGCGGCCGCGTGCTCGAGGCGCAGCCCGCCAGCACGGCAGTGGCAATGCATGCCAGCACCAGCTTCCAACCCCGATTGCGCGACTCGAACATCTTGTTGTTTCCCTTCAAGCGATGCCTGATTTTAGGGGGACAAAGTGGACCGCCTCAAGCACAGTTTGTTTCAATTCCCCCGCGGTCTTTTCAATCACCACCAGGGCCTGCTGGCCAGCCGCCGTGACCATGGGCGCCACAATGCGCCCGCCGTCCGCAAGCTGCTCGATCCAGGCCTGCGGCACGGCTTCACCGCCCGCTGCGGCAATGATGCCCGCATACGGCGCCCCCTTGGGGTAACCAGCCATGCCATCGCCAAACAGCAGGTGAACGTTGGCAATCCGCAGGGGCCGCAGATTGTCGCGCGCGCGGTCGTGCAGGCCACGCAAGCGTTCGATGCTGTACACCTCGCTGGCCAGCCGACCCAGCACCGCTGCCTGGTAGCCGCAGCCGGTGCCGATCTCCAGCACACGCCCCAGCTTGCCCTGGCCGTCCTTGCGGCCGCCCATCAGCAGCTCGCACATGCGGGCCACCACGTTGGGTTTGGAAATCGTCTGGCCCAGGCCGATCGGCAGGCTGGTGTCTTCGTAGGCCTGGTTCACGAGTGCACTGTCCACAAAGCGATGCCGCTCGACAGCGCCCATGGCGGCCAGCACCTGGGCATCGCTGACACCCTGCGCCGACAGCTTCTGCACCATCCGCGCGCGCACCGCGCCGGAGTCGAGCCCAAGTCCGTGCGGTGGTGCGGCTTGTTGACCATTCCGGGCTGCATCCCTCGCGGTTGCTGCGTGAGACGCTATGTTTTTTATAGCAACTGGCTTGCCGGACTGGGTGTCCAGCCGGGCTGGAAAGCTGGGGCGGCGCGTCATTGCGGCGCCACCGTGGCGGGCTGGGCCAGCAACGCCGCCGTCTGGCCCCAGTAGCGCAGGCTGTCGTGGTCGGTCAGGTCCACTTTCAGCGGCGTCAGCGACACATGGCCCTGCGCCGTGGCGTGGAAGTCCGTGCCTTCGGCGTCGTCCTTGGCAGCGCCGGCGCCACCAATCCAGTACATGGTGTCGCCACGCGGGCTGGTCTGCGCAATGACCTTCTCTGCCGAATGGCGACGGCCCAGCCGGCAGATCTTCACCGGCTTGAGCTGGTCTGCGGGCAGGCTCGGAATGTTCACGTTCAGCAACCAGGGCGCGGTGCCCACCAGCTGCTGGCCCAGCAGGCCGCGCACCAGCTCGCGCGCCGCGCCGGCGGCGGCGTCCAGGTGGCGCCAACCCTTCTCGGTCTGGGAGAACGCAATCGCCGGGATGCCAAACAGATAGCCCTCCATCGCGGCGCCCACGGTGCCGGAATAGATCGTGTCATCGCCCATGTTGGCGCCGTTGTTGATGCCGCTGACCACCAGGTCGGGCCGGTAGCCGAGCAGACCCGTCAGCGCGATGTGCACGCAGTCTGCCGGTGTGCCGTTCACATAGCGAAAGCCGTTGGGGGCCTGGTGGACGTACAGCGGCGAATGCAGCGTGAGGGCGTTGGACTTGGCACTGTTGTTGTGCTCGGGCGCGACCACCTCGACCTCGCCCAGGTCTTTCAGTGCCTCGTACAGGGCCACTATGCCGGCCGCCTGGTAGCCGTCGTCGTTGGAGATCAGGATTTTCATGGGTTGCACTTTGCAAAGATTGTAGGCGTCGCAGCAGAGACAACAGGCCCCTGCACCGCCCCCTATCATCCGGGCTGATTTCAACGGAGAACCCCATGCACGCATGGCTTTGCAAGAACCCCGTCGGCGTTGATGCGCTCACCTGGAAAGAACTGCCCACGCCACAGCCCGGCCCGGGTCAGGTGCTGATCGCGATTCAGGCCGCGAGCCTGAACTTCCCGGATCTGCTGATCGTGCAGAACAAGTACCAGATGAAGCCGCCGCTGCCGTTTGTGCCGGGTTCCGAATACGCGGGCGTGGTGCAGGCCGTCGGCGAAGGCGTGACGCACCTCAAGGTGGGCCAGAGTGTGGCCTGCCTGTCGGGCACAGGCGGATTTGGCACCCACACGCTGGCGCCGGCCGCGCTGTGCATGCCGCTGCCATCAGGCTTCCCGGCGGTAGATGCAGCCGCCTTCATCATGATCTACGCCACGTCGTACCACGCGCTGGTGGACCGCGCGCAGCTGAAAGCCGGCGAGACGGTGCTGGTGCTGGGCGCTGCGGGTGGCGTGGGCACGGCGGCCATCCAGATCGCCAAGGCCATGGGTGCGCGCGTGATTGCCGCCGCCTCCACCGACGAGAAATGCGCCCTGTGCAAGTCGATTGGCGCGGACGTGACGATCAACTACGGCGGCGACCAGCTGCCTCACCTGCGCGACGCCATCAAGGCCGCCACCGACGGCAAGGGCCCGGATGTCATTTATGACCCGGTGGGCGGCGACTTCGCCGAGCCGGCGTTCCGCTCCATTGCCTGGCGCGGCCGCTATCTGGTGGTGGGCTTCGCCTCGGGGCCCATCCCCGCGCTGCCGCTCAACCTGGCGCTGCTCAAGGGCGCATCCATTGTGGGCGTGTTCTGGGGTGACTTTGCCAAGCGCGAACCCAAGGCCAATGCGGCCATGATGGCCGAGCTGGCCAGCTGGTACGCCCAGGGCAAGGTCAAACCGGTGATTGACCGGACCATGCCCATGGCGGAACTCAAGGCCGCCTATGCCCACATGGGTTCACGCGGTGTGATGGGCAAGCTGGTGATGGTGAACTGACGCAGCGCCCGTGTGCCCATGAAAAAAGCCCGCGGATGCGGGCTTTTTCGTTGTGGTGGGGTGGCTGATGGGACTCGAACCCACGACGACAGGAATCACAATCCTGGACTCTACCAACTGAGCTACAGCCACCGTAGCCTGCAATTATAGCCCGGCCGTCATTGTGTCTGCGTGGCCCGGACCTCGTCACCCAGGGCGGGCGCGGGGCGCTGCACCTTGATCTGCGCCTTGAATCGCTCCTTGAGCACGTTGTAGTAGGCCAGGCTTTCCGCCGCTGTCCACCACTGCGTGTACTGCGCGCGCTCCTGCTTGACGGTGGCCTCGTCGGCAGCCGCGCGCGGCAACACCTTGTTGACACGCACCACGGCATAGCCCTGGGGGCCGAGGTCCACACCCGTGAACGCAGGCAGCGCCGTGGCATCCGCGCGCAGTGCAGCCTCAATGACGGCGTTCGGCAGGCCCTGCGGGTTGTCACGTGATGCGACCACGGGAGCCGGCAACACGGCACTGGCTGGTGCACCCTTCCAGGCGGCCAGCTTGTCCATGCCCTCCTTCTTGGCCAGTGCCGCACCCCGCTGCGCCAGCAGGCGTTGCCGCGCCAGGTCCCGCACTTCCGCAAACGGCAGCGTGCGCGCGGGCGTGTACTGCGTCACACGGCCGGCCACCAGCTGGTTGGCGGCGAGCTCCACCGCTTCGGTGTTGCGCTTCTTCTCGATGGCGTCGGGCGAGAACAGCGCATTGAGGAACTTCGGGTTGGCCAGCGGTCCGCGGGTTTCCGGGCCTGGCTTGCGCAGCACGTTGGCCGCGCTGCGGATCTCCAGCTTGAGCCGCTCGGCTGTCGGCTTGAGGCTGTCCGCCTGCTCGTACACACCGTTGGTAAAGGCCTCGGCAGTCTCGGCAAACTTGCGCTGTGCCTGCTGTTTCTTCAGGTCGGCTTCGATGTCGGCCCGCATCTCCTCGAAGCTGCGCTGCTTCGCCGCCTTGATGTCTGTGAGCTTGATGATGTGGAAGCCGAACTCGGACTCGACCACATCGCTGATGTCGCCCTTCTTCATGGCGAAGGCTGCGTCCTCGAAGGGCTTGACCATCGCGCCGCGTGAGAAGAAGTCGAGGTCACCGCCGTTGGTGGCCGAGCCCGGGTCCTGCGAGTTCTTCCGTGCAAGGTCTGCAAAACTGTCGGGGGCCTTGCGGGCAGCGGCCAGCAGTTCCTGCGCACGGGCACGGGCCTTCTCGCGCTCGGCAGCCGGTGCGCTGGCGGGCGACGTGATCAGGATGTGGCTGGCACGCCGCTCTTCCTTGCCGGACAGGCGTGCAGCGTTCTGCTCGTAGTACGTCTTCAGGTCCGCCTCATTGATCGTGATGCCCTTGAGAATGCCGTCGAGGTCAAGAACCAGGTACTCGACGCTGGCCTGCTCCGGCGCCTGGAACAGCGCGGGGTTGTCCTTGTAGAAGGACTCGATCTCGGCATCCGTCAGATTGACTCGCGTCGCAAACTCGGCAGCCGCGAAGCGCGCCACCTGGACTTCACGGCTTTCCAGGAAGGCATTGAGCGACACATCGGCCTGGGCCGGCGCCGCGAAGCCGGTGCCCGCCACCCCGATCATCACCTGGCGGCGCGACAGGTCGTTACGCACTTCGTTCTCGAACATTTCCGGGGTCATGCCCTGCGCACCCACCAGCTGGCGGTAACGATCCATGTCGAGCTTGCCGTCCGGGCGGCGCAGCGAGGCAATGGTTTCGTTGTTCTGGAGGTCCTGCGCGAGCCGCTGGTCGCTGGTAACCAGGTTGAACCTGGCGGCGGCCGCGGCCAGCACGCGGTCGCGCACCAGGCGCTCCAGCGTGGCATAGCGCGCCTCGGGCGAATCCAGCAGCTTCGGGTCGAGCGACGGCATCGAGTTGCGCACGCGGTCCACCTCGGTCTTGTGGGCCTGGTCCCACTCCGACTTGAGAATGTCGCGGCCATCGACACGGGCGACAGCCTCGCCCTTTTCCTGCATGCGGCTGTAGCCATCAATGCCAAACAGCACGAACGACGGAATGATGAGCAGGAACATCACGCCCATCATGAGCTTGGTGTGCTTGCGGACGAAATCAAACATGCGGCAACTCTCAGGCAACGACTGTCAAAAACACAAAAGGCGAACATCCGTTCGCCTTCTCATGGTGGTGGGTGCTGACGGGATCGAACCGCCGACCTACGCCTTGTAAGGGCGCCGCTCTACCAGCTGAGCTAAGCACCCCACCGGAAACCTGGGGTCAGTTCAGGGCATCCTTCAATGCCTTGCCCGGACGGAACTTGGGAACCTTGGCAGCCTTGATTTTAATCGTAGCGCCGGTCCGGGGATTGCGGCCACTGCGCGCGGCCCGTTTGCCCACTGCAAAAGTGCCAAAGCCCACTAGCGACACAGAGCCGCCCTTCTTCAGTGTGGTCTTGACGGCGCCGATGGTCGACTCCAGGGCGCGCGTGGCGGCAGCCTTGGAGATGTCGGCATGCTTTGCAATGTGCTCGATCAGTTCGGTTTTGTTCACAAGGGGCCCCTCGTAGAGAAAGAGTTGATCCGGGTGTCTCATAAAAATTTTTGTCTCCCCACCCCTGCGAGCCACCGGTGACGGTGCATGGAGCAAGTGTGCGGGAGACGGCGTTCGCAGGTTGTGCTGCTGAATGTCATTAGAGCCACGGTGTCCCACCATGTCAACTCGGCATGCAGCTTTACAACAGCGCGGAGGCGGATTCTAGACTCTTTTGATGTGTCTCAAAGCCCGCGGCGCCAGGCGTGCCGGACACGCGCTGGCAATTTTTCACACAACACGGCGGGCCGCCGTGCGGTGCGTCTGGTTACAAGGCTGCGGCAATGGCCTTGCCCAGGTCGGTCGTGCTGGCCGTGCCACCGATGTCCGGCGTGCGCGGCGCACCGCTTTGGGGAGCGAGCACCTTCTCAATGGTAGCCAGTACCGCGTCATGCGCCTGCTTGTAGCCCAGGAACTCCAGCATCATGGCGCCGCACCAGATCTGCCCGATCGGGTTGGCAATGTTCCTGCCGGCGATATCGGGTGCGGAACCATGCACCGGCTCGAACAGCGACGGGAACCTGCGGTCCGGGTTGAGGTTGGCGCTGGGCGCTATGCCGATGGTGCCGGTGCAGGCCGGGCCCAGGTCACTGAGGATGTCGCCAAACAGGTTGCTGGCCACCACCACGTCAAAGAAGTCCGGGCGCTGCACGAAGTGCGCCGTGAGGATGTCGATATGGAACTTGTCGGTCTTGACGCCGGGGTAGGCCTTGGCCATCTCGGCCACGCGCTCGTCCCAGTAGGGCATGGTGATCGAAATGCCGTTGGACTTGGTGGCACTGGTCAGGTGCTTCTTCGGGCGCGACTGCGCCAGCTCGTAGGCGAACTTCAGCACGCGGTCCACGCCGATGCGAGACATCACGGTTTCCTGGATGACGATCTCGCGCGGCGTGCCCTCGTACATGCGCCCGCCAATGCTGGAGTACTCGCCCTCGGTGTTTTCTCGCACGATGTACATGTCAATCTCGCCCGGCTGGCGCGGGCTGCCGTCGCGGCGCACCACCGGTGCCGTGATGCCGGGCATCAGGCGTGCCGGGCGCAGGTTGACGTACTGGTCAAACTCGCGGCGAAACAGCAGCAACGAGCCCCACAGCGACACATGGTCGGCAATCTTCTCGGGCCAGCCAACGGCACCGAAGTAAATCGCGTCATGGCCGCCGATCTGGTCTTTCCAGTTGTCGGGCAGCATCTTGCCGTGCTTCTCGCAATAGTCCCAACTCGAAAAATCGAAATGATCGAACTGCAGGTCGATGCCGAACCTGCTGGCGGCGGCCTCCATCACCCTCAGGCCTTCCGGCATGACTTCCTTGCCGATGCCGTCGCCGGCGATGACTGCGATGCGTTTCCTGCTCATGCTGGGTTCTCCTTGGGGTTCAGGGTCTGAAAAATTCGAGGGCGTGCGCGAGCAGCGCGTCGGGCGCTTCCTCGGCAATGTAGTGACCGCAGGGCAAGGCCTGGCCGGAAAAATCCAGAGCGCGTTCCCGCCAGAGGCCAGGCACGTCAAAGCATTGGCCCACGGCGCCATGCTGGCCCCACAGCACGCGCAGCGGCTGCGTCAGACGGCGGCCGGCGGCGATGTCGGTACGGTCGTGCTCGAGGTCAATGGTGGCACTGGCACGGTAGTCTTCGCAGATCGCCTGGGCCGTGCCGGCCAGGGCCGCGCAGCGCTCGTACTCCGCGAGGGCCTCCGGCGCAAAGGCAGCCAGACCGGCGTGCCGTTTGCCCATCACGCTGCGCACATAACGCACCGGATCGGACTCGATGAGGGCTTCCGGCAGCGGTGGCGGCTGGATCAGGAAAAACCAGTGCCAGTAGGCCGTGGCGAAGGCCCTTGCGGTGTTGTCATACATCGACAGGGTGGGGGCAATGTCCAGCAACAGCAGCCGTTCCACCGCCTCGGGATGGTCCGCCGCCAGCCGGTGGGCCACCCGCGCCCCGCGGTCGTGCGCCAGCACCTGAAAGCGGTGAAATCCGAACTTCGCCATCACCGCTAGCGCGTCAGCCGCCATCTCGCGCTTGCAGTACGCCTGATGGTGGGCATCGGGCGCCGGACGGCCGGAGTCTCCGTAGCCGCGCAGGTCCATCAGCACGACGGTATGCCGTTGCGTCAGCCGCGGCGCCACGCGATGCCACATCACGTGGCTCTGGGGGTGGCCGTGCAACAGCAGCAGCGGCTCGCCGTTCCCCGCCACGCGGCCATGGAGGCGAACGCCATCACGCAGCACATCGAAAGGTTTGAACGTCTCCAGCATGGCCTGGATTCTGCGTTGGGCCCGGGTCTGCATCAAGCAATAATCAGGCAATTGATTATTTCTTCAATGGAAATACATGGACCGCCACGACCTGAGCCTTGTGCTCGCCATCCGTGACCACGGGAGCCTGACGGCCGCGGCCGACAGCCTGGGGCTGGCACCGCCGGCCGTGACCAAACGGCTCGCCGCGCTGGAAACGCGGCTGGGCGCGCGCCTGTTCCTGCGCACCACACGGCGCGTGAGCCCCACGCCCGAAGGCGACGCGGTGTGCGAACGCGCACATGCACTGCTGCAGGGCTTCGAGGCGCTCGAGGCCGAATTGCAGGAGCGCCAGACCGAGCCCACCGGCGTGATCCGGCTGGCGGCCACCTTCGGCTTTGGCCGGCTCTGGCTGGCGCCCGCGCTGGCGCAGTTCCAGCGGCAGTACCCCCGCCTTGCGGTGGCGCTGCAGCTGACCGAGCACCTGCCCGATCTCGCGCAGGAAGGCTATGACGGCGCCGTCTGGCTCTGGTCAGCACCGGGGCGGCAGTCCGCGCAATGGGTGTCGCGCCGGCTCGCGCGCAACCAGCGCGTGCTGGTGGCGGCACCTGCGTATCTGCAGGCGCACGGCACACTTGCCGACTTGCAGTCCCTGCAGCAGCACGCCTGCCTGACCGTGCGTGAAAACGGGACGGCTGCCGGCCAGCGGTTTGATGTTTGGCAACTGCAAAGGGAACGCGACCGCATCCCGGTCCGCGTCACGGTTCAGGGGCCGCTGTCCAGCAACTCGGGCGAGGTGGTGCGCGACTGGTGTCTGGCCGGGCACGGCATCATGCTGCGCAGCCTCTGGGACATCGCACCCCAGCTGGCGTCGGGCGCACTGGTGCGGGTGCTGCCCGGCTGGAGCATGGCCGACGCGGACATCCACTGGCTCGCACCCTACCGCCCACGGGTACCCCGCCGCACCCGGCTGCTGATCGACTTTCTGGCAGAACAGTTCCGCCATGCGCCCTGGAAGACGCGGGGTGCTTAAGCCGCCTTCGGTGCCCGCACCACCAGGGCCACGCCAAACGCCGTCAGCGCGGTGCCCGCCAGGGTGACGGCGGTCACGGGCTCGCTGAACAGCACCCACGCCACCAGCGCCGTGGTCGGCGGCACCAGGTACATCAGGCTGGTGACCGACGCCGCTGCGCCGCGCTGGATCAACAGGTACAGCAGCGAGCTGCCCCCCAGCGTGAGGCCCAGCACCGACCAGGCCATGGCGCCCGCCAGCTCGGCATTCCAGCGCATCGTTTCCGGCTCCAGCAAGGCCAGCGGCAGTGTCACGGCCAGTGCCGCCAGCAACTGCACGGCGTTGGCGCTGCGCACGTCACAGGGCTGCACGAAGCGCTTCTGGTACAGCGTGCCAACCGTGATGGCCAGCAACGCCAGCACCGCCAGCGCCACGTTGAACACGGTGGCCGTATCGCCCGCACTGCCGTGCACAAACTTGCGCGACACCACCAGCAGCAGCCCGGCGAAGCCCAGCGACAGCCCCAGCCACTGGCGTGGCGTCACCTTCGAGCCCGTGGCGGACAGCCACACCGCCGTCAGCACCGGCTGCAGGCCGACGATGAGCGAAGACAGGCCTGCGCCCATGCCCGCCTTCACCGCCGCCCAGACGCCTCCGAGGTAGGCCGCGTGCATGAGCATGCCCGTCACGGCCAGATGTGCCCACTGGTCACGCGACTGCGGCCAGCGCACGCCCGACCACAGGATCCAGCCCAGAAAACAGAGGAACGAAAGGGCATAGCGGACCGCCAGGAATTTCATCGGCGGCGCATGCGGCATGCCATAGCGCGCGACGATGAAGCCGGTGCTCCAGATCAGGACGAACACCACCGGCATGGCCCGGATCAGGGCGTCGTCACGCGCCGCACCGCTCATTTGGTGCGGGCCCGGATTTCCGGCAAAGCCTTCTGCAGGTAGTACACCATCGACCAGACGGTCAGCACGGCCGCGATCCAGATCAGCCAGGTACCCCAGACGCGGGTGTCAATCAGCCCGAACAGGCGGCCGTCGTACAGCAGGAACGGGATGGCCACCATCTGCACCGTGGTCTTGACCTTGCCCAGCATGTGAACCGCCACGCTGCGCGAGGCGCCGATCTGCGCCATCCACTCACGCAGTGCCGAGATCGCGATTTCGCGACCGATGATGATCAGCGCCACAAAAACATCGGCCCGGTGCAGGTCAACCAGCACCAGCAGCGAGGCACAGACCAGGAACTTGTCCGCCACCGGGTCCAGGAACGCGCCGAACGACGAGGTCTGGTTGAGCTTGCGCGCGAGATAGCCGTCGAGCCAGTCGGTCAGGGCGAACACCACGAACATTACCGTGGCAATGAGGTTGCTGACGGTCCGGTCGGGCCAGATGTGGAACACGCCCACGATCAGCGGAATCGCGACGATGCGCGTCCAGGTGAGCAGCGTGGGGATCGTGAAAAACATGTGCCGATTCTGGCACGAGCGGCGGTGCAGGGCCGCTACTGCGTTTCCGCCAGCGAACGCAGCTGGAACTTCAGGTCGTCGTTGTAGAGAAAGGTTTCGCTGTACTGCCAGGGCTGCGGCAGGTGGCCGACGGGCTCGAACGGCGCCGCACGCTGTATCGCCCGGATCGCCATCTGCAGTGTCTGCGGCGAAAACTTCGGCGTGCGCAGGGTCACGATGTTGCGCACCGAGCCATCACGGTTGAGCTGCACCTGCAACACGGGAATGGACCGCATGTGGTCGCCCGTGGGCCCACTGAAGGTTTCGCCCGCGCTGGTCTGCATGATCCTGCGCGCGGCGCGCTGCTTGTACTCGTCCCAGTTGCGTGCCGGTGCGAGCGGGGCTGCCGCCGGCGGGCGGGGCGCTGCCACCGCCGGCCCGCTGCCTGTTGTGGCGGATGCCGGGGAAGGCGCCGGCGCCGGTGACGACGCGGGGCCGGGTGCCGGCGGGCTGCCGCAGGCTGCCAGCAGGGTGGCCATGCCCAGGCCCAGGTACTTAGTGAAGCGCACGGTAAATCTCCTCTGCCAGTTCTTTTGAAATGCCATCCACCGTGGCGATATCTTCCACCCCCGCCGCGGCCACGCCGCGGATGCCGCCAAAGCGCTGCAGCAGGCGGGCGCGCTTTTTGGCGCCGATGCCGGGAATGTCTTCCAGCTTGCTGCCACCGGTGCGCACCCGGGCCCGCTGCGCGCGCATGCCGGTGATGGCAAAGCGGTGGGCCTCGTCGCGGATCTGCGCCACCAGCATCAGCGCGGCGGAGTCTCGTCCCAAATAGACCTTGTCGCGGCCATCCGCAAACACCAGTTCCTCCAGGCCAACCTTGCGGCCCTCGCCCTTTTCCACACCGACGATCAGTCCGAGGTCAAGCCCGAGGCCCGCAAACACCTCGCGTGCCATGCTGACCTGACCCTTGCCGCCGTCCACCAGCACCAGGTCGGGCAGGCGTGCCGCGCCTGCCGGGGCCGCGCCGTCGCGCGCCGCCTCGGCCAGCTTGGCGTAGCGGCGCGTCAGCACCTGGCGCATGGCGGCATAGTCATCGCCCGGGGTGATGCCGTCGATGTTGTAGCGGCGGTATTCGCTGTTCTGCATCTTGTGGTGGTGAAACACCACACATGATGCCTGCGTTGCCTCGCCCGCAGTGTGGGAGATGTCGAAACACTCGATGCGGAAGGTATCCAGGTCGTCCGGCGCCAGGTCCAGCGCCTCCACCAGCGCACGCGTGCGCGCCTGCTGAGAGCCCTCCTCGGCCAGCAACCGCGCCAGCTGGATGGCAGCGTTCTTCTCGGCCATCTCCAGCCAGATGCGGCGCTGCTCACGCGGGTTGTGCACCGCCGTGACGCGCACGCCCGCCTGGTCCGACAGCGCGTCGATCAGCCCCTTGCCCACCGGGACACTGGTGATCAGTGCCGGCGGTACCGGCACGCCGATGTAGTGCTGGGCGATGAACGCTTCCAGCACCTGGACCTCCGCCGGCTGATCGGGCGCCGTCTCGTCATCGAGCCCGGTGAGCGCGGTCGCGTCTTCCACATGGGTCGGGAAGTACGGCCGGTCGCCCAGGTGCCGGCCGCCGCGCACCATGGCCAGGTTCACGCAGGCCTTGCCGCCCTGCAGCTTGACGGCGAGGATGTCCACGTCCTTGTCAGACGCCGTGTCCACCGACTGCTGGTGCAGCACCCGCGACAGGGCGGTCATCTGGTTGCGCAGTTCGGCGGCCTGCTCGAATTCCAGGCGTTCGGCGTGCGCCATCATGCGGGCCTGCAACGCGTCCAGCACTGTCTGGGTTTCACCATTGAGGAAATCCTCGGCGTGGGCCACGTCCTGCGCGTAGGCCTCGGGCGCAATGTGGCCCACACAGGGCCCCGAACAGCGCTTGATCTGGTACAGCAGGCAGGGCCGCGTGCGGTTGGCGTAGACCGTGTCCTCGCAGGTGCGCAGGCGGAACACCTTTTGCAGCAGCTGGATCGACTCCTTCACCGCCCAGGCACTCGGGTACGGGCCGAAGTAGCGGTGCTTGCGGTCCACCGCGCCACGGTAGTAAGCCACGCGCGGGAACTCGTGCGAAACGATCTTCAGGTACGGGTAGCTCTTGTCGTCGCGGAACAGGATGTTGTAGCGCGGGTTGAGCGTCTTGATGAGGTTGTTTTCCAGCAGCAGCGCCTCGGCCTCCGAGCGCACGACCGTGGTTTCCATGCGCGCAATCTTGGTCACCATGTGGCCGATGCGGGTGCCACCATGGTTCTTCTGGAAGTAGCTGGACACGCGCTTCTTCAGGTCGCGGGCCTTGCCGACATACAGCACCGCGCCGTCGGCGTCGAAGTAGCGGTACACACCGGGCATGGCCGGCAGGGCCGCCACTTCGGCCAGCAGCTGTTCGGAATGGACGTTGGACATGGCTGTATTGTCGCGAATCCGCCCGCGCGGTCCGGTGGACAATCTCCCCCCATGCAATGGGACATCTTCTGCCGCGTGATCGACAACCACGGCGACCTGGGCGTGTGCTGGCGCGTGGCGGCCGACCTGGGCCAGCGCGGAGAGCAGGTTCGCCTCTGGGTCGACGACCTGTCCGCACTGCAGTGGATGGCGCCGCAGGGGGCCCCGGGCGTGCAGGCGCTGGCCTGGCGTGCCGACACCGCGTGGCCAGCCCCGGGCGAGCTGCTGGTGGAGGCGTTCGGTTGCGAACCTGCTACAGATTTCATAGCAGCTTACGCAGAGCGGGCGCGGGCTGGAGGCCACTTTTATTCATGGATCAACCTCGAATACCTGACCGCGGAGCCCTTTGCCGAGCGCAACCACGGCCTGCCCTCCCCGGTGCTCAGCGGGCCAGGGGCCGGGCTGGTCAAGCACTTCTTCTACCCCGGCTTCACGCCGCGCACCGGCGGGCTGCTGCGCGAGCCCGACTGGCCGGCGCGATACGCCCGCTTTGACCGCGCCGCCTGGCTGGCGCGACTCGGCATTGGCGAGGCCGGCGAGGCCCTGGTTTCGCTGTTCTGCTACGAGCCGCCCGCGCTGGGGGAACTGCTGGCGCAGCTGGCCGATACCACGCCACCCACGCGCCTGCTGGTCACCGCCGGGCGGGCCGAAGCCGCCGTGCGCGCCGCGGTCGCCCTTGCCGCCAAAGGCCCGCAGCGGCTGCCACGCATCAGCTACCTGCCGCTGATGCCACAGCCCGCGTTTGACGAACTGCTGATGGCCTGCGACTTCAACTTCGTGCGCGGTGAAGACTCCCTGGTGCGTGCCATTTGGGCCGGCAACCCCTTTGCGTGGCAGCTCTACCCGCAGCACGACGGCGCCCACCACGACAAGCTGGAGGCATTCCTCGGCGAGCTGCAGCCTCCGTCCGACTGGGCCCGCTTCCAGCGGGTCTGGAACGGCAGCCTTCCCAGCCCGCTGCCCGCACTGGACCCGCCGTGCTGGCAGGCCGCCGCCACCGCGTTTCGCGCCCGGCTGCTGGCACAGCCGGACCTGACCAGCGCCCTGCTCGGCTTCATCACAAAAAAACGTTAAAATTCAAGGCTTTGCGATGTTGGCCCCGCCAACCCGCCTCCTTGCCGCACGGCGCATCGCCTGGTCTGTCGCGCGGCCCCAACCTCAAGACTGATATGAAAATCGCTCAAGAAATCCGCGCCGGCAACGTCATCATGCACGGCAAGGACCCGATGGTCGTGCTCAAGACCGAGTACAGCCGCGGCGGCCGCAACTCTGCCACCGTGCGCATGAAGCTCAAGAGCCTGATCGCCAACTTCAACACCGAAGTGGTGTTCAAGGCCGACGACAAGATGGACCAGATCATCCTGGACAAGAAGGAGTGCACCTACTCCTACTTCGCCGACCCGATGTACGTTTGGATGGACGGCGAGTACAACCAGTACGAAGTCGAGTCCGACAACATGGGCGACGCGCTGAACTACCTCGAAGAGGGCATGGCCGCCGAAGTGGTGTTCTACGACGGCAAGGCGATCTCGGTCGAATTGCCCACCAGCGTCGAGCGCGAAATCACCTGGACCGAGCCCGCCGTCAAGGGCGACACCTCGGGCAAGGTGCTCAAGCCCGCCAAGATCGCCACCGGCTTTGAAATCGGCGTGCCGATCTTCGTGGCCCAGGGCGACAAGGTGGAAATCGACACCCGCACCGGCGAGTACCGCAAGCGCGTCTGACCGGTCCTTGCCGGCTGGTACAAACGGGGCTCCGCAAGGAGCCCTTTTTTCTGCCCGCATCCGTCCATGCGTTTCGACTTTGCCCACATCGCCGTGCCGTTTCGCATGCAGCCTGGCCTGCACCGCCTCGCTGCGGGCACGCCCCAGCTCACGCCGCTGGCACCGGGCAGCCCGCTTTACACCGAGAAGCAGCGCGTGTTCGCGGCCGGCGCGTCGCGCTTCTGCGAGCCTGGGTTCGACCCCACACCTGCTATCAAATCAATAGCAGCTCACGCCACAACCACGGGGCTTGGCGGCCAGTTTGGTCCGGAGGCTGCGCTGGAACTGGCCTTTGAGGAAGACCTGGCCGTGCTGGACGCCGCGAGCGGCACCGTGCCCTGGCTGTGCGTGTGCGTGCCTTCGCACTGGGCGCCGGAAGACAAGCTGGGCCAGTCCCTCGCAGCCATTCATGGCCCGGTCGCGGACAACGCAGCACTGCTGGCCGCCACACGGGGCCTGACACAGCTGGTGGGCTCCGGCGGGCACTGGGAGCGCTTTGTCTGGACTGTGACGCCCGCCAGCCGCTACGACCAGCACCCCCACCGCCAGGCACGCACCCCCTGGCCCGCCACCGCCGATGCCGAGACTTTCGCGCAGCAGTGCTACCTGCGGGCCGAGCGCCAGACGTTCCTGCCCGTCGGCCAGGGCACACAGCAGGCGGTGTTCACGATCCGGGTCATGCTCCAGCCCCTCGCGCAAGCCGTGCAAACGTCGCCACAGGCGGCCCGCCTGCATGACGCGCTGGCCTCGATGTCGGATGCCGTGGTGGCCTACAAGAATCTGGCGCCGGCGCGACCCCTGCTTCTGCGCTGGCTGGCCACGCGCATGGCGTCCGGCAGGCCCTAAAGCACGCTGCCGAAGGCCAGCACGAGCGCCACCAGCACCAGCACGGCCACCACGCCAATGACCACGAGCCAGGGCAGGTAGCCGCTGGCGGCCGTGGCGGCACCCGAGCCGGCAAGCGCCGGCGGCGGTGGCGTGGCGCCAGGCAACCAGTCCACCAGCTCGGCGGCCGATTCCGCGCTGAACAGCTCCAGCGACATGCGTTGCAGTGCATCGCCCGGGCGCGCAGATTCGCTACGCAGCCACAGGTCCACCCGCGTACCGACGAGCCGCGCATGCACAAACGCCGTCAGCGGAATTTTCACGCGGTCTTCCTTCCAGCCCAGGCCCTTGCGGTGGCGACCGGCAATGCGCAGCACATCGCCCTGCACGCGCGCTTCGATCTCGCCCTTGAAGGCCGGAATGGCAAAACCCCGGCCCTGCACACCCAGCAGGCTGGCGGCGTAGGTGCCCTGAACCAGCGAGAACACGCCACTGCCGTTGGCGTTGAAGCCGTTTTGCGACACCCGTTCAGCGAGCAGATCGCCCTCGGTGAGCCGGACACCGTGGTTGTCGATGAGCAGGTTGTCGCTGGACAGCGTCTTGCGGATGCGCATGCCCACGATGGTGCGGCGGTCATACGGGCCCATGCTGCGGCCTTCCAGCAGCACGTGGTACTCCGTCGGCTGTTTCCTCGTCATGTGTTCGCCCCGTTCCGCGCGCAAGGATACCGGAGAATAGGGCCATGCAAACCACCCAAGACATCCATGATTCGCGCCTGGCCGATGCGTGGGCCACGCTCCAGTCGCACGCCAGCACCGGCACCCCGCTGGCGGCAGACGCCAGCCGCCTGGCCTTTGCCGATCCCGAGTTTCTGCTGCGGCGCGAAACCCGGGGCATCCGCTTCCAGCTGGAGATGCTCAAGCCCGACATCGAGCAGCAGGCCCGCGGCATTGAAAACACCGTGGTGGTGTTCGGCAGCGCGCGCTTCAAGAGCGAGGCCGAATCCGCCGCGTTTCTGGCCCGGGCCGAGGCCAGCGGCGACGAGGCCCTCATCCGCCGTGCCCGCAGCCTCGCGCGCAACGCCCACTATTACGAGAAGGCGCGGGCCTTCGGCCGGCTGGTGGCCGAATACAGCAAGGGCAAACCGGCGCCGGACGAGCTGTTCATCTGCACCGGCGGCGGCCCCGGCATCATGCAGGCCGCCAACCAGGGCGCACACGAGGGCGGCGCCATGAGCGTGGGCCTGGCCATTGCACTGCCCATGGAAGAGGCGGCCAACCCCTACGTCACGCCCGCCCTGAGTTTCAAGTTCCATTACTTCGCACTGCGCAAGATGCACTTCATGATGCGTGCCAAGGCGCTGGTGGCGTTCCCGGGTGGCTTCGGCACGCTCGACGAGCTGTTCGAGGTGATCACCCTGGTGCAGACCCGCAAGGCCCGGCCGGTGCCCATCGTGCTGTTCGGCTCGGACTACTGGAAACGCCTGCTCAACCTCGATGTACTGGTGGAGGAAGGCGCCATCTCGCCAGACGACCTGAAGCTGTTCCAGTACGCCGACGATCCGCAGACCGCCTGGGATCTGGTCAAGGCTTTCTACCAACTCTGATCTGGCTGGCCATGTGGGCCCCGGCGCCCACCAGGCCACCCACCACCCAGAACACGCCGCCGGCGCCGATCACGGCACCCGCCACGCCAAACAGCATCGGCATCAGCACGCTGGAGGCGTTGATGGCCATCAGCCGCAGGCCCAGCGCTTCCCCATGCCGCGCCTCGGGTGTGATCTGGTGCAGTGTGCTCATGATCATGGGCTGTACCGAGCCCAGCGCCAGACCGAGCAGCACCGAGCAGACGCCCATCGCCCAGGGCTGGTGCAGCAGCGGATAGATGCCAAACAGCACGGCCGTCGCGACCATGGCCCAGGCCACGACGGTGGATTCCCGCAGGCGTTCCGCCACCATCGGCAGCAGGACCCGGATCGCGGCCGCCGCCACCGCAAAAGCGCCCAGGATGGAACCAATGACGGACGCGCTGAAGCCATGTTCGTGCCCGAGCAGCGGCACCACAAAGGTGTGTACATCCCAGCAGGAGGACAGCAGCCAGTTGACAATCAGCAGGCGCCGGAACACCGGTTCGCGCACCAGGTCCCAGGTGCGCGGCCGTGCCTGCCCGGCGGGCACCTCGACCGGCGGCAGCTCGCGCGTGGTGCGCACCCAGAACCAGCTGGCCAGAGGCAAGAGCGCCATCAGGAAAAACGCCGCGCGGAAACCGGCATGGTCAATCACCAGACCGGCGCTGAACGGCCCCAGGAAGTTGGAGACCGCAGGCCCGATGGCCAGCCAGGAAAACACCTTCTTGAGCTCGGTCGGGCTGCCGGCGGCACGGCCCACGTGGCGCTGCAGGGCGATGGACGCTGCACCCGTGGCGCCGCCCGTCATGAGCGCACTCAGGCACAACACCGGGAATACCGGGAACGCCACCGCCAGCCCGGCGCCCAGCGCCGCCGCCACGACGCTGAAGGCCACGGGCCGCTTCAGCCCGCGCCGGTCGGCGTAGCGCCCCGCGGGCAGCGCCAGAAACACCTGGGTCAGCGCAAACAAGGCCAGCAGCACCCCCACCGCGGCCGCACTGTGGCCCTGGCGCAGGGCCAGCAACGGTGCCGCCATGCGCATGCCAGCCATGCACGCATGCAGAAACACATGGCCGGCGATCAGGCGGGCCAGTGCCGGATTCAAGCGTCAGCCTCGTCCGCAGGGGGAAGCAGCGCCTGGGCCTCGCCTTCGGGCAGCGCCTCCACCACCTTGAGTGCGCGGCGCATCTGGTTGGAGCGCGTCGCCGCGTTTTCGAGCGTGACGGACGCCTTGCGCACCTGCTCCTGCACCGTTTCAACCCACTTGCCATAACGGTCGAACTCGGTCTTGACGGCCCCCAGCACCTTCCAGACCTGGGAGGCCTGCTGCTCCAGCGCCAGCGTGCGAAAGCCCATGTGCAGGCTGTTGAGCATGGCCAGCAACGTGGTCGGCCCGGCCAGCGTGACGCGAAAGTCGCGCTGCAGGCTGTCCATCAGGCCCGGGCGGCGCAGCACCTCGGCATACAGGCTTTCAATCGGCAGGAAAAGGATTGCAAAGTCCGTGGTGTGCGGTGGCGCCAGATAGCTGGCGGCAATGGTCTTGGCCTCGAGCCGGATGCGCGCCTCCAGCGCCTTGGCGGCCAGCTCCACACCCGCAGCGTCAGCGCGGTCGTGGGCTTCCAGCAGGCGCTCGTAGTCTTCCCGCGGAAACTTGGCGTCAATCGGCAGCCACACCGGCACGCCGTCGCTGCTGCGGCCGGGGAAGCGCACCGCAAAGTCCACCCGCTGGTTGCTGTGGGGACGGGTCTCCACCTGCCGGCCGTACTGTTCGGTCGTCAGCACCTGCTCCAGCAAGGCCTCCAGTTGCACCTCGCCAAACATGCCACGGGTCTTGACGTTGGTCAGCACCCGCTGCAGGTCACCCACCCCCTGGGCCAGACTCTGCATCTCCCCCAGGCCCTTGTGCACCTGCTCCAACCGGTCGGCTACCTGTTTGAAGCTCTCGCCCAGACGGGTCTCCAGCGTGGTCTGCAGCTTCTCGTCCACGGTCCTGCGCATCTCGTCGAGCTTGGCCGAGTTCGTCTGCTGCATCTGCGCGAGCTGCGTTTCCAGCGTGGTGCGCACCTCGCCCAGGCGCCGCGCGTTTGATTCGCTCAGGCCCTGCAACTGCAGCGTGAGCGTGTCCGCCAGCGTCTTCTGCAGCAGCGCCAGTTGCTGGCCGAAGGCATCAATCTGCGCGTTCTGGGTGCGCGTGGCTTCCGCGCCCTGTTTCACCAGCGCGTCCTGGAACGTGGCCAGGCTCTGGCTGAGCTCCTGCCGCGCCGCACGTGACGATTCACTGATCTCGCGCCGCAGTTCGCGCTCAAGGCGCTCGTTGGCCGCCAGCAGTTCAGCGCGGGCCTGCCCCGCGTCGGCGGCCGGCTTGCGCAGCAACAGCACCGCCCCCAGCAGCAGGTTCAGCGCCGCCAGTGCGATGAGCAGCCAGAGTTCAGGCGACATGCGTTACTTCTTGAGCACCTCGGGGTTCAACGGCGTCCTGGGCGTACCGTTGACGAGGTAGCCAATCAGGTTGTCGGCGGCCAGGTTGCCCATGGCCAGCCGCGTGGGCACCGTGGCGCTCGCGATGTGCGGCGTGAGCACGACGTTCGGCACGGTCAACAGGCCGGGATGAACCGCCGGCTCTCCCTCGAACACGTCCAGGCCGGCCGCAGCAATGGTCTTGTCGCGCAGCGCCTGGGCCAGGGCCGCATCGTCCACGATGCCGCCCCGCGCGATGTTGATGAGGTTGGCGGTGCGCTTCATCAGTGCCAGCTCCGCAGCACCAATGGCGTGGTGCGACGAGGCCGAATACGGCAGCACCAGCACCAGGTGGTCTGCGCTCCTGAGCAGTTCTTCCTTGCTCACATAGCGGGCCTTGCAGGCGGCTTCCAGCTCGGGCGCGAGGCGCGAACGGTTGTGGTAGAGGACGTTCATGCCAAAGCCGTGGGCGCCGCGCTTTGCGATGCCCTGGCCGATGCGGCCCATGCCGAGGATGCCCAGGGTCGAGCCATGCACATCGCTGCCCGAGAACATTTCATAGTTCCATTTTGTCCACTGGCCGGCCCGCAGGAAATGCTCGCTCTCCGTCACCCGCCGGGCCGTGGCCATCAGCAGGGCAAAGCCGAAGTCGGCCGTGGTTTCGGTCAGCACGTCGGGAGCGTTGGTGGCAAGCACGCCCCGCGCCGTCATGGCGTCCACATCGAAGTTGTTGTAGCCCACCGCCATGTTGGCCACGATCTTCAGGTGCGGGCAGGCGTCCAGCACGGCGGCATCAATGCGCTCGCTGCTGGTGGTGAAGGCACCGACCTTGTCACTCAGGCGCCGGGTCAGCTCTTCCTTCGACCAGACGTCGTCCGCCTGGTTGGTTTCCACCTCGAAGTGCTGCGCAAGGCGTTCGATCACCGACGGAAAAATGGCGCGCGCAACAAGAACCCTGGGTTTGCTCATGGAATTTTCCTATCGGAACCAGATGAAGGTCATGACGATGAACAGCGGGATCAGTACCGCACCCGACCAGGCCATGTACCCGAAGAAGCTGGGCATTTTGACGCCGCGGTCTTCGGCGATGGCCTTGACCATCAGGTTGGGCGCGTTGCCGATGTAGGTATTGGCGCCCATGAACACCGCCCCCGCGGAGATGGCGGCCAGCGTGGGGGCCAGCGCGTTCATCAGCACCTGCGGGTCGCCGCCCGCGGTGTTGAAGAAGACCAGGTACGTCGGCGCGTTGTCAAGAAAGGAACTCAAGGCGCCGGCCGCCCAGAAATACATGGCCGGATCGGGCGAGCCGTCGGGTCGCGTCACCGCTGACACGATGGCGCCAAAAGGGCCATTGACGCCGGCCTTGAGCATGGCGATGACGGGAATGATGGTCAGGAAAATGCCGGCGAACAGCTTGGCCACCTCAGCCATCGGGCCCCATGAAAACTGGTTGTCTTCGTGGACCTTGTCAGCGGTGATCTTCAGGGAAATGAAGGTCACGGCAATCAGCCCGACATCACGCACCAGACCCGGCAGGCCGACTTCGGTGCCCAGCACGTCAAACGCCACGCCGGACTTCCAGAAGCCGCTGAGCAGCACCAGGCCCACGATGGCCCCGAGCAGCCAGAAGTTGGCCGCGCCGTCGAAGCCGATGTTGCGTGTGTCTGGCGTCGGGTCCACCGGCAGCACTTCTTCGCGGCGATGGTAGAGCCAAGCGTCCAGCGCATAGAAGATGCCTAGCAGCGCGCCGACCAGGAACAGCGTCTCGGGGAAGATGTGTTTGACCGTCCAGAAAAAGTCCACGCCCTTCAGGAAGCCAAGGAACAGCGGCGGGTCGCCCAGCGGCGTGAGCGAGCCGCCGGCGTTGGACACGATGAAGATGAAGAACACCACCACGTGCGCCTTGTGCCTGCGGTTGTCGTTGGCGCGGATCAGCGGGCGGATCATCAGCATCGACGCGCCGGTGGTGCCCATGAAACTCGCCAGAAACGCCCCGATGGCCAGGATCGACGTGTTCAGCCCCGGGCTGCCATGCAGGTTGCCGCGGATGTGGATGCCGCCGGCCACTGTGAACAGCGCCGTCAGCAGGATCACGAACGGGATGTATTCGGCCAGCAGGGCGTGGGTGAAGCTGACGGCCGCGGCGGAGGCGCCGAACACCACGGCAAAAGGCACCAGGAACGCCAGCGCCCAGGCAGCCGCCACCTTGCCAAAATGGTGGTGCCAGAAATGCGGCACCAGCAGCGGCATCAGCGCGATCGACAGCAAAATGCCGGCAAACGGCACGCCCCACAGTGGCGACAGCTTGCTGCCGTCAAAGTCGGCAGCAAACGCCAGCCCGGGCCAGACCAGCAGCAGCGCGCAGGCCGCCACCCAACGGGAAATTTTCATGCGTGTCTCCAGGATCAGATCGGTCTGCGGCGGGCGCCAGCCTTGGCAGATTCAGGCCCCGAAGCATACCGAATGCCATGCAGGCAACGGTTTCGGCAGCCTGACGACCCGGTCAGTCAAGCCAGCGGGCGAACTGCTCCACCGGCACGCGCGGCGTGTGGAAGCTGTTGACCCTGTCGGTTTCATCCGCATAGCCCAGCGCCATGCCGCACACCAGCATTTCGTCGGGACCGGCGCCGATGTGCGGCAGGATGATCCTGGCAAAACCGTTCCAGGCGGCCTGCGGACAGGTATGCAGGCCGCGCGCACGCGCCGCCACCATGATGTTCTGCAGGAACATGCCGTAGTCCACCAGCGAGCCGCGACCCATCACGCGGTCCAGCGTGAACATGAGGCCCACTGGCGCGTCAAACAGCCTGAAATTGCGCTGGTGCTGGGCATGCATGCGGTCCTTGTCGCCCTTGGTGATGCCCAGCAGGCCGTACAGGCTCCAGCCGTTTTCGCGACGGCGGTCGATGTAGGGACTGACCCATTTTTCAGGGTAGTAGTCGTATTCCTCGCGATACTCCGCGGCCAGCGCCGGATTGGCGTAAATCGCGTCATGTGCCGCGCAGACCTTGGCCACCAGGCTGTCGCGGCTGGCCCCCTGCAGCACATAGACCTTCCAGGGCTGGGTGTTGGTGCCCGAGGGTGCGCGGCTGGCCACCTGCAGGATGTCGGCGATGAGCGGGCGCGGCACGGGCCGGGGCAGGAAGGCGCGGGCCGAAAAGCGGCTCTCGATCGCGGCATCGACACTGGCCGGGTCCTGGACCACGGTGCTGACTTGGGACTGCGTCACTCGAGTTTCTCCAGAACAGATTTGAGTGGTGCTGGCAGCGGCACCGGCCGGCGCGTGTGCTTGTCCACATAGACGTGGATGAAATGGCCTTTGGCCGCGGTCAGCGGCGCGCCCTCGGCAAACAGGCCCACTTCGTAACGCACACTGGATGTCCCCATGTGCGCCACACGCAGGCCCGCCTCCACCCCTTGCGGGAACGCCAGCGACGCGAAGTAGTTGCACTGCGTCTCGATCACCAGGCCGATGGTTTCGCCCTGGTGAATGTCCAGCACGCCTTGCTCGATCAGGTGGGCATTGACCACGGTGTCGAACCAGCTGTAGTAGACGACGTTGTTGACATGGCCGTAGGCGTCGTTGTCCATCCAGCGGGTGCTGATGCGGCGAAAGGCCTTGTAGCCGCTGCGCGGCTCGGGTTGGGGCTTGGCGGGGTTGGCTTCACTCATGCGGCTTGATTCTGCCAGCGCCGCCAGTACGCCATCGCCACCTTGTACGTGTTGACCTGTGCGCGCACCGTGTCCTCAATACGGTGCCCGTAGCCGCCTGCCATGGCAAACGCCAGCGGAATGCGGCGCTGCCAGGCCCAGTCGAACACCCGGCGGTCCCGCGCCTCGAGCCCGTCCCAGCTGAGCTTGAGGCGGCCCAGGCGGTCGCCCTCGTGCGGGTCGGCCCCGGCCAGATAAATCACCAGCGCCGGCTCGAAGCGACGCGCCAGTTCTTCCAGCGCCAGCTCCAGCCCCTGCAGGTAGTCGTCGTCGCGGCAACCATCGGGCAGGTCCACGTCCAGGTCACTGGCCTCCTTGCGGAACGGAAAGTTCTTCTGCCCATGAATGGACAGCGTGAACACGCTCGGGTCGCCGCGAAAGATGGCAGCCGTGCCGTTGCCCTGGTGCACATCGAGATCAATCACCGCCACCTTCAGCGGTGCGCGGTGCCCGCCACTTCGGCCCGCCTCGGCCTGCATCAGCCGGGCCGCCACGGCCGCGTCGTTGAAAACGCAAAAGCCGCCCCCCTTGTCGGCGCTCGCATGATGGGTACCACCGGCGATGTTGGCCGCCACGCCCTCCCGCAGCGCCGCGCGACAGGCCGAAATGGTGGCGCCGACCGACCGTCGGGCCCGCTCGGCCATGGCCTCGCTCCAGGGAAAGCCGATTTCGCGCATCACCTGGGGGGCCACGGTGCCGTCCGAAATGGCGCGGATGTAGGCAGGCGCGTGGGCCAGGGCCAGCTCGCCATCGCTCGCCGGTGGCGCCTGCATCAGCCGCACGCCCGGCTCGTGCAGGGCCAGCTGGTCGCGTAGCAACTGGTACTTGCCCATCGGAAACCGGTGGCCCGCAGGCAACGGCAGCACGAACTGGGTGGCATAGAAAACCTGCATCGGGCGATTGTGTCCCGGGCGTGAAATCTGGCGCTGCCGCGCAGGTTTAGGCGTTCGCTCCTAAAATGTTGCAGCGCAACAAAAACCGCTTGCAAATGCGCGGGATAACCCTATACTTCGATCCATGCTGCACTGCAACATAAAACGGGATTCCCGGTTCAGCGCAGATAGTGACCACCACCTTAACTTTCTGGAGATATTTCCATGCTGACCGCTGAACAAATCCTGGCCGCCCACAAAGCCAACGTCGAAACCCTGTTTGGTCTGACCACCAAGGCGTTCGAAGGCGTCGAAAAGCTCGTCGAGCTGAACGTCACCGCCTCCAAGGCCGCCCTGACCGAAGCCGCTGGTACCGCCCAAGCCGTTCTGAGCGTCAAGGACGCCCAGGAACTGCTGGCCCTGCAAGCTTCCCTGTTCCAGCCCCTGGCCGAGAAGACTGCTGCCTACAGCCGTCATCTGTATGACATCGCTTCGGGCACTGGCGCCGAGTTCGGCAAGGCTTTCGAAGCCCAGGCCACCGACGCGCAGAAGAAGTTCATGGCCGTGGTGGACAACGCCGCCAAGAACGCACCCGCCGGCAGCGAAACCGCTGTGGCCGTGTTCAAGAGCGCTGTGGCCGCCGGCACCAACGCCCTGGAATCCGTGCAAAAGGCCGTGAAGCAGGCCACCGACGTGGCCGAAGCCAACTTCAACGCCGTGGCCAACACCGCCGTCAACGCGGCCAAGACCACCGCCAAGAAGCGCTGAGCCGCTCTTGATTGCAGGGCCCCTGCCCCCAGCTGTCTGGAGCAGGGACTCTACAAGTCACGGAGCATCTCATTGATACTCGCGTTACTGAACGAGAGTTCTTCAAGTTGTCTCCTCGGGTCCTTTCGACACCTTACGGTTCAGGGATCCCTTCAAGCCCCAGTCGCAAGACTGGGGCTTTTTTTATCTGTCCTGTCATTTCGCCTTCGCTTCCAGCGCCGCGCGCAGCGGCGGCAGGGCCTGTAGCATGGCCGCCCGGCCAGCCTCAATCGCGCGGCGCCGGGCGGCGAAATCGGCACTTTTCACCCCTACCAGCGACGGCCGGACCACCAGGTCCGCTTCGCGCAGCTCCCACTCGTTGATGCTCTTGCCCATGATGGCGAAGGTCTGCAGCAGGATCTGCAGGCTGTCGCCGGCCGGGTTGCCCTCCGGCGCACTGGAGATGTCCACCGCAACCACGAATTCGGCCCCCATCTGGCGCGCATAACGCACCGGCACGGGGGACACCAGACCGCCGTCCACATACTCCCGCCCGGCAATCGGCACGGGCTGGAATACCGATGGCACCGCGCTGGACGCCCGCACTGCCGTGCCCGTGTCCCCGCGCTGGAACAGCACGCCCTGCCCCGTGTTCAGGTCGGTGGCGACAATGCCCAGCGGCAGCGGCATGTTCTCAATCAGCTTGTGCCCCACCTGTGCATTGACGTAGCGCGCCAGCGCTTCGCCGCGCAGCATGCCGCGGTTGAACAGGGGCAACATCCAGTCGGTGAAGGCGGCCTCTTCCATCGTCTCGGCCAGCTGCTGCAGCTGGGCGCCATCGCGTCCGCTCGCGTACAGCGCGGCCACCAGGCTGCCGGCGGAGGTGCCGACCACCAGCGCCGGGCGCAAACCGGCTTCTTCCAGCACCTGGATCACGCCCACATGGGCAAAGCCGCGCGCCGCGCCACCGCCCAGGGCCAGCCCGATCTTCGGCGGACGCTTGACCGGCGGCTGCACGACCGGTGGTTCGGCGGGCGGCGGCGCCAGGGTGGGCGTACCGCAGGCCACCAGCAAGGCGACCAGCACCAGCAGGCCGAGCCGCCGCCCGGCTTGCAAGACCCTGTCGGTGACGTCAATACTATTGAGAATGATTCGCGTTTGCTTTATCATCACGCCATCTTCCACGTTTCCATCCGTCCGACTATGTTCAAAAAAGTCCTTTGCCTGTCCCTGCTGGCGGCCGCCGGCGCCGCATTTGCCCAGGAGCAGGTGGTCAACCTGTATTCGGCCCGCCACTATTCCACGGATGAGGCGCTGTACAGCAACTTCACCAAGGCCACCGGCATCAAGATCAACCGTGTGGACGCCGACGATGCCGGCATTCTCGCGCGGCTGAAGGCCGAGGGCGCCGCCTCCCCGGCTGATGTGATCCTGCTGGTGGACGCAGCCCGCCTCTACAAGGGCGAGGTGGACGGCCTGTTCCAGCCGGTCAAGTCCAAACTGCTGGATGACGCCATCCCGGCCCAGTACCGCGCCAGGCCCACCGCCGAGGGCACGCCCTGGTACGGCTTTTCCACCCGGGCCCGCGTGATCGTCTACGACAAGCTGCGCGTCAGGAAGGAGGACGTGGACACCTATGAAGAGCTGGCCGACCCCAAAAACAAGGGCAAGGTCTGCCTGCGCTCCGGCTCGCACCCGTACAACCTGTCGCTGTTCGGCGCAGTGACCGAGCACCTGGGCGAGCAGAAGGCCGAGGCCTGGCTCAAGGGCATTGTGGACAACATGGCCCGTGCGCCCAAGGGCGGCGACACCGACCAGATCAAGGCCGTGGGCTCGGGTGAATGCCAGATCGCGGTGAGCAACACCTACTACATCGCGCGCCTGCTGCGCTCCACCGCGCCGGAAGACCGTGCCCTGATGGACAAGGTGGGCATCGTGTTCCCCAACCAGTCGAGCTGGGGCACGCACCTGAACATTGCCGGCGGCGCCGTGGCCCGGTACTCGAAGAACCAGGCCAATGCGGTGAAATTCCTGGAATACCTGGCCAGCCCCGAGGCGCAGAACTACTTTGCCAACGGCAACAATGAATGGCCAACTGCCCGGGGCGTCAAGGTCAGCAACCCCGCGCTGGCCGCCATGAGCGGTGGCGATTTCAAGGCCGAGACCATCCCGCTGTCGGCCGTCGGCGCCAACCAGACCCGCGTGCAACAGATGCTGGACCGCGTCGGCTTCCGCTGAAGCTGCGCCATAATTGACGTTTACGTCAACGTCAATTCAGGAGCAGTTCATGGAGATCAAGGGCAAGGTATTCATCGTCACCGGCGGCGCGTCGGGCTTGGGTGAAGGCACGGCACGCATGCTGGCGGCCCATGGCGGCACGGTCGTCATCGCCGACATGCAGGCGGAAAAGGGCGAGGCCGTCGCCAGGGAGATCGGTGGCGCTTTCGTCAAGTGCGACGTGAGCCAGGAAGCGGACGGCCAGGCCGTGGTGGCCAAGGCCGTGTCGCTGGGCAAGCTGGTGGGCCTGGTCAACTGCGCGGGCATTGCCCCGGCCGAGAAAACCGTGGGCAAGAACGGCGCCCACAACCTGGGCCTGTTCAGCAAGACCATCATGGTCAATCTGGTGGGCAGTTTCAACATGATCCGCCTGGCGGCCGACGCCATGTGCAAGAACGAGCCCGAGCCCACCGGCGAGCGCGGCGTGCTGATTTCCACCGCCAGCGTGGCGGCCTACGACGGCCAGATCGGCCAGGCGGCCTACAGCGCCTCCAAGGGCGGCGTGGTCGGCATGACCCTGCCCATCGCCCGTGACCTGGCGCGCAACGGCATCCGCAACATGACCATCGCCCCCGGCATCTTCGGCACGCCCATGCTGTTTGGCATGCCCAAGGACGTGCAGGACGCGCTGGCCGCCAGCGTGCCCTTCCCCAGCCGCCTGGGCACGCCTGAAGACTACGCCAAGCTGGCGAAGCACATCATCGAGAACGACATGCTCAACGGCGAAGTGATCCGCCTGGACGGCGCCATCCGCCTCGCGCCGCGCTGATTCGTTGCCAAGGGTATCCGGCAAGCCCGGGGCGTGGGCGGCCGGATTAACATGCCTCTTCATTCCGAGGAGATGCCATGAAATTCACCCTGTCCGGTATTGCCCTGGCCGCCGTGCTGGCCGGCTGCGCCAGCGCCCCTTCCAACTTCAGCTACACCGTGCCCGACCAGCCCGAGGGTTCCTCGGGCTACACCGAGAAGCCCGGCTGGGCGACCACCAAATTCGCGGTGGCGGCCGCCAACCCGCTGGCCACCGACGCGGGCTACCAGATCCTCAAGGCCGGTGGTTCGGCGGTGGACGCCGCCATTGCCGTGCAGATGGTGCTGACGCTGGCCGAGCCGCAGTCCAGCGGCATTGGCGGCGGCGCCTTCCTGCTGCACTTCAACGGCAAGGACGTGGAGGCCTTTGACGGCCGCGAAACCGCGCCGATGGCCGCCACGGAGAAGCTCTTCCTCAAGGCCGATGGCAAGCCCATGGCGTTCTATGAAGGCGTGGTCGGGGGCCGCTCCGTCGGCACGCCGGGCACGGTGCGCATGCTGGAGATGGCGCACAAGCAGCATGGCAAGCTGCCCTGGGCCACCTTGTTCCAGCCCGCCATTGCCCTGGCCGAAGGCGGCTTCAAGGTCAGCGCGCGGCTGAACACGCTGCTCAAGAGCGAGCAGCACCTCAAGAAAGACCCGGTGGCTGCGGCCTACTTCTACAAGGCCGACGGCACGCCCCATGACGTGGGCCATGTGCTGAAGAACCCGGAACTGGCCGCCGTGCTGCGCAAGATTGCCGCCCAGGGCGCCAAAGGCCTGCTGGAAGGCGACGTGGCCCAGGCCATCGTGGACAAGGTGCGCAAGCACCCCGACAACCCCGGTCAGCTGAGCCTGGCCGACCTGGCCAACTACCAGCCGAAAAAGCGCGCGCCGATCTGCCACGACTACAAGGCCAACGCCCGTGACTACCGCATCTGCGGCTTCCCGCCGCCGAGCTCGGGCGCCATTGCGGTGGGGCAGATCCTGGGCACGCTGAACCATGCCTACGCCTCGGCCATCCCGCTGGAAAACGGCCTGCCCGGCGCTGCCTGGCTGCACCTGTACACCGAGGCCGCGCGCATGGCCTTTGCCGACCGTGGCCAGTACGTGGCCGACCCCGACTTTGTGCAGCCCCCGGGTGGCAGCTGGATGAGCCTGCTGGACGACGGCTACCTGGCCAGCCGGGCGAAGCTGATCGGCGCCCAGAGCATGAAGGTGGCAACTCCCGGCACGCCCGGCCCGGTAAAGACCAGCCATGCCCCGATGCCGGACCAGCCCGAGTACGGCACCAGCCACATCAGCATCGTCGACGCGTTCGGCAACGCACTGGCCATGACGACCACGATTGAAGACGTGTTTGGCTCACGCCAGATGGTCAAGGGCTTTTTGCTCAACAACGAGCTCACCGACTTCAGCTTCGCCCCCGCCGACGCCGAGGGCAAGCCGATTGCCAACCGCGTGCAGCCCGGCAAGCGGCCGCGCTCGTCCATGGCGCCCACGCTGGTGTTTGACAAGGCCACCGGCCAGCTGGTGATGAGCGGCGGCAGCCCCGGCGGCGCGCTGATCATCCACTACACGGCCAAGACGCTGTATGGCGTGCTCAACTGGGGCATGACGCCGCAACAGGCCATCAACCTGCCGAACTTCGGCTCGAACAATGGACCCAGCCTGCTGGAGGAAAAGCGCTTCCCGCCGGCCACGGTGGAGGCGCTGCGGGCCCGCGGCGCCGAAGTGCGCGAGCAGAACATGACCAGCGGACTGCAGGCCATCACCCGCGGTCAGGCCCACGGCATGCAGCTGTGGTTTGGCGGCGCAGACCCGCGGCGCGAAGGCATCGTGATGGGCGATTGAGCCCGGGCGACAAGCAAAATCGGGCTGCAGCCCGCTTCCTGATTGCGTGAGGCGCTACAAAAACTGTAGCGCCTCACGGCAGCTCAAACGTCAATCGCCGCCGCCGAGCCGGCCTGCTTGCGCAGCTCGAACTTCTGGATCTTGCCGGTGCTGGTCTTGGGCAGCTCGCCAAACACCACGGCGCGCGGCACCTTGAAGCCGGCCAGGTGCTGCCGGCAGTGCGCCACGATGGCCTCGGCCGTGGTGGTGGCGCCGGCCTTCAGCTCCACAAAGGCACAAGGCGTCTCGCCCCACTTCGCATCGGGCCGGGCCACCACGGCGGCGGCCAGCACATCGGGGTGGCGGTAGAGCACGTCTTCCACCTCGATGGACGAAATGTTCTCGCCGCCCGAAATGATGATGTCCTTGCTGCGGTCCTTGATCTTGATGTAGCCGTCGGGGTACTGCACAGCCAGGTCGCCGCTGTGGAACCAGCCGCCGGCAAACGCCTCTTGTGTGGCCTGGGGGTTCTTCAGGTAGCCCTTCATCGCGATGTTGCCGCGGAACATGATCTCGCCCATGGTTTCGCCGTCCATGGGCACCGGCTGCAGGGTGTCGGGGTCCAGCACGCGGGCGTCGCGCTCCAGGTGGTAACGCACGCCCTGGCGCGCGTTCAGGCGGGCCCGCTCGCCGATATCGAGTGCGTCCCAGTCGGCATGCTTGGCGCACACCGTGGCCGGGCCGTACACCTCGGTCAGGCCGTACACATGGGTCAGGTCAAAGCCCATGGTCTCCATGCCTTCGATCATCGAAGCCGGCGGCGCGGCGCCGGCCACCATGGCCTTCACGCCCGGCTTCAGCCCGGCCTTCATGGTGTCGGGCGAATTGACCAGCAGGCCGTGCACGATGGGCGCGCCGCAGTAGTGGGTAACGCCGTGGTCGCGCATGGCATCAAAGATCGCCTGCGCCTCCACCTTGCGCAGGCACACGTTCACGCCCGCGCGGGCCGCCACCGTCCAGGGAAAGCACCAGCCATTGCAGTGGAACATCGGCAGCGTCCACAGGTACACCGCATGCTTGGGCATGTCCCATTCCAGGATGTTCGAGATGGCATTGAGGGTCGCACCGCGGTGGTGGTAGACCACGCCTTTGGGGTTGCCGGTGGTGCCGCTGGTGTAGTTGAGCGCAATCGCGTCCCACTCGTCGCCGGGCTGCTGCCAGGCAAAGCCTGCATCGCCCGTGCCCAGGAAGGCGTCGTACGTGGTGCTGCCGATGCGCTGCACCGGGCCGCTGTAGACGGCGTCTTCCACGTCGATCACCAGCAGCGGCGTGGTGGCTTTGCGCAGTGCCAGCGCCTTTTGCATCACCGGCGTGAACTCCGGGTCCACGATCACCACCTTGGCCTCACCGTGGTCGAGCATGAAGGCCACGGTTTCGGCGTCAAGCCGCGTGTTCAGCGCGTTGAGCACCGCGCCCGCCATCGGGATGCCGAAATGCGCCTCCACCATCGGCGGTGTGTTGGGCAGCATCACCGCCACCGTGTCGTTCTTGCCGACACCGTGGCGCTGCAGCGCGCTGGCCAGCTGGCGGCAGCGGGCGTACACCTCGCCCCAGGAGCGGCGCAGGCTGCCGTGCACCACCGCGAGCCGGTGGGGGTAGACCTCGGCCGTGCGCTCGATGAACGACAGCGGCGTGAGCGGCGCGAAGTTGGCCCCGGTGCGGGGCAGGTCCTGGTCAAAGAGGCTGGGCATGCGTGTCTCCGTCATTCCCGCTGATGCGGTGTACTGCGAAGCGTAACCCCGGACACCCCGCCACAGGCTTAGGTAAGAATACGGAACGTATTTCCCCTGCCCATGGCCATCCCCCAGACTTTCATCCAGGAACTGCTCGCGCGCGCCGACGTGGTGGAGATCGTCGGCCGCTATGTGCAGCTCAAGAAGGGCGGCGCCAACTTCATGGGGCTGTGCCCGTTCCATGGCGAGAAGTCGCCGAGCTTCAGCGTCAGCCCGTCCAAGCAGTTCTACCACTGCTTTGGCTGCGGCAAGAACGGCAACGCGATCGGATTCCTGATGGAGCATGCCGGCATGACCTTCATCGAAGCGGTGAAGGACCTGGCCCAGCAATACGGCATGCAGGTGCCCGAGGACGACGCCTCGCCCCCGGACCGCGAGCGTGCGGCGCAGCAGCGCGCCAAGCAGGCCACGCTGACCGACGTGCTGGAAAAGGCCGGCGAGGCCTACCGCAAGCACCTCAAGGCCTCGCCCCGGGCCATCGACTACCTGAAGGGCCGTGGCCTGAGCGGCGAAGTCGCCAAACAGTTTGGCCTGGGCTACGCGCCCGAAGGCTGGCGCAGCCTGGCCAGCGTGTTCCCGAACTACGACGATCCGTTGCTGGCGGAGAGCGGGCTGGTGATCGTGAATGAAGACGATGACAAGCGCTACGACCGCTTTCGCGACCGCATCATGTTCCCGATCCGCAACGTCAAGGGCGAGTGCATTGGCTTCGGTGGGCGGGTGCTGGGCGACGGCACACCCAAGTACCTGAACTCGCCCGAAACACCGGTGTTCAGCAAGGGGCGCGAGCTGTACGGCCTGTACGAAGCCCGCAACGCCCTGCGCGACGCCGGCTATGTGCTGGTGACCGAGGGCTACATGGACGTGGTGGCGCTGGCGCAGCTGGGCTTTCCGAACGCGGTGGCCACGCTGGGCACGGCCTGCACCACGGACCATGTGCAAAAGATGTTCCGCTTCACCGACAGCGTGGTGTTCAGCTTCGACGGCGACGCCGCCGGCCGCCGCGCTGCGCGCAAGGCCCTGGACGGCGCCCTGCCCTACGCCACCGACGTGCGCTCGGTGAAGTTCCTGTTCCTGCCGGCCGAGCACGATCCGGACAGCTACATCCGCGAATTCGGCGCCGATGCGTTCGCCCGCTACGTGAGCGAGGCCACGCCGCTCAGCCGCTTCCTGATCGACGCGGCGCGCGAGGGCTGCGACCTGGGCAGCGCCGAGGGCCGCGCCCACCTGGCGTCCAACGCCCGGCCGCTGTGGAGCGCACTGCCCGACGGCGCGCTGAAGCGCCAGCTGCTGGGTGAAATTGCCGAGCTGGTGCAGCTGGGCACCCACGAGCTGACCGAGCTGTGGGGCGTGGGCACTCCAGCCAAACCGGCCCGCACCGCCAGGCGCTATGAAAATGATAGCGCCGTGCGCAAGACCGAAGCGGGCTACAGCCCGAATTCATACACAACGCCGGCGCCACGCCCGCGGGCCGGCCGGGCCTGGCCCGCCAGTCGGGCCGACCACGCCGTGCGCCTGCTGCTGGTCAACCACGCCGCACTGGAACACCTGACCAGCGAGGAGCACACCCTGCTGAGCGAGCTGCCCGCACCCCACGGCCCGCTGCTGGCCTGGCTGGAAGGCCAGCTGCATGAACATGGCCCCCAGCCCTGGGCGGCCCTGCGCGAAGGCCTGCGCGAACACGACGGCGAGGCACTGGCACTGAAGGTGATGGCCGGCTTTGAAGGCCCGGCCCCCGACGACCCCCCGGCCGCCGAAGCCCTGGCCGAGCTGCGCGGCCTGCTTGACCTGATGCTGGACGACCGGCTCAAGCAGCAGGAAAACGAGGCCCTGGCCGCCAACGACCTGCGGCTGTACCAGCAGATCCACGCCCGCCGCAAGGCGCGCACGCGCGTCAAGCCTTGAATTCCGGCCGGGCCGGTATAATGTAGGGTTTGCTATCGGCAAGAGCGACAGCAGCACCTCCGGACCCGGCCAACCGTTGCCAACGCGCACGACTCGCCACCCTACCGCAAGGGCTGCACACCAAATGTTCGCCCACCCATCTTGCCCCTGAAGCGCTTGCAGGCCCCGCCTGCTGGCCGTTTCGTCACCCGCGCCGGGATTTGTGGCGCCCTGTGTTTCTGTGTCTGTCTTTGATGTCCTGAGGTCTTTCATGCCCGCTCAAAAGCCCAAGAAGCCTGTAACGCCTGCAAAACCCGTTGCAAAAACCGCCGCCAAACCGGTCAAGGCCGCTGCCAAGCCAGCCGCCAAACCGGCGGCCAAACCGGCGGCCAAACCGGCGGCCAAGGCAGCCCCCAAGGCCGCCGCCAAGCCTGCAACGAAAGTGAAACCTGTGCCCGCATCGAAGTCCCCTGCCAAAGAAGAAGTGAAAAAGCCCGTCGCCGCCAAGGCGGTGGAAGAAGTTGTCAAGAAGAAGCCGGGCCGCCCGCCCAAAGCCGCCAGCCCCGAGGGCGCCGCGCCCGCCAAGACCGGTGCCAAGCGTGGGCGCAAGCCCAAGAACGCCGTCGAATCCAAGGGCCCAGGCGAAGACCTGGACCTGGCCGACATCGAAGACGACCTGGCCGGTGAGCCGGTGCCCGAGACGGCCGAGAAGGTCAAGCCGCTGCGCATGAAGATCAGCAAGGCCAAGGAACGGGCCTTGATGAAGGAATTCGGCCTGGACGAAACCGTGCTGTCCGAAGAAGACATGGCCAAGCGCCGCCAGCGCCTGAAGACGCTGATCACGCTGGGCAAGACCCGCGGCTACCTGACGCAGGGCGAAATCTCCGACCACCTGCCCGACAAGCTGGTGGACGCCGAGACCATGGAAGTTGTCGTCACCATGCTGAACGACCTGGGCGTGGCGGTGTACGAGCAGACGCCCGACGCCGAGATGCTTCTGCTGAACAACACCGCACCGACCGCGGCCACCGTGGAAGAAGCCGAGGAAGAAGCCGAAGCCGCCCTGTCCACCGTGGACAGCGAATTCGGCCGCACCACCGACCCGGTGCGCATGTACATGCGTGAAATGGGCACGGTGGAGCTGCTCACGCGCGAAGGCGAAATCGAAATCGCCAAGCGCATCGAAGGTGGCCTGATGGCGATGATGGAAGCCATCAGCGCCAGCCCCGCCACGATTGCCGAGATCCTGCGCTTGGGCGCTGAAATCCGTGAAGGCAAGGTCGTCATCTCCACCGTGGTGGACGGCTTCTCCAACCCGAACGAGGCCGATGACTATGTGGCCGAGGAAGACTTTGACGAATTCGACGCCGATGACGATGACGACGGCAACGGCGGCTCCAAGGCCCTGACCAAGAAGCTCGAAGAGCTCAAGACCCAGGCGCTGGAGCGCTTTGACCGCATCGCCCAGCTGTTCGAGAAGGTGCACAAGGTCTACGACAAGGAAGGCTATGGCACACCCGCCTACGTGAAGGCGCAGGCGGCGCTGAGCGAAGAGCTGATGACCATCCGCTTCACGGCCAAGACCATCGAGAAGCTGTGCGACATGGTGCGCGGCCAGGTGGACGACGTGCGCCGCAAGGAACGCGAGCTGCGCCGCATCATCGTGGACAAGTGCGGCATGCCGCAGGAAACCTTCATCAAGGAATTCCCGCCCAACCTGCTCAACCTGAAGTGGGTGGAAAAGCAGGCCGCCGCCGGCAAGCCCTGGTCGGTGATCATGGCGCGCAACATCCCGCCCATCCAGGAACTGCAGCAGAAGCTGATCGACCTGCAGTCGCGCGTGGTGGTGCCGCTGTCCGAGCTGAAGGACATCAACAAGCGCATGAACGAGGGCGAACGCAGCTCGCGCGACGCCAAGAAGGAAATGATCGAGGCCAACCTACGCCTGGTGATTTCCATTGCCAAGAAGTACACCAACCGCGGCCTGCAGTTCCTGGACCTGATCCAGGAGGGCAACATCGGCCTGATGAAGGCGGTGGACAAGTTCGAATACCGCCGCGGCTACAAGTTCTCGACCTATGCCACCTGGTGGATCCGCCAGGCCATCACAAGGAGCATTGCCGACCAGGCCCGCACCATCCGCATCCCGGTGCACATGATCGAGACCATCAACAAGATGAACCGCATCAGCCGCCAGCACCTGCAGGAGTTCGGCTTCGAGCCCGACGCCGGCATCCTGGCCGCCAAGATGGAGATCCCGGAAGACAAGATCCGCAAGATCATGAAGATCGCCAAGGAGCCGATCTCCATGGAAACGCCGATCGGCGATGACGACGATTCGCACCTGGGCGACTTCATTGAGGACCAGGCCAACACCGCGCCCATCGAGGCCGCGATGCAGGCCGGCCTGCGCGACGTGGTGAAGGACATCCTGGACAGCCTGACGCCGCGCGAGGCCAAGGTGCTGCGCATGCGCTTCGGCATCGAGATGTCCACCGACCACACGCTGGAAGAAGTGGGCAAGCAGTTTGACGTGACGCGCGAGCGCATCCGCCAGATCGAAGCCAAGGCCCTGCGCAAGCTCAAGCACCCCAGCCGCAGCGACAAGCTGCGCAGCTTCATCGACACGCTTTGAGTCGGCACGTTGTGCGACGAGAAAAGGCGCCTCGGGGCGCCTTTTCTTTTGTTCCAGTGGCTTTGCACAGGGCTGGCAAACCGGGTGCGCACTGCTACCTTCGGCGGGGTGTACTTTGGCGTGGTATTCCGGCTTACGCGCATGCGTCAACATGCCTATCAGCATTGCCGCTTAACATCGCCCGGTGACCCATTCCCCGGAAAGCGCCGCCAACCGTCGCGGCATCGCCGCCATGTCGCTGGCCATGGCCAGCTTTGTGACCAACGACGCGCTTGTCAAATATGTCAGCCAGACGCTGCCCACGGCGCAGCTGATATTCATCCGTGCCTTGTTTGCAGCATTGCTGTTGGTGGTGGTGGCGCGTGCCATGGGGGTGCTGGACGGCGCTGGCCTGCGCGCAATGGCCCAACGGCGCGTGCTGCTGCGCGCCGGGCTGGACGCGCTGGGCACCTTCACCTACCTCACGTCGCTGTTTCACCTGCCTATTGGCAATGCCACGGCCATCAACATGGCCACGCCGCTGTTCATCACCCTGTTTGCGGTAATCGCCTTTCGTGAGCGCGTGGGCGCAGGGCGCTGGCTGGCGGTGGCTGCGGGCTTTGCCGGTGTGCTGCTGATCGTGCAGCCCAGCCCAACCGGGTTCAATGCCTATGCCCTGCTGTGCCTGGTGGGCACGATTTTTCATGCAGCGCGTGACCTGAGCACGCGCGGCATCGCCGCCAGCACGCCGTCCATCCTCATCACGCTGGCCACGGCCCTGGCGGTGCTGCTGCTGGCCGCCGTGCTGACCGCGCTGCAAGGCTGGCAGGCGCCCACCGCCCGGCAGCTGCTGTTGTTGGCGGCCGCGGCAATGTTCCTGAGCGCGGGCTACTACCTGGTTATTACCGGCATGCGCGCAGGCGAGATGAGCGTGATCGCGCCGTTTCGCTACACCGGGCTGCTGTTTGCGCTGGTACTGGGCTGGGCGGTGTGGGGCGACGTGCCCAATGCGCTGGCCTGGGCCGGCATTGCGATGCTGGTGGGCGCGGGGTTGTATGTGCTGCACTCAGAGCAGCGCCGCACGCGGGCTAAGACAGGCGCCGCCGGTTCTGCCTGATGCCGGTTACCGCTGGCAGCATCAGCTACCGTAGAAAAACTGCGCTTCAACGCCTCGGTGGCCCAGGTCAACTGCGTGGCAGCGGGCTCAAACTGTTTCGTCTTGCACGTCGGCGCCCAGGTCGCTCGCAATCAGTTTGAACTGCGCCAGCGCAGCCTGCAGGTCTTCCACAATCTCCTGCGCAATCACGGCCGGGGGCGGCAGGTTGTCGCTGTCGGCCAGGCTGTCGTCTTTGAGCCAGAAGATGTCGAGGCTGGTCTTGTCGCGGGCGACCAGCTCGTCGTAACTGTAGGCACGCCAGCGGCCGTCTGGCTGCTCGGGTGACCACGTGGGCTGGCGCTGATGCCGATTGCCGGCCTTGTAAAGCGCCACAAACTCGTCCAGATCCGCCCGCTGCATCGGGTTGGTCTTGAGCGTGAAGTGCTTGTTGGTGCGCAGGTCGTAGATCCACAGCTGCTTCGTCCAGGGCGTTTCACTGGCGCCCTTCTTCTCGAAGAACAGCACGTTGGCCTTGACGCCCTGCGCGTAGAACAGGCCAGTGGGCAAGCGCAGCAGCGTGTGAACGTCGCACTCGTGCAGCAGCTTCTTGCGGATGGTTTCACCCGCGCCGCCTTCAAACAGTACGTTGTCGGGCAACACCACGGCGGCGCGCCCGTGGGTGGCCAGCAGGGTCTTGATGTGCTGCACAAAATTGAGCTGCTTGTTGCTGGTGGTGGCCCAGAAGTCGTCGCGCTCGATCGTGTCCTTCTCGGTGCTGGTACGGCCGTCTTCACCCACGATGACAGTGCTGCTCTTCTTGCCAAAGGGCGGGTTGGCCAGCACCACCTCAAACCGCTCGCCGGGGTCAGCCGCCAGCGCGTCGCCCACCACCACGGGCACCGATTTCTCGGAGCCGATGCCGTGCAACAGCATGTTCATGGCGCACACGCGGGCTGTGGCCTGCACCAGCTCGTAGCCGGTGAAGGCCTTTTCCTTCAGATGCTTAAGCTGGTCGCGCGTGAGGTTCTTGTTATGCGCCGTGATGTAGTTGTGCGCCGTGAACAAGAAGCCGCCCGTGCCACAGGCCGGATCGGTGATGCGCTCGCCCGGCTGCGGGGCAATGCAGTCCACCATGGCCTGGATGAGCGCGCGCGGGGTGAAGTACTGGCCTGCGCCGCTCTTGGTGTCTTGCGCGTTCTTTTCCAGCAGGCCCTCGTAGGCGTCGCCTTTCACGTCGGCGCCCAGCACCGTCCACGTCTCGGCGCCGATCAAGTCCACGATCACGCGGCGCAGCTTGGCCGGGTCTTGAAACTTGTTTTGCGCCTTGCCGAAGATCAGGCCCAGCGTGCCTTTTTGCTGACCCAGCGCCTCCAGCACATGGCGGTAATGGTCAAACAGCTCGTCGCCATCCTTGGCCAGCAGCGACGGCCATGAATACGCACCGGGCACGATGCTGGCCTGGTTGTAAGGCGGCTGGGCGCGCTCGTCCGCCATCTTGAGGAACAGCAGGTAAGTGAGCTGCTCCACATAGTCGCCATAGCTCATGCCGTCGTCGCGCAGCACGTTGCAGTAGTTCCAGAGCTTCTGGACGAGGGTGTGGGTGGTGGTGTTCATGGTTTCAGGTTTGCAAGTACGCGCAGTGCATCGCGCAGTTTTTGTAAGCGCCCTTGGCTGGATGCGTCGCCAGGCAAATGGCCAGCCAATGCGGTGTTGAAGTCGGCATCAGCCAGCAGGCGGCTGAATGCCTGTGCCAAGTACCCGCGCAGCGCTGGCGATGAATCAACGCACTCGGCCAACAACTCCGGGCGTCTGTCCACGACCGTGATGATGTCTTCCAGATCGTGGCTGCCCAGGTAATCTGGCTGCCCGTCAGCACTGTGGCCGCGGTCATTGAAGGCTTCCAACTTGGTGGCGATGAATACCGGCGCGCTGATAAGGCGGATGCTCAAGCCGGACTCCAGCACCACCGTCGAAGCCGTTTCTACCGCCAGCGGATACCATCGGTTGGCAAAGCCCAGGATGTCCTGCACGGTGGGCATCACATCTACCGTGACGGAGCCATACACCCAGCGGCAGATGGGTGCGCCCGGGCGCATGTCGTTGCTAAACCCCTGGGCACGTACTTTGGCTTCGATGGCGTGGTAGTCACGGGCGGTGAGCGCCTGGGCAATGATGTCCACGTCTTCGGTAATTCGAATGTGCTCTGGGCGCGCCAGCGTGAGCAGCAGGCCCGTTGCACAGCCACCCACAAACACCACGTCGTCGCACACCGGCCCCAAGGCCTTGGCGACCAGCTCCAGAATGGCCAGATTGGGATTGCTCATGCCAGTCGCTCCTCCAGCATGGCGCGCACCATCTCGCGCTCGCGGGCCTGCCCGATGCGCAGGGCGTCAAACAACGCCAGCAGTTCGTAAAACGGCTTGTCCATCTGTGCGGCCAGAGGGAGTTTCGGGTAAAGCGGTAGCAAGGTGGAGCCGCGTGTGGCTCCATCGGGATGCGGCCATACCGGCGGCAATTCGTCTGCAAACAGCACTTTGGATTTGAGGGGCTCTACGCCGTGGGCCGTGGGAAAGCCCACAGTCACCTCGCCGCGCACCGGGGGAAAGAAGTACACCGCCCCCTGCAGCACGAAGGGCCGAAATGCAGGCATGACCAAGCTGGGCACGCCGTCCACCTCGGTCAACAGGCGTGACGCCGACAAGCGAGCAATGCAGGCATGCGCCTCAAACGGCGATAGATGCAGCGCATGCGCCAACGCTGCGTAGGGCAACCTTTGCCCTTGCAAACAAACCAGTTTGAACGCCACCGCCAGGTCTTGCGGCTTGAGCGTCCACTGTGAGTGGCTCAACCGCGATTTGATTCCAGAACTGCTCACATCAAGCTCCATACGCAATATGCATATGGAATATGCCATGAAATTAATGGACTTTCAATGGAAGTTTCAAAATAAATGCAATATGCATACCGCAGTTGCGCGGCATTCGCTGTTCGCGAATCACGAAACTGCCTCCGCCTCCTGGATCTCCTTCAGCGTGCGCCCGTCGGCCGCCTTCCATAGACTTCCATGTCTGCACGGTCGATCTCGCTCAGTGAGGGCTCGGCGGGCTGGGTGGCATTGTCCAGCGGCATGCGCTTGGCAAAAACTGCACATGCGCCTTGTTGAACTGCCCGGCCGTTGTGGTGGTGAAGCCGATGGCGCGGGTCCAGAAGTCCTTTTGCGCATAGTGGCTCTCCAGCCGGGGGCGGATGCGGTCGCCCTCGCCCACGTAGAGCATGTCGCCCTCACCGTCCGGCCGCGGCCCCAGCAGCAGGTACACCCCGGTCTGCGCCAGCTCGGGCCGGGCCTTGACCTGCGGCAGCAGCGCACGCGGGAACACCAGCGCCTTACGGATCCAATTGGACTTGTCGACGATGCGCAGGCCGTCGGGGTCGCCGTCAGCGACGAAGATGCGGAGGGAGAAAGGGGTTGAGTTCATTTAGCGCGTCGGATCCAGAATTGCTATGCCACTGCGCTATCTGTCGTCGCGGCTTTCGTTCGGAATGCCTTTAAGAACTCCTCTCTATTGTTCAGTTCAACTTGAATTGAATTCTCAGAACTGGATGCTCTGCCAAAGAGGATTGCGTTTCTCTCTGGAAGACTTGGCAACAATTCCGAGTAGTCGCGGCCAATGTAGTTGGCGAGAAATTCACGGCCTGTATCATCGAACGACCGCATCGCAAAAATTGAGTTGCACTGATTCAATATGGTCTTCGTGACGCTGGCGGTACGCTGCGTAATCAACAAACAACCTAGCCCATACTTCCGGCCTTGCAAAATGGCTCTGGCAGTCCCATTGGACGCAGCACGGTCACCATCTCCGACAGTTGCATTCCATTCAGGTACGAGCGAATGGGCCTCTTCAAAAACCATCAAAAGCCTAGCTTTGTCGGTGCGCCCCATAGGCTGAACCGCCTTCAACGCCGCATCAGAAAAGATGTGTGTCAACTCACATGCCGTGAGGCTTGCCATTGAGGCGTTGCCGCTGAACGGTTTGCTGTCCTGCTTCCACACCTCAAATGCCGCGGGATTCAAAATCAAAAGTGATTGATTCGATGCCATGAAATCTGCGACAAGCTGCACTACTGCGGCACCAAACTGGGAGCGACTCCCGCCCTCTTCAACATTTTGCTTTACGTTTGTTTTCCCGTTGACACATGCCGTCTGCAGTTTCGCAATCGCGCTATCGTTTTCGGTGGCGTCGTAAAGCCCAGCTAGCTCACTTGCATACTGATCTGTCAAGTCTAAAACAATAGCTTTTGCTCCTTCACTGAGTACACGCTCCACCAGCTCCATCGCGAGTGTCGACTTACCCACGCCCAGTATCCCGAGAATCGCCGTGTTATGAGTAACCAAGTAATCAACACTCCGCAGTCCTACAGCCATATCGGAGCCAGGAAATACGCCAACACGTGATGCATCAAAATTGCTCAACTTTGTCTCCACCAAAAACACGGGTGAGTTGGGTGAAGCAACCCAACTGACTGGTTTAAAACGCGAGTTAACCGAATCCCAAATGCCAACAGTTCGCGCTTGGGCCGCTACAAAGCCGAATGTGTTCTTGTTCTGAACAACTTCTTCTTTTGTAAGGCCATTGGTCAATTGATAGAAGACCAGCTCGGCACCACAAAGGACCTGAACGAGGCGACCCGCTGCAAGATCCTTTGCCGCAACAACTTCAATGATCAGCTTACCAATCTCAGAATCCGGCGCGACAAAGCCAATACATTTGGTACGCAGGTGAGCGCTGTGCTCCTGCTGATCGGGTGTCAAGCAGTCGTCTGTCACGAGCATGGCTTGCATGTTTTCGAGATATGCAAGTTGAGCTGATCTAGATTCATCTACGAAACCAAGTTCAACGGTACGCGTCAAAGCTCCGCTGTCACGGCCTGCACTCCCAACAACGCTGGCAACACGCAAATCACCAACAGCATCTCGAAACGCGACAGTCGAGCCCTGAGGCATTTCATCTTCGCGCTGCGTTCGGACAACTACGATGCCGGGAACCTGATATGCAACCACTTCCGCTACAGCTGTCTCACCTACTCCAAATGCAAGCACTCGACGAATACGACGAGATAGCCCATACAAGAAGTCCAGCAACGAAAACGGACCTGTCAAAACCCAGGCAACGACTATTACAAGCAACCCCTCAATCGATGGCGGCTGAAATGCAAGGAGCACTAGGAAAAGGACAACAGAGAAAAAGGCTACTGGGCCGCCAGCTGAAGCGCTCAACTGTGCAGCCACACCACTGACGCGCATAGCTATCGAGCCCTCGAAATCTTGATACCAAAGAGCCAGAGAAGCTGCAACTATCACAAGCACGGTCCAGACTAACAACAACGTGCGCGAGACCTCGCCCCATCGAACGTTGCTTGCCCACGCACTATCAGGGATCTGCAAGATTGCGACCAGCGCCGGTATTGCATAAAGAACCGCGTCTTTCGGAGCGGTGAAAAACGGTGTTTTGAGACGCTGCCCCAATAGAAGGCCGAATAGCGCGGCATAAAACCAGAGGCCATTCGGGTCAGAAGTTGGAAGCCAAACGCCAAACGCGACGCGATTAGCAATCACTAGGGCCGCCAGTTCGACGAGCAGAAATGAATAGCGAAAAGATTGCGGTACGTTTGCTTTTGTCATTTTTTCCCTGATAAACGGTTCTTGTTGTGTGGTCCTAAGTCTCGGTAAAGGCGCGGTGTAATGTCGATTGCCGCATCGCCTGCGCGCGATGGAGGTTGGTGTCGACCTCTGTTTCGACTTCGCGGATGATGGACAGGTGGCGGTCGACTTCAGCGACGATGCTTACTTGTTCTTTCAGCGAGGGAACGCCTATCGGAAGGCGTGAAACCTTTCCGACGCTCAACGTGTGCAGGCCGGAAGTGGATGCCGAGACCCGTTCGATCCCATGCCGACCAACCGGTGACAGCATCCAAATCAATGCCCATTCCGGAAATACAGCTCCTCCGAAACGGGCTTTGATCAAGTGATTTTGGTGGACGCAGTTTGGAATCGCGTCATTCCATAGCGCCACGCGCCCTATTTGGTCTGGACTACCGTTGCCTTCGACCAGAAGCAAATCGCCTTTTCGCACCAGAAGCTTTTCCAATTCTCTTTCTGCCACACCGATGTACTCAATCTCATCAAGCCTCAACTCGTTGGCGTACACATTGGCCACGCGCAGGTAGGGCAATTTCAAAGGGAGATCGTTGCGCTTCTGGTTCTTAGTCAAACCACCAATGATCGAGCCTTCTTCGCCAAGAGTTGACTTTCGCCAGCCGCCTTCGGTTTCTACGAGGCGGCCTTCGACGGCGGCTTTGAGGACGGAGGCTTTGTAACGTTTGAGGTTGGCTTTGACGCGCTGGAGGTTGGCGACGGCTTCGTCGAGGCGGGAGAACTGCTTTTCGAGTTCGGCGACGATTTCGCGTTGCGCCTCCAAGGGAGGCGTGAACATCTCTAAGGTCAGCAACTTTTTGGTCGAGACGTTGGAAATGTTTGTGGTGGTTGAAGCCGTTTCACGAATGCGTGATTGCGTTTTACCCCAAGCGAGCTGGTGATACAAAAACTTCGGCTCGACACGTTCATTCGGTCGGATCAGCGAAATAAACGCGCCGAGTGTCGCTTTGTGGGGAATACCAACAACCGGCGCAACTTTGCCGACAAGCTCATAGCTGTTTGCTGTGGAAATCAGGATGTCACCTGAGCGAACGAGTTGCTCCTCGCGCTTGACGTGTTTCTCTGGGACAAACCACAGGTCATCCCATTCGACCGTGCGCTGAACATTGGTTGTTCGCAGACAAGCTACGTGGCCGGGTAAAGGTTCGGCGCGTTTGTCTTCTTTCGGAAATGCGATTCCACGGACGATGCTGGAGATTTCACCAAGTTGTGCCGTCGTCACGCTGCCAACTCCCGATTCAATTCCTCAATCACCTTAGGAAGTTCCGGGCCAAAGAGCTGGTGCACTTTGCCCAGGCCGCCCTGGGCGTTGAAGGGGGCGTATTCAAAGTCGTCTATTTCAATGCCAAGGTTGGCGGCGATATGGTCGCGGATCATTTCTAGCCAGTGTTGTTGTTCTGTGTTGAATGCGTTGCCGTGCTGGGCCAGCCAGGCTTTGAAGTTGGCCTGCACGCGCTCGGGGTAGGGCACCAGTTCGTTGGTCTGCTGCATGGCAAAGCGCACAAGGCTGACCAAATCGGTGAGCAGGCGGCGCTGCGTGGCGCCTTTGACCTTGTCTTTGCGCAGGGTGGCATAGGCCTGCCACAGGGCGCCTTCGTCAATGTTGAGCGGCGGGGCATGCAGGGCGTCGGCCAAGGCTTTGACGTCTTCAAACTTGAGCAGCGCACGCGTGGGCCTGCTGTACAAGATTTGCAGGGCGGTGATTTCGTCTTTGTGCTGGGCAATGAACTGCTCAAAGCTTTGCACCAAGGCGGTGGCGCGGTCGCTGCCTTCGCTAAATCCGGCGTGCAGCAGGCTGTCTTGCGTGACCACGTCGATCACCAAGTCTGCCTTCTGCTTCATTTTTAATAGCTGCTCGCGCAGGGCGGGTGCGGCAAAGGGCTTGGTTGCGTCCCGCAGGCGTTGCTCGGCCTCGGCGGGCGGCATGTCTTGGGTGGCGTCTATGGCCAGCGCTTCCACAATGCCGCGCGCCAGGCTGCGCAGGGTCTGGCCCCCGCTCAGTTCCACCACCTTGGCCTGGTCAGCTTCGCTGGCGTCTTTGTCCAGCCGGGCCAGGCGGGCGGCGATGCTGCTCAGCACGTCGTCTTCTACATTGCCCAGGCTCACGGCTTGCAGCAGTTTATCCAGGGGCACGCTCTTTTTGGCGTCCATGGGGCGGCTGTCGGTTTTGTCGCGCTCGCACACACCCACGCAATCGACGATGACGAAGTGGTCTTTCTTGATGTGTTCGCCGGGGTTGACGGCGGCCAGGTCCGTGGGGTTGCACACGCGCACGCCACGGCCTTTCATCTGCTCGAAGAAGCTGCGGCTTTTCACGCTGCGCATGAAGACGACGATTTCCACCGGCTTGATGTCGGTGCCGGTGGCGATCATGTCCACCGTCACCGCCACGCGGGGGTAGTAGCCGGTGCGGAAGTCTTTGATCAGCTGCTCGGGGCTGGTGCCGCCGCCCTGGGCGCTGCGGTAGGTGATCTTTTGCGCGAACTCGTTGCCGCGGCCAAACTCTTCGCGCAATGTTTCCACAATCTTTTCGGCGTGGTTGTCGTCTTTGGCAAAGATCAGGGTCTTGGGCAGCTCGGTTCGGGCGGGGAACATGTCCGCCTGCCAGCGGTCGCGCAGGGTGCGCACCACGGTGCGGATCTGGTCGGGCGTTTGCACGGCGCGGTCCAGCTCTTCGGGCTGGTATTCAAAGTCGTCGTCAAGCTGCCAGGCGGTTTTGCGGCGGGTGGCTTTGTCTTGCGTTTCCAGCCAGAAGCCTTTGTCCACCTTGGCGCCCTGCTCGCTCACCTCGGTCTTGATGCGGTAGACGTCGTAGTTGACGTTCACGCCATCGGCCACGGCCTGGGCGTGGCCGTATTCCATGACCAGGTTTTGGTTGAAGAAGCCAAACGTCTGCTTGTTGGGCGTGGCGGTCAGGCCGATCAAATACGCGTCAAAGTACTCCAGCACCTGGCGCCACAGGTTGTAGATGCTGCGGTGGGCCTCGTCGGTGACGACGATGTCAAAGCTCTCGATGGGGATGGCCGGGTTATACCCAATGGGCTCGGGGTCTTTGAACAGGGCCTCCACCCGCTCGGTGGACTCTTCGTCAGCCTCCTCGGCCAGCTCGCGCCCCTTGAGCATGCTGAACATGCGCTGGATGGTGCAGATGACCACGCGGGCGGATGTGTCCAGCTGGCCGCCCTGCAGGTGCTGGACGATGTATTCCTCGCCAAACTTGTAGTTGTTGTAGGGGCTGGCGTAGGCGTCAAACTCTTTCTTGGTCTGGCGGGCCAGGTTGCCCCGGTCTACCAAAAACAGTACTCGGCGTGCGCCGCCAAACTTGATGAGGCGGTAGATGAAGCCGATGCTCGTAAACGTTTTGCCGCTGCCGGTGGCCATTTGGATCAGGGCCTTGGGCTTGTTGGCGGCCAGGCTTTCTTCCAGCCGGGTGATGGCTTTGATCTGCGCGGGCCACAGCTGGTAGTGGGCGCCGCCACTGCCCCACTCCGTCACCAGCGGGGGCATGGCGCGCATGCGGGCCAGAAAGGTGCCGGGCTCTTCATTGGCGGCGTTGCCCACTGTCGGCGCTGCCACAAAGGCCAGCCACTGGGCCAGCAGCTCGAGCTGGAAGAAGGCAAACACGCTGCGGGCGCGGGGCTCCGGGTCCAGCCGGTTGGTGAAGTGGGTTTCCACCCCCGTGCTTTCCCACACAAAGGGCAGCGGCCGGCGCCAGGCCGGCAGGCTGGCGGGCAGGCCCTGGGCATAGCGGCCGCTTTGCAGCTCCACACCCGAGAGGGTGGCGCCCTCTTTCTTGGCCTCAATCACGCCGCAGGCCTTGCCGTCTACATACAGCAGGTAGTCGGCAAAGCCAAAGCCGGGGTTGAGCGGGAATTCGCGGATGGCCACGCCGCGGGCCGCGTGCAGGTTGGCGTGTTTCAAGTCCTGCACGGCCCAACCGGCCGCTGCAAGCAGGGCGTCAATATTGGCGCGGGCGCGGGCTTCAGGGGTGTTGGGCGGCATGGCTGCGGCCATTCTAGAAGAGGCCCCCGGCCTTGGCTTCCCCCAATTGCAGGGGACGGCTACCGCTGTGGTTTCATGGATGAAAAATGCCTGTGAGCCGCACCGGGATTGCGTGAGGCGCTATCAAAAGTGTAGCGCCTTGCGCATCACATCAGCCGGCGACTGCGATGCTGCGGCCGCGCCGGTCCATCAGGTGCGCACCCAGCAGCCAGAGTGTGGGCAGCAGCACCATGCCAACCGCAATGACCTGCGCGATCCAGCCTTCGGCCAGGTCCTCGGTGGCCAGGTGCCACCAGGCGTTGTCGATGCCGGGCACCAGACCCGACTCGGTGAACTCATGCAGCGCATAGATCACCAGCTGCACGGCAAACACCATCATGAACCACGAGGTGACGCGGAAGAAGCGCGACAGGTTCACCTTCTGGCCAAAGCGCACCCACAGCCAGCTGATGACGCCCGCCAGCGCCACGCCCAGCAGCCCGCCCCAGGCCATGTGGCGTGCATCGGCGTTGGCGCCCAGCGAGGCGATCATGGTGGCGGCCTCGATGCCTTCGCGGCTGACCATGAACACGGTGAACCCGAACACCGACCACCAGGCACGCGGCCCGGTCAGCAGGCGCGCGGTGTCCAGCCGGTTCTGGATGTCGCGGCCCATGCCCTTGCCGGCACGGCGCATGTGCACCACGCACCAGACCACGGCCGCTGCAGCGACCACCGCCATCACCCCCGCCCAGGTGCTGGACCATGCGCCCACGCGCGACAGCACCAGCCCCAGCGCGGCCGACGCGCCCACCGCCACCAGCAGGCCCCAGCGCAACGCGGGGACCAGCGCCAGCTGCGCGGTGCGCCGCAGGTACAGGCTGGCGATGGCAATGACGAGGAAAGCCTCAAGGCCTTCCCGGAAGCAGATCAGCAGGGCCTGGAACATGGTGCGTCCTTGTTGGAATCGATTTATGAGAATGATAGCAATTCTCATTTAGATTGACAAGGGCCGCGCCATGGCGGGTTTCTCGGTGTTCAGCGGGGGCTGAATTCCTCGGTGTCCACCTCGCGCGTGGCCTGCGCGTCGTAGCGCGGGCCTGACACGGTGTGCGGGTTGATCATCGCCTCCAGCCGTGCCATGGTTTCGGCGCTGAGCGCAATGTCTTTGGCCGCCATGTTGTCGCGCACGTGGTCCAGACTCGTGGTGCCGGGGATCACCACGATGTGCGGCGCCTTGTGCAGCAGCCAGGCCAGCGCCAGCTGCGCGGGCGTGCAGCCCAGCTCGCGCGCCAGTGCCTCATACGGCGGCAGCAGTGCAAGGTTGGCCGCGTAGTGCGCCGGCTGGAAGCGCGGCATGCTGCGGCGGATGTCTTTGGCGTCCAGCGCGGCCACATCGCGCACCGTGCCGCACAGGTAGCCGCGCGCCACCGGGCTGAAGGCTACGAAGGCGGTGCCCAGCTCGCGGCAGGCGTCCAGCACGGCAATCTCGGGGTTGCGCGACCAGAGCGAGTACTCCGTCTGCAGCGCGGCAATCGGGTGCACCGCGTGGGCGCGGCGCAGCGTGGCAGCGCCCACCTCGCTCAGGCCGATGCTGCGGATGTGGCCCTTGCGGACCAGGTCGCTCAGGGCGCCCACGCTGTCTTCGATCGGCACCTGCTTGTCCCAGCGGTGCAGGTAGTACAGGTCGATCACGTCGGTCTTGAGGCGGCGCAGGCTGTTCTCGCACTCGCGCCGCAGCGTGTCGGGCCGCCCGTCGATCACGCGCTGCAGCTTGCCGTCCACCGGGATGATGGCCATGCCGCACTTGCTGGCCAGCGTGAAGCGGCTGCGGTGCTTGGCCAGCACCGCGCCCACGCGCTCTTCGTTGCGGCCGCCGCCGTACAGCGTGGCGGTGTCGAAAAAGTCGTAGCCCGCGTCCAGCGCGCCCAGCAACACACGCTCGCCCTGCTCCGCGCTCACCGGCGGGCCGTAGGCGTGGTCAAGGTTCATGCAGCCCAGACCCACGGGCTGGACGCTGAATTCACCCACAGCTCGTTTTTGCATCGGATTCCTCACAAAAAAGGCCTGCAGCCCGCATGAAACATGCGCAAGCCGCTATCAAATTCATAGCACTCAGCCGAGCTGCTGCTCCAGCTGGTGCAGCACCTGGTAGCACGGCAGCACCTTGGCCACGCTGGCGTTGGGTTCGCGGCCTTCCTTGATGGCCGCAAAAAACTCGCGGTCCTGCAGCTCGATGCCGTTCATGCTCACGTCCACCTGGCTGACGTCAATCTTTTCGTCCTTGCCGTTGAACAGGTCGTCGTAGCGCGCGATGTAGGTGGCGGTGTCGCCGATGTAGCGGAAGAAGGTGCCCAGCGGGCCGTCGTTGTTGAAGCTCAAGGAAAGTGTGCAGATGGCGCCATTGGCGGCCTTGAGCTGGATGCTCATGTCCATGGCGATGCCCAGTGTGGGGTGGATCGGCCCCTGAATGGCGTTGGCCTTCACGATCGGGCTGCCGCACTGGTAGGCAAACAGGTCCACCGTGTGGGCGGCGTGGTGCCACAGCAGGTGGTCGGTCCAGCTGCGCGGCTGGCCGAGTGCATTCATGTTGCTGCGGCGGAAGAAGTACGTCTGCACATCCATCTGCTGGATGTTGAACTCGCCCGCCTTGATCTTTTTGTGCACGTACTGGTGGCTGGGGTTGAAGCGGCGCGTGTGGCCGCACATGGCCACCAGGCCGCTGGCCTGGGCCCTGGCGACCACTTCTTCGCCGTCCTTCAGCACGTCGCAAAGCGGGATTTCCACCTGCACATGCTTGCCCGCGGCGAGGCAGGCCAGCGTCTGCGACGCATGCATCTGCGTGGGCGTGCACAGGATGACGGCGTCCACTTCCTTCAGCGCCAGGCTTTCGGCGAGATCGGTCGTCACGTGCGGGATGCCGTACTTGGCAGCGACTTCCTTCGTCTTGTCCAGCTCGCGGCCGATCACGCTCACGCATTCCACGCCGTCGATCAGCTTGATCGCGTCCAGGTGCTTGGTGCCGAAGGCCCCGGCACCGGCCAGGGCAACTTTGATGGTCATGGTTCAGTTCTCCAGAATCAGGTGGCCTACAGCCGTATTCGACGCGGGCACATGGTAGAAGCGGTGCTTCACGCGCGGCGGGGGGCCGCCGGCCAGGTCGGCCATGGCACCACGGGCGATCAGCCACATCACCAGCTCAATGCCTTCGCTGCCCGCTTCACGCACATAGTCGATGTGCGGCACGGCGGCCTGGCCTTCCGGGTCGGCGATCATGCGGTCGAGGAAGGCGTTGTCAAAGGCCTTGTTGATCAGGCCGGCGCGCGGGCCCTGCAGCTGGTGGCTCATGCCGCCCGTGCCCCAGATGTGCACATTCAGGTCTTCGTCGTAGCTCTCAATCGCCTTGCGGATCGCCTTGCCCAGGTTCAGGCAGCGCCGGCCGCTGGGCACTGGGTACTGCACCACATTGACAGCGAACGGGATCACCGGACAGGGCCATTCCTGCGGCTGACCGCACATCAGGCTCAGCGGCACGGTCAGGCCGTGGTCCACGTCCATTTTGTTCACGATGGTCAGGTCAAAGTCCTGCTGGATCACGCTCTGTGCGATGTGCGAGGCCAGTTCCGGATGCCCGACCACCTTGGGCACGGGGCGCGGGCCCCAGCCTTCGTCGGCGGGCTGGTACTCAGCGGCCGTGCCGATGGCAAAGGTGGGGATCATCTCCAGACTGAAGGCCGTGGCATGGTCATTGAAGACCAGGAAGATCACGTCGGGCTTGTTGTCCTTCATCCACTGTTTGGACGCCTCGTAGCCCTTGAACACCGGCTGCCAGTAAGGCTCGCCGGTCTTGCCGAGGTCCAGCGCCGCGCCAATGGCGGGCACATGCGATGTGTAGACGCTTGCGGTGATGCGGGCCATTACTTCTTCTCCCCCACGTATCGGTTGCCTTCGATGGAGCGGCCGCCGGCAATCATCATGTTCCGGTACTCCTCTTCGCTCATGCCCGTCATGCTGCCGGCCATCTGCTGGAAGCTCTTGCCGTCGGTGGCGCCAATCTTGGCCAGGAAGTAGATGTTGCCGCCCAGCCGGATGCACCAGTTGAGGTCGCGCGCCAGCACGGCCTGCTTCTGTTCCTCGGTCATGGGCCATTCGTCCAGGTAGGCGCGCTCGTCGGCCTTGAACCGCGTGCGGTTGTCGGCCTTCATCAGACTCATGCAGAACTGGTTGAGCCAGTAGCCCTTGCGCGACTGCTCGGCGTCAAAAATTGTCGTGCCGGGCACGTCGAGGTACGGTTTGTCGAGTGGCATGTTCAGGCTCCCCAATAGAGGCGGGTCGGGTTGTCCACCAGCAGCTTGCGCTGCAGTTCCGCCGTGACGGCAATGTGCGGAATGAAGTCCACCAGCAACCCGTCATCGGGCATGTGGTCCTTGAGGTTGGGGTGCGGCCAGTCGGTGCCCCAGAGCACGCGGTCGGGGAAGGTTTCCACCACGTGCCGCGCAAAGGGCACCACGTCGCGGTAGGCGGCCTGCTCGCCGTTCAGGGCCTTGGGGCCGGAGACAGAGAGCCGCTCGGGGCAGCTCACCTTGCTCCACACGTTGTCGTGCTCGCGCATGAACTTCATGAAAAGCGCAAACTCCGGCCCATCCACCGGCTTGCTCACATCCGGTCGGCCCATGTGGTCCACCACCACCGTGGTCGGCAGTGCGGTGAAAAAGTCCCACAGCTCGGGCAGGTCCACCGCCTCGAAGTAGATCACCACATGCCAGCCCAGCGGCTTGATGCGGTGCGCAATTTCAATCAGCTCGTCCTTCGGCGTGAAGTCCACCAGCCGCTTGACGAAGTTGAAGCGCACGCCGCGCACGCCCGCCGCGTGCATGGCCTGCAGCTCGGCGTCGCTCACGCTGCGCTTGACGGTGGCGACGCCACGCGCCTTGCCGTTCGAGTGCAGCAATGCATCCACCAGCGCCCGGTTGTCGGCGCCATGGCAGGTGGCCTGCACGACCACGTTCTTGTCGAAGCCCAGGTGGTCGCGCAGGGCGAACAGCTGGTGCCGGGACGCATCGCACGGCGTGTACTTGCGCTCGGGTGCATAGGGGAACTCGGCGCCGGGGCCGAAGACGTGGCAGTGCGCGTCCACCGCACCCGGCGGCAACTGGAAGCGCGGCTTGCTCGGGCCGGTGTACCAGTCGAGCCAGCCCGGGGTTTTGGTGAAGTCGCCGCTTGTGGGTTTGGACATGGTGGCCTTCAGTCGATGTAGCGCAGGCCGGCCTTTTCCAGCGGCTCACGCATCTTGTACATGTCCAGCCCCAGGATGCCGCTGGCCAGCTTGTCGCGCTTTTCGCCTTCGTTGGCCTCCCGGGCCCGCGCGGCGTCCAGCGTCTTCTGGGCCAGCGCCTTGGGCACCACCACCACGCCGTCGTCGTCGGCCACCACGGCGTCGCCGGGGTTGACGATCATGCCGGCGCACACCACGGGGATGTTGACCGAACCAATGGTCGCCTTGATCGTGCCCTTGCTGCTGATGGCCTTGCTCCACACCGGGAAGCCCATTTCCGTGAGCGTCTTCACGTCGCGCACACCGGCGTCGATGATCAGCGCGCGGGCGCCACGCGCCTTGAAGCTGGTGGCCAGCAGGTCCCCAAAGTAGCCGTCGGTGCATTCGGCGGTGATCGCGGCCACCACCACATCGCCGGGCTGGATCTGCTCGGCCACCACATGCATCATCCAGTTGTCACCGGGGTGCAGCAGCACCGTGACCGCCGTGCCACTGACCTGCGCGCCCGCGTAGATCGGCCGCATGTAGGGCTTCATCAGGCCGACGCGGCCCATGGCTTCGTGGACCGTCGCCGAGCCGAGCGCGGCCAGGCCGTCGGTGGCCGCGCGGTCCGCACGGGTGATGTTGCGGTAAACAACGCCGAGTTCGTGCATGGAGTTCTCCTTACAGGCCCTTGGCCTTGAGTCGCGCGTCCAGTCGCGAGAAGACGCGACGGGTGTTGGCTTCGTAGATCTGGTGCTTGTCGTCAGCACTCAGGATCTTCGAAGCCTCGATATAACGCTTGGTGTCGTCGTAGTAGTGGCCGGTGGTCGGGTCGATGCCCCGCACCGCACCAATCATCTCGGATGCAAACAGCACGTTCTTCACAGGGATCACCGTGTTCAGCAGGTCAATGCCCGGCTGGTGGTACACGCAGGTGTCAAAGAAGATGTTATTCAGCACATGGTCTTCCAGCAGCGGGCGCTTCATTTCCTGCGCCAGCCCGCGGAAGCGGCCCCAGTGGTAGGGCACGGCACCGCCGCCATGGGGAATCAGGAACTTGAGCGTGGGGAAGTCCTTGAACAGGTCGCCCTGGATGCACTGCATGAAGGCCGTGGTGTCGGCGTTCAGGTAATGCGCGCCGGTGGTGTGGAAGCACGCGTTGCAGCTGGTGCTGACGTGGATCATGGCCGGCAGGTCGTACTCCACCATCTTTTCGTAAATGGGGTACCAGTGTTTGTCGGTCAGCGGCGGGCTGGTCCAGTGGCCGCCGGATGGGTCGGGGTTCAGGTTGATGCCGACCGCACCGTATTCCTTGACGCATTTTTCCAGCTCGGGAATGCAGGTGGCCGGGTCCACGCCCGGGCTTTGCGGCAGCATGGCCACGGGCACGAAGTGTTGCGGGAACAGCTGGCTCACGCGGAAACACAGCTCGTTGCAGATGGCCGCCCAGGTGCTGGAGACATTGAAGTCGCCAATGTGGTGGGCCATGAAGCTCGCGCGCGGTGAAAACAGCGTGATGTCGCTGCCGCGCTCCTTCATCAGCCGCAGCTGGTTGGTCTCGATGCTCTCGCGCAGCTCGTCGTCGCTGATCTTCAGGTCCGCCGCCTTGGGCATGACGGACGCGTCCTGGATGCCGGCGATCTGCTGGTTGCGCCACGCCTCCAGCGCCTTGGGGGCGGTGGTGTAGTGGCCGTGGCAGTCGATGATGAGGCTCATGGGGTCTCCTTGTCTTGTGGGGGCGTCAGGCCGGCGCCATGCCCTGGCGGCGCTTGGCCTCGGCGGCTTGCGGTGACGTCATGTAAGCCAGCAGGGCCTGCACCTGCTGCGCCTGGGCGGAGCCGGGAACCAGCCCTACCGGCAGGCCGGCAGAAAAAGTCGTCGTGATCTGGATCTCGGGCGGCAACGGGCCCACGATGGTGATGCCCGGCACATTCAGCAGCTCACTGAGTTGCTGGAAGCCCAGCGCTACCTCGCCGCGCGCCACCAGCGTGCCCACCGGCACCCCCGGCGGGGCCTGCACCAGACGCGGCTTGATCTCGTCTGCGATGCCCCAGCGCTCAAACAGCGCGGCCAGCGCCACGCCACTGGGGCCGGTAGAAAAGCTGACGCTGCGGGCGGCCAGCACCGCCTGCTTCACCGCATCTTCGGACCCGAGGTCGGGCAGTGGCTCGCCCGCGCGCACCGCCACCGCCACGCCCGAGCGCACCAGGTCCACCCGGCTGCCGGGCTGCAAGTGGCCAGCCGCGATGAGCTTGTCGATGGCGTCCGACCCGAGAATCACCAGATCGAACGCCTCGCCCGCCTGCACCCGTTTGGCAGCATCAACACCGCCCACCGATTCGATGGTCACCGGGCAGCCACCCTGTTGCTCGAAACCGGCGGCCAGTTCAGCCAGCACCTGGCGTGTGGCCATGGACGAAATTCCGCGAACCGTGACAACTGCATTCATGGGCCGATTCTGGGTGCAATCGAGCTATACGAAAAGCGGAGGAGGCATCTATCAGGTATATCATTTGCGCATACGAACACCTGCGCCCGCATGGACCTCAAGCAGCTTGAATACTTTGTGCGCGTGGCCGAAATGGGCAGCTTCACGCGTGCAGCCTCGGCCCTGAACGTGGCGCAGCCCGCCCTGAGCCGGCAGGTGCGGCTGCTGGAGGTGGAACTGCGGCAGAACCTGCTGGTGCGAAACGGCCGCGGCGCCACGCCCACCGAAGCCGGCAAGCTGCTGCTCGACCATGGCCGCGGCATCCTGCACCAGCTGGAGCGCGCGCGGGAAGACCTGGGCCGCATGCGCGGAGGCTTGTCCGGCCGCGTGGCCATCGGCCTGCCGCCCAGTGTGGCCCGCGTCATGACCGTGCCGCTGACGCGCGCCTTCCGCGACGCCCTGCCCGAGGCCCGCCTGTCCATCAGCGAAGGCCTGTCGGGCGCGATGCTGGAAGGCCTGCTCAGCGGCCGGCTGGACATTGTGGTTCTCTACAACGCCCAGCCGTCGCGGGAGATTGACATCACGCCCTTGCTGGACGAGCAGCTGCTGCTGGTGCGCGCCCGCGCGCCCGGCCTGATGGAAGACCCGCCCCCCGGGCCTGTGGATCTGCGCGAGGTGGCGCGGCTGCCGCTGGTGATCCCGACGCGGCCGAATGCGATTCGCATGCACGTGGAATCGGAAATGGCCAGCATTGGCTGCCAGCCGCAGGTGGCGCTGGAAATCGACGGCGTCTCTGCCATCCTCGACCTGGTGGCCGACGGCGCGGGCTGCGCGGTGCTGTCACGTAACGCGGTACTCAACTCGCCGCGCCCGTCGGCCTACACGGTCCAGCCGATTGGCACGCCGCCGCTGAGCATTCCGCTGTCGCTGGCCACCAGCCTGCAGCGGCCCGCCACCACAGTGCAAAAGGCCGCGCTGGAGCTGATCCAGCGCACGGCGCCCGGCGTGATTGCCCGCGCCTGACACACCCATGCCCGCCACGTCACGCCGCCTGTTCCTGCAAGCCGCCCTGGCCCCTGCAGCCTGGCCCGCGGTCGGCCGTGCGCAGGGGTTTCCGTCGCGGCCGTTGCGCATCGTGGTGCCCTTCGGCGCGGGCGGTGTGGCAGACCTGACCGCGCGAGCCGTGGCACAGCCCATGGCGGAATTGCTGGGCCAGGGCGTGGTGGTGGAGAACAAGCCCGGCGCAGGCGGCATTGCGGCAGGTGAAGCCGTCGCCCGTGCCGAGCCGGACGGCCACACCCTGCTGCTCATGAGCAACGCCACAGCCGTCAGCGCGAGCCTGTTCAAGAGCCTGCCGTTCGACCCGCTGAAAGACTTTGCGCCGATCTCGACGCTCGGCTACTTTGACATCGCCCTGTTCGTGGCCGCAGGCAGCCGCTTCAGCACCATCGACGGGCTGCTGGCGCATGCAAAAGCCCATCCTGGCCAGCTGAACGTCGGCACCATCAACATCGGCAGCACGCAGCACCTGTCGGCAGAGCTGCTCAAGACCAGCGCCGGGCTGGACTTCCAGGTCGTGCCCTTCAACGGCACGCCAGCCGTGCTCAACGCGCTGCGCGCCGGCCAGGTGGACGCCTGCGTGGAAATCCTGGCGCCCATGCTCGGTCAGGTGCGGGCCGGCACGGTGCGGGCCCTGGCGGTGCTGGGCGAGCGGCGCGCGGCCGCCACCGCCGCCGTGCCCACCCTGGCCGAAAGCGGCCTCGCCGGCTTCAACGTCTCGTCATGGAATGCGCTGGCCGCGCCGGCCCGTACGCCGCGCGACGTCGTGGGCCTGCTCCACCGGCAGGTGCTGGCAACCCTGGGCCGCCCTGACGTGCGACGCCGCTTGGATGACATGAATGTGGATGCACGGGGCAGCACGCCCGCCCAGCTGGCCGAGTTGCTGCGCACTGAAACCCGCCGCTGGGCGGATGTGATGGCGCGCGCCGGGGTGCCGCGGCAGTAGCGTCAACCGGCCACGATGCCCTGCTGGCGCAGGGCCCACAGCAGCAGGGTGAGCGTGAAGAAAGACACCACCGTCGTGCCCATCTGGGCAGCGGCCGCTGGCCCGTCATGGCCGTGCTTCTGCGCCAGGATCGGGTAAATGCCCAGCATGGGTACGGCCGCAAACACCACCACGGCGATCTGCAGCTCACGCGCCATGGGTGGCAACAGCCACACCAGCAACAGCACCGCCAGCGGGTGCAGCAGCAGCTTGCCCATCGCCACCGCGCCCACGTCGCGCAGCAGGCCGCGCGTGGCCACGCCCACCAGGGAGCCGCCGATCACGAACAGCGAAATGGCCGCACAGGACGCTGCCAGAAGGTTCACGGCCCGCGCCGCCGGCTCGGGCAGGCGCCAGCCCAGCAGCGAAAATGCAAAGCCGATGGCAATGCCGTGAATCATCGGGTTGGTGAGCACGCCGCGCAGCGACTGCGCGAGCGCCTGGCGCCACCGCGCCGCACGGCCAGCGCCGGCGGCGGCGCCCACGTCGCTGTCGGCCAGCGCCAGGGCCAGCGGCAGCAGCAGGAAGTTTTCAACCACCATCGCCAGCGCCAGGCCAATGCCGGCATTGACCGGGCCCAGCACCTGCGCCACCAGCGGAAAACCGATGAACCCGCTGTTGGAACACGACATGCCCATGCCGATGAACGCACTGGCCGACACGGCCTTGCCTGCGACCCGCCGGGCCCACAGGAAGCCCAGGGCCATGGTCAGCAGCGAGCCGAGTGCGTAGGCGGCCACAAACACCGGGTTGAGGATTTCCGCCACCGCGCGTTGCGACAGCGCATTGAACAGCAGGGCCGGCAGCGCCAGGTTGATGACGTACTTGCCGAACACGCGCATGTCTGCACGGGCAAACAGGCCGGCACGCGTGGTGGCGTAGCCCGCAGCGATGATCAGGTAAATCGGCCCGGTGATGGCCAGGATGTCGAGCATGCGCTCAGCGCTTGGGCGCGGCCAGCAGCGCGTCGGCGTAGTCCTGCCAGCGGGCGCCCGGCCCCAGCGCGCTGAACGCGCCGTCGGCAGCCTGGTCGGCCACCCACTGCTGCTTGCCGGCAATGGCGGCCGCCATCAGCGGGGCAAAGCCCGCCTCCTGCACGGTGTTGGCGGCTTCGCGCATTTCTTCGGCACGGCGCTTGCCGTGCTGCACCACGCGACTGAAGAAGTACGCGCCCTGTGCCTGCCAGTCGATGCCGGGGAACGTCTCCTGCAGCGTGGGCAGCACATGGTCTTCCACGCCGTAGGCGCGGGCCGTGGCGTAGCTTTCAATCACCAGCGCCTCCAGGCCCTTGATCATCACGCTGCGGCACATCTTGATGGCGCTGGCCACGCCCAGCTCTTCGCTGACGGCCCGTGCATCCATGCCCCAGCCGCACAGCACGCCTGCCAGTGCGGCGGCCTGCTGGCCCCCCAGCAGCATGGGCACCCGGATGCCGTAGGGCGGCACCGACGTCATGACGCCAGCCTCCACGTAGTCGGCGCCTTTGGCATCAATCAGCGCGGCAGCCTGCTGCTTGGTGCCCGGCGACGCGGAGTTCAGGTCCAGCAGGACGGCGCCGGCGCCGACATGCGCGGCAGCCTCCTGCGCCACGGCCAGCGTGCTCGAGGCCGTGACCGCCGAAATGACCAGATCGCTCACGGCACAAAGCTGACCCATGGAGTCGCAGGCCGCAATGCCGTGGCGGGCAGCGTGGTCCAGCTCTGCCGCCCGCGTTGCAGGGGCCGCAAACTTCAGGTCCCAGGCACTGACCGAGACGATGCCAGGCTGACTGCGCAGGCCCGCAGCGAAGATCTTGCCAACTTCGCCATAGCCAATCAGGCCGATGCGCTGGATGTTCATCCCCGGCCCTAGCCCACGTACTGCACCAGCCACAGCGAGATGGGCGGGAACAGCAGCAGCAACACGGTACGGATCACGTCGCTGGCAAGGAATGGCATGACGCCGCGGTAGCTCTCGGCAATCGGCACATCCTTGGCCATGCCGTTGACCACATAGACGTTCAGGCCGACCGGCGGTGCCAGCAGGCCGAAACCCACCGTCATGAGCACCATGATCCCGAACCAGATGGCCACCGACTCCTTGGGCATGCCGAAGTCCAGGCCCATCACCACGGGGAAGAAAATCGGAATGGTCAGCAGGATCATGGACAGCTCGTCCATCACCGCGCCAAGCACCACATAGAACAGCAGGATGCCCGACACCACCAGCACCGGCGCCACACCCCAGCCCTTGATCACGTCGGCCAGCTGGGCCGGCACCTGCGTCAGGGCCAGCGCAGCGTTCATCATGTCAGCGCCAATGAAGATGAGGAAGATCATGGCACTGGCGCTGGCGGTGGCGTAGAAGCAGTACATGGCCTTCCGGAAGGTCAGCTCGCGCTTGAGCAGGGCGGCCACAAAGGTGCTCGCCGCGCCCACGCCGGCGCCTTCGGTCGGGGTGAACAGCCCGCCATAGATGCCGCCGAACACGATCATGAAAATGATGGCGATGGGTGCGATCTTGAAGACGGCACTGGCCTGCATGCGCGGCCGGTCATCCTCATGCTCGGGCGCGTGGCCCGGAAACAGGCGCACATACACCGCGATGGCAATCATGTAGCCGAACATGGCAATGACACCGGGAATGGTGGCGGCGGCAAACAGCTTGGCAATGTTCTGCTCGGTCAGGATGGCATAAATCACCAGCGGCACGGAAGGCGGAATCAGGATGCCCAGCGTGCCGCCGGCGGCCAGCGTGCCGGTGGCCAGCCGCCCCGAATAACCGTGGCGCTTCATCTCCGGCAGCGCCATCGAGGTGATGGTGGCCGCCGTGGCGATGGACGAGCCGCAGATGGCGCCAAAGGCTGCGCTGGCCATCACGGCGGCCATGGCCAGACCGCCCCGGAACCGCCCCATCACGGCACTGGCAAACTCGAACAACGCCTTGGAGATGCCACCTTGCGTGGCGAAGTTGCCCATCAGGATGAACAGCGGGATGACCGACAGGTCGTAGCTGGCAAAGCGCGCGAATGCCAGGCCGTTGAGGTTGTTGAAAAAGGGCGCCGTGCCCACCTGGTAGATGTAGCCAAAGCAGCCCGCCACGAACATCGCGATGGCGATGGGCACACGAATGACCATCAGGCCGAGCATGCAGGCAAAGATGAGGCCTGCGAGGGTGAGGGAACTCATTGGCCCTGCTCCGAAAAATTGCCGAACAGCGTCTGGGCCAGCGCAATCACCGCGGTCAGCACCATGGGCGGCACCATCAGCGCGTAGACAATCCACTCGGGAAAGCCCAGCATCATGGTGGAAGAATTGGCGTTGAAGGCGCTGATGCCGCCGACCGTGGTGCGCCAGGCCAGCAGCAACATCACGGTAGCCAGCACCAGGCTGCCGAACCGGTCGAGCCGGGCGTTGACCTGCTCAGACATGCGCGCCGTGAAGAAGTCCACGATGATGTTCTCGCGCCGGACCTGGCACCAGGGCAGGAACAGCGCCACCGCGGCACCTGCTGCCACGGCCGTGAGCTCGTAGTCACCGACCAGCGTCACGCCGATGGTGTTGCGCCCGATCAGGCTCACACAGGTCACCAGGGTGATGGCCGTCAGGATCACGCCCGCCAGAACCGCACAGACCCTGGCCAAAAGGGAAAGAGTTTTCAATTCGTCACCACTGGAGTTGTTCTGCCAGGCGTCACCGGCAGGGCGGCGGCACCCGATCTGGGTGAAGCCGCCCGGACAGGCACCAGCCTGCCTGGGCGGATTATCGTTGCTGATATTACTTCTGGTACTTGGCGATCAGCGCGCGGGCTTCAGCGACCAGCTTGGCGCCGTCGATGTTCTTGCCCTTCATTTCGTTGACCCAGTCGGTTTCCACTGTTGAGGCCGTGCGGCGCCAGCGCTGCGTCTCGGCCACGTCCAGCGCCACGATGTTGTTGCCGGCCTTCACGGCAATCTCGCGGCCGACCTTGTCGCCATCGTCCATGGCCTTGCCGAAGAACGCCGAGGTTTCAATGCCGGCATTGGCGTCAATCACCTTCTTCAGGTCCGCCGGCAGCTTGTCGTAGGACGCCTTGTTCATCGAGAACGCAAAGGTCTGCGTGTACAGGCCTTCCTTGCCGGCAAAGGTCGTGTGGTTCTTCACCAGCTCCGTCACCTTGAGCGACGGTGTGACTTCCCAGGGAATGGTGGTGCCGTCGATCACGCCCTTGGACAGGGCGTCGGTCACGGCCGGCACCGGCATGCCCACCGGCGTGGCGCCAAGCTTGGTCAGCATGTTGCTGATCACGCGGGAGCCGCCGCGCACCTTCATGCCGCGCAGGCTTTCCAGCCCGGTCACCGGTGTCTTGGTATGGAACAGCCCGGGGCCGTGCGTGTGCAGGGCGATCAGCTTGACGTCCTTGAATTCGTCGGCGGCGTACTTCTCGGCGTACTCCCAGAACGCCCGAGACGACTGCTCGGCGCTGCCGCTCATGAAAGGCAGTTCGAACACTTCCGACTTCACTGCTGTCCGGTTAAATGAGCCATGGCAAGCTGTAGAGCAAGCATTGGCGTGGGTTTGCGGTCGATTTCATTTGGTGCCGATTTGAATTTTGATTTCAAAAAAGTAGGTAATTTCTCGGGGTTGACACCCCCGAGGAGTACCTGTGAATGTTGGAAAGACCTTGTTCGCGCAAGTCATGGAGTTCGTGCCTTGGACGAGCTTCACGCGCATCGTGCATCGCTACGGCGGCAACTCGGGCGTGCGCACGCTGTCCTGTGCCGAGCAGTTGCGTGCGATGGCCTTTGCGCAACTGACCTGGCGCGAAAGCCTGCGCGATATCGAGGCGAGTTTGGCGGCCAATGCCAGCAAGCTGTACGCGATGGGATTTCGCTCGCCAGTCAAGCGTTCCACGCTGGCCGACGCCAACGAGTCGCGCGACTGGCGCATCTGGTCGGACTTGGCGGCCGTGCTGATTCGTCGGGCCCGCAAACTCTACGCCGGCGATGCGCTGGACGTTGGCTTGGACAACGCGGTCTACGCGCTGGACTCCAGCACGGTCGATCTGTGTCTGTCCCTGTTCGAGTGGGCGCCATTTCGTTCCACCAAGGCGGCCATCAAGCTGCACACGCTGCTGGACCTGCGTGGAGCGATCCCGGCCTTCATCCACATCAGCGACGGCAAGCTGCACGACGTGAACGTGCTCGACATGCTGACATTCGAGGCCGGCGCCTTCTACGTGATGGACCGTGGCTACGTGGACTTCGAACGTTTGTACACGCTGCATCAGGCCGGGGCATTCTTCGTCACCCGGGCCAAGTCGCCTATGGACGCGCGACGCGTGTACTCGGCCCCTACCGAGCGGGGCACTGGAGTGATCTGCGATCAACGCGTGATGCTCAACGGCTACTACTCGGCAAGGAAGTACCCCGAGCATCTGCGGCGCATTCGTTTCAAGGATCCGGAGTCGGGCAAGACGCTGGTCTTTCTGACCAACAACACGACGCTGCCGGGGCTGACGATTGCCGCGCTGTACAAAAGTCGATGGCAGGTGGAGTTGTTCTTCAAGTGGATCAAGCAGCACCTGCGCATCAAGAAATTCCTGGGCACCAGCGAGAACGCGGTGAAGACGCAAATCTGGTGCGCCGTGTCCACCTACGTGCTGATAGCCATAATCAAGAAGGAGCTTCACCTCGATGCCTCGCTCTACACATGTCTACAGATCTTGTCGGTGTCCGTCTTCGAGAAAACCGAGATTTCATGCGCCTTGCAGGCCGACGACTCTGCGTTCGACCTGCCCACCAGCGCTAACCAATTGAATTTGTTCGAGATTTAACCGGACAGCAGTGTTCCGACTTGTTGAAACGGCCCGGCGTGTAGCCCAGCACCGTCCAGGTCAGGTCCACCACGCCGTCCTTGGCCTGGTCAAACAGCTGGGGCGGCGTGCCGCCCAGCTGCATGGCATGGAACAGCTGCACCTTGATGCGGCCGCCAGACTCGCGCTCGACCTTCTGGGCCCAGGGGATGAGTGCACGTGCCGGGATGGTGGCCTGCTGCGGCAGCATCTGGTGCAGGCGCAGCGTCACGGTCTGCTGGGCCAGGCCCTGGCCCGCGGCACAAACGGCGGCGGTGGCCAGAGCGGTCTTGACGAAATGTCTCTTGTTCATGGAAGTCTCCAGTTTGGAATGAAAGGCATTCTGAACGCTCGCACCGGGCCCGGGAATAGGGTTGCCCGCACTATCAGTTATCAGTTTTCGCGATACCACGCGCTCCGTTATCTGATGTCTGGCCGCCAGGCGGAGTCCAGCGTCACGCTGCCCACGACCCGGGAAACACAGGCGCAAATGCGGCTGTTGGCCTGCTTTTCGTGCTCACTCAGGTACACGTCGCGATGGTCGATGGTGCCGTCCACGGCCACCACGTCCATGGCGCACAGGCCGCACTCGCCGCGCTTGCAGTCATGGAGCGTCTGCACGCCGGCGCCTTCCAGCGCATCCAGCAGGCTGCAGTCGGCCGGCACGGTGATGTCGAGCCGGTGCCGCGGGATCTGCACCCGGAAGGCCTGTGGCGCATGGCGCCCGCTGCTGCCAAAGGTCTCGTAGCGCAGGTCGGCCAGCGGGCGGCCGGCGGCGGCCCAGGCCCGGCGCGCGGCGTCCAGCATCGGGGCCGGGCCACAGACATAGAGCTGGGCGCCGGCAGGCAGCGCGGCAATTTCAGCGGCAAAGTCGACCGGTTGGCCCGCCAGCGTGACCAGCGCGTCGCCCAGTGCCTGGCGCAGCTCCGGCGCATAGGCCAGCTCGTCAACCGATCGCACACCGTACAGCATGCGGGGTCGCGCGCCCCGCGCGGCCAGTGCCTGGGCCATGCCCACCAGCGGCGTGACGCCAATGCCACCCGCCACGAACAGGCAGGCCGGGGCGTCCCAATCCAGCGGGAAATGGTTCTGGGGCTCGCTGATGCGCAGCCGGTCGCCCTGGGCCAGCTGCCACATGGCCAGCGAGCCGCCCTTGCCGTCATCCAGCCGCTTCACCGCAATGCGGTAGCACTCGCCATCGGGCAGTCCCACCAGTGAATACGAGCGCACCTGTGGCCGGCCGTTGACCATCACCTCCAGCTGCAGGTGGCTGCCCGGCGCGTGGGGCACGGCACCGCCAGTAGGACGGATGGTGAATTCGCGCACCGTGGGCGTGAGGTCGCGCAGGGCTTGCACGTGGGCGTCGGCCCAGGTCTGGCTGCTTTTCATGGTGGGTCTTCAGGTCAGGGGTCAGCTGCGTTTGCGGATCAGGCGCACGCCGGGCATCTGGTCAAGGTCATGGCTTTTCACGGCGTCACGCAGGTTGCGCTGGGCAATGCGCGAGTGTTCGCGCATCAGCGCTTCGGCGCGGGCGCCCTCGCGCCGCTCGATGGCGTCCAGCACCTGCCAGTGCTGGTCCTGCGCGACGATGAGCATGTCGCGCGCCTGCGGCGAATTGGCCTGCACCACCACAAAGCCCGATGGCGAGGCAAATGGCAGGCTGGCCACGCGCTCCAGTTCGCGCGCCATGAAGGCGCTGCCGGCCAGCTCGCCCAGCAGGCTGTGGAAACGCTCGTTCAGCTTCACATAGGCAGAGAAATCCTCGTCGCTCAGCGCCGGCTGGCGCAGCACCTGGTCAATGCGCTGCAGGCATTCGCGCGCTTCGCCCATCACCACCGGCGCCACGCCGCGCTCGGCGGCCAGCCGGGCCGCCAGGCCTTCGATGGTGCCGCGCAGCTCGATCGCCTCGGACACGTCGCGCTCGGAAAACGTGCGTACCGCGTAGCCGCCGTTGGGCAGGCTTTCGATCAGTCCTTCCTGCTCGAGCCGCATCAGCGCAGCGCGGATGGGCGTGCGCGAGACGCCCAGTTTTTCCACGATGCTCAGCTCGGCAATCCGCGCGCCGCCCGGCAGCTCGCCGGCCAGGATCATTTCACGCAGCCGCAACTGGGCCCGGACCTGGGCGCTTTCAGTGCCAATTTCGGCTGCAGCCCTCGTATCTTCTGCGTGAGGCGCTATCAAATTTGTAGCATTTGCCATGGGTGTACCGCCCTAGCCGAAGCGGCGGATGGGGATCACCGGTGCACCGCCGCCGCGCGGGCGCTCGCGCGCCACCATGTTGTCGATCAGACGGCGCGCCCACATCGAACCGGCGTCGATGTTGAGGTTGTAGAACTGGTGGTCGGGGTGCTCGTGGATGGCCTGCTGCTGCGCCTCCAGCACCAGCTCGTCTTCACGGAAGATGCTGGCCACGCCCTCGCGCAGCTGGTGCGTCAGGCGCTGCTCTCCCAGGCAGTAGTTGCGGGCAAAGGCCCAGAAGTAATGGCAGCTGCCGTCGGTCTCGGGCGTGATGGTGTTGAGCACATAACCGTTCACGCCGCGGCTGCGGTCGCTTTGCGCCGGGTCGCCCTGGTTGCCGCCGGGGGGAACGGCACCGGTGCCGGCCTCGGCCACGCCGACGTCAATGACCACGGTGCAGGGAGCCTCGAAGCGGATGATCTGCCAGCGGTCGACCTTGCCCTCATACCCGCGGCCCTGCTTGATCTGCGCGGCCCAGAACGGCGGCGGGTCGATGTTTTCCATCCAGCGCGTCACGGTGGCGGTGCGGTCACCGTGGGTGGCAACAAACGGCGCCTCGGCCACCGCGCGCTGGCCAATGCTGGAGCCGTGCACAAAGGTCTCGTGCGTCAGGTCCATCAGGTTGTCCACCACCAGACGGTAGTCGCACTTCACGGTGATCAGTTTGCCGTCGCCGGCCCAGGCAGGGTCGTCGTTCCAGTGCATGTCGGGGATCAGCGCCGGGTCGGCCTTGGCCGGGTCGCCGGGCCAGACCCAGACAAAGCGGTGTCGCTCCACCGCCGGGAAGCTGCGCACACAGGCCGACGGGTTGAGCGTTTCCTGGCTGGGCATGTGGGTGCAGCGGCCTTGCGCGTTGTAGACCAGTCCGTGGTAGCCGCAGGTCACTTCATCCCCGTTCAGTTGCCCCATCGACAGCGGCAGCAGCCGGTGCCAGCAGGCGTCTTCCAGCACCGCCACCTGGCCGTCCGTCCGGCGGAACATCACGAGCTTCTGCTTGCACACGGTGCGCGCTAGCAGCTGGCGGCCAACCTCCACGTCGTAGGCGGCGGCGTACCAGGCGTTGAGCGGGAAAGTGGGTTTGGCGTCTTTCATGGATACTGAATGTATACATAAAATGGAGAAATTCCAAGTTATCGGCATTTTTTAGGGCTATATCAGCTATTCCTGTATTCAATAGCACTGCCATCGCATGACTTACCATTCTCAGGAAATTGACCCAAGGAGACTCCACCATGACCCAGCTACCCGCCCGCTACGACCATGTCGGCAGCTTTCTGCGCCCGCAATACCTGCTGGAAGCCCGTGAGCAAAAGGCCCGCGGTGACATCACGCCCGAGCAGCTGCGCACGGTGGAGGACAAGGCGATTGCCGAAATCGTGAAGTTCCAGCAGGACGTCGGCCTCAAGAGCATCACCGACGGCGAGTTCCGCCGGACCTATTTCCACATCGACTTCCTGGAGCAGATTGGCGGCGTGAAGACCGACATCCCGGTCACCATCGTCCGGCCCGACGGCACCCAGGAACTGGCGCCGCCGGTCATGCGCGTGATCGACAAGGTGCGCCACGTCAAGGACATCCAGCTCGCGGACTTCCAGTACCTCAAGAGCCAGGTGGGTGCTGGCTGCACGCCCAAGGTCACCATCCCCTCGCCCACCATGCTGCACTTCCGCGGCGGGCGTGCCGGCATCAGCAAGGAAGCCTACCCCGAGCTCGACCCGGCCTTCTATGACGATGTGGCCAAGGCCTACGGCGACGAGCTGCGCAGCCTGGCCGCCGCCGGCTGCACCTATGTGCAGATGGACGACACCAATCTGGCCTACCTGTGCGACGACAAGATGCGCGAGGCGGCGCGCCAGCGCGGCGACGACCCCAATGAGTTGCCGCACCGCTACGCCGCCTTCATCAACAAGGTTGTGGCCCAAAAGCCTGCCGGCATGCTGCTGGCCATGCACCTGTGTCGCGGCAACTTCAAGAGCACGCATGCCGCCGCCGGCAACTATGAGCCGGTGGCCGAGGCCCTGCTCAAGGAAATGAACCTGGACGCGTACTTCATGGAGTACGACGACGACCGCTCGGGCGATTTCAAGCCGCTGCGCTACCTGCCCAAGGGCAAGACGGTGGTGCTGGGCCTGGTGACCACCAAGTTCGGCGCGCTGGAGAGCAAGGATGCGCTCAAGCGCCGCATCGAGGAGGCTGCGAAATACGCGCCCATGGAGCAGCTGGCCCTGAGCCCGCAGTGCGGCTTCTCCAGCACGGTGCATGGCAACAACATCGCCGTGGAAGACCAGCGCAACAAGCTGCGCCTGGTCGTGGAAACCGCGCAGGAGATGTGGGGCTCGGCGTAACTCCCGTCCACGCGCATGGGTCCGCTGCACTTCTACTTCGACTTCATCTCGCCGTTCGGCTACTTCGCCTCGCTGCGCATTGAAGCGCTGGCGCAACGCCATGGCCGCGCGGTGGAATGGCATGCCATGTTGCTGGGCGTTTCGGTCATGAAGGTGATGGGCCTGAAGCCGCTGCTCGATACGCCACTGAAGGGCGACTACATCCGCCGCGAGGCGCATCGCTACATGCGCCGCCACGGTATCACGCTGCAGCGCAAGCTGGATGACCCGGTGATGGACCCGCGTGCTGCTGGCCGCGCCTTCCACTACGTCAAGCACCACCAGCCGGCACTGGCGGCGCCTCTGGCGCACGCGCTTTATGACGCCTACTGGGCACAGGGCCTGGACTTGTCCACCGCCGACGCGATCGCTGCCGTGCCGCTGCCGGCGGGCCTGGCGCCCGACTGGCTGCGCGCCGGCATCGCCAGTGACGAGGCCGGCGCCCTGCTGCGCAGCGCAGTGGATGCTTCCCTCAAGGCCGGAATCTTCGGCTCACCCACCGTGGTGGTCGACGGCGAGCCGTTCTGGGGCGTCCAGACGCTGGAGCTGGCGGACGAATGGCTGGCGCGGGGTGGTTGGTAGCTGCCAGCTACCGCGCCCGGCCGGCATCCAGCTCGCGCGCCATCCTGTACGCCGTCGCATCGTCACGTGCCCATTGGCCGTCGCGCCGGTAAGTGCAGGCAGCGGTTCGCTGGCCGGACGGAAGCTCACGCGAAAACCGGTAGGACACCACGTAGTAGGTTGCGTTGTGGCCCAACGCGGCAAAGTTCACGCCCTGGACGGTAACGCCCTGCGCAATGAGCGGCTGCAGCCGCTGCAGGCAGTCCTCTTCCATGCGCGCCTGTGACATGCCACCTTGCGCCAGCGCAAGGCCTGGTCCAAGCAACAGTGAAAGCCAGCCGCCGTAACGCATGGCCGCATTGTCGCGCGGTCAGGGCGGGGTGGCTGCGGCGCTGAAGTGAAACGCCACCGGTACCGCGATAGCGGCCAGGCGATCCCGCAGGCGTTGCGCCAGTGCCGCGTCGGGCGCACCGGCCAGCGTCACGACGGCGGACAGTACACCGCCCTGCTCCCTGCCCTGCACGGCCGTGCCGGGAACATCCGCCAGCATTTCTGCGAGCTTGGTCTCTACCGCACGCAACCGCAGTGCCGGCTTGTAAATCTTGCCGATGGCGGTGACGGGCATGGCGTCAATGATGGTCACACGCTTGGGGGTGGCCGGGCGCTCGTATACGTGGGGCGCCACGTCTGCCAGCAGGCGAGCCGGGTCACACGCCGCCCCGGGCTTGAGCGTGACAAAGGCCACCGGCAGCTCACCGGCATAGGCGTCCGGCTCACCCACCACCGCACACAAGGCCACCGCCGGGTGGGCCAGAAAGGCCTCTTCCACCAGCCCCGGGTCGATGTTGTGCGAGCCGCGGATGATCACGTCCTTGGCGCGGCCCGTGATGTGCAGGTAGCCCTGGGCGTCAACATGCCCGAGGTCGCCGGAGACGAGCCAGCCGTCCTGGAACATGCCGGCGTTGCGCGCAGCGTCGGTGTAGCCCGGGCTGACATGCGGGCCGCGCAGCACCACCACGCCGGTCTGGCCGGGGGCGCAGGGCCGGTCGAGCTGAACCTGGGCGTCCTTCCAGGCGACGGTGCGCACCTGGGTATAGGGCAGGCGCAGGCCGGTGGAACCCGGCACATGCGGCGCCGCCAGCGGCTCGATGCAGACCAGACCCGCGCATTCGGTCATGCCCAGGATGTTGCGCACCGCAACGCCCAGCCGCGCTTCAAACTGCGCCGCCAGCTCCGCAGGCAAGGGGGAGCCGCCGGTGTAAGCCACCTTGACCGACGAAATGTCGGCGTCCACCGGCAGGTTCACCAGTGTGGCCATGATGGTGGGCACACAGGCCAGCGCAGTCACCTGCTCACGTTCGCAAAACCTCCAGTAGTTCTTCACGAAAGCCGCGTTGCGCATGCCGCTCAAGGTGGGCAGCACCTGCGTGGCGCCAATGGCCAGCAGCGCCAGCCCATAGACAAAAGCCCCAGCCACATGGAACAGCGGAAAGCCGTTGACTTCCACCGTGTGCTCGTCAAACCCGTAGTAGCGGTGGGCAAACCAGCTGGTATGGGCCTCATTGCCATGGGTGTGCTGTGCCAGCTTCGGCGCGCCGGTGGTGCCGCCGGTGTGGAAGTACGCCGCCACCTGGTCAGGCGACAGCAGCGGGTCGAACTGCAGCTCGTCGGGCTGTGCCGAGAGCGAATCCTGAAACACGGGCACACCGGTGGCAAGGGTGCAACCGTCCACCCGGATCTGCAGAACCGGCAGCGGGTGGTGGCCCAGTACTTTCTGCACCGTGGGCCAGAGGTCCAGCTCGGCATTGGGCGACAGCGTGACGATGATCCGGGCGCCGGACGCCTGCAGCAACGCGGCGATATGGTCAGGCTGCAGCAGGTAATTGATGGGACAGGCCCGGCCGGCGAGTTGCGCGCCCCACAGGGCGAAGTGGGTCTCGGGAATGTTGGGCGCCAGGATCGCCACCGCGTCCTGCTGGCCGACGCCCAGGGCGCGGAACAGGTTGGCGGCGCGGCGTATCTGCTGTAGCAGTTCGGCGTAGCGCACGTCGCGCGGGGCGCTGGCCAGGTCCGCATCCGGCAGGTAGCGCAACGCCACCCGGTCGCCAAAGCGCTGGGCGGCATGGGCAATCAGGCCCCAGGTGGTGCGCGCCGGAATGGCCTGCTCGTAGGGCGTGCGCTCCAGCGCCTCGATATCGGCCAGGCTGCGGATGGCCGCAGGGCTCATGCGCCGGCCTTGTCCAGCCCGAGCAGGCGCACCGCGTTGTCTTTCAGGATGCCGGGCATGACCTCGGGCTTGAAGCCGGCTTCCTCGAAGTCCTTCATCCAGCGGTCGGGCGTGATCAGCGGGTAATCCGAGCCAAACAGCACGCGGTCTTTCAGCAGGGTGTTCGAGTACTGCACGAGCTGCTTCGGAAAGTACTTGGGGCTCCAGCCGCTCAGGTCGATCCACACATTGGGCTTGTGCGTGGCCACGCTCAGGGCTTCGTCCTGCCAAGGAAAGCTCGGGTGCGCCATGACGATCTGCATGTCGGGGAAGTCGATGGCCACGTCGTCCAGGTGCATCGGGTTGCTGTACTCCAGCCGCAGGCCGCCGCCGCAGCGCATGCCACTGCCAATACCGCTATGCCCGGTGTGAAAGATCGCCGGCAGCTTGTGCGCGTTGATCACCTCGTAGATCGGCCAGGCCATCTTGTCGTAGGGGTGGTAGCCCTGCACCGTGGGGTGGAACTTGAAGCCCTTGACGTTGTGCTCCTTGATCAGCCGCTCGGCCTCCCGTGCCCCCATCTTGCCCTTGTGCGGGTCAATGCTGGCAAAGCAGATCATCATGTCGCTGTTCTTCTGTGCGGCGTCGGCAATCTCCTCATTGGGGATGCGGCGGCGACCCAGCTTCGACTCGCTGTCCACCGTGAACATCACCAGGCCGATCCTGCGCTCGCGGTAGTAGGCAATCGTTTCCTCAATCGTCGGGCGCCGGCTGTTGCGGAAGTATTTGTCGGCCGCGCGGTCGTACTCCTCGCCATAGTTGTCGAAGGGGTTCCAGCAGCTCACTTCGGCGTGGGTATGGATGTCGATGGCGACCAGGTTCTTGTAGTCCACGGGGCGCTTCTCCTTAGGGTAAGTCCTTACGAAACAGGACTTCGGGTTTCTTGAATTGGTTATGATTTATAACAATAATCCACCCACTTGGCAATCCAGAAACATGACCCAAAAAGACATTCACATTGACATCCACGGCCCGGTCGCCGTGGTCCGTCTGACGCGTCCGGCCAAGCGCAACGCGCTGTCGGACGGCCTGATCCTCGCCATCCGCAACGTCTTCGAGACCCTGCCCGAAACTGTACGCGCTGCCGTGCTGGACGGCGAGGGCGATCATTTCTGCGCCGGGCTGGACCTGAGCGAGCTCAAGGAGCGCGACGCGGGCCAGGGCCTCTACCACTCACGCATGTGGCACGCCGCGCTCGAGCGGGTGCAATACGGCCCGGTGCCAGTGATTGCAGCGCTGCACGGTGCCGTGGTGGGCGGCGGGCTGGAGCTGGCCAGCGCCTGCCACATCCGGGTGGCCGACGAGTCCACCTTCTATGCCCTGCCCGAGGGTTCGCGCGGCATCTTCGTGGGCGGCGGTGGCGCGGTGCGCATCCCGCGCCTGATCGGTGCCGCGCGCATGACCGACATGATGCTCACCGGCCGCGTCTACAACGCAGTGGATGGCGAGCGCGCCGGCTTCGCACAGTACCTGGTGCCAGCGGGCCAGGCGTTCGACAAGGCCTTCGAGCTGGCCAACCGGGTGGCAGAGAACGCGCCGCTGACCAACTACGCGCTGATGCACGCCCTGCCGCGCATTGCCGAGCAGCCTGCGGATCAGGGCTTCCTGACCGAGGCCCTGATGGCGGCCATCGCCCAGAGCGCACCCGAGGCCAAGAGCCGCGTCAAGGCCTTTCTGGATGGCAAGGCCGCCAAGGTCAAAAAGGCCTGAGCACCGCAGCGCACCCCGACACATGAGCGAGACAAGCCCCACCCCGAAGTACCGGCCGATGACGTTCGGCGTGACCCGCGTGGTCCTGCGCGACGCCGCCGGTGGCACCCGCTACCTGCGCGCCGACCAGCCGCTGCAGCCGCACGCGCAACGCCTGACCGACCGCCTGCTGCACTGGGCCGGCACGACGCCTGAGCGCACGTTCATGGCGCGCCGCGAGCGCCTGCCAGATGGCTCCACCGGCGACTGGCGCCACATCAGCTACGCCCAGGCGCTGGCCAGTGCCCGCAGCATTGGCCAGGCGCTTCTGGACCGCGGCCTGAACGCTGAGCGACCGGTTGCGATCCTGAGCGAGAACGACCTCGAACATGCCTTGCTCGCACTCGGCTGCCTGTACGCCGGTGTGCCGTACTGCCCGGTATCCCCGGCCTACTCCACCGTGAGCCAGGATTACGACAAGCTGCGCCACGTGCTGACCACGCTCACACCCGGGCTGGTGTTCGCGGCCGACGCCGCACGCTATGGCAAGGCCATCGCCGCCACCGTGGGCACGGACATGGAGGTGGTGCTGGGCGACGCCTTCCAGTCACTGCTGGCCACACCGCCCACGCCGGCAGTGGATGCCGCGATGCAGGCCACCGGGCCCGACACCATCACCAAGTTCCTGTTCACCTCGGGCTCGACCAAGCTGCCCAAGGCCGTGATCAACACCCACGGCATGTGGTGCGCCAACCAGCAGCAGATGCGCCAGAGCATGCCGGTGCTGGCCGAGGAGCCGCCGGTGCTGGTGGACTGGCTGCCCTGGAACCACACTTTTGGCGGCAACCACAATTTCGGCCTGACCGTCTACAACGGCGGCACGCTGTACATCGACGACGGCAAGCCCACGCCTGCACTGATGGGCGAGACCCTGCGCAACCTGCGCGAGATTGCCCCCACGGTGTACTTCAACGTGCCCACCGGCTTCGAGGCGATCGCCAACGCGATGAAGACCGACGCCGCGCTGCGCCGGAACCTGCTGTCGCGCGTGAGGATGTTCTTCTACGCGGGCGCTGCGCTGGCCCAGCCGGTGTGGGACACCCTGCACGAGGTGCAGGAGCGCGAGGTGGGCGAACGCATCGTCATGGGCACGGGCCTGGGCATGACGGAATCGTCGCCATTTGCGATCTTCATCACCAACCCCAATGTGAAGGCGGGCTACCTGGGCGTGCCCACCCCCGGGCTGGAACTCAAGCTGGTGCCCACCGACGGCAAGACCGAGGTGCGCTACAAGGGACCGAACATCACGCCCGGCTACTGGCGCGCGCCCGAAGCCACGGCCGAAGCCTTTGACGAAGAAGGCTTCTTCTGCACCGGCGACGCCGTGCAATGGATTGACGAGAACGACGTTCACCAGGGTCTGAAGTTCGACGGCCGCATCGCCGAGGACTTCAAACTCGCCACCGGCACGTTTGTGAGCGTGGGCCCGATGCGCGCGAAGATCATCGCAGCCGGTGCCCCCTATGTGCAGGATGCCGTGCTCACCGGCATCAACCTCAAGGAAGTGGGCGCGCTCATCTTCCCCACTGCGGCAGTACGCCAGCTGGCCGGGCTGCCCGCCGATGCGCCACTGAAGCAGGTGCTGGAAAGCGCACCGGTGCAGGCCCACTTCCAGAACGTGGTGAACGGGCTGGCCCGCACCGCCACCGGCAGCGCCAACCGCATTGCCCGGCTGCACCTGATGCACGAGCCGCCGTCCATCGACAAGGGTGAAGTCACTGACAAGGGCTCGATCAACCAGCGCGCCGTGCTCAAGCACCGCGACGCGCTGGTGCAGGCCCTGCACGACGGCACCCTGCCTTTCACCATCACGCCGAAGGAACATACCGCATGAACATCCAGGGACACGCTGCGCTCGTCACGGGCGGCGCATCCGGCCTCGGGGAAGCCACCGCCCGCGAACTCGCCCGGCGGGGCGCCAAAGTGGCCGTGCTCGACGTGAACATGGCGCTGGCAGAAAAAGTGGCGGCCGACATCAATGGTGTGGCCTGCCAGTGCGGCATCACCAGCACCGAGAGCGTGACCGCCGCACTCGACAAAGCCACCGCCGCCCACGGCCCGGCACGCATCCTGATGAACATCGCCGGCATCGGCACGGCCAAACGTATCGTCGGCAAGGACGGCTACGCCGCACCGCTGGAAGACTTTGCCCGGGTGATCAACGTCAACCTGATCGGCAGCTACAACATCAGCCGCCTGTTCGCGGCCCACTGCGTGAAGCTGGCCCCGCTGGAGGACGGCGAGCGTGGCGTGATGATGTTCACGGCGTCGGTCGCGGCCTTTGACGGCCAGGTCGGCCAGCAGGCCTACAGCGCCAGCAAGGGCGGCCTGGTGGGCATGACGCTGCCCATGGCGCGCGACCTCGCGCAGCACGGCATCCGGGTCTGCACCGTGGCGCCCGGCCTGTTTGCCACGCCGCTGATGAAGCAACTGCCCGAAGCCGTGCAGGCTTCGCTGGCGGCATCCATTCCATTCCCGTCCCGACTGGGAAAACCCGAAGAGTTTGCCGAGCTCGCCTGCCATATCGTGACCAACGGGCACCTGAACGGCGAAGTGATTCGCCTCGACGGCGCGCTGCGCATGGCGCCGCGCTGACACCATTTTTTGAGGAGACACCCCATGAGCAACCGTCGCACCTTCATCACCCAGTCGGCCGCCATCGCCAGCCTCGGCCTGCCGCTGTCGGCGCTGGCCCAGGCCAACCTGGAGCTGGCCAAGATCATCTGCGGGTTTCCGCCCGGCGGCACCAGCGACGCCATGTCGCGCCGCATTGCGGACAAGCTGCGTGGTGGCTATGCCACCAACGTGGTGGTGGAAAACAAGCCGGGCGCGGGCGGCCAGATTGGCGTGACCACGCTGCGCGACAGCCCGGCCGATGGCAGCTCGCTGCTGCTCACGCCGTCGTCCATGCTGTCAATCTACCCCTTTGTGTACAAGTCACTGCCCTACAAGCCACTGGAAGACGTGCAGCCCGTGTCGCTGGCCTGCTACTTCAACCACGCGTTTGGCGTGGGCCCGGCCGTGCCCGACAGCGTGAAGAACATCAAGGATTTCCTCGCCTGGGCCAAGGCCAACCCGACCAAGGCCAACTACGGCTCACCTGGCGCCGGCTCCATGCCCCACCTGATCGTGGGCCTGCTCAACAAGCTGACGGGCAGTGACCTCAAGCACATTCCCTACCGCGGCTCCGCCCCCGGCATCCAGGACCTGCTGGGTGGCCAGATCTCGGCCATGTCGTCGCCGGTGGGCGACTACCTGCCCTACCTCAAGAGCGGCAAACTGCGCATCCTCGCGATCTCGGGCCAGAACCGCAGCCCCTTCGTGCCGGATGTGCCCACCTACCGGCAGCAGGGCTTTCCCATCACCGTGCGTGAGTGGTACGGCGTATTCCTGCCCGGCAAGGCCAATGCGCAGGTGGTTCGGCGCGCCGCCGCCTACCTCCAGCCGGCACTGGCCCAGCCCGACCTGATCAGCAGCATGGCCCAGGTCGGCATGGAGGTGCAGTCCTCCACACCCCAGGTGCTGGGTGACCTGCTGCGTGCGGACGCCGAGGAGTGGCGCCGCCTCATCAAACAGATCGGCTTCACCGCCGAGAGCTGATTTCCCCCACCCTCAACCGGAGACATCACCATGACCAACCGCCGCCAATTCATCCAAGCCTCCACCGGCGCCGCGCTGCTCGGCGCGCTCGGCCAGTCCCCTGCCTTTGCCCAGGCGCTGGAACAGGTGAAGATCGTCAACGGCTTCCCCGCCGGAGGCACGGCCGACGTCACCAGCCGCCGTGTGGGCGACAAGCTGGCCGGCTCGGCGTACACCAAAAACGCCGCCGTGGTGGAGAACAAGACCGGTGCCGCTGGCCGCATCGCCGTGGAAACCGTGAAGAACGCCGCCCCCGACGGTGCCACGCTGCTGCTGACGCCGTATTCGATGATGGCGATCTACCCGCACATCTACAAGCAGCTCAGCTATGACCCGGTGAAGGACTTCGCACCGGTGTGCCTGGGCTCCATGCTGACGCACGGCCTGGCCGTGGGCCCGCTGGTGCCGGCCAGCGTGACAACCGTCAAGGACTACCTGGCGTGGGCCAAGGCCAACCCCAAGGACGCCAGCTATGGCTCGCCTGCGGCCGGCTCGACGCCGCACTTCCTCGGCGCGCTGCTGGGCCTGAACAACGGTGTTGATCTCAAGCATGTACCGTACCGCGGCTCGGTCCCGGGCGTTGCCGACATGATTGGCGGCACGCTGGCCAGCATGTTCACGCCGCACGGTGACTTCCTGGCCAACCACAAGGCCGGCCGCATCCGCATCCTGGCGACGTCGGGCACCGCCCGTTCGCCCTTTGTCCCGGAGGTGCCGACCTTTGCCGAGCAGGGCTTCCCCGACCTCGTGGTCGAGGAATGGTTCGGCTTCTTCGCGCCGGCCCGCACACCGGCCAGTGTGGTGGCCAACGCGAACGCAGCCATCAATGCCGCGCTGAAGGACAAGATGGTCATCGACAGCCTCGCCATTTCGGGCCTGGTGCCGCTGGGTGGCACGCCCGAGGCCATGGCCGCCGACCTGAAGCGCCAGACCGAGGCGTGGGGCCCGATCGTCAAGAAGATCGGTTTCACCGCCGAGTCCTGAACCAGGAGCCCACATGCCCTCCCGTCTGCTCGCCGCCGTTTGCGGCGTGGCCACGCTGTGCCTGGCCGCCTGTTCAACTCCAGAGCCAAAAATGGCTGCAGCCCGCATGGATTGTGCGCAAGCCGCTACAAAATTTGTAGCAGATGGCACGCGCATCACGGCGGCGGAATCGGTCCCCGCCGGCCTCACGGTCAGCGGCATGGCGCAGCCTTACCCCATGCCTGCGCATTGCAAGCTCACCGGGCGCATGCACGAACGCATCGGCAGCGACGGCAAGCCTTACGCCATCGGTTTCGAGATGCGGCTGCCGGCGCAATGGAACGGCCGCTTCCTTTTGCAGGCCAACGGCGGCAACGACGGTGTGGTGCAGCCCGCGTTCGGCAACGTCGTGGCGGCTGGCGCCACCACCAACGCGCTGATGCAGGGCTTCGCCGTGCTGTCCAGCGACGCCGGCCACACCATGGAGCGCGCGCCCGAGGTCGGTCTGGTGGGTGGCAACCTGTTCGGCCTGGACCCGCAGGCGCGGCTGGACTACGGTTACCAGGCCAACGGCAAGCTGGCGCCCATGGCGCGGCAACTCATCACCGCCTACTACGGCGAGGCGCCGAAGCGCTCGTACATGATGGGTTGCTCCAACGGCGGGCGGCATGCCATGGTGGCCGCATCGCGCTACGCCAGCCAGTTTGATGGCGTGATCGCCGGCAACCCGGCTTCAACCTGCCCAAGGCCGCGGTGCAGCATGCGTGGGACATCCAGGCCTTCAGTGCCGTGAATCCCGACATCAAGGCCGCGTTCCCGCCCGCCGACATGAAACTGGTGGCCGACAAGGTGCTGGAGAAGTGCGACGCGCTGGACGGCCTGGCCGATGGCATGGTCGGCGACATGCCCGCCTGCCAGAAGGCCTTTGACATCCAGGCCCTCCAGTGCAGCGGCGCCAAGACGGCGCAGTGCCTGAGCGCGCCACAGGTCACGGCCCTGCGCAAGGTGTTTGCCGGTCCGGTCAACAGCAAGGGCGAGCGCCTTTACAGCGACTGGCCCTGGGACGCCGGTGTGGGCGCTTCGCAAATCGGCTTTGGCAGCTGGCGCGCCTGGAAGCTGCAGGGCCCGATCGCGGGGCTGCCCATCATTGGCGCGCTCGGCGCGGGCTCGGTGGCCTATGTGTTCAGCACGCCGCCCAAGCCGGTGGCGGGCAATCCGCCGGCGCTCATCAAGAGCCTGCTGGACTACAACTTTGACACCGACGCGCCGAAGATTTTTGCCACGGACGCGAAGTACACCGAATCCGCCATGCAGTTCATGACGCCGCCCAACGCCACCGACCTGTCGCCCTTCAAGGCGCGCGGCGGCAAGATGATCGTCTACCACGGCAACAGCGACCCGGTGTTCTCGGTCAACGACACCATCAACTGGTACGAAGCACTGAACCGCAACCATGGCGGCAAGGCGGCCGACTTCGCGCGCCTGTTCACCGTTCCCGGCCTCAACCACTGCCAGGGCGGGCCAGCCACCGAGCAGTTCGACATGCTGACGGCGCTGGTCAACTGGGTGGAAAAAGGGCAGGCGCCCGACAGTGTGCGGGCCACCGCCCGGCCTGGCGTCAACCCCGACGTGCCCGCCACCTGGCAAAGCAACGGCACGCCGCGCAGCCGCCCGCTGTGCCCCTGGCCCCAACAGGCACGCTACAAGGGCACGGGCGACATCAATGCCGCTGACAGCTTCATTTGCCGGTAAAGTGCCAGGGCCAGACCTGACGACATGTCCACGCGCAAAGCCAGCACCCCATTCGTCGAGAAAGTCGACACCCGCTACCTGGAAAGCCTGATCGGCTACAACGCACGCCGCGCTGCGCTGTCGGTGATCGAGGTGTTCCTCGACCGCATGGCCGTCTACGGCCTGCGGCCGGTGGACTTTTCGGTTCTGTCGCTGATCACCCACAACCCGGGCATCACCTCGCGCCAGCTGTGCGCCAGCCTGGGCATGCTGCCGCCCAACCTGGTGGGCATGATCAATGACTTTGAAAAGCGCGATTTGGTGCTGCGCAAGCCCCATCCACGGGACGGACGGGCCATGGGGCTGCACCTCACGCCGGCCGGCCAGAAGCTGATGCGCGACGCCGAACGCACCGCCGCCGAACTGGAGCGGGAAGTCGGCGGACGGCTGACCGCCAGCGAAAGCCGCACGCTGATCCGGCTGTTGCAAAAAATCTACCTCGGCCGCGACTGAAGCCGTTGCGCTATAGTCTCGGCGCTATTGTTTGTATAGCAATTCATGCGTACACTGCCTGACCCGCCGTGACAAAAGCGCAGCCGCTTAGAGGAGAGCCCCGAATGAGTTCCAAGGAAAATGCCGCCGTCAGCCAGTTGCTCGCCCAGCTGGAATCCCGCTACGCCATGCGCGTGTTGTGGGCCCTGAAGGACGGTCATGCCCAAACCTTCCGGCTGCTCCAGGACAGCGTGGGCGGCATCACGCCCAACACCCTGAACACCCGCATCAAGGAACTGCGCGAAGCCGGCCTGGTGAACCACGGGGCCGACGGCTACAGCGTCACGCCGAACGGGGCGGACCTGCTCAAGCGGCTGAGCGACCTGCAGGCCTTCGCCATCAAGTGGTCGGCCTCGCAGTCCAAGAAAAAATAGGTCCGGTTTTCACCGGCACAATCAAGGACAGGTTCTCCTGTCCTTTTTTGTTGCCCCCGCCATGCACACCTTCCTCGAAATCCCTGCCGCCCTCCCTGCTGACCATGACCGCGCGGTGCTGATCGGCCGTGTCTGGATGGAGGGCACCGGCCCCGTTCTGGTGCGCGTGCGTGACGACGGGCTGTACGACCTGTCCCACCTGGCCGCCACCGCCAGTGAACTGCTCGAGATGGCCGACCCGGTGGGCACGGTGCGCGAATACGGTGGCGGCCGCATCGCGGACACCGCCGAGGTGCTGGCCAACACCGCGCACGACCAGCGCGACCCGGCGCTGCCCTGGCTGCTGGCGCCCTGTGACCTGCAGGCCATCAAGGCCGCCGGCGTGACGTTCGTGGCGTCCATGCTGGAGCGCGTCATCGAGGAGCAGGCGCGGGGTGACGCCGGCAAGGCTGAAGCCGTGCGCCGCGCCGTGGTGGCCGTGATCGGCGACAACCTGGCCAGCGTCCGCCCCGGCTCGCCCGAAGCCCTGAAGCTCAAGGACGTGCTGATCGCCCAGGGGGTGTGGAGCCAGTACCTGGAGGTGGGCATCGGCCCCGACGCCGAGATCTTCACCAAATCGCAACCGCTGAGCGCGGTGGGCACCGGTGCCGAGGTCGGCATCCACCCCGGCAGCGCCTGGAACAACCCCGAGCCCGAGATCGTGCTGGCCGTCAACAGCCGCGGAGAAGTCAGGGGCGCGGCGCTGGGCAACGACGTCAACCTGCGCGACTTTGAGGGCCGCAGCGCGCTGCTGCTGGGCAAGGCCAAGGACAACAATGCCAGCTGCGCCATCGGCCCGTTCATCCGGCTGTTTGACGAACACTTCTCCATCGACGACGTGCGCCAGTGCGAACTGGCCATGCAGGTCACGGGGGCTGACGGCTTTGTGCTGCAGGGCGCCAGCTCGCTGCGCCAGATCAGCCGCGACCCGCTGGATCTGGTGGCCCAGGCCATCGGGCCCCACCACCAGTACCCCGACGGCTTCATGCTGTTCCTGGGCACCATGTTCGCGCCCACGCAGGACCGCTTTGGCCCGGGCCAGGGCTTCACCCATGCGGTGGGCGACGTGGTCACGGTGTCGACACCGGGGCTCGGTACACTCGCCAACCGGGTCAACCACACCGACCAGATTCCCCCCTGGACCTATGGCGTGCGCGCGCTGATGCGCGACCTGGCGCGCCGCAACCTCATTTCCTGAAAGGACTCCCCCATGATCACCACCCCCTCGGGCCTGCAGTACGAAGACACCACCGTGGGCGACGGCGCCGAAGCCAGAGCCGGCCAGGACGTGACGGTGCACTACACCGGCTGGCTGTACAACGACGGCGCGCAAGGCGCCAAGTTTGATTCCAGCAAGGACCGCAACGACCCGTTCCAGTTCTCGCTGGGCGCGGGCATGGTCATCCGGGGCTGGGACGAAGGCGTGGCCGGCATGAAGATCGGCGGCAAGCGCACGCTGATCATCCCGGCCGCGCTGGGCTATGGTGCGCGCGGCGCCGGCGGCGTGATTCCGCCCAACGCCACGCTGAAGTTCGACGTCGAACTGCTGGGCCTGCGCTGAATCAACCGCCCGAACCGCGCCGGGCCGTCACTTCAATCTCGATGCGCATGCGCGGGTCGGCCAGGCCGGCGGAAATCATCATCGCCGCCGGCCGGATCTCGCCAAAGTAGCGCCGCAGCACCGGCCAGCAAGGCGGGAAGTCTTCCGCCCGGGGCAACACATAGGTCACCCGCACCACGTCGCACAGGCGGGCATCGGCCTGCGCCAGCGCCGCCTCGATGTTTTTCAGGCACTGCTCGGCCTGCGCCACCACGTCGTCGGCAATGGTCATGGTGGTGTAGTCAAAACCCGTGGTGCCCGAGACAAAGATCCGGTCGCCGTCCACCACGGCACGCGAGTAGCCAATCTCCTGCTCGAAGGTCGAGCCCGAGCTGATGAGTTGTCGTGCCATGCTTTTTCCCTCCTTGGGGCGCTGAGCATAGCGCCTGCCGCAAAGCCGCACACCGGCCCTGAAAATCGGGTAAATCTGCCTCCAGCCCGCATCCCCGCTGCGCAAGGCGCTATAAATTTCATAGCAAGGAGCAGGCTAAAATCATGCGGCCTTGTCCCGTGTCGCCAGCCCCCGGCGCGTCCCGTGCCAAAACCTCAATTCCCTGCCTTGAAAAGGGGTTCCCAGCCCCAAGCTGCCCTGCAGCCTTATCAGAACACTGTTATCCCAGCATGAGCGACACCCAACCGACCCCCCCGAATCCGCCGGAAACGCCCGTCGACGCCAGCGCCCCCATGAGCGCCGAGGAGCTCGAGGCGGCCCAGGCTGCCAACGAGGCTGACGCCCTGGTGGCGGCACAGGCCGAGCTGGCCACCCTGAAAGCCAAGTCAGCCGACCTGGCCGACCAGTTCCTGCGCGCCAAGGCCGAGGCCGAGAACGCCCGCCGCCGCGCTGAAGACGAGATCGCCAAGGCGCGCAAGTTCGCCGTCGAGTCCTTTGCCGACAGCCTGCTGCCGGTGGCCGACAGCCTGGAAGCGGGCCTGGCCATCAAGGACGCCACGCCGGAACAGATCCGTGAGGGTGCCGAGGCCACCCTGCGCCAGCTCAAGAGCGCGCTGGAGCGCAACAAGGTGCTGGAGATCAACCCCGGCCCGGGCAGCAAGTTCGATCCGCACCAGCACCAGGCCATCAGCATGGTGCCGTCGGAGCAGGAAGCCAACACCGTGGTCAGCGTGTTGCAAAAGGGCTACCTGATCGCCGAACGCGTGCTGCGTCCGGCCCTCGTCACGGTCAGCGCCCCCAAATAAAAAGTCTTGAAACCGGCGCACTTATCCACAAGTAACCCACATCTGAATTTCACCTGAATCTGGAGTACACAACATGGGCAAAATCATTGGCATCGACCTCGGCACCACCAACTCGTGCGTGTCGATCATGGAAGGCAACACCACCAAGGTGATCGAGAACTCGGAAGGCGCGCGCACCACGCCATCCATCGTCGCCTACCAGGAAGACGGCGAAGTGCTGGTGGGCGCCTCGGCCAAGCGCCAGGCGGTCACCAACCCCAAGAACACGCTGTACGCCGTCAAGCGCCTGATCGGCCGCAAGTTCAGCGAGAAGGAAGTGCAGAAGGACATCGACCTGATGCCCTACAAGATCGTGGCGGCCGACAATGGCGACGCTTGGGTCGAGGTGCGCGGCAAGCAGATTTCCGCGCAGCAGGTCAGCGCTGACATCCTGCGCAAGATGAAGAAGACCGCCGAGGACTACCTGGGCGAGCCGGTCACCGAGGCCGTGATCACGGTGCCCGCCTACTTCAACGACGCCCAGCGCCAGGCCACCAAGGACGCCGGCCGCATTGCCGGGCTGGACGTCAAGCGCATCATCAACGAGCCCACTGCGGCCGCCCTGGCCTTCGGCCTGGACAAGCAGGAAAAGGGCGACCGCAAGATTGCGGTGTACGACCTGGGTGGCGGCACGTTCGACGTGTCCATCATCGAGATCGCCGACGTCGACGGCGAGAAGCAGTTTGAAGTGCTGTCGACCAACGGCGACACCTTTCTGGGCGGCGAAGATTTCGACCAGCGCATCATCGACTACATCATTGCCGAGTTCAAGAAAGAGCAAGGCGTGGACCTGTCCAAGGACGTGCTGGCCCTCCAGCGCCTGAAGGAAGCCGCCGAGAAGGCCAAGATCGAGCTGTCCTCGTCTGCCTCGACCGACATCAACCTGCCCTACATCACGGCCGACGCCTCGGGGCCGAAGCACCTGAACATCAAGCTCAGCCGCGCCAAGCTCGAAGCGCTGGTGGAAGAGCTGATCGAACGCACCATCGCACCGTGCCGCACCGCCATCAAGGATGCAGGCGTGAGCGTGGGCGACATCCACGACGTGATCCTGGTCGGCGGCATGACCCGCATGCCCAAGGTGCAGGAGAAGGTCAAGGAGTTCTTCGGCAAGGAGCCGCGCAAGGACGTCAACCCCGACGAAGCCGTGGCCGTGGGTGCCGCCATCCAGGGCCAGGTGCTCAGCGGTGACCGCAAGGACGTGCTGCTGCTGGACGTGACGCCGCTGTCGCTGGGCATCGAGACGCTCGGTGGCGTGATGACCAAGATGATCACCAAGAACACCACCATCCCGACCAAGTTTGCGCAGACCTTCTCCACCGCCGACGACAACCAGCCGGCTGTGACGATCAAGGTCTACCAGGGCGAGCGCGAGATGGCCAGTGGCAACAAGCTGCTGGGCGAGTTCAACCTGGAGGGCATTCCGCCCTCGCCGCGCGGCGTGCCGCAGATCGAGGTGTCGTTTGACATCGACGCCAACGGCATCCTGCATGTCGGCGCCAAGGACAAGGGCACCGGCAAGGAAAACAAGATCACCATCAAGGCCAACTCGGGCCTGAGCGAGGCCGAGATCCAGCAGATGGTGAAGGACGCCGAGCTGAACGCCGCAGAGGACAAGAAGAAGCTGGAGCTGGTGCAGGCCCGCAACCAGGGCGAGGCGCTGGTGCACAGCGTGAAGAAGAGCCTGGGCGAGTATGGCGACAAGCTGGACGCCGGCGAGAAGGAAAAGATCGAGGCGGCGCTCAAGGCCGTGGAAGATGTGCTCAAGACCGACGACAAGGCCGCCATCGACGAGAAGAGCAATGCGCTCATGACCGTGAGCCAGAAGCTCGGCGAGAAGATGTATGCCGACATGCAGGCCCAGCAGGCCGCCCAGGCGGCCGCGGCAGGTGCCGGTGGCGCGGAAGCTGCTTCAGCCAAGCCGGCCGACGACAACGTGGTCGACGCCGAAGTCAAGGAAGTGAAGAAGGGTTGATGCAGCACGCCTGAGCGACTGACCAACCCGCCGCGTTCGACCGTTCCCCGGTGGGGAATCGGCAACGCGGCGTTCTTCGTTACTGGGTAGACAACGATGGCCACCAAAAGAGACTTTTACGAAATCCTGGGCGTTCCGAAAAACGCCTCGGAAGAAGAGATCAAGAAGGCTTATCGCAAGCTGGCGATGAAGCACCACCCTGACCGCAACCAGGGGGATGCGGCCAAGGACGCCGAGGTCAAGTTCAAGGAGGCCAAGGAAGCCTACGAGATGCTGTCCAACCCCGAGAAGCGCGCCGCCTACGACCAGTACGGGCATGCCGGGGTGGACCCGAACATGCGCGGGCCCGGCGGCCCGGGCGCGGAAGGCTTTGGTGGCTTCGCCGAGGCATTTGGCGACATCTTTGGCGACATCTTCGGCGGCCAGCGGGCCGGTGGCCGCGGCGGCCGGCAGGTGTACCGCGGCAGCGACCTGAGCTACGCGATGGAAGTCACGCTCGAGGAAGCCGCGCACGGCAAGGACGCGCAGATCCGCATCCCCACCTGGGACGAGTGCGACACCTGCCATGGCAGCGGGGCCAAGCCGGGCACCAAGCCCATTGTCTGTACCACCTGCCACGGCCAGGGCGCGGTGCAGATGCGCCAGGGCTTCTTCAGCGTGCAGCAGACCTGCCCGCAATGCCGCGGCAGCGGCAAGATCATTCCCGAGCCCTGCACCACCTGCCATGGCCAAGGCAAGCTCAAGAAGCAGAAGACACTGGAAGTCAAGATTCCGGCTGGCATTGACGACGGCATGCGCATCCGCAGCGCCGGCAACGGCGAGCCCGGCACCAACGGCGGGCCGCCGGGTGACCTGTACATCGAGATCCGCCTGAAGAAGCACGAGATCTTCGAGCGCGATGGCGACGACCTGCATTGCGCGGTGCCGATCAGCTTCACCACCGCCGCGCTGGGCGGCGAGATTGAAGTGCCCACGCTGGCCGGCAAGGCCGCGATCGACATCCCGGAAGGCACCCAGGCCGGCAAGCAGTTCCGGCTGCGCGGCAAGGGCATCAAGGGCGTGCGTTCCAGCTACCCCGGTGACCTGTACTGCCACATCACGGTGGAGACACCGGTCAAGCTGACCGAGCACCAGCGCAAGCTGCTCAAGGAGTTTGACGAATCGCTGAAGAAAGGCGGCGCCAAGCACTCGCCCGGCGAGCAGAGCTGGACCGACAAGCTCAAAGGCTTCTTCAGCGCGTGAAACGCGAGCGCCGCCAGCGGTAACCACCGGTAAACCGCTGGCGGAACACGCGCCAAAGCGGCGCACAATGTTGCGCCATGTCACTCAAACTGTTCCGCTCCACGGGCTACGCTTCGGTGTTTGAAGCTGGCGAAACCCGCATCGCCACGCACCCGGGCTGGGTCATCCTGGCCACCAGCCTGTGGGCCGGACTGGCCTGCAATGCACTGCTGTGGCGGGCGGTGGCAGGACCGGGTGGCACCGGCCCCTGGCTCGCGGCGCTGACGTTTGCACTGCTGGCCAGCGGCACCGCAGCATTGTTGATGGGTCTGCTGGCCTGGGGCAACGCGCTGAAGCCGGTGGTTCTGGTGTTGCTGCTGGTGGCGACCTGGCTGGCCACCCGCATCTGGGTGCAGGACACGCGGCTGGATGCCGCCCTGCCCGACCTGGGCCTGCAGCAACTGCTGCGCGGCACCCTGCTGCCCTGGCAACTCGCCATCACGTTGCCGCTGCTGGTGGTGGCGCCCATCGCGTTGCTGCGCCTGCTGCCGGTCAAACGCATGTCGCTGGCGCGGCAAACCCGGCTCAACCTGCTGGCGGCCCTGCTCGGGGCGGGTGCCTGCATGGCCGCACTGAGCCGCCTCGCCCCTGGCGTGCTCACGCTGCTTTGAACCGCACGCTCAAAACAGCGTTTGCTGTCCGGCCGGGGAAGGTCGGCGAAAGTGCGTGGTGTCCAGCATCACGCGCTGGCGGTTGAAGCCCAGCCGCGCACAGGCTTTGTCGAAACGTTGGCGGATCAGATCCGCCCACAGGCCCGAGCCCTTCATGCGCGTGGAAAAACCCGCGTCGTAGTCCTTGCCGCCCCGCATGTCATGGATGCGCGCCATCACGCGGTCGGCACGCTGCGGGTAGTGCAGGGCCAGCCATTCACGAAACAGCGGGCTCACCTCCCAGGGCAGGCGCAGCACGGTGTAGAAGGCACTGCGGGCGCCGGCGTCCCAAGCGGCTTCCAGCACCTGCTCCATGTCGTCGTTGATGAACGGGATCTGCGGCGCAACGCTCACGCCCACTGGCACGCCCTGCGCTGCCAGCGCCCGGATGGTGCGCAGCCGCCGGTGCGGCGCGGCAGCACGCGGCTCCAGCGTGCGCGCGAGGCCGGCGTCCAGCGTGGTCACGGTGACGTAGACCGCCGCCAGGCCCTGCGCGGCCATGGGCGCGATGAGGTCGAGGTCGCGCTCCACCCCGCTGGACTTGGTAACCAGTGCAAATGGGTGGCGCGTTTCATGGAACAGCTCGATCACCGCCCGCGTCAGCCGCAGTTCGCGCTCCACCGGCTGGTAGCAGTCGGTCACGGTGCCGATGGCGATGCCCGTGGGCCGGTAGGCTGGCCGCGACAGCTCGGCCCGCAGCACCGTTGCGATGTTGCGCTTGGCCACCAGCCGGGTTTCAAAGTCCAGCCCCGGCGACAGGCCCAGGTAGCTGTGGGTGGGCCGCGCGTAGCAGTACACGCACCCATGCTCGCAACCGCGGTAGGGGTTGATGGAATGCTCGAAGTAGATGTCGGGCGAATCGTTGCCGGTGATGATGCTGCGCGCGTCCTCAAACGTCACTTGCGTGGCGGGCGGTGATGCACCGTCCGCCACGGTCTGCGCCACCGTCTCCCAGCCGTCGTCGAACGGGTCGCGTGCGTCACGCTCAAAGCGGTGGGCGATCCGGCTGGCGGCGCCCCGGCCTTTGATGGCCGACAGCGGGATGCGCGCAATACTGTTCATTCATACAGTATAAGCCTGGTTGACCGCGGGCGCTGCGGCGGCAGGCGGCGCCGGTAACCAGGCCTTGAGGTCCGCCACCAGCGCCTGCAGCGCCTCCTCGAACGCGTCCAGGCTGGGCCCCACCTGCGGTGACGCCTGGAGCAGCGCCTGCTCCAGCGCGGCGGCCCGCTCGGCCACACCACGCGCGCCAATGTTGCCCGATACGCCCTTGCAGGTGTGGGCCAGGCGCTGTGCCTGCGCCGAGTCACCGGCCGCCAGCGCGCTGCGGATGGCCTGCGCGCAGCCGGCCTGGCCGTCGGCATAACGGTGCAACATGTTCACGTACAGCGGCACCTTGCCCAGCATGCGCGGCAGCCCGTCGTCCACGTCCAGCCCCTCGATGTGGCGCGGCAGCCCCGCCGATGGGCTGGCCGGCGCCGACGGGGCAGAAGCAGGGACTGCGGGCCGGATCCAGTGGCGCAGCCGGGCCCAGAGCTCGTCGGGGTTGATGGGCTTGACCAGGAAGTCGTTCATGCCGGCGTCCATGCAGCGGTCGCGGTCGGACTTCATGGCATTGGCTGTCATGGCCACGATCGGCAGGCCCGCCAGCCCTTCCATCTGACGGATGGCGCGGGTGGCCGCCAGCCGGTCCATCACCGGCATCTGCATGTCCATCAGCACCAGGTCGTAGCGGCCTTCGCGCAGCTTCTGCAGCGCCACCAGCCCGTTGTCGGCGACGTCCACGTTGAATCCGGCATCCTGCAGCAGCTCACAGGCGACCTGCTGGTTGATGTCGTTGTCTTCCACCAGCAGCACGCGGGCATTCCGAAGGGGCGCCAGCACCGGCGGCAGCGCCGCCGCGGGCACCGGCAGTTCGCGCGGCGCCGGGTGCCGTGCGCCCAGCGCCTGGATGGTGGTGTCAAACAGCATCGACGCCGTGACCGGCTTGACCAGCACGTCATCGATGCCAATGCTGCGGCTTTCGGCCCGCACCTCCTCGCGGCCGTGGGCCGTGACCATGATGAGCTGCGGCGGCCGGGCCAGACGCAAGCCGCGGATGTGGCGGGCGGTCTCGATGCCATCCATGCCGGGCATGCGCCAGTCGAGGTACACCACGTCAAAGGGCCGGCCCTCGGTCTGGGCCGCCAGCAACTGGCCCAGCGCCAGCTCGCCCGACGCCACCAGACGGACCGAAAAGCTCAGGCTTTCCAGCATGTCGGCCAGCACCATGCGGGCCTGGGCGTTGTCGTCCACCACCAGCGCGCGGCGGCCGCGCAGGTCCGGCGAAGGCTGCAGGCGCCGGGCAGGCGCCTCGCCCACGCCGACCCGTGTCGTGAACCAGAACGTGCTGCCCACGCCGGCTTCACTCTCCACACCGGCATCGCCACCCATCAGCAGCGCCAGCTTCTTCGAGATGGCCAGCCCCAGGCCGGTCCCGCCGAACTTGCGCGTGGTGGAGCTGTCGCCCTGCTGGAAACCCTGGAACAGGCGCGACTGCTGCGCCGGCGTCAGGCCCACGCCCGTGTCGCGCACTGCGAAGCGCAACAGCAGGCCCTGCCCGTCGCGCTGCAGCACGCGCGCCGAGACCACCACTTCGCCGCGCTCGGTGAACTTGACGGCGTTGTTGGTGAAGTTGATCAGCACCTGCCCCACGCGCAGCGCGTCGCCCACCACAAAGCGCGGCACGTCGGCCGCCAGGTCGAACACCAGCTCCAGCCCCTTGGCGTTGCACTTCTCCGCGACCAGCGTGGCCACGTTGTCGAGCACCTTTTCAATGTCGAACAGGTCATGCTCGACCTCCAGCTTGCCGGCTTCCACCTTGGAGAAGTCCAGCACGTCGTTGAGGATGCCCAGCAGGTGCTGGCCTGCCTTCTGCGCCTTGAGCAGGTACTCACGCTGGCGGGGCGTCAGTTCGGTCTTCAGCGCCAGGTGGGTCATGCCGATGATGGCGTTCATCGGGGTGCGGATTTCGTGGCTCATGTTGGCCAGAAACTCCGACTTGGTGCGCGCCGCGCTCTCCGCCTGCTCGCGCGCCTGCGTCAGTTCCTCTTCGTGCCGGTGGCGCTGCGTTACGTTGCGGCCAATGCCGATCAGCCCCAGCGGCAGGCCGTTGTCGTCCCAGAAGGGCGAGGTCACGGTTTCATAGAGCACCCGGCGGCCATCCGCACGGGTGGCCCAGGTTTCGGCGGTGCGCTTGTTCAGCGAGAACATCACCGCCTTGTCGCGTGCGGCCAGGTCGGCTGCGGTGGTGGCGTCAAACAGGTCGTGCACCGTGCAGCCCACCACGTCGGCGGGCGCGCGGCCCACCAGCGAGGCAAAGGCGTCGTTGCAGCCCAGGTAGCGGCCGTCGGCGTCCTTGTAGAACACGATCTCCGGGACCGAATTGATCATCGACAGCAGCGTGGCCTGCTGCCGCCTGGCGTCGCGCACCGCGCGCACGCGTTCGGTTTCGTCGCGGAAGGTCAGCACCACGCCCGTCACCACCCCGCCCTGGCGCTGGGGCACGACATGGCGCTCGATCAGGCGGCCATCGCGCAGCTCGATCAGGTCACAGGCCTCTTCATCGGGGCGCGCGCGCAGGGCCTCGACACGGGCCAGGAACGCCTGTGGCTGCAGGGTCTGCGCGGCCGAGTGGGCCAGCAGATCGGCCTCGCGACCGGGTGCCAGGAGTTCAGCGGGCACCCGCCACATCTCGCAGTAGCGCGCGTTGTGCAGCGCCGGGCCTCCGGTATGACTGACGGCCACGATGCCGTCGGCGCAGGCGTCCAGCGTGGCACGCAACAGGTCCAGCGTCTGCGGCAATGGTTGCCCTGGCGGCGTCATGCCGTCTCCAGTGCCGCCGGTTGCTCGGCGCGCACCTCGTACACCGCAATCGGCTCGGCAAAGCCCTTGGCCTGGATGGGGGCGCGGGGCTCGGCCTTGATGTGGTCGCGCACCAGCGCCCAGGTCTTGCCGGACAGCAGGATGGTGCCCGGCCCGGCCGCCTGCTCCAGGCGCGCGGCGAGGTTCACCTCGGGCCCGATGATGGTGTAGTCCATGCGCTGCTCGCTGCCGAAATTGCCCACGTCGCAGTAGCCGGTGTTGATGCCGATGCGGATGCGGAAGTCCCGTGCGCAGCCCACATCGCGCCACAGGTGCTGCAGTTCGTCCATGCGCCGCTGCATGGCCAGCGCCATGTGTACGCACTGCAGCGCATCCTCGCGCGGGCCGAGCGAACCCGGGTCGCCAAAGAACACCACCATGCCGTCGCCGATGAACTTGTCCAGCGTGCCGCCGTACTCGGTGACAATCTGCGCCATCTCGGAGAAATAGCGGTTCAGCACCTCGGTGATGTCCTCGGGCTGCCAGGTGGCGGTGGCGCCGGTGAAGCCGACGATGTCGGAGAAGAACACCGTGAGGCGCTTGCGCCGGGTGCGGATTTCAGCCTGCTGCGTGCCGTCCAGCAGGGTCTGCACCACCTGCGGCGCCAGGTAGCGCGACAGCTGGCGCGACAGCGCAGCAAGCCGGCGCGCACTGGCGCTGCGCTCCAGGTGGCTTTGCACCCGCGCCAGCACCACCGGCGGGCTGATGGGCTTGGCGATGTAATCGGCAGCGCCGAGGTCCAGCCCTTTCTGCTCTTCCTCCACGCTGTTGAGCGCGGTGAGGAAGATCACCGGGATGTCGGCCATCGACGGAATCTCGCGCAGGCGGCGCATCACTTCGTAGCCGTCCATGTCCGGCATCATGATGTCCAGCAGCATCAGGTCGGGCACCTCGCCACGGGCCACGGTCTGCAGCACGTCGGCGCCCGACGCCATTTGCCGCACGCGGTAGCGGTCTTCCAGCAGCGCGGCCATCAGGTACAGGTTGTCGGGCGTGTCGTCCACCACCCAGACGCACGGGGCGGGCCGGAACTTGCGGGCTTCGTCCATCATGGGGCACCTTCCTTGGGGGCAGGGTTGAAAGTCAGGACGATGGTCGGGCCGCGCCGCGGCGGCGGCCTAGGCATGTGGCGCAGCCGGCTTAGGGAATTGGCTTAGGCATGCTCACTTTTTGATAGCGCCTCACGCAATCTGAATGCGGGCTGGAGCCCGATTTGGCACATAAACCCTTGAGTGATTGTTGAATTTTCAGTAATTACTGAAAACTGGCGAAACTGGCGGCACAATTTCGCCATGCCGCTACAAGACCACCTGCCCCCGCTCAGCCGCCAGTTCGTGGCCCATTTCGGTGAAATGGGCAGCCGCTGGGGCATCAACCGCACCGTCGGCCAGATTTACGCGCTGATCTTCATCTCCCAGCGAGCGCTCAACGCCGACGAGATCGCCGAGGCGCTGGAGTTCTCGCGCTCCAACGTGAGCATGGGCCTCAAGGAACTGCAGGCTTGGCGGCTGGTGCGGCTGCGCCACCAGCCCGGCGATCGGCGCGAGTACTTCGAGGCCCCCGGTGACGTGTGGGAAATCTTCCGCGTGCTGGCCGAGGAGCGGCGTCGCCGCGAGATCGAGCCCACGCTGTCGATGCTGCGCATGGCGCTGCTGGAAGAGCCCAGCAGTGACGCCGAACGCCACGCCCAGGAACGCATGCGCCAGATGCACGAGCTGATCGACCGGCTCATGACCTGGTTTGACGATGTGCAGAAGTTGGCGCCCGAGACGGCGATGCAGCTCATGGGCATGGGCAGCACCGTGACCAGGGTGCTGGAATTCAAGGACCGCATGACCGGGCGCAGCACCAAAGCCGCGCGGGAGATCTGACATGGACACCCTGCTGCTGTCGCGCATCCAGTTCGCGGCCAACATCAGCTTTCACATCCTGTTTCCCACCATCACCATCGCGCTGTGCTGGCTGCTGCTGTTCTTCCGGCTGCGGGCCAATTCCATCCACGGCACACCCGACGGCGCCGCCTGGGAGCAGGCCTATTACTTCTGGACCAAGGTGTTCGCGCTGAGCTTTGCGCTCGGCGTGGTCTCGGGCATCACCATGAGCTTCCAGTTCGGCACCAACTGGCCGGGCTTCATGGAGCGCACCGGCAACATCTCGGGCCCGCTGCTGGGCTACGAGGTGCTGACGGCGTTCTTCCTGGAGGCGAGCTTCCTGGGCATCATGCTGTTCGGTCGCAACCGTGTGTCGCCGCGCATGCACCTGGTGGCCACGGCCCTGGTCACGCTGGGCACCACGCTGTCGGCGTTCTGGATCCTGAGCCTCAACTCCTGGATGCAGACGCCGGCGGGCTACGAAATCATAGACGGCAAGTTCTACCCGACCGACTGGTGGGCCGTGGTGTTCAACCCGTCGTTCCCGTACCGGCTGGGCCATGTGCTGCTGGCGTCGGCGCTCACCGCCTCGTTCCTGGTGGCCGGGCTGAGCGCCTGGCAGCTGCTCAAGGGCACCGCCACGGCGGGCACCCGCAAGGCGCTGCGCACGGCGGTCACGGCCGCGGCGGTGGCCATTCCGCTGCAGATCTTCATGGGCGATCTGCATGGGCTGAACACACTGGAGCACCAGCCCGCCAAGATCGCTGCGATCGAAGGCATCTGGCAGACCGAAAAGGGCGCACCGCTCACGCTGTTCGGCTGGCCCAGCGAGAAAGAAGGCCGAACGCTCTACGCGGTGCAGATTCCCAAAGGCGCCAGCCTGATCCTCGCGCATGACGCTGACGCCGAACTGCGCGGGCTCAATGAGTTCAAGGGCCAACATCCGCCAGTGGCGCCAGTGTTCTGGAGTTTCCGCGTCATGGTCGGCACCGGGCTGCTGATGCTGGCGGTGGCCTGGGGCGCGGCCTGGCTGCTCTGGCGCCGCCGGGGGGCAGACTTGCCGCGGCCCGCGCTGTGGGCGCTGGCGGGCATGACGTTCTCCGGCTGGGTGGCCACGCTGGCCGGCTGGTATGTGACGGAAATCGGCCGGCAGCCGTTCATCGTGTATGGCGTGCTGCGCACGGCCGACGTGGTGGCCCCGCACGGTGCGCCCATGGTCGCCGCCACGCTGGCCGCCTGGCTGGTGCTCTACGCGGGGCTACTGGTGGCCTACGTGGCTGTGCTCAAGCACATGGCCGAGCACCCCACCGCGCACGCACCCGAAGGCGCAGGTTCGCGCGCGGGCACCACGGCCCAACCCGCCTGAAGGACACACCGTGGAACTCACCTGGAACTACATCGCGCCGCTGATCTTCATGGCGGTGATGGGGCTGGCCCTGCTGGCCTATGTGGTGCTGGATGGCTACGACCTGGGCGTGGGCATCCTGCTGCCCTGGGCCAGTGACGACGACAAGGACGTGATGGTGTCGAGCATTGGCCCGTTCTGGGACGCCAACGAGACCTGGCTGGTGCTGGGCGTGGGCGTGTTGCTGGTGGCATTCCCGCAGGCGCATGGCATGGTGCTGAGCGCGCTGTACCTGCCGGTGGTGGTGATGCTGGTGGGGCTGGTGCTGCGCGGCGTGGCATTCGACTTCCGGGTCAAGGCCCATGCCGACCACAAGCCGCTGTGGAATGCGCTGTTTGCCGCCGGCTCGCTGGCCAGCAGCATGGCCCAGGGCTGGATGCTGGGCAGCTACGTGACCGGCTTTGACCATGGCCTCTGGGGCCTGCTGTTCAGCGCCGGCATCGCGCTGACCCTGCCCGCCGCCTACGCCATGCTCGGCGCTGGGTGGTTGATCATGAAGACCGACGGTGCCCTGCAGGCCCGGGCGGTGGCATGGGGCTCGCGGGTGTTCTGGCCGATGTTGCTGGCGCTGGCGGGCATTTCCCTGGCCACACCGCTGGTCAGCGCCACCGTGTTCGCCAAGTGGTTCAGCCTGCCGGAGCTGTTTGCCCTGCTGCCGATTCCGCTGGCTTGTGCGGCAGCGCTGTGGGCGCTGCACCATGTGCTGGTGAACCCCGGCATTGTGAAGGCAGGCTACGGCTGGGTGGTGTTTGCGGCCACGGTGCTGGTGTTCGTGCTGGCCTTCTTCGGGCTGGCCTACAGCCTGTTCCCGTACATCGTGATTGATCGCCTAAACGTCTGGGAGGCCGCCAGTGCCCCGCAATCGCTGGCGGTGCTGATGGTAGGCGTGGGCATCACGCTGCCCGTGATCATTGGCTACACGGTGTTCATGTACCGCGTGTTCTGGGGCAAGGCCGGGGCCCTGAGCTACGGCCCCTGAGGCCCCCGCCCCTGCCTCAGGCCGGCACCGCTTCGCCGCGCGGCAGCAGCCGGGCGCGGGCTTCGTCGTACTCGCGCTTCAGGCGTGCCACCAGCGCAGCCGTGCTGGTGACTTCCGTCACCGCGCCGATGCCCTGGCCGCAGCCCCAGATGTCCTTCCAGGCCTTGGCCTTGCTGCCGTCACCGGAGGCGAAGTTCATCGTCTTCACGTCGCCTTCAGGCAGGTTGTCCGGGTCCATGCCGGCGGCCACGATGCTGGGACGCAGGTAATTGCCGTGCACCCCGGTGAACAGGCTGGAGTAGACGATGTCATCGCTGTTTCCATCCACGATGGCCTGCTTGTAGGCGTCGCTGGCGCGCGCCTCGTGGGTGGCAATGAAAGCCGAGCCAATGTAGGCAAAGTCGGCGCCCATGGCCTGCGCCGCCAGCACGGCGCCACCGGTGGCGATGGAGCCGCTCAGCGCCAATGGGCCGTCGAACCACTGGCGGATTTCCTGGATCAGCGCAAACGGGCTCTTCACGCCCGCATGGCCGCCGGCACCGGCGGCCACGGCGATCAGGCCGTCGGCGCCCTTTTCAACCGCCTTCTTCGCGAAGACGTTGTTGATGATGTCGTGCAGCACCACACCCCCATAGCTGTGGATGGCGTCGTTCACGTCGGTGCGCGCGCCCAGGCTGGTGATGATGACCGGCACCTTGTACTTGACCACCATTTCCATGTCGTGCTCCAGCCGGTCATTGCTCTTGTGCACGATCTGGTTGATGGCAAACGGCGCAGCAGGCCGGTCCGGATTGGCCTTGTTGTAGGCGTCCAGCGTCTCGGTGATCTCGGCCAGCCATTCGTCAAGCTGGGAGGCCGGGCGGGCGTTCAGCGCAGGCATGGAGCCGATGATGCCGGCCTTGCACTGCTCGATGACAAGCTTGGGGTTGCTGATGATGAACAGCGGCGAGCCGATGATGGGCAGCGGCAGGTTCTGCAGGGTCTTGGGCAGCTTGGACATGGGTCTCTTTCAGAATGCTTCGAGGGCCAGCGCGGTCACGCTGTCGGCACCTTCAACGATGCTGTCGCGGATGCCGGGGGCCCGGGCCAGAATATGCTCGGCATAGAAGCGCGCGGTTGTCACCTTGGCGTCCATGAAGGCCTTGTCTTCACCACTGGCGGACAGCGTCTCGGCCACCAGCAGCGCGCGCGCCAGTTGCCAGCCCGCCACCAGGTTGCCGGCCAGCATCAGGTAGGGCACGCTGCCGGCGAACACGGCATTCGGGCTGGCCTTGGTGTTGCCGGCCACAAAGTCCACCACGTCCACAAAAGCTTCGCGTGCCGCCTTCAGGCGCTTGTGCACGGTCAGGGCATGGGCACTGCCGCGCCGGGCGAGTTCTGCCTCGGTGGCCTCGATCTGCTTCGCGATTGCCTTGGCCGTCTGGCCACCGTCGCGCGCCGTCTTGCGGCCGACGAGGTCGTTGGCCTGGATCGCCGTCGTGCCTTCGTAGATGGTTAGGATCTTGGCGTCGCGGTAGTACTGGGCCGCGCCGGTTTCCTCGATGAAGCCCATGCCACCGTGCACCTGCACGCCCAGCGACGTCACATCCAGGCTCATCTCGGTGCTGTAACCCTTGACCAGCGGCACCATGAATTCATAGAACGCCGCGTTCTGCTTGCGTGTCTCGGCATCAGGGTGGTGGTGCGCGGCGTCGTAGGCCGCCGCGGCCACCGACGCCATCGCACGGCAACCCTCGGTGTAGGCGCGCATGGTCATGAGCATGCGCTTCACATCCGGATGATGAATGATGGGCGCGCTGGCGTTGATGCTGCCGTCCACCGGACGGCTCTGCACGCGTTCGCGGGCGTAGCCCACGGCCTTCTGGTAGGCCCGCTCGGCAATCGCGATGCCCTGCACGCCCACGGCGTAACGCGCGGCGTTCATCATGATGAACATGTACTCCAGACCGCGGTTTTCCTGACCGACCAGGTACCCCACGGCGCCGCCATGGTCGCCGTACTGCAGCACGGCAGTGGGGCTGGCCTTGATGCCCATCTTGTGCTCGATGCTCACGCAATGCACGTCGTTGCGGGCTCCCAGGGAGCCATCCTTCTGGACCATGAACTTCGGCACCACGAACAGGCTGATGCCCTTGACGCCTTCGGGTGCGCCCACCACGCGGGCCAGCACCAGGTGCACGATGTTCTCGGCCATGTCGTGCTCACCAAAGGTGATGTAGATCTTGGTGCCGAATATCTTGTAAGTGCCGTCGGGCTGGGGCTCGGCACGGGTGCGCACCAGCGCCAGATCGCTGCCGGCCTGCGGCTCGGTCAGGTTCATGGTGCCGGTCCACTTGCCGCTGACCAGGTTTTCCAGATAGATGGCCTTGAGTTCGTCACTGCCGGCCGTCAACAGCGCCTCAATGGCACCGTCGCTCAGCAGCGGGCACAGCGCGAAGCTCATGTTGGCGGAATTGAGCATTTCGCCACAGGCCGCGCCAATGGTCTTGGGCAACCCCTGGCCGCCAAAATCCACCGGGTGCTGCAGGCCCTGCCAGCCGCCTTCCGCGTATTGCCGGAAGGCCTCCTTGAAGCCGGGCGTGGTGGTGACCACGCCGTCCTTGAGGAACGACGGGTTCTTGTCACCTTCCCAGTTCAGCGGGGCGATCACGCCTTCGTTGAGCCTGGCGCATTCTTCGAGCACGGCTTGCGCCGTCTCGAAGCCCGCCTCTTCAAACCCGGGCATCTGCGCGACCTGGTCGATGTTGGCCAGGTGCCTGATGTTGAACAGCATGTCTTTCAACGGGGCGGTATAGCTCATGGTCTTGTCTCCTTGGCAGATTCCAGTGGCCGCCGCGGGACCGGCTTCGCCGGGCCGCTGGCGGCGCCCTCTGGAGGGGGAGGCGGCCGAAGGCCGCTTCGGGGGTGGGCGTTTACAGCGCCGCGATCAGCTCGGGCACCGCGGTGAACAGGTCCGCTTCGAGGCCATAGTCGGCCACGCTGAAGATTGGCGCCTCCGGGTCCTTGTTGATGGCGACGATCACCTTGGAATCCTTCATGCCGGCCAGGTGCTGGATGGCGCCCGAAATGCCGGCCGCAATGTACAGCTGCGGCGCCACGATCTTGCCGGTCTGGCCGACCTGCCAGTCGTTCGGGGCGTAGCCTGCATCGACCGCGGCACGGCTGGCGCCGAGGGCAGCGCCCAGCTTGTCGGCCAGCGGCGTCATGACTTCATTGAACTTCTCGGCGCTGCCCAGGGCTCGGCCGCCACTGACGATGATCTTGGCCGCGGTGAGTTCCGGTCGCTCGCTCTTGGCGATTTCGTTGCCCAGGAATGTGCTCTTGCCGCTGTCGGCGGCACCTGCCAGCGTTTCCACTGCAGCACTGCCGCCAGTCGCGGCCGCCGGGTCAAAACCGGTGGTGCGAACGGTAATCACTTTCACCGCGTCGGTGGCCTGAACGGTGGCAATGGCGTTGCCGGCATAGATCGGGCGCTCGAAGGTGTCGGGGCTTTCCACCTTGGTGATGTCGCTGACCTGGCCGACGTCGAGCTTGGCCGCCACACGTGGCGCAATGTTCTTGCCACTGGCGGTCGCCGGGAACAGGATGTGGCTGTAGCCCGACGCAATGGCCAGCACCTGGGCCGCCATGTTTTCGGCCAGGCCATGGGCGAAATGCTCGCCTTCCACATGGATGACCTTGCTCACGCCCGCAATCTGCGCCGCAGCGGCCGCGGCGGCGCCCGCGTTGTGGCCGGCCACCAGCACATGCACATCACCGCCGCACTGGGCGGCAGCAGTCACGGTGTTGAGGGTGGCGCCCTTGATGGACGCGTTGTCGTGTTCGGCAATAACGAGTGCAGCCATGTCAGATCACCTTCGCTTCATTCTTGAGTTTGGCCACCAGGGTGGCGACGTCGGGCACCTTGATGCCGGCGCTGCGCTTGGGCGGCTCGCTGACCTTCAGCGTCTTGATGCGCGGCGCGACATTCACGCCCAGGTCTTCGGGCTTGAAGGTGTCGAGCTGCTTCTTCTTGGCCTTCATGATGTTGGGCAGCGTCACGTAACGCGGCTCGTTCAGGCGCAGGTCGGTGGTCACGACGGCGGGAAGGCTGATGGACAGGGTTTCCAGGCCGCCGTCTACTTCGCGCGTCACCTGCACCTTGCCGTCGGCCACTTCCACCTTGCTGGCAAAGGTGGCCTGCGGCAAATCCGCCAGCGCGGCCAGCATCTGGCCCGTCTGGTTGCAGTCGTCGTCAATCGCCTGCTTGCCCAGGATGATCAGGCCCGGTTGCTCCTTGTCCACCAGCGCCTTGAGGAGCTTCGCCACGGCAAGCGGCTGCAGCTCTTCGGCGGTTTCCACCAGGATCGCGCGGTCCGCGCCGATGGCCATGGCCGTGCGCAGTGTTTCCTGGCACTGGGCCACGCCGCAGGAGACGGCGATGACTTCCGTCGCGATGCCCTTTTCCTTCAGGCGCACCGCTTCTTCCACGGCGATTTCGTCAAACGGGTTCATGCTCATCTTGACGTTGGCAATGTCCACCCCGCTGCCGTCCGATTTCACCCGGACTTTCACGTTGTAGTCCACCACGCGTTTGACAGGGACAAGGACCTTCATGCTTGGCTGGCTCCAGAGTTGTTGAATTGACGTGTACGTAAACCTGAGGATTCTATGCGGCGGTGCATCACCGAACTATCGTCGCGACGACAAGTCCGGGAAAAACCGAAAATCGAACGGTCGTTCTTTTTTTGATTATAGGGCGCACACCCGGGGTGTTTAGGGGGACCAGCCAAATCAATGTCCGTCTCACGACAATTTCCCGACCATGCGGTTGGTTAATTCGGGTAACTCATAGGACCATGCCCGCCCCCTGCGCCCTATAGTGCGCGGGTCTGCACGTCCAACCCGCCCGAATCGAGGAGTTTCCATGCACCGTCGCCTTATCGCCCTTGCCGCCATCGCCGCAGCCACCGGGGCCCAAGCCCAGACCGTCCTGACCGCATCCAGCTGGCTGCCCCCCACCCACACGCTGAGCATGGCGCAGAAGGAATGGTGCGACCTGCTGGAGAAAAACACCGCCGGCAAGATGAAGTGCAACATCCTGCCGCGCGGCGTGAGCCCCGCGCCCGGCACCCTGGACGCCGTGAAGAACGGCCTGGCTGACATTTCGTACACGGTGCATGGCTACACGCCGGGCCGTTTTGTGCTGACCCAGATGGCTGAATTGCCGTTCCTGGGGGACAAGGCTGAGCCCCTGTCGGTGGCATTCCACCGCGTGGCCAGCAAGCACCCCGAGTTTGACGCCGAGCACCAGCGTGCGGGCGTCAAGCCACTGGCCTACTTCACCCACGGCCCCGGCATCGTGTTCAACACCAAGCGCCCGATCGTCAAGCCGGAAGACCTTCAGGGCCTGAAGTTCCGCGTCGGCGGCGGCATGGTCAACGAAATCAGCAAGACCCTGGGCATGAACGTCACCCTCAAGCCGGCACCGGACTCCTACGAGCTGCTGTCCACCGGCGTGATGGACGGCACCCTGTTCCCGGCCGAGTCCACCGACTCCTTCAAGATCGACAAGATCATCAAGCACGCCACGGTGTTCCCCGGGGGCCTGTACAACACCAGTTTTGTGTTCATGATCAACCCGGCGCGTTACGACAAGCTCACCGCCGACGAGAAGAAGGCCGTGGACGCCGTGTCGGGCGAAGTGGCTGCACGCATCTTCGGCAAGGGCTGGGACCGTGTGGACGCCATTGCCACCGACAACATGAAGAAGAACGGCGTGAGCATCGCGCCCGCGAGCCCGGCGCTCATCAGCGAAGTCAAGATCCGCGTGAACAAGCTGGAACGCGACTGGGCCGCTGCCGCCGAAGCCAAGGGACTGAAGAACGCGAGCGCCGTGCTCGGCGAGTTCCGCTCGGAAGTCGCCAAGCTGAAGTAAGCCTGCAACGCGCCGTTTGCGCGCTGGCAATGCCCGGCCGCAACGGCGTTGGTCCCGCATTTCAGCGCCTGCGCCGCTGTATGCTCTTGCCACTGGCGTCGCGCCGTGGGGAACTGAACCTTGAAAAAATCCATTGAGAGCGCTTGCGGGCTGGTGGCGGCGCTGTCGCTGTTCGCCATCATGGCGCTGACGTTCCTCGACGTGGGGGGGCGAAAGCTGCTGTCCAACTCCATCACCGGCTCGCTGGAACTCACCGAGCTGCTGATGGTGGCCGTGATTTTTGCCGGCCTGCCGCTGGTTTCGCTCCGGGGCGAGCACATCGTGTTCGACTCGCTCGACTCACTGATGGGCAGCACGGCGCGCAAGCTCGTGAAGATGGTGGTCAACCTGCTGTGCGCCGCCGCGATGCTGGGCCTGGCCTGGCTGATGTGGCGCACGGGCAATGACTTCGCCAGCTCGGGCGAGACGACCGCCCAGCTGCGCATTCCAAAATACCCGTTCATCTACGGCATGAGCGTGTTGTGTGCGGTCACGGGCCTGGTGCATGTGGCCAATGCCGTTTCGCCCCCGCCGCAGGACGACGTGGAAGGGGGCGCCCTGTGACGGAAGCACTGCTGGGGTTCCTGGCCATCTTTGCCATGGCCGTGGTGCGCATCCCACTGGCGTTCGCCATGGGCGTGGTGGGCATCGTGGGCATCGGCCTCACCCGCGGCTGGATGCCCGCCTTTGCCAGCGCGGCGCAGGTGGTGCATGAAACCGGCTTTGCCTACACGCTGTCGGTCATTCCGCTGTTCATCCTGATGGGCAACTTCGTGGCGCGTGCCGGGCTGGCCCATGAGCTGTTCCATGCGGCCTACACCTTCATTGGTCACCGGCGCGGCGGCCTGGCGCACGCCACCATCGCCGCCTGCGCCGGCTTTGGTGCCATCTGCGGCTCCTCCATTGCCACGGCGGCCACCATGAGCAAGGTGGCCTACCCGTCGATGCGCAAGCTCGGCTACAGCGACTCGCTGTCCACCGGCGTGATCGCCGCCGGCGGCACGCTGGGCATCATGATTCCGCCTTCCACCATCATGGTGATCTACGGCATCGTGACCGAGACGCACATCGGCAAGCTGTTTGCCGCAGGCGTGCTGCCTGGCCTGCTCACGGCACTGCTGATGATGCTGGCCGTGGTGATCGTGACCTCGCGCGATCCGGAACATGCACCGGCCGGTGAAAAGTTCACCTGGTCGCAGCGCCTGGCGGCACTGCGCGGCATCTGGGGCGTACTGCTGCTCGTCGTGGTGGTGCTGGGCGGGATCTACGGCGGCGTGTTCACCGCCACCGAAGGTGCAGGCATTGGCGCAGCGGGTGCCTTCTTCTTTGCGCTCGGCCGTCGCGCGCTCACCTGGAAGATCCTCGCCGAGGTGCTGGTCGAATCTGCACGCACCACCGCCATGCTGTTCACGCTGCTGATCGCTGCCACCATCTTTGCCAACTTCGTGAACTTCACCTCCATGCCGATGCAGCTGAAGGACACCATCACGCACCTGGGCCTGTCGCCGATCATGGTCGTCGCCGCCATGATGGTGATCTACGTGATCCTTGGCACGGTGATGGAAGAGCTCACCATGGTGCTCCTGACCATCCCGCTATTTTTCCCGATCGTGGTGCAGCTCGGCTTCGACCCGGTATGGTTCGGCGTGCTGATCGTGATGGTGATCCAGATCGGCCTGATCTCGCCGCCTGTGGGCATGAACCTGTTTGTCATCAACACGCTGCTGCCCAGGGTCGGCCTCGGCGCGATCTTCCGTGGCGTCTGGCCCTACGTGATGGTGATGATCCTCACGCTGGGCATCCTGCTGGCATTCCCGCAGATCAGCCTGTGGCTGCCTTCGTTCATGAAGTAGCGGCCGGGCTGTCCGCAGGCGCCTTCAGGTGCACCACACGCTGTGGCCAGGGAATATCGATGCCCGCCGCCCGCAGCGCCTTCAGGATGGCCATGTTGATGTCCGAGCGAACATTCAGCTGGCCGTTCTCGGGGTCTTCTATCCAGAACAACAACTGGAACTCCAGCCCGTCGGCCCCGAATTTTGCCAACCGGGCGCCCGGTGCCGGGTCCTTCAGCACCCGCGGGCTGACCAGGGCGCACTGCTCAAGAATGCGCACCACCTCGTCCACATCGCTGTCGTAGCCCACGGCCACGTCGGTGCTCAGCAGCACGCGTGAATCGGCCAGCGAGAGGTTTTCAATGCGCTCGGTGATCAGCTTTTCATTCGGGACAATCGACTCGCGCCCGTTGGCGGCGCGGATCAGCGTGTAGCGGGTCTTGATGTCCATCACGGTGCCCTCGAAGCTGTCCACCCGCACCGTGTCACCGATGCGCAGCGACCGCTCGAACAGGATCACGAAACCGCTCACATAGTTGGCCGCCAGCTTCTGCAGCCCGAAGCCCAGGCCCACGCCAAGCGCACCGCCCAGCACCGACAGGGCCGTCAGGTCCACGCCCACGGCCGACAGCGCGAACAGCAGCCCCACGAGCAGCAGCACCGCGCGCAACGCGTTGCCCGCCACCTTGCGCAATGACAGGTCGGCCACCGTCTCGGTCAGGATGCGCTTTTCCAGCGCGGCCGAAATCCACAACGCCAGCACCAGCACCACGCCCGACCACAGCACGCCTTCCACCAGGTTCAGCAGGCTGATCTTGCTCTTGCCCAGGACGAACTGGATGGCGTCCATCTCCTTCATGACGTCCGGCAGCAGGCCGACGATCCACAGCACCGCCGCGATCCAGGCCAGCCAGGAAAACAGCCGCTCGACCAGCCGGGCCAGGCCCGAGGCCGGGAACGCCACGGTGAACACCCGCGCCAGGAAGCGGATGCCGGCGAGAGAGACCAGCACCGGCACCGCGATGCGCAGCACCGGCACTGCCTGGTAATCGTCCAGCACATTGCGGGCGGTGTAGGTCAGCACCAGCGACAGCAACGGGAACAGCAAGCCGTCGACCACGGCGCGGCCGAACCAGATCGAGTCTTTGGCCTGGTGTCGACCCGCCAGCCAGCACACGCCGAACGCCAGCACCAGGCAAGCGGCCAGCACGCCCAGTTCGGCCGGTACGCCGGGCTGGGCCAGGTCGCGCAACAGCTTGTCCAGTTCGGTCATGGGCAAGTTCACTTCTTCCAGGCGGGGGGGCGCTTTTCGGTGAAGGCCAGCACCCCTTCCTGGGCGCAGGCGTCCATCATGTTCACGGCCATGGTCTGGCCCGCCAGCTGATAGGCCGCCTCGGTCCCCAGTTCGCGCTGGCGGTAGAACAGCGCCTTGCCCATGGCCAGCGCCACCCGCGGCTTGGCCAGGATGCTGGCCAACAGCTGTTCCACTTCGGCGTCCAGCTGGTCAGGGGCGGCCACCCGGTTCACCAGCGCGCGCTCCAGGGCCTGCTGCGCACTGATGAACTCGCCCGTGACCAGCATCTCCATGGCCTGCTTGGCCGGCACGTTGCGCAGCAGCGGCACACTGGGGGTGGCACAGAACAGGCCGAAATTGACACCGCTGACAGCGAAACGCGCCTCGCTCGATGCCACCGCCAGGTCGCATTGCGCGACCAGCTGGCAGCCCGCCGCCGTGGCCACGCCCTGCACCCGCGCAATCACCGGTACCGGCAGTTTCTGCAGGCTCAGCATCATGCGGCTGCACTTGGCAAACAGCGCCTGGTAATGCGCCAGCGAGGGCGTGGCGATCATTTCCTTGAGGTTGTGCCCCGGGCAAAACGCCTTGCCACGGGCGCCCAGCACCACGGCCCGCGCGGTATCGTCCTGCGCCACGCGGTCCAGCGCTGCCTGCAGCGCGTCCAGCATCTCGTCGCCCAGCGCGTTGAAATTGTCCGGGCGGTTCATCGTGAGCGTCCACACGCCCCGGCTGTCACGTTGCTGGATCAGTGCTTCTTCCATCGCTTCACAGATCCGCCAGCTCGCGGATATGGGCTTCCACGCTGCGGGCCAGCGCACCCAGGTTGTAGCCGCCTTCCAGGCACGAGACGATGCGGCCCTGCGCGTGCCGCCGCGCCACATCCTTGATGCGCGCGGTGATCCAGCTGTAGTCGGCCTCGGTCAGGCCGAGCTGACCGAGGTCGTCTTCGCGGTGCGCATCAAACCCGGCACTGACGAAAATCATCTCCGGCTTGAACGCCTCCAGCCGGGGCATCCAGGCCTGCTCCACCAGTTCCCGCACCGCCATGCCGCGCGTGTAGGCAGGCACCGGGACGTTCACCATGTTGGCCGCCGGGCTTTGCGCGCCAGTGTAGGGATAGAACGGGTGCTGGAAGATGCCCACCATCAGCACCCGCGGGTCATCGGCCAGGATGTCTTCGGTGCCATTGCCGTGGTGAACGTCAAAGTCCACCACCGCCACGCGCTGCAGGCCATGGCGCTCCAGCGCATAGCGGGCAGCGATGGCCACGTTGTTGAAGAAGCAGAATCCCATGGCCCGGTCCCGGCAGGCATGGTGCCCCGGCGGGCGCACGGCGCAGAATGCGTTTTCCAGTTCGCCCGCCATCACCGCGTCGGTGGCGGCCAGCGCCGCGCCGGCGGCCCGCAGCGATGCCGCCCAGGTGTGGACGTTGATGGAGGTGTCTGGATCAATCTGCGCATGGGTCGGGCCACCGGCGTTGATCTCGTCTGCCAGCTGGTCGCTCAGCCCGCGCATGGCGGCCACATGCATGCGGCCATGGGCCAGCTCGATGTCGTGCAGCGGCGCCTCAGGCGCCTCGCGCCGGTCCAGCAGGTCGCCGACGCCGGACGTCAGCAAGCGGTCCTCGATCGCGTCCAGCCGCTCGGGGCACTCGGGGTGGCCCGCGCCCATCTCATGCTTCCAGCAGTCCCGGTGGGTGAAATAACCAGTGGCGCCCATGTGAAAAAAATTCATGTAACGTCGTGCCATGGATGCACAACAAAAACTCAAAACGCTTCTGGATCAGCTTAACACGGTGATCGTGGGCAAGCCGACCCAGGTGCAGGACTGCGTGGCCTGCCTGCTGGCCGGCGGCCACCTGCTGATCGAGGACGTGCCAGGGGTCGGCAAGACCACCCTGGCCCATGCGCTGGCCCGTTCGTTCGGCCTGCACTTTTCCCGCGTGCAGTTCACGGCCGACCTGATGCCCAGCGACCTGTCGGGCGTGTCGATCTACGAGCGCGGCAAGGAAGCCTTTGTGTTCCACCCCGGCCCGGTGTTTGCCCAGGTGTTGCTGGCCGACGAGATCAACCGCGCCAGCCCCAAGACCCAAAGCGCGCTGCTCGAAGCCATGGAGGAAAAACAGGTCACGGTGGAAGGCGAAACCCGCCCGCTGCCCAGCCCCTTCTTCGTGATCGCCACCCAGAACCCGCACGACCAGCTGGGCACCTTTGCGCTGCCCGAAAGCCAGCTCGACCGCTTCCTGATGCGCATTTCGCTGGGTTACCCCGACCGCTCGGCCGAACGTGAGCTGCTGGCCGGCAACGACCGGCGCGACATGGTGCTCAACCTGCAGGGCACGCTGACGCCGATCGAGCTGGACTGGCTGCAACGCCGCGTGCTGGAGATCCACACCGCCGAGCCGCTGCTGAACTACGTGCAGGACCTGATTGACGCGACCCGCTCGGGCCGCTGGTTCCTGCAGGGCCTGAGCCCGCGCGCCGGCATTGCGGTGGTGCGCGCGGCCAAGGCACAGGCCCTGCTGGCCGGGCGCGACTATGTGGCGCCTGACGATGTGCAGGCCATCCTGCCGCAGACCATTGCGCACCGGCTGGTGCCCGTGGGCGACGCCGGCCGCGGACCGGTGGAGCAGGTGCGCGCAATGATCGAGTCCGTACCGCTGGCCTGACCGCCATGGTGAGCGGATCCCACCCCAGTGCACCCGTGGAACCGGCTTCGCCGGGCCACTGGGTGCGCCCCCCCGGGGGGGAGGCGCCGAAGGCGCTTCGGGGGGGGTGGGGAATACGCCAACGCTTTCAGCGCTGGTGGCAGTCAAGGCTGCCTCTGTCCGACACCATCACGCTGACCCAACGCAATGTGTACATCCTGCCCACGCGCCCCGGCTTCATGCTCGGTGCCACGCTGCTCGTCCTGCTGGTGGCCAGCATCAATTACCAGCTCAACCTGGGCTACCTGCTGACCTTCCTGCTGGCCGGCAGTGCCGTGGTGGGCATGCATGTGTGCCATGGCACGCTGCGCGGACTTGCTATGAATTTGATAGCGCCTGACGCACAGTTCATGGGGGCCAGCGCCACATTTGGCATTACGCTGGTGAACAGCCGGCGCACCGTGCGGCATGGCATCGGGCTGGCAGTGCTGGACAGCACCCATGCCGACCACTGGGCCTGGACCGACGTGCCCGCCCAGGGCACCAGCACAGTGCAGGTGGCCTTCCGGCCGGCGCGGCGCGGCCTGCAGCGGGTACCGCCGCTGACGGCGGAAACCCGCTTTCCACTGGGCACTTTCCGCGTCTGGACCGTGTGGCGGCCGGCGGCCGAAGTGCTGGTGTACCCGGCGCCGGAAGCCTTCCCGCCGCCGCTGCCGCCGGGCGAGCCGCGCAGCGGCGGCGCGGCCGCCGCGCGCCAGCAGACCACCGGTGAATTCGACGGCGTGCGGGGCTACCGCCGGGGCGACCCGCTCAAGCTCGTGGTGTGGAAAAAGGCGGCCAGCGCCATGGCCCGTGGCTCCGACGAACTGGTCAGCCGCGACACCCAGCAGACCCAGCGCTACGAGCTGTGGCTGGACTTTGCACACACGGGCTTGCAGGACACCGAAGGCAGGCTCTCGCGCCTGTGCGCCTGGGTGCTGCAGGCCGACCGGCTGGGGGTGGACTACGGCCTGCGCCTGCCGGGCGTGGAGATCAAGCCCGCCTGTGGCGAAGCCCACAAGCGCCGCTGCCTGGAGGCGCTGGCCCTGTGTTGAAAGGCCTTTCCGCCCGCCTGAACGCGCTGCCGCGCGACGGCCGCGACACGCTGTTCCTGCTGGCCGTGATCGCCTGGGTGGTGATGCCACAGGTGGGGAACCTGCCGCTGTGGTGCAGCGCCCTGGCCGCCGGCGTGCTGCTCTGGCGCGGCTGGCTGGCGCTCGGTGCGCGGCCACTGCCGGGCAAATGGTGGCTGCTGGCCCTGCTGGCACTGACGATTGGCGCCACCCTGCTGACCCACCGCACGCTGCTGGGGCGCGACGCCGGCGTCACGCTCATCGTGGTGCTGCTGGCGCTCAAGACGCTGGAGCTGCGGGCCCGGCGCGACGCCTTCGTCATCTTCTTCCTGGGCTTCTTCACGATGCTCACCAACTTCTTCTTCTCGCAGTCGCTGCTCACGGCGGCGGCGATGCTGGTGGCGCTGCTGGGCCTGCTGACCGCGCTGGTCAACGCGCACATGCCGGTGGGGCGCCCGCCGCTGTTGCAGGCCGCGCGCACTGCGGGCTGGATGGCCCTGGTGGGGGCGCCCATCATGGTGGTGCTGTTCCTGCTGTTCCCGCGGCTGGCGCCGCTGTGGGGCATCCCCAGCGACGGCCTGAGCGGGCGCAGCGGCCTGTCTTCCACCATGCAGGTGGGCAGCATTGCGCGGCTGGCGCTCGACGAAACCATCGCCCTGCGCGTGAAGTTCGAAGGCCCGCCACCGCCGCAGAGCGAGCTGTACTTCCGCGGCCCGGTGCTCACCCGCTTCGACGGGCGCGAATGGCAGCCGCTGCAGCCGCGCCTGGGCGCCCGGGTGCCGCTGATGCAGTTCTCGCCGGCCAACCTGCAGGTCCAGGGCCCGCCGCTGCGCTACGAAGTGACGATGGAGCCGAGCAACCGGCCCTGGCTCATGGTGCTGGACGTGGCCGTCAAGCCACCGGCACTGCCGGGCATGGCCAGCTTTCTCACCCAGGAACTGCAATGGGTGGCCGAGCGGCCGCTGACCGACATCGTGCGCTACCAGGCCGAGAGCCACACCCGCTTCAGCTACGGCCCGCGGCGCGATGCCGGCGTGCTGCCCGAGTACCGCGAGCTGCCCCCCGGCTTCAACCCGCGCACGCTGCAACTGGCGCTGGACATCCGGCGTGACCCGCGCTACGCCACGGCCGACACCCCCGCACTGGTGGACGCCGTGCTCGAGCGCCTGCGCACGGGCGGCTACACCTACACGCTGGAGCCCGGTGTCTATGGCCAGCACACGGCGGACGAGTTCTGGTTTGACCGGCGCGAAGGGTTCTGCGAACACATCGCCTCGGCCTTTGTCGTGCTGATGCGCGGGCTGGACGTGCCGGCGCGCATCGTCACCGGCTACCAGGGCGGCGAGCGCAACAGCGTGGACGGCTTCTGGACGCTGCGCCAGAGCGACGCCCACGCCTGGGCCGAAGTCTGGGTGGCGGGCGACGGCTGGGTGCGGGTGGACCCGACCTCGGCCGTGGCGCCCGGGCGCACCGGCGCCTTCGAACGGCTGCGCCCGCCGCAGGGCGCCGTGGCCGCCGCCTTTGGCGTGGTGGTCAGCCCTGACGTGGCGGCCCGCCTGCGCGCGGCCTGGGAAGCCGTCAACAACCGCTGGAACCAGTGGGTGCTGAACTACACGCAAAGCAAGCAGCTCGACCTGCTGAAGAACATCGGCTTCAGCTCGCCCAGCTGGGAAGACCTGGCCTATGTGCTGCTGGGCCTGCTGGTGGGTGTGAGCCTGGCCGGTGCGCTGTGGACGCTGTGGGAACGCACCCGGCACGACCCCTGGCTGCGCCTGCTGGAGCGGGCGCAACGCCGGCTGCAAAAAGCCGGTGTGGCCGTGGCGCCCACCATGCCGCCGCGCCAGCTGGCCCGGGCCGCGCACGCCACCCTGGGCGATCGTGCGCAGGCCGTGGCCGACTGGCTGCTGCGCCTGGAGGCCTTGCGCTATGCGCGGGACAGCGGTGCCAGCGGCAAGGCGCGGCTCGCTACACTGCAACGCGAGTTCAACCAACTGGCCTGGCCCCCGTGACACCTCGTTTTCGCCTTTTTGCAGTTGCTATTTTTTTGATAGCGGCTCACGCAGTATCCACGGGGGCTACAGCCCAAAAAGGCAAAAAGTCCAAAGCGACCCGGGTAGCCGCCACCACCCCAGTGGCCAGCACCGGCACCGCCTACGCCAGCCGCCCCGAGGTGATGCGCGCGGCCGATGACATTGCCGCCCGGCGCGACCTGGACCCGGCCTGGGTGCGCAACGCCCTGGGCGAAGCCCGCCACCTGCCTGGCGTGGCGCGGCTGATGCAGCCGCCCGCCAAAGGGTTCGTCAAGAACTGGCGCGTGTACCGCAGCCGCTTCATTGACCCGGTGCGCATCGGCGCGGGCGTGCGCTTCTGGCAGGCGAACCGCGAGACGCTCGAGCGCGCCGAGCGCGAGTACGGCGTGCCGGCGGAAATCATCGTCGGCATCATTGGCGTGGAGACGATCTACGGCCAGCAGATGGGCACCTTCCGCGTGATCGACGCGCTGGCCACGCTGGCCTTCAACTTCCCGGCCAGCCACCCGCGCGCGGCCGAGCGCAGCGAGTACTTTCGCGGTGAGCTGGAGCAGTTCCTCACGCTGCAAAGCCGCATGGGCGCCGACCCGCTGCTGCCGCTGGGCAGCTACGCCGGCGCCATGGGCATGCCGCAGTTCATGCCCACCAGCCGCGTGAAGTACGCGGTGGACTTTGACGGCGACGGCCGCATCGACCTGGGCACCAGCGCGGCCGACGCGATCGGCTCGGTGGCCAGCTACTTCAAGGCCTTCAACTGGATTCCCGGCATGCCCACGCATTACCCGGTGCGCTTCGCGCCCGATGCCGACCGCGGCGCCCTGCTGGCGCCCGACATCCTGCCGACCTTCAATGTTGACCGCTTCCAGGCGCTGGGCGCGGTGCTGGAGGGCGAGGCCCTGCAGCACCGTGGCCCGCTGGCGATGGTGGAGCTGGAAAACGGGCCCGACGCGCCAGCCCTGTACCTGGCGGGCACCGAGAACTTCTACGCCATCACGCGCTACAACTGGAGCAGCTACTACGCACTGGCGGTCATCGAGCTGGGCCGCGAAGTCAAGGCCGCACTGCCGCGGTAGCCGCGTTCAGGCGGCCGGCGCCGGCACGGCCAGCCACTGGCCCGCCGCATAGCGCTGCAGCTGCGCAGGCCCGAAGCGCCACAGGTGCAGCCAGCCGTGGTCCACCAGCTGGCGCACCACGGCGTGCTGGTGCAGGACGCGTTCGATGGCCTCGGCCGGCGCGTCGATCACCACCGTCAGGCGCAGCGGCTCGTGGACCCAGCGCTCGCCGTCGTGCAGCGACTGGCGCGACAACCCGATCCGCAGGTCGCCGCCGTTGCCCTCGAACACGCCAAGGTCGCCGCCCACCACGTTGTGCAGCACCTTGTTGCCGCTGCCCAGGCGCACGGGATCGCAGGTCGAGGCGTGGTACTGCCAGTTGATCCAGTGCGTGACCAGCATCGGCGCGGTCATCAGCAGTTCCAGCACGCTGCCGTCCGGGTCCTGGCTGGCGTCGTAGTCGTGCAGGAAGCTGCGGCCTTCCAGCATCGCGCCGTGGCTGCGCCAGCGCGGTGCGATCACAAACGCCGCATTGCCGGCCAGCCCCCATTCGGGCCGGGTCTGGGCGCCGTCGTTGGCGCGCCGCCGCAGCTGGCCCAGCAGCTGGTCATGCGGCGCCCTGGGGTCCAGCCCGAGGCGCGTGGCGCGTTCGCGCCGAACCTGGTCGCCCGCATGCGCAAGCACCGGCTGCAGTTTGCGCCATTGCTGCGCGGCCGCGGGCGGCAGCAGGTCGAGGTCAAAGCCCTCGATTTCATCCGTGGTGGTGTTGTGCAGCGCGGCCACAAACCATGTGGTGGCCGCAATGGTGATGCCGCGGACCTGCAGACCCGCGCGCACGGCCGGCTCGTTCAGCAACCGGGCCAGGCTGCGGGCATTGACCTCGCCGGTCTGGCCACAGCAGGCGCCGCAGTCCAGTGCCGAGGCGTGCGCGTTGTTGCTCGACTGGCTGCCATGCCCCACCAGCAGCACCAGCGGCGCCAGGCCCTGTTCCAGCCCCATGGCATGCAGCACCCGCGCCGCCAGCGCGACGCCGGCTTCGGTGTCCAGCCCGGTGAGCTGCGGCCGGCAGACCGGACGGTAGCGCGCCGGCAGGCCGGCCAGGTCGTCATTGACGCGCGGCCGCGCCGACGGCCGCAGCCACTGCAGCAGCTTGCCCACGTAGCCCACCCCCGCGGCCTCGACAAACGAGAACGCGGCCGCCGGCCACTGGCTGGTGGCCTGCCACTGGCCGGCCAGCGCCAGCCGCTCAGTGCGGGCGCGCGACACCGCCGCCTGCAGGGCTTGCCGGGCGGCCGGGTCCGCGGGGCCGGGCGGGCTGATCTGGTCGGCCACGTCCATGGTTGGCGCCAGCAAGCCCGGCAGCTGCGGCCGACGGGCCTCAGTGGCCAGCGGCGTGTAGGCCACCGGCAGGCCGAAGAAGCCGGCAAACCCGACCGTCTGGATGGCGGGCCACACGGCCTCCAGCGCCCGGCGCAGCGGCTCGCTGCGCACGTCGATGCAGAAGGCGGCCTGCACTTCGATGGCCGCCTGGGGCGGCAGGCCGGCCGCGCTGTAGCGCAACCGCCCGGCGAGCTGCTGCTGGTAGCCGGCCTCCAGCGCCAGTTGCCAGACCTCGTCCACCAGCAGCGCTTCTTCCGCCTGCGCGAGCACGGCAGGCGCCTTCTGCCAGGCGGCCTGCAGCGCGCCCAGCGACTCGGTGTTGTCCTGGCCGGTCTTGCATTCCAGAAGGATCGCGCCCCATGCCAGGCGGATCGCCAGCAGGTCGCGCAGATGGGCGTCGTCGCGGCCCTCCAGCCGCGCCTGCCAGCCGAGGTAGGCGCACCAGGAAGCCCAGCCATTGACGGTCAGCAGCACCGCTTCCAGATAGTCGGCCCAGACCGCGGGCGGCAGGCCGAGCCGCTGCAGCACCCAGTTTTCCGCGGCCTCGCGGGTTTCGGGCAGGGCCCGCAGCGCACGGCCGAGCGCGGGCAGGCCCATCAGCACACCGATGCCATGGTCGTGCGTCAAGGTGTCGCGCCAGAAGTCGTACAGGCCCTGCCCGCGGCCCGGTTGCCAGTCCGCCTGGTGGTGGTCGAAATAGGCGGCGCAGGTCTGGCTGACCTGGTGCGTGACAGCCTGCCGCCACGACAGCCGGGCCTGACGCGCTGGGTCGGTGTCCAGCAGGTCGATCAGCAGCGGCAGGTGCGCAACGGCCGGCGCCCGCTGCAACGCCTGCAGGCAATGGTCCGGCGTCAGGCCCGCGGCCTGCGCCGCCGGCAGCTGCTGCAAGGCCTGCTGCAGGTCTGACGCGGTGATGCGGCCCTGCTCCCAGGCCAGCTGCTGTGCCGCGCGGGCGGGAAACACCTGGATGTCACCCAGCACCAGCAGCCGGGCCGCCACCTCGCGCACCGGCATGCCAACGCGCGACCAGTGCGGGTTGACGGCAATCGAGCGGTCCAGCGGCCAGGCCGGCGCGATCATGCGGCATGCCTCGTTGCAGGCGTCATCGATCTGCTGGCGCAGCGCGGCCGTGATGGCCGGGGTTGGCTTGTCGGTCAGGGGGGGCGCGGTTTCGGCGTCCATGATCGGGGTTGTCATCGCAAGGTCCTTCAGGCGGTTCAACGGGAGGCTTCGGGCGCGGCCCAGCGCAGTGCGCGGGTCGGCGTGGCGTGGGTGGATTCAGGCGCCCAGCGGGTGGGCCAGAGCCACAGCGTCAGGCGGGTGTAGAACTCATCGACGTAAAAGCCGGCGTAGCTCCAGCGCCGCCACACCGCCAGCGCGCCGGGCCGGCTGCGCAGCAATGCCAGGCACAGGTACAGGGCGGCCATGCCGGCCAGGGCCACCACGCCTGCCGCGTGGTACGGCGCGTCGTGGATGCCCAGTGGCACGGCATGGGCCAGCAGCGCGGCCGCGGCCAGGCCTGCAATCATCAGCAGCCCGGCCAGCGCGGGCACCACCCGTGCCCGGACGGTGTCTGCCTTGGGCAGCCACAGTAGGGACGCCCAGGCCAGGCCCAGCAACACGCTCCACCACCAGGGCCAGGCCCCGGGCAGCAGCGTGCCCTGCAGTGCCGCGACCAGACTGACGGCCACCAGCGGTGCCAGCCAAAGCGCGGCCGGCTGTGTGACGGTCGCAGTCCGCAATGCCTGCAGCCGGGTCTGCCGCACCACGGCGGAGGCCGAAAGGAATGCGTGCGCCTTGTAGAGCGAATGGCCGACCAGGTGCAGCGCCGCCAGTGTGTACAGGCCCAGCCCACACTCCATCACCATGAAGCCCATCTGCGCCGTGGTGGACCACGCCAGCCGCACCTTGATGCTGATGCGTGTGAGCATCACCAGGCCAGCCAGCACGGCGGTGCCCAGGCCCAGCACCACCAGCAGCCAGCGGGCCGGTGCCGACTGCTCCAGCAGCGGTGCAAAGCGGATCAGCACATAGCCCCCCAGGTTGACCACGCCCGCATGCAGCAGCGCGGACACCGGCGTGGGCGCCTCCATCACCTGGATCAGCCAGCCATGCACTGGGAGCAGTGCCGTGCGCAGCACCACCGCCAGCACCAGCAGCACCGCGCTGACCTGCAGCGCCGGCGAGGCGCCATGCTGCTGCAGGTGGGCCGCCAGCCCGGTGAACGAGCCGCTGCCCACGCTCCACCAGGCCAGTCCGGCGGCCGCCAGCAGCACCACATCGGCGGCGCGGTCGGCGAGGCGTTTCTTGTGGGCGGCCAGCAGCGCGAACGGGCGGTCCGGGTAGAAGCACAGCAGGTGCTGCAGGGCCGTGCCCACCAGCGCCCAGGCGGCGATCAACGCCACCCAGTGGTCGGCAAGCAGCAGCAGGTGCACGGCCGCCAGCACCGCACCCAGAGCGGCCACGTACTGCGGCTGGCGGGCTTCGCCTTGTAGGTAGCGGGACGAAAACACCCCGATCACCGTGCCCAGGAACTGCACCAGCACGGCCAGCACCGCGCCGAGCGGCGTGGCCACCAGCCACGCGCGCGTCTCGGGGTGCGGACCAGGCCCGAAAGCCGCCAGCACCGCGCACACCAGGGCCGCGACCGACAGCACATTGAACCCGGACCACAGCCGGGGGCTGCCCGCCGCCGTCAGGCGCGGCCACAGCAAGGCCAGCAACATCAGCGCCATCGGCGCCAGCGCGATGGGCGCGAGAACTTGGGAGACGACATCCATGGGAAACCTCGTGAAAGCAGAACTGCCGCTATGGTCTTCGCTTCATGAAGTTCTGTAAAATATATTTATTAAATTGTTTTAATCATAAAAACAGAACAATGAACCTCGACCAGTTCAATTTCCATCACCTGCTGTACTTCTGGCGCGTGGCCAAGTCGGGCCACCTGACGCGCGCCGCCCAGGAGATGCACATCTCGCAGTCGGCGCTGTCCGCGCAGATCCGCCAGCTGGAAGACCGGCTGGGCGAGCCCCTGTTCAACCGGGAAGGCCGGCGCCTGGTGCTGACAGACACGGGCCAGCTGGTGCTCTCGTACGCCGAGAACATCTTTGGTCTGGGCCAGGAGATGCTGGGCCGCCTGGAGGGGCGTGGCCTGGGCACCACGCGGCTGCGCGTGGGCAGCGTCGCCACGCTGTCGCGCAACTACCAGGAGAACTGGATCCGCCCGCTGCTGGCCGACCCGTCCGTGGTGCTCACGCTCGAGTCCGGCCCGCTGGAAGGGCTGCTCACCCGCCTGACGCAGCACCAGCTGGACGTGATCCTGGCCAACGAGGCCGTGCCCGCCGACCCCGAACGCCCGTTCTACTGCCGCTTTCTGGGCAGCCAGGCGATCTCGCTGGTCGGGCCCGCCGGCCACTGGGCCGCCCACAGCCTGCGCGTGCCGCACGACCTGCACGACATGGACATCGCCCTGCCCGGCCCGCGCCATGCCGTCCGGGCGCAGTTTGACGCCATCTGCACCGCCGCTGGCGTGCGCCCCCGGCTGCGGGCCGAGGTGGACGACATGGCCATGCTGCGGCTGATCGCGCGCGACAGCGGCTGGCTGACGCTGCTGCCCGCCGTGGTGGTGCAGGACGAGCTGAAGTCCGGCGCGCTGGTGACAGTGAGCCAGATCGCCGAGCTGCAGGAGCGCTTCTACGCCATCACCACCGCCCACCGGCACCGCATGGAGCTGCTGGAGCAGTTGCTCTCCCGCTCGAACGAAGGCGCGAGCCAGGGCCCGGCGGTAGCGACGGCGCCCTGAGCCCGCCCGCGGGACGGGAACTGAAAGCGCAATGAAAAATCTGGCCTGGTTTGCGGTAAGATTCTTACTTATTGAGGTATTACCATCATGCGCATCACCAGCAAAGGCCAGGTCACCATTCCGCAAGACATCCGCGAACGCGCCGGCCTGCACCCTTTGAGCGAGGTGGCCTTTGAACTCCGCCCCAACGGTGACGTGGTGATCAAATCCGTCGCCAGCCCGGCTTCTGCCCTGCGTGCCGCGCTGCAGAAAGTGCGCGGCAGCGCCAATGCCACCGCCTTCAAGGACATGGGGACCGACGAATTCATGCGCTTTCTGCGGGGCTGACGGCGATGCCCCGCACCGCCCGAGGCGGCCTTGCTGCACGCGAGCCGGACGCCCGCTACCTCGCCCGCGCTGGCGCCACGCTGGTGGACAGCAATGTGCTGATCGACGTGCTGGCCGACGACCCGCATTGGGCCGACTGGTCCATCGATCAACTGGATCTCTGCAGCCGGCAGGGCGCACTGGTGATCAACCCCATCATCCTGGCCGAGCTGAGTCCCCGCTTTGAGCGGGCCACAGACCTGGAAGCAGCGCTGAGCCTGCTGCCCCTGAAACGCGAGGCCCTGCCCTGGGACGCGGCCTTCCTGGCCGGCCAGGCGTTCAAGGTCTACCGCCAAACCACCAGCGCCCGGCGCTCACCCATGCCCGACTTCTACATTGGTGCGCATGCGCTGGTGGCGGGCATGCGCTTGCTGACGCGAGATGCTGCGCGCTACGCCAGCTACTTTCCGCGGCTGGCGCTGGTCAGCCCCTGAGCGGGTTGGCGCAGCGCCTGAACCACCCGCCCCACCTGCTGCGCCCGGCTCTCGCCAAAGTCGCGGCGGAACAGTCGCATGGTCGGGTACCAGGGCGAATCGTCGCGCGCCAGCAGCCAGCGCCAGTCGGGGTTGGGGCCCAGCAGCAACCAGACCGGCTTGCCCAGTGCGCCGGCCAGGTGGGCGACCGATGTGTCCACGGTAATGACCAGGTCCAGGCATTCGACCATGGCGGCGCTGTCGCTGAAGTCCTGCCAGTCAGCGGTGAAGTCGGGCAACCTGTCGGGCGGTGGGCTGGCGTCGGTGTAGTGGCCCCCGTCGCCTTTTTGCAGGCTGAAGCACTGCACGTCGGGCACATCCAGCAACGGTGCGAACGTGCTCAGGGGCATGCTGCGGTTGCGATTGTTCACCTGCGCTGGCGAGCCCGCCCAGCACAGGCCAACCTTGCGCTGGCTGCCCCAGGGCTGGAGCCGTTCCCGCCACTGTGCCACCCGTTGCGGGTCGGCCCGCAGGTAGGGCACCCGGGCCGGCACTGAGTCCAGCGTGGTGCGGTAGTGCATGGGCAGGTCGAGCAGGGCCACATGCAGGTCAGCCACGAGTTCGGTGCCGGGGCGGTAGCACTGCAGGCCGGGCATGCTGCCCAGCAGCGGCGCCAGCTCGGGCTGCACCACGGCAAAGACGGTAGCGCCGTCGGCCTGCAGCTGCGGCACATAACGGATGAAGTGCAGCACATCGCCCAAGCCCTGCTCTGCATAAACCAGCACGCGGCGTCCGTGCACCGGCTGCCGCGCAGGGCCCTGCCACTCCAGCGCCGGCTGGAAAAAGGCCGGCCGGGGCATGCGGGCGGCATCGTTCCAGCGCTGGTGGTACAGCGCCCAGCCTTCATCGAGCTTGCCCGCCAGCAGCAGGGCGAGCGCCAGGTCCACCTGCGCCAGGTTGAAGCCCGGCTGCAATTGCAGGGCGCGGCGCAGTTGTTGCTCGGCCTCGTCCAGCCGGTTCAGGTGCAACAGCGACGTGCCGACGATGCGCACCGCATACGGGTGCCCGGGTGCCAGCGCCTCGGCACGCTGCGCATGGGCCAGCGCGCCGGCGTGGTCTTCGACCCGCCAGAGCACGCCCGCCAGGTCCACATGCGCTTCCATGAAACCGGGTTCGCGCTCGATGGCCTCGCGGTACAGGCGCACGGCGTCGTCCAGCGCGCCGGTCTGCTCCAGGCAAAAGCCGTAGTGCAGCAAGGTGGCACGGTCGCGGGCGCCGAACCGGGTGTAGAGCTGCTGGTACACCGGCCACGCCTGGGCGTACTGCTGCTGGTTGAGCAGCAGATTGGCCAGCTCGTGCAGGGGGGTGGGGTTGGCTGGGGCCACGCGGGCCGCGTCGCCCAGCCAGGCCACGGCTGTCCATGCGTCCCCTGCACCGAGGCAGGCGCGCGCCAGGCCCAGGCGGGCTTCCATGGAAGCGGGTTGGTTCTTGAGCGCCTGGCCGTAGGTGGCCAGCGCCTCGTGAAAGCGGCCGCCGGCCAGAAGCGCGGCGCCGTTTTCCCACAGGTTCATGTGGTGGGTACGAGGAAGTCGCGGCTGATGCGGGCGCCGAGTTCGTTCACCCGGTCCAGGAACTGCGTGAGGAAGGCATGCAGGCCGGTGGCCAGGATTTCGTCGATCGCGCCCCACTTCAGGTCGGCCCGCAACTTGCCGGCGCGGCGGATGGTCTCGGCCGACTGGTCGTTGGCCACCATCTCCAGGTTGGCCAGCACCTCGTTCATGCTGGCGTGCAGCGAGCGCGGCATGTCGGGCCGCAGGATCAGCAGGTCGGCCACACGCTCGGGCTTGATCACGTCGCGGTAGACCTTGCGGTAGATCTCGAAGCCCGAGACGCTGCGCAGGATCGCGCTCCAGTGGTAGAAATCGTATTCTTGGTCCTGCTCGGTGGCGGCGCCGAAAAAGTCGCTTTGCAGGGCGTGGAACTTCACGTCCACCAGGCGCGCCGTGTTGTCGGCCCGCTCCAGGAAAGTGCCCAGGCGCATGAAGTGCAGGGCCTCGTCCATCAGCATGGTGCCCACCGTGACGCCGCGCGACAGGTGCGAGCGGAACTTGACCCATTCAAAAAACTGGCCCGGGTCACGCTCGAATTCCTTGTTGCGCAGCATGCGGTTGACTTCCAGCCAGGTCTGGTTCTGCGTCTCCCACACTTCGGTGGTCAGCGTGCCCCGCACGGCGCGGGCGTTTTCGCGCGCGGCCTTCAGGCAGGAGACGATGGACGAGGGGTTGGACTCGTCCTTGATCATGAACTCCATCACGTCGTGCGGCGTGACGTCGCTGTGGTTCTGGGTGTAGGCGGGCAACAGCTCGCTGATGGACAGCAGGCCCTGCCAGCCCACCTGGGCCACGGCGGCCGACTGCGGCAGCAGCGACGTCTGGTAATTGACGTCGAGCATGCGGGCGGTGTTTTCAGCGCGCTCGGTGTAGCGCGACATCCAGAACAGGTGGTCTGCGGTGCGTGACAACATTTTTCAGACCTCCAGAATCCAGGTGTCCTTGGTGCCACCACCCTGGGACGAATTGACAACCAGCGAGCCTTCCTTGAGCGCCACGCGCGTCAGGCCCCCGGGCACCATTTGCACCGTCTTGCCGCTCAGCACAAACGGCCGCAGGTCAATGTGGCGCGGCGCGATGCCGCTTTCCACATAGGTGGGGCAGCTCGACAGGCTGAGCGTGGGCTGGGCGATGTAGCCCGTGGGGTTGGCCTCCACCGCCTTGCGGAAGTCCTCAATCTCGGCCTTGGTGGCGGCGGGGCCCACCAGCATGCCGTAGCCGCCGGCGCCATGCACCTCCTTGACGACCAGGTCCTTCAGGTTGGCGAGCACGTAGGCCAGCTCGTCCTTGTTGCGGCACATGTAGGTGGGCACGTTGTTCAGGATCGGTTTTTCGCCCAGGTAGAACTCGATCATCTTGGGCACGTACGGGTAGATCGACTTGTCGTCCGCCACGCCGGTACCCACGGCGTTGCAGATGGTCACGTTGCCGGCGCGGTAGGCGTCCAGCAGGCCGGCGCAGCCCAGTGTGGAGGTGGGGCGGAAGACCGATGGGTCCAGAAAATCGTCGTCCACCCGGCGGTAGATCACGTCCACCCGCTTCGGGCCGCGCGTGGTGCGCATGTAAACGTATCGGTCCTTGACGAACAGGTCTTGCCCCTCCACCAGCTCGATGCCCATCTGCTGCGCCAGGAAGGCGTGCTCGAAGTAAGCGCTGTTGTACATGCCGGGTGTGAGCACCACCACCGTCGGGTCTGACGCGCCGGGCTGGGCGGAAGCGCGCAGCGTCTCCAGCAGCAAGTCGGGGTAATGGGCCACGGGCGCCACGCGGTGGCTGGAGAACAGGTCGGGGAACAGCCGCATCATCATCTTGCGGTCTTCCAGCATGTAACTCACGCCGCTGGGCACGCGCAGGTTGTCTTCCAGCACGTAGTACTCGCCCTCGCCCTGCGCGTTGGGGGCACGCACGATGTCCACCCCCGCGATATGCGAATACACATGATGCGGCGTGTACACGCCCATCATCTCGGGGCGGAACTGCGCGTTGTCCAGCACCTGCTCCTTGGGGATGAGGCCGGCCTTGAGGATCTCCTGGTCGTGGTAAACGTCATGCAGGAAGCGGTTGAGCGCGGTGACGCGCTGCACCAGGCCCTTTTCCATGCTGGCCCATTCGTGGGCCGGGATGATGCGGGGAATCAGGTCAAACGGAATCAGCCGCTCGGTGCCGGCGCCGTCTTCGTCCTTGGCGCCGTAGACGGCGAAGGTGATGCCCACGCGGCGGAAGATCATCTCCGCCTCCTCGCGGCGGGCCAGCATCACCGCTTCGGGCTGGCGCGCCAGCCACTGGGCATAGGCCTGGTAGTGGGCGCGAATGTTGGCGTCAGTCCCCTGGCTCTGGCTCTGGGATTGGCCTTGTCCTTGTGTTTGGCTCTGACCGGTGCCCGGCAGCTGGGCATACATCTCGTCGAATTTCTGCATAAAGGCAATCTCCTGGCACCAGCATAGCAAGTTCCGGGCCTTGGTTGCCAGCCCAAGGGACAGACCGGGGCGGGAATGCGCCCGGCGCCTGTTGATTCGGTCCCTCAACGCCTGGAGGACTCCGGTTCTGACGAGGCTTCAATTTGCTGTTGGGCCATTCGGGTCAACGCAGCTCGCGTGTCTTGCTGAAGTCAATGCCCTGGGTGGGCATGCCTTGAATGGTGGTGACAACGTGCTCTTCGTCATACGTGTCCCATGCAGTGGCAGCGCCCGTCGAAGTCAAGCGTTGGTTGACGGGGGTGCGGTTGATGGTGATCACCCATTTGAGAATCACGGTGTCGTTCTTGACTTCGTGGGTGAGTGTGGGCGAGCCTTCGCCAACGGCTGGTTTCTGCCGCCCCTCGCGCTGCCACTGTAACTGCAGGCTGTGGGTTCGGAAGTACTCGCGCATGATGGCAGCAACGTCGATGTTCTCCGAGATGAACTCGCGCCCGTCCTTGAGTTTCCAGCGGACGTGAAGGGGGTAGTAGGCTCGCAGGGCAAGTTTGTTGCCAAACGCCCTCCGGCTTGGGCCCATTCCCACCCAAGAGCGCTCATTCGACCAAATGCCGTAGTAGTACTGCGCTCGTTCGACGTTCTCAAAGTTCTCATACGTTTGCCCCACGCCGAACGCATACATCCAGTACCCACCCGGTATCGGCGCAATACCAGGCTTGACGGTGTTCGTCTGGCCAATGGTCGAGGTTGACGACGTCGCGGGCCCACTGCTCATTGCACGGGTCACGCCATCGCTAGCGCATCCGCTCATGCCCATCGCGCCGACCGCCAGCATGGCCTGCAGTCGATGCGTTATCCCTTGGTTCATGCTGTTTTCCTCGATTGAGTTGGTACGGCCGGGAGGGGGCGGGTCACTCCCTGCGAATGTGGTTAACGTTTGACGACGTTCGGATAGATCTGGTGCCGTCTGGCGTAGTCGCTTTCGCGCAACGTGTCTTGAAACAGTCTTCCAGTTTCACGACTAGGTCGTCTGCCGGGCGTCGTGATTTTTGATCCATCTGATTCTTTAGTGATTTCAGGCGGAAACACATAAACATACAGCTGCGGACCAAAGATCACGATGTACAAACGCCTGTTGTTCATGTCTTGGGGTAGCCGTGAAGATAGATCGACCCTGTCTTCAAATACCTCACCAGTAGCAATGACGCGCCATTTGAAGTAGAGGTAGTCGCCGCGTGGGGCGACTAAGCCGTCATGATTAAGATCACAACATCCTTGCGATGGAAAGCGATCGCGGTGCCATTTCCCCGGTTTGATTTCAAACTTGTTAGCGATTCCATAGGCGTAATCCAGAACTTTTACTTCGGCTTCCCCGTAGACCGGGGCGTCCGTAGAAACATTCCATTGAATGGAGTAGCTAAAAAGCCTCGCCTGCTCCGGCCCAGCTGCACGAGCCATCAAGCCGGAGCCGAACGTTGCCAACACGGCGAGCAGGCGCAACCAGTTGAGGGCGGTAAAAGTGTTCATCGTTTTCCTTTGAACTTCATTTAATTGAAGCAGAGAAAATCTGCATGGGTTCTTCTCTACTGCTCGAATATTGGGGCGCGCCGTATTAGGCGCGGTAGGCAATGATCAGGGCCTAACTTCTCTTCCGACGTTGGAAGACAAGGTCAGCACTTTAAGGTAGTGATACATCGGAGATCCAGCGATCGGCCAGCTCTCGGGACGACGTTCTGGCGTGATCAAGTAAACAAACAGTTGCGGGCCATTGATCGTTAAGTGAATCTCATGGTTTCGAATGTCGTGCGGCAACAGCGCTTTGAGGTTGACGGTGTCCTCGTAGACTTTCTGCTTCGCGTTGATGCGCCATTTGACGTACAGCTCGTCGCTATGAAGCATGTCGCCGCTAACACTGGCTCCTTGCCGTATGTCATTCATTTGCTTGTCACGATCAGTTGCGCGTACGCGGGTTGCCTTGAGTCCACATAGCGATAGTCAAGCACCGTGGCACCCAGACTTTCTCGCATGTCGAAACTGAATGCATGGGTCACAAGTCCTGTCGCACATGCGGCCAGCCAAAACAGCGGTCCGACCAGCAGTGCCGCCCTCACAACTCGAATCGGGCAGAAATTGATTGCGTGTGTCATACCGCGTACTTTTTTTATCAATCAGGCAGAAGCCCCAATCCATATTGCCCCGTTCGCTACAGTTTTGATAGCGACTTGGTGTGAGTCAAACATGCTGCACAGCTTTTCCTCCGCCTGGCTATACCCAATAGCTCCCAGACACTCCATCACTTTCGGCCGGCACACGCCAGGCGCGGCGGTGAACAGGCCATGGCCGTCCTTGCGGTTGGGCGGGAACATCACATGCTCGCCCTGACCGCCAGTGGGCTTGACGGGGTCAAACCACGCTTTGGGGGAGGCCGGGCCGAAGTACATGTCGTTTTCCGCATCTGTCCACGGCGTGGATAAGGGGCGTCATGCCGTTTGCCCTCCAGGGCGCTTAGGCAAATGCATTGTTATTTGAAACACGGGGCCACACGCATTTGTTTTAACTTTAGTTCTTATTGTTGGCCACTCCCGATACCGCGTCAACCGGCAGCTGGCCGCAGCCGCGGCTCAAAATCCCCGATGGTGCCAATACCGCAGCCCCACCTGCCGCTGGCATTCCACCTGCAGCGGCTGCGTTGATCGCCACCACGCCGCGCCGCAGCGGGCGGTGTCCACCACCTCAGCGCCGCGCGCCTGGTAGCGCGCCAGCACTGGCTCGGCCGGGTGGCCGAAGCGGTTGCGGTAGCCGGCCTGCACGACGGCCAGGCGCGGCTGCACCGCCGCGAGGAATGCGTCGCTCGACGATGTTTTGCTGCCGTGGTGCGGCACCAGCAGCCAGTCGGCGCGCAGCGCGTCAGCGGCCAGGCCGCCCGTGGCCGCAGCCGCCACCAGCGCGGCCTCTTGTGGCTGCTTAATGTCGCCCGCCAGCAGCGCGGCCTGGGTGCCATTAGCCACGCGCAGCACGCAGCTCAGCGCGTTGGGCTTGAGGGCGCGCTCGTAGTCGGCCGGCGGCGGGTGCAGCACCTCGAACTGCACGCCGTCCCACTGCCAGCGCTGGCCCGCCACGCAGCGGGTGGCGGGGCGCAGGGCCTGCAGCTCGTGCGTGGGCTCGATGGAGGCCAAGAGCGCGGCCTCCGGCTGCATGGCCAGCACGGCCGCGGCGCCGCCGGTGTGGTCGCTGTCGCGGTGGCTCAGCACCAGGGTGTCCACCCGCTCGCCCAGCGCGCGCAGCAGCGGCACCAGCACGCGGTGGCCGGCGTCGGCCTCTGCGCTGTAGCGCGGCCCGGCGTCGTACACCAGGGTGTGGCCAGCGGTGCGCACCAGCACCGCGTTGCCCTGCCCCACGTCGGCCGCCAGCAGTTCAAATTCACCAGGCGCGGGCCGCGGCGCCTGCCACAGCAGCACGGGCAACAGCAGCGGCACGCCCAGCAGGCGCAACGACCAGGGCCAGCGCATCGCCAGCACCAGCCCGCCCAGCACCCCGGCAGCGCCCGCCCACAGCGGCGGTGCCGCCATGGACACGGTGGCCAGTGGCAGCGCCGCCATGGCCTGCAGCACCGCGCCCAGCCCCTGCACCGCCAGCGCGGCAGCGTCCCACAGCGGGGCCAGCAACACGCCGCCCAGCGCCAGCGGCGTGACCAGCAGCGTCACCCACGGGATGGCCAGCAGATTCGCCACCAGCCCGACCAGTGACACCTGGCCAAACAGCAGCAACGACAGCGGCGTGAGCGCCAGCGTCACCACCCACTGCTCCCGCAACATCAAGCCAAACCGGGCTCCAGCCCGCATGGGCGCTGCGTGGGGCGCTCCTGAATCTGTAGCAAACAGCACACCCACCGCGACAAAGCTGAGCCAGAAGCCGGCCTGCAGCAGCGCCCACGGGTCGATGCTGACCACCACCGCACAGGCCAGCAGCCACACCGACGGCCAGGGCCAGCGCCGCCCGGCCAGGCGCAGCAGGCCCACCGTGGCCAGCATCCACACCGTGCGCTGCGCCGGCACACCCCAGCCGCTGAACAGCGCGTAGCCCGCCGCCAGCAGCAGCCCACCCAGCAGCGCGGCGTGCTGCGCCGGCAACGCCAGGCACAGGCGCGGGCTGCGCCGCCACAGCGCGCCCACCAGCGCCGCGGCGGCCCAGGCAAACATGGTCACGTGCAGGCCCGAAATGCTCATCAGGTGGGCCACCCCGGTGGCGCGGAAGATGTCCCAGTCGGCCCGGTCAATCGCGTTCTGGTCGCCGGTGACCAGCGCTGCCACCACACCGGCGAGCTTGCGGTCGCTGATGCGCTGGAAGATGGCGTCGCGCACCGCCTGGCGGGCCCGCTCCACCGGGTGGGCCCAGGTATCGCCCACGCGTTGGGGCGCCGCATCGCGCGGGCCGGCGCGCACATAGCCGGTGGCCTGGATGCCCTGCTCCCACAGCCACAGCTCGTAGTCAAACCCATGCGGGTTCAGGTTGCCGTGCGGCGCTTTCAGGCGCACCGTCATCTGCCAGCGCTCGCCGGCGCGCAGCTCGGCCGGCTGGCGGGCCAGCTCGGCGCCGCCTGCGCCCAAGCTGGCGCCGCCGTACCAGCCCAGCAGCAGCTGCGGCGGCAGCGACACCTCGGCCCCATTCATGCGGGCCGACTCCACCGCCAGCCGGAAGCGCAGGCCCACGTCATTGCGCTGGGGCATGGCCGCGACCAGGCCCGTCACGGCAATGTCGCGGCCCTCCAGCGCCGGGTTCAGCGCGCTGGCGGCAAACCACTGGGCGCGCAGGCCGCAGGTGGCCGCCGTGAGGGCCAGTGCAGCCAGCAGCGCCAGCAAGGCACGCCGCCCGCTTGCTCTCATTTTGATAGCGGCCCAGGCAAGCGTGACAAGGGCTGCAAGCCCAAAAGCTGCATAAACCCAGGCGCTCCACAGCATTGGCTGCTGCAGCTGCAGGGTCGGCCCCAGCACGGCGCCCGCCAGCACCGGCAGCAGCAGGCCTGGCGCGCCCCCTCCCTGTTGCGCTGTATTCGGCATCACGCCATGCTAAACGGGGCATGACAGAGTCACGCCGACTGGCTCGGACCTTGCTAGTATGTGTTGCATGTCCATCCATGCCGCCCTGAACCACGTCACCCACTACAAATACGACCGCCCGGTCACGCTCGGGCCCCAGGTCGTGCGCCTGCGGCCCGCGCCACATTGCCGCAGCAATGTGATTTCGTATTCGCTCAAGGTTGAGCCGGCCGGCCACTTCGTCAACTGGCAGCAGGACCCGTTCTCCAACTACCAGGCGCGCCTGGTGTTCCCGGAAAAGACCACCGAGTTCAAGGTCACGGTGGACCTGGTGGTCGAGATGGCGGTGTACAACCCGTTCGACTTTTTCCTGGAGCCGGCGGCCGAGAACTTCCCGTTCACGTACAGCAAGATGCTGCGCGACGAGCTGCTGCCCTACCTGGCCACCGAGCCCATGACGCCGCTGGTCAAGGCCTACCTCGCCAAGATTGACCGCAAGGAACGCCGCACCATCGACTTTCTGGTGATGCTGAACCAGATGGTGTCGCAGGACATCAAGTACCTCATCCGCATGGAGCCCGGCGTGCAGACGCCGGAAGAAACGCTCAAGCTCGCCAGCGGCTCGTGCCGCGACTCGGGCTGGTTGCTGGTGCAACTGCTGCGCCACATGGGGCTGGCGGCGCGCTTTGTCTCGGGCTACCTCATCCAGCTGGTGCCGGATGTGAAATCACTCGACGGCCCGAGCGGTACCACCGTGGACTTTACCGACCTGCACGCCTGGTGCGAGGTGTACCTCCCCGGCGCCGGCTGGATCGGCCTGGACGCCACCAGCGGCCTGATGGCTGGCGAAGGCCACATTCCGCTGGCCTGCACCCCGCAGCCCTCGGGCGCGGCGCCGATTGAAGGCGGCGTGGACAAGGCCGAGGTGGACTTTTCGCACCACATGCAGGTCACGCGCATCCACGAATCCCCGCGCGTCACCAAGCCATATACGGAAGAGCAGTGGGCCAAGGTGCTGGCCCTGGGCGACGCGGTGGACCGCGAGCTGGAGGCCGGCGACGTGCGCCTGACCATGGGCGGCGAGCCGACCTACGTGTCCGTGGACGACCGCGACGCGCCCGAGTGGAACACCGACGCGCTGGGCCCCACCAAGCGCGGCTATGCCACGGCGCTGGTGCACAAGCTGCGCGCCGAGTATGGCGACGGCGGCTTTCTGCACTTCGGCCAGGGCAAGTGGTACCCCGGCGAGCAGTTGCCGCGCTGGGCGCTGTCGATCTGCTGGCGCGCCGACGGCCAGCCGGTGTGGCGCAACCCGGCCCTGTTTGCCGACGAACGCGACCCGGCCCACTACACCAGCGACGACGCCAAGCGCTTCACCCACCTGCTGGCCAGCAAGCTGGGCCTGACGGACAAGTTCATCCGCCCCGGCTACGAAGACACCTTCTATTACCTCTGGCGCGAGCGCCGCCTGCCGGTGAACGTGGACCCGTTCGATTCGCGGCTGGACGACGAGATGGAGCGCGCCCGCCTGCGCCGCGTGTTCGAGCAGAAGCTCGATGCCGTGGTCGGCTATGTGCTGCCGATCCAGCCCAACCCGCAAGCCGAGGGCAAACCGGCGCTGGCCGGCAGCCTCTGGAGCACCGGCCCCTGGTACTACCGCGACGACCGCATGTACCTGATCCCCGGCGACTCGCCCATGGGCCTGCGCCTGCCGCTGGACGCGTTGCCCTGGATCAGCAAGGCCGACTACCCGTATCTGATCGAGCAGGACCCGAGCGCGCCGCTCAGCCAGCTGCCGCCCGCGCTGGCGCTGCAGTCGCGCTACGACACATCGGGCGACGCCGGGGGCAATGCCGCCGCGCGCAAACCCGGCCAGCCCGAGCCGCAGGGCTTCATGCAGCCGCCCACGCGCTTTGAGTCGGCCCATGGCTTCACCCGCACCGCGCTGTGCGTGGAGGCACGCGACCCGCGCCGCGCCAGTGGCCCGAAAGCGGAGGCCCAAGGCGAGAAGTCGTCGATGCTGTACGTCTTCATGCCGCCGCTGGCGCGGCTGGAGGACTACCTTGACCTGCTGACAGCGATCGAGGCCACCGCCGAGGCGCTCAAGGTCAGGATCGTCATCGAGGGCTACCCGCCGCCGCGCGATCCGCGCCTGAAGGTGCTGCAGGTCACGCCCGACCCGGGCGTGATTGAGGTCAACATCCACCCCGCGCACAACTGGCGCGAGCTGGTGCAGCACACCGAGTTCCTGTACCAGGCGGCGTTTGAAACGCGCCTGTCAGCCGAGAAGTTCATGACAGACGGCCGCCACACCGGCACGGGCGGCGGCAACCACTTTGTGCTGGGCGGCGCCACACCGGCGGACAGCCCGTTCCTGCGCAAGCCCGAGCTGCTGGCCAGCCTGGTGCTGTACTGGCACAACCACCCGTCGCTGAGCTACCTGTTCAGCGGCATGTTCATCGGCCCGACCAGCCAGGCGCCGCGGGTGGACGAAGCCCGCAATGACCAGCTCTACGAACTGGAAATCGCGCTGCAGCAGATCGCGCGCAACCGCGAGGTGCATGGCCAGGACATGCCGCCCTGGCTGGTGGACCGCACGCTGCGCAACATCCTGGTGGACGTGACGGGCAACACCCACCGCAGCGAGTTCTGCATCGACAAGATGTACTCGCCCGACTCGGCCACCGGCCGGCTGGGCCTGCTGGAGTTGCGGGCGTTCGAGATGCCGCCGCACGCCCGCATGAGCATTGCGCAGCAGCTCTTGCTGCGCGCGCTGGTCGCCCGCTTCTGGAAGGAGCCGTACCGCGCGCCCGCCACCCGCTGGGGCACCGAGCTGCACGACCGCTGGCTGCTGCCCACCTTCGTGAAGATGGACCTGAACGACGTGCTGGCCGAGATGCGCGAAGCCGGCTACGCGTTTGACACCGCCTGGTTTGCGCCGCACTTCGAGTTCCGCTTCCCGCTGGTGGGCGAGGTGCAGTCGCGCGGCATTGAGCTGACGCTGCGCAACGCGCTGGAGCCCTGGCATGTGATGGGCGAGGAAGGCTCGGCCGGCGGCACGGTGCGCTATGTGGATTCGTCGCTCGAGCGCATCGAGGTGCGCGTGACCGGCCTCAACGAAAGCCGCTATGTGGTCACCTGCAACGGCCGGGCCCTGCCCCTGCAGTCCACCGGCACCATGGGCGAATATGTGGCCGGTGTGCGCTACAAGGCCTGGAACCCGCCGTCGGCCCTGCACCCCAGCATTGGCGTGCATGCGCCACTGACGTTCGACATCGTGGACACCTGGATGAAGCGCTCGCTCGGCGGCTGCCAGTACCACGTGGCCCACCCCGGCGGGCGCAACTACGACACCTTCCCCGTCAACAGCTATGAAGCCGAAAGCCGCCGCCTGGCGCGCTTCTTCCGCATGGGCCACACCCCCGGCGTGCTGGAGGTGCCGCCCGCCACCATCGACGTGGCCGGCAGCCGCGAGTTTCCGTTCACGCTGGACCTGCGCAAGGCGTAGCGCGGCGCGGCGCAAGTTCATGCGATGCGTCGTCCCCATGCAACATGGGCATGGCCGGCCCGGCGTGCCAATGTGACAATGGCGTGACGTGGACAAACACAACAACCCAGCCGACTCCCTGTTCGCCGCCGACGCACAGGAAACTCCCGCCGAACTGGCGGCGGCGCTGGCGCCACCGGCCGCAGCCGGCCACTACGACGAGTTGCGCGGGGGCGTGGCAGCAGCATCCGACGCTGCATCTGCTACAAATTCAATAGCGCCTCACGCAGTACTGACGCGGCCTTGGGGCCAATTCTTTGAAAATCTGGGGCGCGAGGGCTTCCACGACCTGAACCGCCGCACCGTCAACCTGGAACGGCAGATCCGCGACAACGGCGTCACCTATAACGTCTATGCCGACGCCGACGGGCCGCAGCGCCCCTGGTCGCTGGACCTGTTTCCGCTCATCGTCTCGCCCGAAAGCTGGCAGCAGGTGGAAGCTGGCGTGCTGCAGCGCGTGCGCCTGCTCGACCAGATCATGGCCGACGTGTACGGCCCGCAACGGCTGCTGGCCGACGGCCTGCTGCCCAGTGCGCTGGTGCAGGGCCATCCTGGCTACCTGCGCGCCATGCACGGGGTCAAGCCGTTGGGCGGCACCCACCTGCACATTGCGGCGTTTGACATGGCGCGCGGGCCGGATGGCAACTGGTGGGTGCTGTCGCAGCGCACCCAGGCACCGTCAGGCCTGGGCTACCTGCTGGAAAACCGGCTCATCATCTCGCGCCTGTTCCCCGAGGCCTTCCGCGACATGCAGGTGCAGCGCCTGGCCGCCACCTACCGTGCGCTGGTGGACGGCCTGCGCCGCATGAGCCCGGCCGGCGACGACGCGCGCATCGTGCTGCTGACACCCGGCCCCTACAACGAAACCTACTTCGAGCATGCCTACCTGGCGCGCTACCTCGGCCTCACGCTGGTCGAGGGCAGTGACCTGACGGTGCGCGAACAGCGCCTGTACCTCAAGACCCTGCAGGGGCTGCAGCCGGTGCATGGCCTGCTCAAGCGGCTGGACGACGAGTTTCTGGACCCGCTGGAGCTGCGCAGCGACTCGCGCCTGGGCGTGCCAGGCCTGCTGCAGGCCATCCGCGCGGGCAACGTGCTGGTGGCCAATGCGCCGGGTTCTGCGTTCCTCGAATCCACCGCGCTGCTGGGCTTTCTGCCGGCGCTGTCGCGCCGCCTGCTGGGTGAGGAGCTGAGCCTGCCGTCTCTGGCCACCTGGTGGTGCGGCGAGCGCGCCGCCATGGAGTCGGTGCTGCCGCTGCTGGCAGACAGCGTGGTCAAGCCCACCTGGCCCGGGGGTGACATGTCGGCCGTGGTCGGCCGTTCGCTGTCGCGCCGCGAGCTCGACGAATGGGCTGGCCGCATCGTGCGCCAGGGCGACGAGTACACCGTGCAGGCCTACATGCCGCTGTCGCAAATGCCCACTTGGAAAAGCGACGCCCGTGGTGACCACATCGTGCCGCGCTCGGTGGTGCTGCGGGTGTTTGCCGTGAGTGATGGCCCGCAGTCCTGGCGCGTCCTGCCCGGCGGCCTGGCCCGGGTAGCCACCGCCGACCACGAAATTGCGTCCATGCAGCGCGGCGGCAGCAGTGCCGACGTGTGGGTGCTGACCCACGGCAGTGTGGACACCACCAGCCTGCTGCACCACGACCTGGCCGCGCCCGCCGTGACGCACCGCACCGGGCTGGTGACCAGCCGCGCCGCCGAAAACCTGTTCTGGCTGGGCCGCTACACCGAGCGCACCGAGAACACCATCCGCCTGGCGCGGCTCACGCTCGAATGCCTCAACGGCGAAGACCAGTCGTCCCAGCCGCTGCTGGCCTGGCTGAGCGCGCTGGCCGTGGAGCATGCGCTAGTGCTGCCGGCTGTGCCGCCCGCCACCCACGCCCGCCGCGTGTTCGAGCGCTCGCTGATCGCGGCGCTGGCCGACACCGAGCACGCCACCAGCGTGGGCTACAACCTGCAGGCGCTGCGCAGCGCGGCGTCAGCCGTGCGCGAGCGGCTGTCGCAGGAACAATGGAACGTGATCGTGCGGGCCGAAAACGAATTCTTCCGCCAGTGCGCCCTGTGCACCGCCGATGGCGACTATTCCCCGGTCGAGGCCCTGCGTGTGCTGGAAAACGTCAACGGCTACACCGCCGCCATGACCGGCGCGCAGACGGATCGCATGTCGCGCGACGACGGCTGGCGCCTGTTGTCCAGCGGCCGGCACATCGAGCGGCTGGGCTTTCTGGCGTCGGCACTGGCGCACGGCTTTGCCACCGGCGCGGTGTTTGACGAAGGCGGCTTCGAGGCCGTGGTGGCGCTGTTCGACAGCACCATCACCTTCCACTCGCAGTACCAGCAGCGCCACGACGTGCCCGCCCTGCTGGATCTGCTGGTGCTGGACCGCGACAACCCGCGCTCGCTCGGCTGGGTGGCACAGACCCTGCGTGGCCGGCTGGCCAAGCTGGAAGGCGTGGGAGCCGGCCAGGTGTCGGAAGTGGCACAGACCGTGCCCGACCCGCAGTCGCTGACGCTGGAGCAGCTCTGCGAGCGCGATGCCGAGGGACACTACAGCACGCTCATCGCCCACCTGAACCGCTGCACCGAAGCGGCCTGGCGACTGTCAGACGCACTGAGCGCGCGCTATTTCACCCATTCGGGTGAACTGCGCCAGAGCCTCGGAGCCTGATCTTGCTGCTGCGCGTCACCCACGAAACGGTGTACGACTACGTGCCGCCGGTCAAGAACGCGCAGCACATGGCGCACCTGAAGCCGCTCAATGGCGCGCACCAGCAGCTGCTGCAGCATTCGCTGACCATCAGCCCCCAGCCTGCGCAGCAGACCGAAGCCGTGGACCTGTATGGCAACACCCGGGCCTTTTTCAACCTGCCCGCTGCCCACGACGCGCTGCACGTGGTGGCCCACAGCCTGGTGCAGACGCAGCCGGCCGAGCCGCCGCCCGCCAGCCTGCCCTGGGAACAGGTGCGCGAACGGATGCGCTACCAGCGTGGCGCCGCGTATGACGCCGCCACCGAATTCACCTTCCCGTCGCCCTATGTGCCGCGCCACGACGACTTTGTGGCCTACGCGCGGCCCAGCTTCGCGGCCGACCGGCCGCTGCTGGAGGCCGCGCGCGACCTGATGGAGCGCATCCACCACGACTTCACCTACGAGTCGCAAGCCACCGACATCAACACCCCGGCGCTGGAGGCCCTGGCCATGCGCAAGGGCGTGTGCCAGGATTTCGCCCACATCATGATCGCCTGCCTGCGCGGCATGGGCCTGCCGGCCCGCTACGTGAGCGGCTACCTGCTGACCGAACCCCCACCCGGCCAGCCGCGGCTGGTGGGCAGTGATGCATCGCACGCCTGGGTGTCGGTCTGGTCCCCGGCCCGCGACGGTGGTGGCCGCTGGTGCGACCTGGACCCGACCAACAACCGCGCCCCCGGCGAAGACTATGTGACGCTGGCCGTGGGTCGCGACTATTCAGATGTTTCACCGGTCCGCGGCGTGATTCATGGCGGCGAGCACCATACACTGCGGGTCGGTGTCACGGTGGAACCCGTGGCCGGCGAGCCCGAACCAGGCTCCTTCCAGAAACAGTCCCAGGAATCATCGTCATGAGCGTTTACGACAAACTCAAGGAACTCAACATCTCCCTGCCGCCGGTGGCCGTGCCCGCTGCGGCCTATGTGCCGTTTGTGCAGACCGGCAAGCTGATCTACCTCAGCGGCCACATCGCCAAGAAGGACGGCAAGGCCTGGGTCGGCCAGCTGGGCAAGACCATGGGCACCGACGAGGGCAAGCTCGCCGCGCGCGCCATTGCGGTGGACCTGATGGGCACGCTGCACGCCGCCTGTGTGGCCGCAGGCGGCGACCTGAACCAGGTCAAGCGCATCGTCAAGGTGATGAGCCTGGTCAACTCCACCGCCGACTTCACCGAGCAGCACCTGGTGACCAACGGCGCCAGCGAACTGTTCGGCCAGGTCTTTGGCGAAAAGGGCGCCCATGCGCGCAGCGCCTTTGGCGTGGCGCAGATTCCGCAGGGCGCTTGTGTGGAAATCGAGCTGATCGCAGAGATCGGCTGACACTGCTCCGGCTGGGTCAGGTGGTGTAGTCGCCGCTGGCTTCAGGCTGGAACAACACCGCCTTGATCACGGCGGCGCGCTGCGCGCCGTCAGGCAAGGTCCACCGCGCCACATTGCCCACCCGCAGGCCCAGCAGGCTGGTGCCCACGGGCGACAGCACCGAGATAAAGCCCTTCTCGGGTTCGGCATCCGCCGGGTAGCACAGCGTCAGTTTGCTGCATTCACCGCTTTCGGTGTCGGCCAGCAACACCTGCGAATACATGGTCACCACATCGGGTGGGATCGCGGGCGCTGCGACCAGGTCGCAGCTCGCAAGAAGTTCTTCCATACCCTCGCGCGCCCACGATGCGATGCGGGTCAGCCGGATATGGTCCAGGGGGGTGAGCGTGCGCTCAACGGGACGGGTTGATTCCATGGATGGCTCCTGAACAAAAAAAGCGCCGGGGAAACTGATGGCCCGGCGATTGGAGGATTGCGCAGAAGTGGGAGTGGAATCGCCGGGCTCAGGGAAGTGCGTGCTGCAGCGGTCGCAGCAACGCGACGCAGTCAGAGGTCTGAGTGGCAAAGTAGTTCACGCTCTGAGTCTAGGCCGGATCGAGGGAAGTTCCAACGTCCTGGCGGCAATACCCCTCGGAGTCTTGCCAGAATTGGCGCGCCACAGCGCTACTCGACGCGCGCAATCGACACGGGCTTGAAGCCCAGGTCGGCCGCCTTGCCCTTGCGCGCGCGTGCCGCGCGGGCGTTGTTGAGGCTGCGGATTTCCAGTGTTTCATCGCGCTCCTTGCCACCCCGGCCGATGCCTTCGATTTTCACGCTCCGGGTGTAGGCCGCCGCGCCGGCCAGGGTGTCCTTGGCGTCCAGGTCCATCAACATGAGGCCACGGCCACCGTTGGCCTGGGGCTTGAGTTCACCGATCTCGAACGTCAGGATGCGGCCGCCCGCCGAGGCGCAGGCCACATGCGTGGCGGCCGGCTGCGGCGGCACGTTGGCGGGCGACGGGCGACACACGGTCTCGCCCTCATTACAGGTGATGAAAGCCTTGCCGGCCTTCAGGCGCGAGGTCATGTTCTCCACCGTCGCCAGGAAGCCATAGCCCGCCGAGCTGCTGAGCAGCAGCCAGGCGCTGGCCGGGCCGGCAAAGTAATGCAGCAACTGGGTGCCCGACTCCAGCTCGATCAGCGTCGTCAGCGGCTGGCCGTCGCCGCGCGCGCCAGGCAGCGTGGCCACCGGCACCGAATACACGCGCCCGTTGCTGCCAAAGGCCAGCAAGGTGTCCACCGTGCGGCATTCAAAGGTGCCGTACAGGCCATCCCCGGCCTTGAAGGCGAAGCTTGCCGCGTCGTGCCCATGGCCGCTGCGCGCGCGCACCCAGCCCTTCTGCGAGACCACCACCGTCACCGGCTCGTCCACGATCTTCACTTCGGCCACGGCCTTTTTCTCAGCCTGGATCAGGGTGCGGCGGGCGTCGGCGAACAGCTTCGCGTCGGCCTCGATTTCCTTGACCATCAGCCGGCGCAGGGCCGCCGGGCTGCCCAGGATTTCTTCCAGTTTCTTCTGCTCGTCACGCAGCGTGGTGAGTTCCTGCTCGATCTTGATCGCCTCCAGCCGCGCGAGCTGGCGCAGGCGGATTTCAAGAATGTCTTCAGCCTGCCGGTCACTCAGCTTGAAGCGCGCGATCAGCGCCGCCTTGGGCTCGTCGCTCTGGCGGATGATGGCGATCACTTCGTCGATGTTCAGCAGCACCAGCTGCCGGCCCTCCAGGATGTGAATGCGGTCCAGCACCTTGCGCAGGCGGTGCTGCGAGCGGCGCTCCACCGTCTGCTGGCGGAAGTCAATCCACTCCTGCAGCATCTGACGCAGCGACTTCTGCACCGGCTTGCCGTCCAGCCCCACCATGGTGAGGTTGATCGGTGCCGAGGTTTCCAGGCTGGTGTGGGCCAGCAGCGCCGTGATGAGCTCCTGCTGCTCGATTCTGCTGGTCTTGGGCTCGAACACCAGACGAACCGCGGCGTCCTTGCTCGACTCGTCGCGCACCGTGTCCAGCACCGCGAGCATCGAGGCTTTAAGCAGCGTCTGCTCCTGGCTCAGGGCCTTCTTGCCAGCCTTGACCTTGGGGTTGGTGATCTCCTCGATTTCTTCCAGCACCTTCTGCGTGCTCACGCCCGGCGGCAGCTCGGTCACCACCAGCTGCCACTGGCCGCGCGCCAGGTCTTCGATCTTCCAGCGTGCCCGCACCTTGAGCGAGCCGCGGCCGGTGCGGTAGGCGTCGGCGATGTCGGTGGCCGGGCTGATGATCTGGCCGCCGCCCGGGTAGTCAGGCCCCGGCATCAGCGTGAACAGTTCGTCGTCGGCAAGCTTCGGGTTCTTGATGAGGGCCACGCAGGCTTCGGCCACTTCCCGCAGGTTGTGGCTCGGGATTTCGGTGGCCAGCCCGACGGCAATGCCGCTGGCGCCGTTGAGCAGCGTGAACGGCAGGCGTGCCGGCAACTGCTTCGGCTCTTCGGTGGAGCCGTCGTAGTTGGGCACAAACTCGACCGTGCCTTCGTCGATCTCGTCCAGCAGCAGGCTGGTGATGCGCGAGAGGCGCGCCTCGGTGTAGCGCATGGCGGCGGCACCGTCGCCGTCGCGGCTGCCAAAGTTGCCCTGGCCGTCAATCAGCGGGTAGCGCTGGCTGAAGTCCTGCGCCATGCGCACCAGCGCGTCGTACGCGGCCTGGTCACCATGGGGATGGAAGCGGCCCAGCACATCGCCCACCACGCGCGCGCTCTTGACCGGCTTGGCCCCGGTATTGCCATTGGGCCCGCCAAAGCCCAGGCCCATGCGCGACATGCTGTACAGGATGCGCCGTTGCACCGGCTTCTGGCCGTCGCACACATCGGGCAGGGCCCGGCCCTTGACCACGCTGAGCGCGTATTCCAGGTAGGCGCGCTGCGCATAGTCGGCCAGGTTGAGTTGCGAGTCGTCTTGGTTGTCAGTCGAAATCAGGTCTTGCTGCATGGAACACTAAACGTCAAACACTTCAAACAAAAAAATCAGGCCTGCAGTTCTTCGCTGCTCACGGCCACGATGCGCCGGTCGCCGAGGGTGCGCATCTGCACATCAAGCAGCTGGCCCAGCCGGCTCAGCAGGCTTTTGGCCGAGAGACCATCCAGCGGCAGCGCCGCCACCACCATGCGGAACTGCAGAAACTCCGCTGGCGCCTGCGGCAGGGGTTCCTTGAGCCCGGCCACCAGGATGCGCGTGCCCAGCGTGGCCGCGCCTTGCGCCACCGACACGCCTTCGGCCAGCACGGCAATGCGCCGATGGGAAATGCGCGCCGCCACGTCGGCCTCACCCAGCGACTGGCGAATGCGCTGGGCTGCTGCGAGCACGGCCGACTCGGCCAGCTCGGGGCCGAATTCACGCGTCAGGGCCCCGAGATTTTCGATCTCCACCAGTAGCAGCACGCTCGGGTGGCCGTAGCGGCGCAGGATGGCACGCGCGGCGGCGATGCGGTCTTCAAAAATCAGCGGTGTGCTCAGGCCGGTCAAGGCGTCCGTGGCCTTGCGTGCGTCGACCCGCACACGCGTTTCGGCAAACAAGCGGCTGCGCCAGACCACGGCCAGGTAGGTGCCGGCAGCCCACAAGGTCAGCGCAGCGCCCAGCAGTCGCGAAGACGCCGGCAGGATACCGAGCTGCCCGGCCCCAATGCCCACTGCTGCCAGTAGAAGGCCCAGCAGGCTGGCGGCCAGCCACCAGACCCAGGGCTGGCTCTGGGGCCAGGCGCGCAGCAGGACCAGCAGGGCCACCGTCGCGAAGGCCGCGGTGCCGGGCAGCAACAAGCTCCAGCCCCCTACCGCGCCAGCCACGGCCACCAATGGCAGTACCGCCCCCACCCCTACCAGCGCCTGGCGGAAACCCCGCATCGCGCCAGCGTGGTTGACCAGTTCGCGCAAGGCCAGCGCGGCAAGCGCCAGCACCAGCAGCAAGGCCGCCTCGGGAAGCCATCGGCTCGCGCCCCGGGGCATGGCCACCACGTCGGCACTGAGCGACACCACGCCCAGCAGCACGGCCAGCGCATGCAGGTAGAGCGAGCGCTCACGGTAGGCGCTCGCAATGAGGAGCGAAAAGAAAGCCACCAGGCAGAGGGCGCCGGCATAGCCTGCAAGCAGCAGCAGGTCAAGCTGCACGGCCACCATGGTCAGTCGCGCTCGATCTTGAATTCGGCAGGGGCCGCGGGGGCAACCGCCACCGGTGCCAGCGGCACGCCCGGCGCCAGTGGCGGAATCATGTTGCCGCGGCCGCGGGCGCCGCCCACCGGCATCTCCATGCGCACCCGCGACGGCGCACGCCGCTCGGCCAGCACCTCGGGGGGCTTGAGCAGCGTGTACAGCTGCATCACGGTCTTGACGTAATTCTGCGTCTCGCGGTAATTCGGAATGCGGTTGCCCGCACGCTGCACGGCGCCCTCGCCCGCGTTGTAGGCGGCCAGCGCCAGCTCCAGCTGTCCCGGGAACATGTTGATCAGGTCGCGCAGGTAGCGCGTGCCGGTGCGGATGTTGGTGCGCGGGTCAAACAGCTTTTTCTCCACCGGCGTCTTGCTGTCGCCCACCACGCCATAACGCTCGGCGGTGGCCGGGATGATCTGCATCAGGCCCACCGCGCCCTTGGGCGAGATGGCGCGGGCGTCGAAGCCCGACTCGGTGGCAATCAGTGCCTGCAGCAGCTCATAGTCAATGCCATGCTGGGTGGACGCCTCGCGCAGATGGTGCTTGACCTGCTTGTAGCTGGGCGATACCTCGAAGAAGGCGATGAGCTTGGGTGGCGCCACGGGAACCGCCACCGGGCGCGGCGTCAGCGCCACCGGCTTGATGCCACGCGCGGTGTCGAAGCTTTCGTCACCGCGGAAGAACAGCTCGTAGCGCTCGTCCAGACGCTCGGCGGCAAAGTGGGCAATGCCCTTGCTGTCCACATAACCCCAGATGTCAGCGCGCGCCGTGGCGTGAAACACGCACAGGGCCACCAGCGCCAGCAGCACTGATTTGAGCCCGGGTACATGACGCCAGCCCATCACGCGAACATCTCCAGCCCCTGCGTGCGCCGGGCTGCGAACTCCGGCTGCAGCATGGACATCACGATCAGCGAGTCGTACCCGCCAGACACCTTGACCGACTCGCGCAGCCGGCCTTCCAGCGCGAAGCCCTCGCTGGCGTACAACGCCTGGGCCCGGGTGTTGCGCTCCTTGACGTCCAGCCAGAAGCGGTGGGCCCCCAGGTCGTCAAAAGCAATTTTCTTGGCCACCCGCAGCGCGGCACGGCCAAAGCCGTCGCCCTTGTGCTGCACCACCATGCGCTTGAGCTCGATCGACTGGTGCTGGCTGCGGCAACCGATCAGGATCACGAAGCCCGCCGCGTCCAGGCCCGCGCCACCTTCGATGATGAAGTGGCGAAAGTCAGGGAAGCGGATGGCGGCCTCGTGCTGCATGCGTTCCCAGGGCGTGATGAACGGCAGGTTGGCCGGGTCCTGCTCCAGCGACAGCACAAAGTCCAGGTCGCTCTGCATCGTCGGACGCAGCCGCACCCGCGCGAGGGTGCGCGACGGCGAACTGGCGGCGACATTGGCAGCGGTCATGGCGTCACGCTGTCTTTGCAGGGGTGGGTCATATGTCTATTTCCACGGCGTCGCCGTGCAATTCCATCAGCTCACGGCGGGCAGCGGCCTCGCCCTTGCCCATGAGCTTGGTGATGAGGCTTTCGGTTTGCATGAAATCCAGCGCGCCCAGGTGGACGGGCAGAAGCCGGCGCGTATCCGGGTTGAGTGTCGTTTCCCACAATTGTTCCGCACTCATTTCGCCCAGGCCCTTGAAACGGCTGATCGTCCAGGCGCCTTCGCGCACGCCTTCCTTGCGCAACTTGTCGAGTATGGCGGTCAATTCGCCTTCATCCAGCGCGTACACCTTGGACGCCGGCTTCTTGCCACGGGCCGGTGCATCGACCCGGAACAGCGGCGGCTTGGCCACATACACATGGCCCGCTTCGATGAGCTTGGGGAAATGGCGGAAAAACAGCGTGAGCAGCAGCACCTGGATGTGCGAGCCGTCCACATCGGCATCGCTCAGGATGCAGACCTTGCCGTAGCGCAGGCCGCTCAGGTCGGGCGTGTCGTTCGGGCCATGCGGGTCCACGCCGATGGCGACCGCGATGTCATGGATTTCGGTGTTGGCAAACAGGCGGTCGCGCTCCACCTCCCAGGTGTTCAGCACCTTGCCGCGCAGCGGCAGGATGGCCTGGCATTCCTTGTCGCGGCCCATCTTGGCGCTGCCGCCAGCCGAGTCGCCCTCGACCAGAAACACCTCGTTGTGGCTGATGTCCCGGCTCTCGCAGTCGGTCAGCTTGCCGGGCAGCACGGCCACGCCCGAGCCCTTGCGCTTCTCCACCTTCTGGCCGGCGCGCTGGCGCGTCTGTGCGGCCTTGATGGCAAGCTCGGCCAGCTTCCTGCCGTAGTCCACATGCTGGTTGAGCCACAGCTCCAGCGCGGGCCGCACAAAGCTCGACACCAGCCGCACCGCGTCGCGCGAGTTCAGCCGCTCCTTGATCTGGCCCTGGAACTGCGGGTCCAGCACCTTGGCGCTCAGCACATAGCTGGCGCGGGCAAACACGTCTTCGGGCAGCAGCTTCACGCCCTTGGGCAGCAGGCTGTGCAGTTCGATGAAGCTCTTGACCGCGTTGAACAGGCCGTCGCGCAGGCCGGACTCGTGGGTGCCGCCGGCGCTGGTGGGAATCAGGTTGACGTAGCTTTCGCGCACCGGCTGGCCGTCTTCGGTGAAGGCCACGCACCACTGAGCGCCCTCGCCCTCGGCAAAGCTGTCGCTCTGGCTGTCGGCAAAGCCTTCGCCTTCGAACAGCGGGATCACCGGGTCGGTCGTCAGCGTCTGCATCAGGTAGTCCCGCAGGCCGCCCTTGTAGAGCCAGGTCTGGCTTTCCTTCGTCTTTTCATTGGCCAGCGTGACACTCACGCCCGGCATCAGCACCGCCTTGCTGCGCAGCAGGTGGGCCAGCTCGGCCATGGGCAGCTGGCTCGACTCAAAGTACTTGCCGTCCGGCCAGACGCGCACCGTGGTGCCCTGCTTGCGGTCGCCCTCGACGGCCTTGCGCAGGTGCAGCTTCTCGGCCACGTCGCCGCCTTCAAACACCAGCCGCGCGACCATGCCTTCGCGGTGGCTGGTAGCCTCCAGCCGTTTGGCCAGGGCGTTGGTCACGCTCACGCCCACGCCGTGCAGGCCGCCCGAGAAGCTGTAGGCGCCGCCCTTGCCCTTGTCGAACTTGCCGCCCGCGTGCAGCCGGGTGAACACCAGCTCGATCACCGGCGCCTTTTCTTCCGGGTGCAGGCCGAACGGGATGCCGCGGCCGTCGTCTTCCACGCTCACCGAGCCATCGGCGTGCAGCGTGACCTTGATCTTCTTGCCGTGGCCCGCCAGCGCCTCGTCGGCCGAGTTGTCCAGCACTTCCTGGATGATGTGCAGCGGGTTGTCGGTGCGCGTGTACATGCCCGGACGCTGCTTCACGGGCTCCAGGCCCTTGAGCACGCGGATCGAGCCCTCGGAGTAGTCGGTAGGGAGTTTGGTTGCCATGGGAGGGTGGATTGTAGTCGCCTTGCCACGCATAACTGTACATAAATACAGTTTTTGCCGGTCAGTGCGGCCACTCATGCCGAGCGGGCATCAATCCGCATCAAAGCTTTCAACAGCCTGAATGCGCCGCTTTCGCTAAAGTCGGCGGAATGACGAATTCCCCGAAACACCTCTCCATGGTGCAGGTACTGGCCTGCGGCGCCGCGATTGTGACGCTGTCCATGGGCATCCGCCACGGCTTTGGCCTCTGGCTGCAGCCGATCACCCAGGCCCAGAACTGGACGCGCGAAACCTTCGCCTTTGCCATTGCCATCCAGAACCTGTCCTGGGGCGTGTTCGGCATCTTTGCCGGCATGCTGGCCGACCGGTTTGGCGCCTTCCGGGTGCTGATTCTGGGCAGCCTGCTGTACGGCGCCGGCCTGGCCGGCATGGCGCTGGCCAGCACCCCGCTGACCTTCACGCTCACCGCGGGCGTGCTGCTGGGCGCCGCGCAGGCCGGCACCACCTACGCCGTGGTCTATGGCGTGATCGGGCGGCAGATTGACCCGGCCAAGCGCTCCTGGGCCATGGGCGTGGCGGCCGCAGCCGGCTCGTTCGGCCAGTTCCTGATGGTGCCAGTGGAAGGCTTTTTGATCAGCGGTCTGGGCTGGCAGCAGGCCCTGCTGATGCTGGCGCTGGTGGTGCTGCTGATCAGCCCGCTGGCCCTGGGCCTGCGCGAGCCCGGCTTTGTGGGGGGCAGTGCGCCGGTGCGCGAGCAGTCCATCGCCCAGGCCCTGCGCGAGGCTTTCAAGTACCCCAGCTTCCAGCTGCTGATGGCGGGCTACTTTGTCTGCGGCTTCCAGGTGGTGTTCATCGGCGTGCACATGCCCAGCTACCTCAAGGACAAGGGCCTGTCGCCCATGGTGGCCAGCTACGCGCTGGCGCTGATCGGGCTGTTCAACGTGTTCGGCACCTACATCGCCGGCAGCCTGGGCCAGAAAATGGCCAAGCGCAAGATCCTCGCCTTCATCTACCTCGCACGCGCCGTGGCCATTGCCGTGTTCCTGGTGGTGCCGCTGTCGCCGCTGTCGGTGTATGTGTTTGCCAGCGTGATGGGGTTGCTATGGCTGTCCACCGTGCCGCCTACCAACGCCACCGTGGCGCAGATTTTTGGCGTGGCGCACCTGTCCATGCTGGGCGGGTTTGTGTTTTTCAGCCACCAGATCGGCTCGTTCATGGGCGTCTGGCTGGGCGGTTACCTGTACGACCGCACCGGCAGCTACGACGTGGTCTGGTACATCGCCATCGCCCTGGGCATTTTTGCTGCGCTGGTGAACCTGCCGGTCAAGGAAGCCGCCATCCAGCGCGGCGCGCCGCAGGCAGCATGATGCGGCACTGGCGCAAACCCCTGAGCCATGCCGCCGCGGTGGTCGTGCTGCTGGCGGTGTTTGCCCTCTACACCCGGCCCGACTTTCTGGTCACACTGGCCGACCAGATCTGGGGCTGTTTTTGACCCCGCTTCCGGGCCAAATCGGGCTGTAGCCCGCATCCACACTGCGTAAGCTGCTATGAAAATTATAGTAATCACGGGCGCCTCCGACGGCATCGGCGCCGAGATGGCGCGCCAGCTGGCGGCCCGCCACCGGACGGGCGCCGCACTGGTGCTGGCCGCACGCAACGCCAGCGCACTGGAGGCGGTGGCACAGCAGTGCCGCAGCGCGGGCGCCCAGGCGCTGGTGGTGCCCACGGACGTGGCCGAGGCCGCCCAATGCCGCGCCCTGATCGACGCCACAGTCGGCCAGTTCGGCCGGATTGACGCGCTCATCAACAACGCCGGTGTCTCGGCCCAGGCGCTGCTGGAAGACGTCAAGACCGAAGACCTGGGCTGGTACGAGCAACTGATGCGCGTCAACCACTGGGGCGCCGTCTGGTGCACCCACGCCGCCCTGCCCCACCTGAAAGCCGCGCGTGGCCAGATCGTGGCCGTGTCGTCACTGGCCGGGCTGGTGGGCGTGCCGGGCCGCACCGCCTACAGCGCCACCAAGTTCGCCATGACCGGCTTTTTCGAGGCCCTGCGCGCCGAACTCAAGGGCGCGGGCGTCAGCGTCACCACCGCCTACCCCGGCGTGGTGGCCACGCAGATCCGCTACCGCGGCTACAACGCCGCAGGGGTGGCGGCCGGCAGCAGCGGCCTCAAGGAAGACGACGCCATGAGCGTGGCGGAATGCGCCCGGCTGATCCTGGAGGGCATGGACCGGCGTGAGCGCGAGGTCGTCATGACGGCCAAAGGCAAGCTCGGCCGGCTGCTGAAGATCATCGCCCCCGGCCTGGTGGAAAAAATGGCCCTGGCCGCCCTCAAGGACGAGGTCAAGCCCCATTGAGCACGGCATCGCACGGCCCGGCCGAGGCTTCGCCCTGGGTGCAACGCTGGTCGCACCTGGTGCCCGCGGGCGGCGCGGTGCTCGACGTCGCCTGCGGCACGGGCCGCCACATGCGCTGGTTTCATGCGCGAAATCATGCCGTGACCGGCGTGGACATTGCGCAGGCCGCTATCGATTCTGTAGCGCCTCTGGGCGAGGCCGTGCTGGCCGACATCGAGCATGGGCCCTGGCCGTTCCCCGGCCGGCAGTTCGACGCGGTGGTCGTCACGCACTACCTGTGGCGGCCCCTGCTGCCCACCATCGTGGCCAGCGTGGCGCCGGGCGGTGTGCTGATCTATGAAACCTTTGCCGCTGGCAACGAAACCGTGGGCAAGCCGTCGCGGCCTGATTTCCTGCTGCGCCCGGGCGAACTGCTGGGCGTTTGCCAGGGCCTGCGCGTGGTGGCGTTTGAAGACGGCTATCTGGACGCGCCGCCACGCTTCATGCAGCGGATTGCCGCGGTTCGTGAATCCGGCACCGGCGCGGGCGCCGTGTGCCGCTACAGGCTCTAGTTAGAATGCATCTTTCCCGTTCAGAACTGCGGACATGACACCGATTACTGGCAGCATCGTGGCGCTCGTCACCCCGATGCATGAAGACGGCAGTGTGGACTACCCCACCCTGCGCAAGCTGATTGACTGGCACATCGCCGAGGGCACCGACTGCATTGGCGTGGTCGGAACCACCGGTGAGTCGCCCACGGTCAATGTGGACGAGCATTGCGAGATCATCCGCGTGTCGGTTGAACAGGCCGCCAGGCGCGTGCCCATCATGGCCGGTTGCGGCGCCAACTCCACGTCGGAAGCGATCGAGCTCGCGAAGTTTGCGCGCAAGGTCGGCGCTGACTGCCAGCTGCAGGTCGTGCCCTACTACAACAAGCCCACGCAGGAAGGCCAGTACCAGCATTTCAAGGCCATTGCCGAAGCCGTGGGCGACCTGCCGACCGTGCTGTACAACGTGCCCGGGCGCACCGTGGCCGACATGGCGCACGAGACGGTGCTGCGGCTGGCCCAGGTGCCCGGCATCGTCGGCATCAAGGAAGCCACCGGCAACATCGAGCGTGCGCAGTGGCTGATCCGTGACGTGCCCAAGGGCTTTGCCATCTATTCGGGCGACGACCCGACTGCGGTGGCGCTGATGCTGTGTGGCGGCCAGGGCAATGTGAGCGTGACCGCCAACATTGCACCGCGCATGATGCACGAGCTGTGCGTGGCCGCCATCGCGGGCAACGCCCGGCGCGCCATGGAAATCCAGCGCCAGCTGATGCCGGTCCACAAGCACCTGTTCGTGGAAGCCAACCCGATTCCGCTCAAGTGGGCCATGGCCCGTCTGGGCCTGTGCGGTGGCGCCATGCGCCTGCCCATGACCCCGCTGTCGCCCGCCCACGAACCGGTGGTGGAAGGCGCACTGCGCGCCAGCGGCCTGCTGCCCGCCTGAACCTGACTGACCAAGAGGATCCTCACGTGAACCATATCGCACGACTCGGGCTGCTGGGCCTTTCCCTCTCGCTGGCTGCGTGCAGCATGCTGGAAGCCGACAAGATCGACTACAAGAGCGCCAGCCGCGGCTCGTCGCTGGAGGTGCCGCCCGACCTGACGCAGCTCTCGCGCGACTCGCGTTACGTGGTGCCCGGCGGCGCGGTCACGGCCAGCAGCTTCCAGGCTGGCCAGGCCGTGCCAGGCACGCCGACCGCCGCGTCCACGCTCGGCGATGTGCGCATTGAACGCGCCGGCACGCAGCGCTGGCTGGTGGTCAACCGCCCGGCCGACCAGCTCTGGAGCCCGGTGCGCGACTTCTGGCAGGAAAACGGTTTCCTGCTCACGCTGGACCAGGCCAACCTGGGCATCATGGAAACCGACTGGGCCGAAAACCGTGCCAAGCTGCCGCAGGACTTCATCCGCAACGCGCTCGGCAAGGTCTTTGACTCGCTCTATTCCACTGGCGAGCGTGACCGATTCCGCACCCGCCTCGAGCGCAATGCCAGTGGCGGCACCGAGATCTACATCAGCCATCGCGGCATGATCGAGGTGTACAACAACACCCAGAAGGACCAGACCGTCTGGCAGCCGCGCCCGACCGACCCGGAGCTGGAAGCCGAATTCCTGCGCCGCCTGATGGTCAAGCTCGGGGTGCCGCAGGAGCAGTCGCGCGCGCTGGTCGCCGCCGGGGCCGCCAAGCCCACTTCGCGCATTGCCGCCGTGGGCAACCAGCCGGTCGTGCAGATCGACGAGGGCTTCGACCGCGCCTGGCGCCGCGTCGGGCTGACGCTGGACCGCACCGGCTTCACGGTCGAAGACCGCGACCGCAGCCAGGGCACCTACTTCGTGCGCTACGTCGAGCCCAACCCGGACCGCAAGGAACCCGGCTTCTTCGGCAAGCTGTTTGGCGCTGCCACCCCCAATGCCGCACCGCTGAAGTTCCGCATCAGCGTCAAGAGCCAGGGTGAATCCACCACGGTGTCGGTGCTGAATGCCGCCGGTGCGCCCGAAACATCGGCCAACGCCCAACGCATCGTCAAGGTCATTGCCGACGACCTGAAGTAACAGCGCATCTGCCCGGCCCATGCTGAGATTCCGGAGCCTGGGCAGCGGCAGCAGCGGCAACGCCACCCTGGTGGAAGCCGGCAACGGCGTGCATGTGCGGCGCCTGCTGGTCGACTGCGGGCTGGGCATCCGCCAGCTCGACGCCCGGCTGGCGCAGGCGGGCGTGGCACCGGGCGGCATTGACGCGATTTTCATCACCCACGAGCATGGCGACCACATCGGTTGCGCGCGCGCCTTTGCGCTGCGCGAACGGATTCCGGTCTGGATGAGCCACGGCACCCACGCGGCCATCGACGCGCCAGACTTTGACGGCCTGCTGCGCGTGGCACGCGACGCTGAATCCATTGATCTCGGCGAACTGCAGCTGCAGCCGTTCACCGTGCCACATGACGCCCGCGAACCGCTGCAACTGACCTGCACCGACGGCGCCTCCACCCTGGGCGTGCTGACCGATCTGGGCCACGCCACGGCGTACGTTCTGCAACGCCTGGCCGGCTGCCATGCCCTGCTGCTGGAGTGCAATCACGACCCGGACCTGCTGGCGGCCAGCGCCTACCCGCCCTTTCTGAAGCGGCGCGTCGGTGGGCCATGGGGCCATTTGTCCAACGCCGACGCGGCCGGTGTGGCGCGCAGCGTGCAGCACCCGGGTCTGCGGCAGGTAGTCGCCGCCCACCTGAGCGAGCAGAACAACCGGCCGGAACTGGCCCGCCAGCAGCTGGCGGACGCTTTGGGCTGCCAGCCGGAAGACGTGGCCGTAGCCGATGCCGCCGGCAGCGGTGGCTGGTTCATCACCTGAAGCCCGGCGGCTTGCGGCCATGAAAAAAGCCACCCGAAGGTGGCTTTCCGACGCAATCGGGAACCGATTACTTCTTGGGGGCAGCAGCTTCAGCGGCCTTCTTGGCAGCGTCGGCAGCAGCGTCGGCAGCGCCGGTCGCGGCAGCAGCAGCGCCAGTGGCAGCAGCAGCGGCGCCAGAAGCGGCAACGGCAGCGCCGGAGGCGGCAGCAGCAGCAGCGTCAGCAGCCGGAGCAGCGGGAGCCGGTGCCGGAGCGGCAGCAGGCGCCGGCGCCGGAGCGGGCTTGGCTTCTTCTTTCTTGCCGCAAGCGGCGAGGGCGGCGGCGGCAATCAGGGTCGCCAGGACAAGCGATTTCTTCATTTCAGGGTTTCCTTGGTTTTTTCGAGGTGGAACAATTTCCGGAAATTGTCACAGCAGCGCCAGGGCCGCTTTGACTGAACGGCAAGGACTCGAGCTCCCCGTTCAGCCTTAGATTATATGCCGAACAAATTCAAGCCTTGCAAACCCTGACGGTAACCAGGAGTTCGACGCTTGGCACCGCTCAGAGCCCCAGCGTCACCGCCGGAAAGGCCGGGCTGCTGCGTCCCAGCCATTCGTTGAGCGACTCGCGCAGCAGCAGGCGCCGCTGGGGCGCGTCGCCGCAGACCCCGTTGCTGCGTTCGGGGTCGAGCCGCTGCAGTACCCAGCCCGGGCTCCAGACGGCACTGGGCAACTCCAGCGGATCGGCCTGGCGGCAGGCCCGGGCCTCGATGATGTGGGCCCAGGTCCGGCGCCAGCTCACAAAACGCGCATGCCGCCGGATGACATCGTCGTAGCCGCGGGCCAGCAGCGTCATGCGCCGCCCGGTTCTTGACCACGCCTGCAGCGACTCCGCCACGGCGCGCTCGCCCAGCGGCCAGTCCTCAAAGCTTGCGTCGCTCAGCACAATCTCGCGCCAGCCCTCGCGCACAGCGCAGGCCAGTGCGTCGCGCACCAGTTGCTGGAAAGCGTCCCTGCCTTCGAACCGGCCGGTGTGCAGTCCCGGCAACGCACCGTCAGGCGGCAGCAGGGCGCTCATGCGCGCCGTCCTGGCCGGGCGTGGGCCCACCCCGCTTCGCACCAGCTGCGCAGCAGGCTGCGCACCGCCTCGCTGGCGCCCGCGAGGGCCCGCGCGTCCAGCTGGCGCGTGTCCGCCAGCTCACGCATCAACGCGGCGTCGCGCCCCGAAGCACGGTAGCTCTCGCCATTGATGAAGACATGGTGGGCGTCATGCATCATGCGGGTGCGCCGGTCCAGCACCACACCGCCCAGTGCGCGGGGTGCACGACCCTCTTCAAACCAGACATTCGGCTTGGGCTCGGTCAACGATTCGCCCAGGGCGCGCGCCAGCGCCAGGGGCTCCTGCAAAACGGCCTGCAACGCCTCACGCGCAAAGGTTTCCAGCGCGGCCGGCACGGCGCCAGGCTGTGCCACTGCAGGCTGCTGCGGATCGCGGTACAGGTGCTCGCCGGCAATGTCGGCTGCGTCTTCGGCCAGGCGCTGCAGCAGCTCGCGCGCCACCTCGGCCCGCGACGGCGAACGGAAGCCGATCGACCAGGTCTGGCACTCGCCTTCGGCTATGCCGTCATGGGCCCAGCGCGGCGGCAGGTAGAGCATGTCGCCAGGCTCCAGCACAAACTCCTGTTCGGGGGTGAAGTGGGCCAGGATCTTCAGCGGCACGCCCTCGACCAGCGAAAAATCGCGCTGGCGGCCAATGCGCCAGCGGCGCCGGCCGTGCGCCTGCAACAGGAACACGTCGTAGCTGTCGAAGTGCGGACCGACACCGCCGCCGTCGCTGGCGTAGCTGATCATCAGGTCGTCCAGCCGCGCATCCGGCACAAAGCGGAACTGCTGCAGCAGGCCATGGACGCCGTCATGGTGCAAATCGACGCCCTGCACCAGCAGCGTCCACAGGCGCTGCTTCAGCGCCGGCAGTGCGCGCCGGGCAAACGGGCCGCGGCGCATCTGCCAGCCCCCGGGCCCCTGGCGCACCAGGCGCGACTCCACATCGTCCTGCGACGCCAGCGCGAACAGCGCGTCGCGGTCCAGCAAGGGGGCAAAGCCCGGGATGGCCTGGCGCACCAGCAACGGCTTTTTCTGCCAGTGGCGCTGCATGAACTGCGAGGGCGAGCGTCCGCCAAGCAGGCGAAGGGGAGAGTGGATGTCCATGGGACAATTCTGCAATGAATCCGATTCCTGAAATTACGCCCCAGTGTGTGGTGGCGCTCACCTGGACGCTCAAGGACACCCTGGGCGAGGTGCTGGACGTCCTCGACGACCCGGTGGAATTCCTGGTGGGCGGTGGCGACCTGCTGGCCAAGATCGAGGAAGCGCTGCAGGGGCATGGCCCGGGCGCGAAGCTGGATCTGCACCTGGAACCCGAAGAAGCCTTTGGCGATTACAACGACCAACTGGTGTTTCTGGAGCCGCGCAGCCTGTTTCCGGCCGAGCTGGAAGAGGGCATGACCTTCGAAGGCCTGACCGCCGGCAGCCACCCCGAAGCCCCGAAAGACGTGCTGTACACCGTGACCGAGATCTACCCCGAACATGTGGTGCTCGACGGCAACCACCCGCTGGCGGGCATTGCGATCCGGCTGCACCTGAAGGTGGAGGCTGTGCGCGAAGCCACGGAAGAAGAAATCGGCCGTGGCTCCACCGGCACCGGCTTTTTCAAGGTACAGCCGCAGGCCCCGGGCAACGGCCTGCTGCACTGACACGGCGGCGGACGGCGGGCCCCGGGCGCTCAGGCCCGGTAGATCTGGCCGTTCTCCACCCGCACACGCTCACCGGCGCGCAGGTCGGTACTGCCCACGTCGTAGGTACGCCAGGCGCCATTGTCCGTTTGCAGCGTGATGCGGTAGACCGCATTGGCAGGGGTGCTGGCCGTGCGGCTGCGGTCGATCTGGTTGCCGATCATGGCGCCGCCGAGCACACCCAGCACGGTGGCGGCTGCGCGCCCGCCGCCCTGCCCCACCTGGTTGCCGAGCACGCCGCCAGCGATGCCACCGATGATGGTGCCCGCCGAACCGCTGCCTGCGGGTGCCGCCCCGCTGATCAGCTCGACACTGCTGATGCGCCCGTACTCCACATAGGCCACCGGCTGGCTGGGGTAATTGCCTGCGGGATAACTGCCGACCGGTTGCGGGTTGGCCACCGGATAATTGTTGGCGCCGTAGGGGTTGGCCGTACCGCAGGCGACCAGCACAACCGCCGGAACCACGAGCAGCAGACGTTGAACAACACGCATGGGAATCTCCTTGGAATGGTGACCCCTTCATTACAAGACCCGCGCGGGCCCGCCGCCCTCAGGCAATCACGTGTTGTGCTGTCGTCCGGCGTCGCGCCGCCCGTAGGCACCGGCCGACAGTGCGGCCGGCTCAGCCCTTGCCCGTAGAGCCGTAGCCGCCCTCGCCGCGCTGGCTCGGGGGAAATTCGTTCACCACGTTGAACTGTGCCTGCACCACCGGTACCACCACCAATTGGGCGAGGCGCTCCATCGGCTGAAGCGTGAAGGCAACGTCGCTGCGATTCCAGGCGCTCACCATCAGTTGCCCCTGGTAGTCGCTGTCGATCAGCCCCACCAGATTGCCCAGCACGATGCCGTGCTTGTGGCCGAGGCCCGAACGCGGCAGGATCAGCGCGGCATAGCCCGGGTCCTTGAGCCAGATGGCGATGCCGGTGGGCACCAGTTGCCAGGCGTTGGGCGCCAGCGTCAGTGGCGCATCGAGGCAGGCCCGCAGGTCCAGCCCGGCGCTGCCCGGCGTGGCGTAGGCGGGCAACTGATCCGCCATGCGCGGGTCGAGGATCTTGACGTCAATTTTCATGGAGGTTTCAGGCCAATCAGGCTGCAGCCCGCATCCGGCGGGCTATCTCTGCTATCAATTTGCGAGCAAGCACCAGCTTGGGCGCGCGCGGCAGCGGCTGCACGCCGGCGGCGTCCACCAGCAGCATCTCGTTGTCGTCCTGGCCAAACGTCAGCGGGCCGATGTTGCCCACCAGCAGTGGAATGCCCTTGCGCGCGCGCTTGGCCTGGGCGTTGTTCACCAGGTCCTGGCTCTCGGCCGCAAAGCCCACACAGAACAATTGCCCGCTGCGGGCCCGTTCGCCCTGGGCAATGGTATGCAGGATGTCCGGGTTCTCGGTGAACTGCAGCAGCGGCGCCTGGCCGGAGCCGTCCTTCTTGATCTTGTGGTTAGCCTGGGTCGCGGGCCGCCAGTCGGCCACCGCTGCAGTTGCTACAAAAACCGTAGCAGTCTGCGCAGCATCCACACTGGCTGCAAGCATTTCCCGCGCAGACTTCACGTTCACCCGCTGGACCCCGCGCGGGGTGGGCAGGCTCACCGGCCCGGCCACCAGCGTCACCTGCGCGCCGGCTTCGCGCGCGGCCCGCGTGATGGCAAAACCCATCTTGCCCGACGAATGGTTGGTGATGCCGCGAATCGGGTCAATCGCTTCAAACGTGGGGCCGGCGGTCACCAGCACATGCTGGCCGGCCAGCAGCTTGGGGCTAAAGAAGGCGACGATGTCTTCCAGCAGTTCCTGCGGCTCCAGCATGCGCCCGTCGCCGGTTTCGCCACAGGCCTGAAAGCCGCTGCCCACGCCCAGGATGGTGGCGCCGTCGGCGCTGAGCTGGGCCATGTTGCGCTGGGTCGCCGGGTGGGCCCACATCTCGCGATTCATGGCCGGTGCCAGCAACAGCGGGACCTTGTCGATCGGACGCGCCAGACACATCAGGCTCAGCAGGTCGTCCGCGCCGCCGTGTACCAGCTTGACCATGAAGTCCGCACTGCACGGCGCGATCACGATCGCATCGGCTTCGCGGCTCAGGTTGATGTGCGGCATGTTGTTGGGCTCGCGCGCATCCCACTGGGAGCCGTAGACCGTGCGGTTGCTCAGCGCCTGCATGGTCACGGGCGTGATGAACTGCTCGGCCGCCTGCGTCATGACCACCTGCACGGTGGCGCCTGCCTTGATGAGCGCGCGGCACAGCTCGGCCGCCTTGTAGCAGGCAATGCCGCCCGACAGCCCGAGCACGATGTGTTTGCCAGCCAATTCAGTCATGCTGCGAAATGTACCAGCGTATAATTTGAATTTCCCACCGAGCGAAGGCCAGCCCTTCGTCCTGACATGACCAAATTTGTCTTCGTCACCGGCGGTGTGGTGTCCTCCCTCGGCAAGGGAATCGCCTCAGCCTCCCTCGCTGCGATCCTTGAATCGCGCGGCCTCAAAGTCACCCTGATCAAGCTGGACCCGTACATCAACGTCGACCCGGGCACGATGTCGCCGTTCCAGCATGGCGAGGTGTTCGTGACCGACGACGGCGCCGAGACCGACCTGGATCTGGGCCACTACGAGCGCTTCATCACCACCCGCATGGGCAAGGTGAACAACTTCACCACCGGCCGCATTTACCAGTCGGTGCTGGAAAAGGAACGCCGCGGCGACTACCTCGGCAAGACGGTGCAGGTCATCCCCCACATCACCAACGAAATCCAGGAATACATCAAACGCGGTGCGCGCTTTGGCGAACCGGGCGCGGCGGACGTGGCGATTGTCGAAATCGGCGGCACCGTCGGTGATATCGAATCCCTGCCCTTCCTCGAAGCCGCGCGGCAGATGAGCCTGCGCATGGGTGCCAACAACACGGCCTTTGTGCACCTGACCTATGTGCCCTGGATCGCCGCTGCCGGCGAACTCAAGACCAAGCCGACCCAGCACACGGTGCAGAAGCTGCGCGAGATCGGCATTCAGGCCGACGCGCTGCTGTGCCGCGCCGACCGCGCCATCCCGGACGACGAGCGCGCCAAGATCAGCCTGTTCACCAACGTGGCCGAGTGGGGCGTCATCTCGATGTGGGACGTCAACACCATCTACAAGGTGCCGCGCATGCTGCACGAGCAGGGCCTGGATGGCCTGATCTGCGACAAGCTGCGCCTGAACACGCCGCCGGCCAACCTCAAGCGCTGGGACGAGCTGGTGTACGAAACCGAGCACCCGCAGAGTGAAGTCACCATCGCCATGGTGGGCAAGTACGTGGACCTGTCCGACAGCTACAAGTCGCTCAATGAAGCCTTGCGCCACGCCGGCATGAAGAACCATGCCCGGGTGAAGATTGACTACGTCGACTCGGAAACCATCACGCCCGACACCGTGTCGCAGCTAGCCAAGTACGACGCCGTGCTGGTGCCCGGTGGCTTTGGCAAGCGCGGCATCGAGGGCAAGATCTGCGCCGCACGCTTTGCGCGCGAGAACAAGGTACCTTATCTGGGCATCTGCCTGGGCATGCAGGTCGCCACCATCGAATTCGCGCGACATGTGGCCGGCCTGAAAGACGCCAACAGCACCGAGTTCGAGCCCGCCTCCCCCAACCCGGTGATTGCCCTCATCACCGAGTGGAAAGACGCCGACGGCACCATCAAGACCCGCGACGAGCATTCCGACCTGGGCGGCACCATGCGCCTGGGCGCGCAAAGCTCCAACGTGGCCAAGGGCACCCTGGCGCACCAGATCTACGGCGACGTGGTGACCGAGCGCCACCGCCACCGCTACGAGGCCAACGTCAATTACCTGGACCAGCTGCGCCAGGCTGGCCTGGTGATCTCCGCGCTCACCCAGCGCGAGCAGCTCACGGAAATCGTCGAGCTGCCGCAGAGCGTGCACCCCTGGTTCATGGGCGTGCAGTTCCACCCCGAGTTCAAGTCCACGCCCTGGGACGGGCATCCGCTGTTCAACGCCTTCATCAAGGCCGCGCTGGACCACCAGGCTGCCGGCAACAAGTCCCTGAAGGCGGTGGCATGAAGCTGTGTGGTTTCGATATCGGCCTGAACCAGCCGTTCTTCCTGATCGCCGGGCCCTGTGTGGTGGAGTCCGAGCAGTTGCAGATGGACACGGCGGGCCAGTTGAAGGACATCACGTCAGAGCTGGGCATTCCGTTCATCTTCAAGAGCAGCTTCGACAAGGCCAACCGGTCGTCGGGCACCAGCTTCCGCGGCCCGGGCCGTGAGAAAGGGCTGGAGATCATGGCCAAGGTCAAGCGTGAGCTGGGCCTGCCGACCCTGACGGACGTTCACTCCGGGGACGACATCGCCCCCGCAGCGGCCGTGGTGGACGTGCTGCAGACGCCGGCCTTCCTGTGCCGACAGACCGACTTCATCCGCGCCGTGGCGCAGTCGGGCAAGCCGGTGAACATCAAGAAGGGGCAGTTCCTCGCGCCCCACGAGATGAAGAACGTGATCGACAAGGCCCGCGCCGCCGCAAAAGAAGCGGGCCTGAACGAAGACAACTTCATGGCCTGCGAACGCGGTGCCAGCTTTGGCTACAACAACCTGGTGAGCGACATGCGCAGCCTGGCCATCATGCGCGAGACCGGCGCCCCGGTGGTGTTTGACGCCACGCACTCGGTGCAGTTGCCCGGCGGGCAAGGCACCAGCTCGGGCGGCCAGCGCGAGATGGTGCCTGTACTCGCACGCGCGGCCGTGGCCGTGGGCGTGGCAGGCCTGTTCATGGAAACCCACCCCAACCCGGCGCAGGCGCTGAGCGACGGGCCCAACGCCGTGCCGCTCAAGCACATGAAGGCGCTGCTGGAAACCCTGCTGGCGCTCGACCGGGTGACCAAGAAAAACGGCTTCCTCGAAAACCACTTCAACGCCTGAACCTGCCATGCCCAGTGCCTACGTGATCGCCAATGTCGACGTTACGAACCCGGAACAATACGAAGAGTACAAAAAGCTCTCGACAATCGCCATGAAGGCCCACGGCGCCGAAGTCTGCATCCGCGGCGGCAAGGTCGAGGTACTCGAAGGCGACTGGAACCCGGCCCGTTTTGTGATGCTCAAGTTCCCCTCGGTCGATCAGGCCCGGGCCTTCTACAACTCCGTCGAATACGAAGCCGCCAAAAAGGCGCGCGAAGGCGCCGCCGTGATGCGCATGCTCGTGGTCGAGGGTGTCTGAACCGTTTACCAACTTTTTGAAGAGAAACCGCAATGAGTGCAATTGTTGACATCGTCGGCCGCGAGATCCTCGACAGCCGGGGCAACCCCACGGTGGAGTGCGACGTGCTGCTGGAATCCGGCACCATGGGCCGCGCGGCCGTGCCGTCGGGCGCCTCCACCGGCAGCCGCGAGGCCATCGAGCTGCGCGATGGCGACAAGACACGCTACCTCGGCAAGGGCGTGCTCAAGGCCGTGGAGCACATCAACACCGAAATCTCCGAGGCCGTGCTGGGCCTGGACGCGTCCGAGCAGGCCTTTCTGGACAAGACGCTGATCGATCTGGACGGCACCGACAACAAGAGCCGCCTGGGCGCCAACGCGATGTTGGCCGTGTCCATGGCCGTGGCCCGCGCAGCGGCCGAAGAATCGGGCCTGCCGCTGTACCGCTACTTCGGCGGCATGGGCAGCATGCAGCTGCCGGTGCCGATGATGAACGTCGTCAACGGCGGCGCGCATGCCAACAACAACCTCGACCTGCAGGAGCTGATGATCATTCCGGTGGGCGCGCCGAGCTTCCGCGAGGCCGTGCGCTGGGGCGCCGAGGTGTTCCACGCGCTCAAGAAGATCATTCACGACAAGGGCATGAGCATCGCCGTGGGCGACGAAGGCGGCTTTGCCCCCAACGTGGCCAACCACGAGGCCGCCATCCAGATGATCCTGGAAGCCATCAGCAACGCCGGCTACACCGCGGGCGAGCAGATTGCGCTGGGCCTGGACTGCGCCGCCAGCGAGTTCTACAAGGACGGCAAGTACGTGCTGGAAGCCGAAGGCCTGAGCCTGAACTCTGAAGAATGGACCAATATCCTGGCCACCTGGGTCGACAAGTACCCCATCATCAGCATTGAAGACGGCATGGCCGAGGGCGACTGGGACGGCTGGAAGGTGCTGACCGAGCGCCTGGGCAAGAAGGTGCAGCTGGTGGGTGATGACCTGTTCGTCACCAACACCAAGATCCTGAAGGAAGGCATCGACAAGGGCATCGCCAACTCGATCCTGATCAAGATCAACCAGATCGGCACACTGACGGAAACCTTTGCGGCCATCGAAATGGCCAAGCGCGCCGGCTACACCGCCGTGATCAGCCATCGCAGCGGCGAGACGGAAGACAGCACCATTGCCGACATCGCCGTGGGTACCAACGCCGGACAGATCAAGACCGGCAGCCTGAGCCGCAGCGATCGCATGGCCAAGTACAACCAGCTGCTGCGCATCGAGGAAGACCTGGGCGACATCGCCAGCTACCCGGGCCGTGCGGCCTTCTACAACCTCCGCTGACAAAGCAGGTGGTGAACCGCGTTGTCCCGGCCATTCTGGTGGCGCTGCTGCTGGTGTTGCATGCGCAGCTGTGGTTCGGACGGGGCAGCGTGACCAGCGTCTCGAAAATGCAGCAGACGCTGGCTGACCAGAAAGCCCGCAACGCGGCCGCGCAGCAGGCCAATGACCGGCTCGCCGCCGAGGTGCGCGACCTCAAGGAAGGGCTGGAGATGGTCGAGGAAAAGGCCCGGGGCGAGCTGGGCATGGTCAAGCCCAACGAAATCTACGTGCAGATCGCCAAGTGAGCGAAACGCTGTTCGCCGAGGCGTTCACGCTGTGGGGCGCCCCCACCACCTGGCTGGAAATCGTGGCTGTGGTGATCGCACTGGCCATGGTCGGCTGCAACATTCGCGAAATCCACTGGGGCTGGCCGCTGGCCATCATCAGCTCGGTGATGTACTTCACGCTGTTCTGGCGCAGCAAGCTGTACGGCGAGGCGTCGTTGCAGGTGTTCTTTGTGGTGGTGGCGTTCTGGGGCTGGTTCCAGTGGTTGCGGGGACGCAGTGCGGACGGTGCTGCGCTGCACGTGGCGCGGTTGTCCCGCCGTGGCCTGATGGCCACACTGCTGGCCAGCGCCGTGCTCTGGCCCCTGACCGGCCTGTTCCTGAAGCACACCACCGACACCGACGTACCCTGGTGGGACGCCTTTCCCACCGCGCTGAGTCTGGTGGGCCAGTTCCTGCTGGGGCGCAAGTACATTGAAAACTGGGCGGTCTGGGTGGTGGTCAACCTGGTGAGCGTGGGCCTGTTCATCCACAAGGGCCTGTGGCTGACCGTCATCCTCTACAGCGTGTTCATCGTGCTCAGTGTGGCCGGGTGGCGTGCATGGCAGCGGCGGCTGACGCCATGAAGGTCGCGCTGCTTGGCGCCGAGAGCACCGGCAAGACCTCGCTGGCCGCGGCACTGGCGCGGCACTGGCAGGCCGGCGGCCAGCCGGTGCATGCCGTGGCGGAGTACCTGCGCGAATGGTGCGAGCGCGAGGGCCGCACTCCGCAGCCGCACGAGCAGGCCGGCATCGCTCAGGAGCAGGCACGCCGCGCACTGGCCTGCCCGCCCGGCCACTGGCTGGTGGCCGACACCACACCGCTGATGGTGGCGATCTACAGTGACCTGCTGTTTGACGACCCCTCGCTGTACCGCTTTGCCCTGGACCACCAGCGCCATTACGACCTCACGCTGGTGACCGGGCTGGACCTGCCCTGGGTGCCCGACGGCCTGCAACGCGACGGCCCGCATGTGCGCGAGCCGGTCGATGCAAGACTGCGCGCGGCGCTGGCGCGCGCCAACGTGCCCTACCGGGTGGTCTATGGTGAGGGCGACGGGCGCCTGGCCCAGGCCCTGCTTGCTATCAATTCAGTAGCGGCGCACGCAGAAGCTGTGCGGGCTACAGGCTCATTTGCTTCAGACAAGCGCCCCTGGCGCTGGGCCTGTGACAAATGCAGCGACCCGGACTGTGAGCACCGCCTGTTCACCGGCCTGGGGCTGGGTGGCGCGAATTTGTAAAGTTGCCCCACGGCCAGCGGGGCTGCCGCTACATTCAATCATCCACGTCCGGCGTTTGCCAGCGTGCACTACAAGTCACCCAGCCGGAGAATTCCCATGAGCCGACCGCAAAGTGACGCCACGCGCCACGCTGCCCACCCGATTGCGGGCGCCACCGCCAAAACCTCACAAATCCAGCGCGACCTGGAAGTCGCGGGCGCCGAACTGCACCTGACCAACACCGTGCTGGACCGCAGCCTGCCCGACAGCGCCAAGCAGGGCGATGTGGGCCGGGCCCTTGAACAGAACAGTGCCATTGAGGAAAAAGTGCAGGCCGCCGCCGACGACCTGAAGGCCGTGACGCAACTGCTCAAGGAAGAAGTGGCCGAGACGGCCCGTCTGGGCCAGGAGCTGGCCGAGCGGCCGCCGCTGGACGCAGCCCCTACTGAACCGCCGTCGTCACCGGCGGCTGGTCGCCCGGCGACGTGAAGATGCGCGCGGCGTCGACCGCGTCGTAACGGTACTGCTGGCCGCAGAAGTCGCAGCCCACCTCAATCTCGCCGCGCTCGGCCAGAATGCTCTCCGCCTCGACCACGCCCAGGCTGCGGATCATGCTGGACACGCGGTCCCGGCTGCAGGTACAGGCAAAGCGCGGCGTCTGCGGCTCGAACCGGACGACCTTCTCTTCCCAGAACAGCCGGTTCAGGATGGTGTCCACATCCAGCGTGAGCAGTTCTTCGCGCGTCAGCGTCGCCGCCAGGATGGCGATGCGGTTGTAGTCCTCGATCCGGCCGATGTCTTCGCCCGCACTACCGAGATTCTTCTCGCCCTGGGTCGGCAGGCGCTGGATCAGCAAGCCGGCGGCCACCTTGTCGTCGGCCGCGAGGATGAGTTTGGTGTCAAGCTGTTCCGACTGCAGCATGTAGTGCTCCAGCACCTCACTGAGCTTGCCCAGCTTTTCCCGCTGGTCGCCAAACAGCGGCACCACGCCCTGGTAAGGCTGCTGGCCCGGGAACTTGTCCTTGGGGTCCAGTGTGATGGCGCAGCGGCCCTGGTTGTGCACGTTCACCATTTCGGGCAACCGGTCATTGACGCCCACATCACCCACCACCTTGGCGGTGGCGCGCAGGCTCAGGTCGGGTTGCACCTCGGCCACGGCCAGCTTGACCGGGCCATCGCCAAAAATCTGCAGCACCAGAGCACCGTTGAACTTGATGTTGGACTGCATCAACGCGCCCGCAGCCGCCATCTCGCCCAACAGTTCGCTCACCGGCGGCGGCCAGGCGCCGGTGGCGGTGTTGCCGGCACGGCGCGCCAGGATTTCCGTCCAGCTGTCGGTCAGGCGCACGATCATGCCGCGCACCGGCATGCCGTCGAACAGGAATTTGTGCAACTCACTCACGGGGTCAGCCGATCTTTTTCAGCCCGCGGGCATAGCGGTGGCCGTTGGCCACATAGTGCTCGGCACTCTGGGCCAGCTTTTCGGCGGTGGCGGCGTCCAGCGTGCGAACCACGCGGGCCGGCGAGCCGATGATGAGCGAGTTGTCCGGGAACTCCTTGCCTTCGGTCACCACGCTGCCGGCGCCCACGATGCAGTTGCGCCCGATCTTCGCGCCATTGAGCACCACGGCCTGGATGCCGATGAGCGAGCCGTCGCCGATGGTGCAGCCATGCAGCATGACCTGGTGGCCCACCGTCACGTTGTCGCCGATGGTCAGCGGCATGCCGATGTCGGCGTGCATCACCGACAGGTCCTGCACATTGCTGTTGCGGCCGATGCGGATGGTTTCGGTGTCGCCGCGGATCACGGCGCCAAACCACACGCTGGCGTTCTCGCCCAGCGCCACGGCGCCGATCACCTGGGCACTGTCGGCCACCCAGGTGCCCGCCCCCAGCTCGGGGGCCTTGCCGTCCAGTTCGTAGATCGCCATCGTCACAGCCTCGCACAAAACCTAGAATTGTAGGGATGGAGCTTCGTCAACGCGCGCTGGAGGCCTTGCGCCTGTCCAGTCCCGAAGAAAAAGTGGCTGCAGCCCGCGCGCTGCATGCGCAGGGCGCTAGCATTTTGATAGCAGACAGCAGGCCGAGCGAACCCGCCGGTCTGCCCGGGCGGCCCGACCGGCCGTTACTGGTGCACCCCGCCAAGGTACCCCGCCGCTCGCCCTTCAAGCCCGAGGGCCTGGCCGCGCTGCTGCACGCGATTGCGCACATCGAGTTCAATGCCATCAACCTCGCGCTGGACGCGGCGTGGCGTTTTGACGGCATGCCGCGCGCGTTCTACCTCGACTGGCTGCGCGTGGCAGCCGAGGAGGCCCACCACTTCAGCCTGCTGCGCGCCCACCTGCAGACGCTGGGCCATGACTACGGCGACTTCCCTGCCCACGACAACCTGTGGCAGATGTGCGAGAAGACGCGCGGTGACGTGGTCGCCCGCATGGCGCTGGTGCCCCGCACGCTGGAAGCGCGCGGGCTGGACGCCACGCCGCAGATCCAGGACAAGCTGCGCGCCGTGGGCACACCGGCGGCGCTGCGGGCGGTGGACATTCTGGACATCATCCTGCGCGACGAGATCGGCCATGTGGCCATTGGCAACCACTGGTACCGCTGGCTGTGCCAGCGCGACGGACTGGACCCGGTGGCCCACTACGGCGTGCTGGTGGAGCGCTACCTGGCCCCCCGCCTGCACCCGCCGTTCAATGACGCCGCGCGACGGCGCGCGGGTTTCACCGAGGAAGAGCTGGCGTTCCTGCTGGCCTGAACCGCCATGACGGGCTCAGTCGAGCTGCAGTTTGCGCTCACGGATCAGCTTGGCCCATTTTTCATTTTCGGCCTTCACGAAGGTGGCGAACTCGGTCGGGCCCAATGAGTGAACCTCGGCACCTACGCCCGCAAACTTGGCTTTCACCTCGGCCTGCGCCAGCACGCGGGCCAGCTCCGCGGCGATTCTGTCCACAACGTCGCGCGGCAACCCGGCCGGCCCCACCAGGCCCTGGAATCCCACCGACTCCATGGCACCCAGGCCCAGCTCGCGCACCGTCGGCACGTCTGGCAGCTGCGGGTCGCGCTTTGGGCCGGTCACCGCGAGGGCCTTGAGCTTGCCGCCCTTGATCTGCGGCAGCAGCACGCTGCCCGCGTCAATCAGCAACTGCGTCTGGCCGCCCAGCAGGTCCTGCACGGCCGGCGCGCTGCCCTTGTAGGGCACATGCGTCACGTCAAGCCCGGTGGCCTGGTTCATCAATTCGCCATTCAGGTGGGTGGAGGTGCCGGCACCGCCGGAGGCGAAATTGACCTTGCCGGCATTCGCCCTGGCCCAGGCCACCCATTCCTTGAGGTCTTTGGCCGGGTGGTCCAGCCGCGTCGCCGCGATGTAGCTGCCCTGGCTGATCTGGCCGATGTAGGTGAACTGCCTGACCGGGTCATAGGGCAGCTTCTGTTGCAGCCAGGGCGCAATGGCAAACGGCCCGGTGTTGGCCAGCAACAGCGTGTAGCCGTCCGGCGCCGCGCGGGTGAGCTCGCCGGCCGCCAGCAGGCCACCGGCGCCGGGTTTGTAGTCCACCACGATCTGCTGCTTGAGCGCTTCCTGCAGCGGCACCTGCACCGTGCGGGCCGCAAAGTCGATACCACCGCCCGGCGGGTAGCCGACGATGAGCCGGATGGGTTTGGCCGAAGGCCAGGCCTGCGCGATGACCAGCGTGCTGGCGCTGGCCAGCAGGACAGCGGCAATGAGCTTCTTCATGGTTGTCTCCTGGTTTCAGAACTGTCCGGGCATGATATTTCAGCCCCGCGGGTGATGCTGCGCATGCAGCGCCTTGAGCCGTTCGCGCGCCACATGGGTGTAGATGGTGGTGGTGGAAATGTCGGCGTGGCCCAGCAGCATCTGCACGGCGCGCAGGTCGGCGCCATGGTTCAGCAGGTGGGTGGCAAAGGCGTGGCGCAGCGTGTGCGGTGACAGTGGCGCGGTGATGCCGGCGGCGCGGGCATGCTTCTTGACGATCATCCAGAACATCACGCGGCTCATGCCGGCACCCCGGCCGGTGACGAACAAGTCGTCCGTCTGCCGGCCTGCCAGGATGGCGGCGCGCGCCTGCGCCAGGTAGCGCAAGATCCAGTCGCGCGCCACTTCGCCAAACGGTACCAGCCGCTCCTTGCTGCCCTTGCCCAGCACGCGCAGCACGCCCTCGCTCATGCTGACGTTGAAGGTCTTGAGCGTGACCAGTTCGCTCACCCGCAGGCCGCTGGCGTACATCAGCTCCAGCATGGTGCGGTCGCGCAGGCCCAGCGGTGTGTCCACATCGGGCGCGGCCAGCAGAGTTTCCACCTGGGTCTCGGTCAGTGTCTTGGGCACGCGCAGCGGCTGGCGGGCCGACTGCAGCTTGAGCGTGGGGTCGGCTGTGACGAGCCGCTCGCGCAGCGCCCAGCGGAAGTAGCGCTTGAACACCGTGAGCCGGCGATTCGCCGAGGTGGCGCGGGTGGCCGCATGGCGGGCCGCAAAGTAGGCGTTCAGGTCGGCTTCGGTGGTGGCGTCCAGGGTGGTGCCACGGCCGGCCAGCCAGCGGTCATACAGCGTCAGGTCACGCCGGTAGGCGGCCAGTGTGTTCTTCGACAGGCCTTCCTCGAGCCACAGCGCATCGATGAACGTGTCAATGCTGGCGCGGCCCGGGGATGTCATGCCCCGCACGATAGCAAACAAAAAAGCCGCCCGAAGGCGGCCTGGCAGGACCGGCGGGGCGTCAGTCCAGCTTGAGCTTGGCGGAGTCCACCACCTTCTTGTACACCTCGAACTCGGCCTTGATCTGGGCTGCGAACTGCTCGGGTGTGTTGCCGATCACGATCGAGCCCGTGTCCTCGATGCGCTTGCGCACGGCCGGGTCTTCCAGTGCCTTGCGGACACCGGCATTGATCTTGTCCACCACTTCCTTGGGCAGCCCCTTGGGGCCCAGGATGCCGTAGTACGCCATGCGGTTCACCGGCTCCAGGCCCACTTCCTTGAAAGTCGGGACATTGGGCAGTTCCTTCAGGCGTTGCGGCGCGGCCACCACGATGGGCACCAGGCGGTTGTCCTTGATGAAGGGCAGCGCCGAGGGCATGTTGTCAAAGATCATCGGGACCTGGCCCGCCACGGTGTCGTTCAGGGCCGGGCCGGCGCCCCGGTAGGGGATGTGCGTGATAAACGTGCCGCTGAGGTTCTTGTACAGCTCCATCTGCAGGTGGCCGATGCCCCCCGTGCCCGACGACGAGTACGAATAGCGGCCCGGCGACTTCTTGAGTTCGGCCACAAAGCCCTTGTAATCCTTGGCCGGGAAGCTCGGGTGCACCGCGATCACGTTGGGCGTGGCGGCGATGTTGATGATGGGCGTGAAGTCAGTAAGGGGGTTGTACGGAATCTTGGGGTTAATGGCCGGGTTGGCCGCCGTGGTGGACACGGTGGCCATGCCCAGGCTGTAGCCGTCCGGTGCGGCGCGCACCGTCTCGGTGGCCCCCACCACGCCGCCGCCACCCGCTTTGTTTTCCACAATGACCGACTGGCCCAACGCCTTGCCCAGCGGCTCGGCAATCACGCGGGCCACGATGTCGGTGGTCCCGCCCGGCGCAAAGGGCACCTGCAGGCGGATCACCTTGTTGGGGTAGCCCTGGGCAAAGGCGGAACCCGCCGCGGCCGCCGCTAGCGTGAGGGCAAACCATTGACGACGTTGCATGAGATTTCTCCTTGGTAACTGAAAAACGGATGCGGAATGCTAGTCGCAATACATGTGCCCGCGCGATGTGGATTACACATAAGGGCTAACCCTAAACGCGGTTATTCTGAGCGCCGTGAACTACGCGCAACTGCTCTTCCCCGATTTCTCGCTCATTTTCTGTGGCTATCTGGTGTGCCGGTACACCGCCCTCAACCGAACGGTGTGGGAACAGGTCGAAAGCCTGGTGTACTACTTCCTGTTCCCGGTCCTGCTGTTCCAGTCCATCGTGCGCAGCCCGCTGGACCTGGGCGCCGCCTCCAGCCTGATCGGCGCCGGCCTGCTGATGGGCGTAACTGGCATCGCCATGGCCTACAGCCTGCCGCACCTGCCCTGGATCGGGGCGCGCATCGACCGGCGCGACCACGCCGCCAGCGCGCAGGTTGCGTTCCGCTTCAACTCGTTCATCGCGCTGGCGCTGGCCGAGCGGCTGGCCGGGCCGCAGGGGCTGCTGCTGATCGCCGTGCTGATCGGCGTGTGCGTACCATTGTTCAATGTGGGCGCGGTGTGGCCGATGGCGCGGCATGCCCGCAGCGGCTTCCTGCGCGAACTGGTGCGCAACCCGCTGATCATTGCCACCGCCACCGGGCTGGTGGCCAACCTGCTCGGGTTTCGCATGCCGGTCTGGCTGGAACCCACGGTCACGCGTATCGGCGCGGCGTCGCTTGCGCTCGGCCTGATGGCCGCAGGCGCCGGCATGCAGTTTGGCCAGCTGGCCAGTGGCAAGACGCTGGCGGTGTCGGTGCTGGCGATCCGGCATTTCGTGATGCCGCTGGTGGCGCTGGCATATTCGGTACTGTTCAGGCTGGATCCGGTGCAGGCCACGGTGCTGTTGGCGTTCTCGGCCATGCCCACCGCCTCCACCTGTTACGTGCTGGCTGCGCGCATGGGCTACAACGGCGCCTATGTGGCGGCGCTGGTCACGCTGTCCACGCTGCTGGGCATGGTCAGCCTGCCATTCGCACTGGGGGTGCTGCGCTAGGCGCCTTGTGCCAGCGCCCAGTCGATGTGCTCGCGCACCAGCTCGCCCGCCCGCTCCCGCTGTGCAGCCAGCGCCTGGCGAATGGCCGCATCGTCAGCCTTGCGCAGTGCATTGCCCAGGGCCACGGCCAGATTGCGCTGCCAGCGCGCATGGCCAATACGGCGGATGGCGCTGCCCTCGGTGTGGTGCAGGAAATCTGCCTCGGTCCAGCGAAACAGCGTCACCAGCTGTTGGCCCGAGATGCCCGCGCGTTCGTCAAAGTCCGGCAGCGCGCTGCGCTGCGCATACTTGTTCCAGGGGCAGGCCAGCTGGCAGTCGTCACAGCCATAGATGCGGTTGCCCATGAGTGGCCGCAGTTCCAGCGGTATCGGCCCCGCATGCTCGATGGTCAGGTACGAAATGCAGCGCCGTGCGTCCAGCCGGTGCGGCGCCACGATGGCCTGCGTCGGGCAGATGTCGATGCAGGCACTGCAGCTGCCGCAGTGCGCACTGACGGGCGCACTGGTGGGCAAGGCCAGATCGAGGTAGATCTCGCCCAGGAAAAACATCGAGCCGGCGTCTCGGTCAAGCACCAGCGTGTGCTTGCCACGCCAGCCCTGGCCGCTGCGGGCGGCCAGCTCGGCCTCCAGCACCGGGGCGGAATCGGTGAACACACGATGGCCAAACGGGCCAACCTGCAGCGCAATGCGGTCGCAGAGCTTTTGCAGGCGCGAGCGCAGCACCTTGTGGTAGTCGCGCCCCCGGGCGTAGACCGACACCACGGCTTCGCCCGGCCGGGCCAGCCGCGCCAGCTCGGTGGCCTGCCAGCCAGCCGGGGTGTCTGCCGGCAGATAGTCCATGCGCGCCGTGACCACGCTCACGGTGCCGGGCACCAGCTCGGCGGGGCGGGCACGCTTGAGACCGTGTGCCGCCATGTAGGCCATGTCACCATGGAACCCTTGCGCCAGCCATTCACTCAAACCGGGCTCGGCCGACGACAAATCCACGCCGGCCACGCCGATTTGGGAAAATCCGAGCTCACGGGCCCAGGCCCGGATGCTTTCCACCAAACGAGGACCCTCGATCTGACCGCTGTTGAACGTCACCCGCCGATTGTAGGAAGCGCCTCCCTGGTGTGGCACTCCGAGGACGACACGCTGGCTTTCGCGCAGGGCCTGGCCAGGCGCCCGGCCCTGCGCAACGCCTTCATTGCCCTGCATGGCGACCTGGGCGCCGGCAAGACCACGCTGGTGCGGCACCTGCTGCGGGCACTGGGTGTACAGGGCCGCATCAAGAGCCCTACCTACGCCGTGGTGGAGCCGCACGAGGCACCGGGCCTCCCGATCTGGCACTTTGATTTCTATCGTTTCAATGACCCGCGTGAATGGGAAGACGCGGGCTTTCGTGACCTGTTCGCCAGCCCCGGCCTGAAGCTGGCGGAATGGCCCGAGAAAGCTGCCGCCATGCTGCCGCCGGCCGACCTGTCAATCACGCTCGAGCCGCAGGCGGACGAGCGCCGTGTTGTCACACTCACCGCCCACACCGCCGCCGGAAAGGCACTGCTGCCATGACGCTGCCGCGCCGCCGGCAACTGCTGCAGCTGGGCACCCTGGTGCTGCTGCTGGGGCGCCAGCACATCGCGCGGGGCGCCACCATCCTGGCGGTGCGCATCTGGCCGGCGCCTGACTATTCACGCGTGACCATCGAATCCGACGCGCTTCTGACCGTGCGCCAGCAGTTCGTCGCCAGCCCGCCGCGCCTGGCGGTGGACATCGAAGGCATCGAGCTCAACCCGGCCCTGCGCGAGCTGGTGGCCAAGCTCAAGGCCGACGACCCGTACATCAGCGGCATTCGCGCCGGGCAGTTCGCGCCTGGCGTGGTCCGGATGGTGCTGGACCTCAAGCAGCCGGTGCTGCCGCAGGTCTTCACGCTGCCGCCCATTGCGGCCTACCAGCACCGGCTGGTGTTTGACCTGTACCCGACGCAGCCGGCCGACCCGCTGGAAGCCTTGATCGCCGAGCGGATGCGCGACAGCCGCAGCGGCGCAACAGCGCCCACCCCCGCCGCACCAGCGGCGCCAGTCGATCCGCTCGGGGAGCTGATCGCCCGCCAGACGACACGGCCGGCGCCACCCGCCGGCCAACCAACTGCTCCTGTTTTGATAGCGCCTGACGCAGATTCCGCGCGGGTTACAGCCAGAAATGGCACAGCAATCGGCAGCACCGACCGGCTCATCATCGTGGCGCTGGACCCGGGCCACGGCGGCGAAGACCCCGGCGCTATCGGCCCCAACGGCACACGCGAAAAAGACGTGGTGCTGCAGATCGCCCACCGCATGCGCGACCGCATCAACGCCGCCAGCATCAATGGCAACCCGATGCGCGCTTTCCTGACGCGCGACGCCGACTTCTTCGTGCCGCTGCATGTGCGGGTGCAGAAGGCGCGGCGGGTGCAGGCCGACCTGTTTGTCAGCATCCATGCCGACGCCTTTTTCACGCCCCGCCCACAGGGCGCCAGCGTGTTCGCGCTGAGCGAGCGTGGCGCCTCCAGTTCGGCCGCGCGCTGGCTGGCCGACAAGGAAAACGCTGCCGATGCGGTGGGCGGGCTGAATGTGCGCGCCCGCGACGCGCAGGTCCAGCGCGCGCTGCTGGACATGAGCACGACCGCACAGATCAATGACAGCCTGAAGCTCGGCAGCGCCCTGCTGGGCGAGATTGGCAAAGTGGGCAAGCTGCACAAGCCGCGGGTTGAACAGGCCAGCTTTGCGGTGCTGAAGGCGCCCGACATTCCCAGCGTTCTGGTGGAAACCGCCTTCATCAGCAACCCCGACGAGGAGGCGCGCCTGAAAAGCGACGAATACCAGGAACAGCTGGCCGACGCGCTGATGCAGGGCATCCGGCGCTATTTCGCTGCCAACCCGCCGCTGGCGCGCAACCGGCCGGTCTAGGCGGCTGGCGGCCAAGGGTTTTTCCGCTGGCCCGACGGCGGCTGCGGGTCACACTGGGGGCAAACCACCCCTCACGGAGCCTTTCCCATGAAACACCTCAGCGGCCTGGACGCGATGTTCCTGCACATTGAGTCGCCCGAAATGCCGATGCACATCGGTTCACTCCATGTGCTGGACCTGCCTGACGGCTACAGCGGCGATTTCTATGAAGACGCCAAAAAGACGCTGTCCGAGCGCATGCATCTGGCGGCCGTGTTCACGCGCAAGCTGGCGCTAATGCCGTTTGACATCTCCGACCCGGTGTGGGTGGAAGACGACGACATCGACATCGACTACCACGTGCGCCACATCACCCTGCCCAAACCCGGCACCAACCGGCAGCTGCAGCAGTACGTGGCGCGGCTGCATTCCACGCTGCTGGACCGCAGCCGTCCGCTGTGGGAGCTGTTTGTGATCGACGGTCTCAAGAGCGGCCAGGTGGCGCTGTACGCCAAGGTCCACCATGCCGGCATCGATGGCCAGGGCGGCGTGGCCGTGGCCAAGGCGCTGTTCGACCTGGAGCCTGCCGGCCGCGTGATCAAGCCGCCGCGCCCGCGCCCGCGCCGCCACGAGTACCAGCTGGGCATGGCCGAGCTGGCGGGTGCAGCGGTGCGCAATGCGGTGCAACAGGCCATCAAGCTGGTACGCATGGCCCCCACCATGGCCCGCGCCGCGCGCGACGTGGTGGTGCCCGCAAAAGACGACAACGGCAAGCGCCAGTGGGGCCTGCCCAAAAACCTCAAGCTGTTCGGACCCCGCACCCTGCTCAACGTGGCCATCACGAACCAGCGCACCTTCGCCGGGCGCACCATCCCGCTGGCAGAGACCAAGACCATTGCCAAGGCGTTCGGGGTGTCGCTCAATGACGTGGTGATGGCCACCACGGCGGGCGCACTGCGTCGCTACCTCAAGGAATACGAAGACCTGCCTGCCAAGCCGCTGATTGCGGCGGTGCCGGTGAGCCTGCGGGCGGCAGGCGACGAGAGCGCCAACAACCAGGTCAGCATGCTGGCCATGACGCTGGCCACCGATGTGGCCGACCCGGTGGACCGCCTGAAGGCCATTCACGCCGCGTCCGACGCCAACAAGCAGATGATGGGGCGCGTCAAGGCCGCGATTCCGAACGACTTCCCGATGCTGGGCGCGCCCTGGCTGGTATCCGGACTGGCCTCGCTCTGGGGCCGATCGCGCATCATGAATGTGGTGCCCCCCATTGCCAACCTGGTCATCTCCAACGTGGCCGGCATTCCGGTGCCGCTGTACTTTGCCGGTGCGCGCATGGCCTGCTACTACCCGGTATCCATCCCCGCGCACGGCATGGCGCTGAATGTCACGGTACAGAGCTACAACGGCCGGATGGATTACGGCCTGATCGCCTGCCGCCGCGTGGTGCCCGACATCAACGACCTGGGCGACTACCTGCTGGCCGAACACCAGGCGCTGCTGGCGCGTGCGCACGCTGAAGTGCAGGCCACGGCCTCGGCCGCTACCCCTGTGGCGCCGACTGTCGCCACCGCCAGCCCGGCGCGGCCATTGCGCAAGGCACCGGCCAAGCGGGCGGCCGCGCCGCGACGCAAGCTCGCGCTGGTGGCAGCAGCCCCGGCACCGGCGTCGCGCAAGCGCCGCGCGGCCTGAACCAGCGCAAGGGGTGAAAGCGCCCACCGCCCACAGCGGGCGTTGGATTCCTCCTACACGGCGGCGCCGGGGTGCCGCCTAGAGTGGGCGTACAGGCCGCACGGCCTGCCACTTCAAAGAGGAAACCCCATGAACACGAAATTCCTGATCGCCGCCGCCACTGCCACCCTTCTGGCCCTGGGCGGCTGCAGCACCAACCCGACCAACGCCCAGATCGGCACTGGTGTGGGCGCCGTTGTTGGCGGCGTGGCCGGCAGCGCCGTCGGCGGCACGGCGGCCACCATTGGCGGTGCCGCCATCGGCGGCCTGATCGGCAACGAACTCGGCAAGCGCAAGGACTGAACGCGTCAGATCGGGTAGATCAGCGAGTTGAGGATCATCTCGCTGTCGTACACGCAGCGCCGGCTTGCCAACCGCAGGCCGGCTGCCGTGCGGACGATTTCGTCGATGTAGCGGCCCACGTTGTAGACCTCGCTGGCGCCGCCCGGCTTGGTGCGGAACACCGCATAGTTCGCCTGGGCCCGGATCACGCCGCCCTCGTCTGCCAGCACCCTGGCCGGGCTCACCACATGGCGCATGTAATACGGCCCGTGGTAGATGGTCTGCGTGATGCCGTAGACGCGGTCTTTCATCATGCCCTTGCTCTCCAGCGCCATCAGCGCCAGCGGCAGCTTGCGGTCGAAGTTCTCGCGGGCCTGCACCCAATAGCGCGCGTCGTCGGTGAAAAAATCCGGCCAGTCGTCAAAGCGCTTTTCGTCCAGCGCTGCCGCATAGGCGGCATTGAGCTGGTCAATCTGGTGGTGCAGCAGCAAGGCGTCGATCGTCATCACACCGCCATCACTTTCTTCCAGTAGGCGTACATGCTGCGGATCAGCGTCTCGGTGACCATGTGCTCGGTCATTTCGGTCCCGGTGCCGCCCAGTTCGCACAGGGTGCTGCCGCTGTCATCCCCACCGCTGCCCCACTGACGGAAGCCGTCCTGGCTGAATTCGATCACCTCGCCATCGTCGGCGCTGACAAAGCCGGCCGGACCAAACAGGTTCGCCTGGCGCAGGCGCCGCTGGGTCATCCCGGGTGTGTCGTCGGCAAAGCCGAAATGGGTCCAGACGAAATCAAACTCGCCCTCGCCGCGTGGCACGATGTGGCGGGTGCTGAGCGAGTTCACCTGCTGCTGAATGATCAGGCTCGGGAACAGAGTGATCATGGTGACGGTGGGCGTGATGTCGGCGCCGGGGCTGGACGGGTCGGGAATCTTCCACCAGGGTTCGGGCACCACATCCAGCAGGCGCGTGTCGTTCAGCGCCATGCCGGCCTTGAAGCTGGTCACACCCTCGGTCACGGTCTTGTTTTCACCGCCCTCGTTGCGGCGGGAGATCATCACGGCATGGCGCCCGTGCGCGTCCATCACCATGCGGCTTTTCTGGTCCGCACGCCACAGCCCGAAGGTCACAAACCAGGTGTGCAAAAGCCCCGGGTGGTACGGGTCCTTGATGTTCTCCATCATGAGCTTCCAGTTGCCCGGAATGCGCTGGCGGTTGTAGCCCAGCAGCGTGAGCTGCCGGCCTTTGAAGATGCGGTCCAGCCAGGGCATGACGTTCGGACCCAGGTAGTCGTCCAGCGGCTCGGCGTCGGCACTGAACGTGGCGAACACCAGGCCATGCAGTACCGCCACGCGCAGCCGCGTCAGGCCATTGGCCTTGAGGTCAAAGTCCGCCGGCATGCCGCCGTTGATGCAGTCGCCATCCTTCACGCCGTCCTTGAACGGCAGGCCCGCCAGTTCGCCATTGAGCTTGTACGTCCACTGGTGGTATGGGCAGACAAAGCTGCGCGCGTTGCCATGCGGCTGCTGGCAGAAGCGCACGCCACGGTGGGCGCAGCGGTTTTCCACCACGCGAATGCCGGTGTCGGTGCCCCGGTCCTTGGGCGCCACGCGGTCGCGCACCATGATCACCTGCCGCTCGCCCACGAAGCTGAGCTTGTAGTCCCCGGTGTTGGGGATCTCGATCTCCAGGCCCACATAACACCAGTGGGAGCCATAGAAGATCTTGTCCAGCTCGCGCTGGTACAGCTGCGCGTCGGTGTAGGCCCAGAAGGGCACCCGGCTGGAGCCGGGTTGCGTCCAGCGCGAGATCGGGTCAGGTGCGTTCATGGCAGGTGTCTCCTGCAGAAATGATACGCGTACTTATTAATTGATGCCAGTTTTGCCGGGCTGCCGGCAATGCCGTAAGCTTGCCGCCCATGAAAACCGTGCTGAACTTTCTGGTAGCGGCGATGCTGGCGCTGGGGCTGGCCGGCTGTGGTGGCGGCGAGGCTGACAGCGTGCCCGCGTCATTTGCCGAGGTCCAGGCCATGCGCAACCCCCACCGGGCTCCACAGCCGCCGCAGGCGGCCATGACATTCGACCTGGCCGATGTGCAGGCCTACATTCGCGCCTTCAACCTGTATGACCCGCGGCGCATCTACGAGGCGGCCCAGGTGGCCGGCTTGAGTGCGACGCAGCTCGATGGCATCTACGGGCTGGCCGCCGGCACAGCCGGCGCCTACATCGCGACGCAGGGCTGGGCCGCACTGCCGGGTGGCGCCACGGTCGTCGGCTTGGGCGCCGCGCAGCCGGCCGCCATCAGCGCCGCAGGAACATTGGCCTATGGCCGCACGGCCAGCTTCAGCGTGACCGGCAGCAACCTGAGCACGGCCAATGTGTCCGTCGCCGTGTCCAACTGCGTCGTCAATGCGCTGGCCTCCAGCGCGACCGGTGCGGCCTTGACGAGCAGCTGCACGCCCATCGTGCCGGGAACACTGACCGTGCAGGCGCGCAGCCCGTCGGGTTCGGTGCTGCTGTCGGCCACATTCACCGTGCCGCAGCCCCAGGTGACGCTGGCCACCAGCCAGGGCACGGTGGTGCTGGAGCTCAATCCCGCCCAGGCGCCCGTGACGGTGAACAACTTCCTGGCCTATGTCAACGACGGCTTCTACACCGGCACGCTGTTCCATCGCGTGATCCCCAATTTCATGATCCAGGGGGGCGGCTACACCAGCGGGCTGGTGGCGCGCCGCACGCCTTACGGCCCCATCCTGCTGGAATCCAACAATGGCCTGTCCAACCTGCGCGGCACCGTCGCCATGGCCCGCACCAGCGTGGCGAACTCGGCCACCTCGCAGTTTTTCATCAACCACGTCGACAACCTGTTCCTGAACTACAGCAGCAGCGCCTCGCCGGGCTACGCCGTGTTTGGCCGCGTGGTCAGCGGCATGGACGTCGTGGACCGCATCGCCGCCATGCCGACGCGCAGCGTCAGTGGCCTGGCCGATGTGCCGCAGACGGAAGTCACCATTCTGAGCGCACAGCAAACCCGATGAAAACCACCCACCGCCTGTTCGTCGCCCTGGCCCTGGGCTGGGCTGCTTTGGCCCAGGCCCAGCCCGCCGCTCCGCGCCCACAAGCCTGTCCGGCCGGTGTGCCGGCGCAGGCCCGCTGCTACACCGGCGATGACGGCCAGGGCAGTTTCTACTGGATCGCCCTGCCGGAGGGCTGGAAGAACGCCGAGGGAGTGCTGGTGATGCATGCCCATGGCGGCCCCGCCGACACCGGGCCGGCCCGGCTGGAACGCAGCGAGGAAGACCTCAAACGCTGGGCCATCACGGTGAAGGCTGGCTACGCCTGGGCCGGCGCCACTTACCGCCGCGGCGGCTATGGCGTGACCATGGCCGCCGAAGATACCGAGCGCCTTCGCCGCATCTTTGTGCAGCATTTCGGCCCACCCCGGCGTACGTTGTTGCATGGTCAAAGCTATGGCGCCGGCGTGGCGTCCAAGGCCGCCGAGCTCTACGCCACGGTCGATGGCAAACGCGGCCCCTACGACGGCGTGCTGTTGACCAGCGGCGTGCTGGGCGGCGGCAACCGCGCCTACGATTTCCGGCTGGACCTGCGCGTGGTGTACCAGTACGTGTGCCGCAACCATCCGCGGCCCGACGAACCCCAGTACCCGCTGTGGCAGGGCCTGCCGATGGACAGCACGCTCACGCGGGCCGAACTGGCCTCGCGGGTGGATGAATGCACCGGTGTACGCAAGCCCGCAGCGCAGCGATCCGATGCGCAGAAAGCCAACCTGGCCACCATCGTGAATGTGGTGCGCATTCCGGAAGCGTCGCTCATCGGCCACCTCAACTGGGCCACCTGGCTGTTCCGCGACCTGACCCAGCTTCGCCTGGGCAACCGCAACCCGTTCGACAACAGTCGGGTGCAGTACAAGGGCTCGGTGGATGATGCGGCGTTGAACGCGGGCGTGTTGCGCTACCGCGCTGAGCCGGTCGCCGTGGCTGAACTGGAAAAAGACAGCGCCCCGCTGGGCCGTATCAACGTGCCGGTGCTGACGCTGCACGCCGTGAACGACCCTACCGCGTTCGTGGAGCTGGAGTCGGCCTACCGCGAGGTTGTGGAACGTGCGGGCAACGGCGCGCTGCTGGTGCAGACCTTCAGTGACGAGGCCGAACACAGCTACCTTGGAGAGTCACACTACCCGGCGCTGTTCACGGCCCTGCTCGACTGGGTCGACAAGGGTCAGAAACCCACACCGCAGAGGATCGTCGAGCTGTGCAAGGGCTACGAGGCGATTTACGGCAACAACTGCAAGCTGCTGCCCGGCTACCAGAGCCCGCCGTTAGCTTCCCGCGTGGCCCCGCGCTGAGCGGCGGGCACGCCAGGTGCCGAACAGCACAAGCAGCCCGGGGCCGATGATCAGGCCCCAGATGATCTTGTCGAGGTTGGCCTTGACCCAAGGCACACTGCCCAGGAAGTAGCCCGCCGTCACGATGCCCAGCACCCAGATCAGCGCGCCCGCGACGTTGTAGGCGGTAAAGCGGCTGCGCGTCATCTCGGCCACACCCGCCACAAAGGGTGCGAAGGTCCGCAGGAACGGCATGAAACGCGCCACGATGATGGTGATGCCACCGTACTTCTCGTAGAACGCGTGGGCCTGGTCGAAGGCACGGCGGTTGAAGTAGCGCGACTGCTCCCACTGGAACACCTTGGGCCCGAAGTACCGCCCGATGCTGTAGTTGCACTGGTCACCCAGGATGGCGGCTGCAATCAGGACCGCGCAGGCGACCGGGTAGCTCATGAAACCCACGCCGCACAGCGCACCCACCACGAACAGCAGCGAGTCACCCGGCAGGAAGGGCATGACAACCACGCCGGTTTCCACAAACACGATCAGGAACAGCAACGCATACACCCACACGCCGTAGGTGCGGACAAACGCCTCCAGGTGCTTGTCCACGTTGAGGATGAAATCAATGAGAAAGGTGACGATTTCCATGTGGCCGCGATTATGACTGGCGCCGTCCGGCAAGGGCGGTATGCTCGGTGCCGTGAATGCCCGATCCCACCCCGCTCCGGGAAAGATGCTGCCGCGTGTCGGCATCCTGCTGCTGGGCATCGCCCTGTCCATCCTCGCGTGGCTGGAGGTCGCCAGCTTCGACCAGCAGATCATTGCCCGTGAGCACGAGCGCCGTTTCCTGCAGCTCAGTTCGGAAGTGTCCAACCGCGTGACGCAGGCGCTCACGGTCGTGCGCGGGCTGAAGGGCCTGTTTATTGCGAGCGAAGACGTGACGCGGCAGGACTTTCATGCCTATGCCAGCGCCCTGCAGGTCGGCCAGGGCACCGCCGGCATCCAGGCCCTGCAGTTTGCGCGGCTGGTCACCCATGCCGAGCGGCCGGTGTTTGAGTCCCGCGTCGCGCGCGACACCTCGCTGGCCCCGCGCGGTTACCCCGGCTTTCGCATCACCCCGGAGGGGGAACGCCCGTTTTATGTGGCTACGGAATACAACGAGCCGATGGCAGGCAACGAGGCCACCATGGGCTTTGACTCGGCCTTTGGCCCGACGCGCACCGCCGTGTACGAGCGGGCGCGTGACAGCGGCCAGCTGCTGGCGTCAGCACCGTTCCGCTTGGTCCAGATGCCCGACCAGGCAGGCGTCGTGATCCGGGCGCCGCTGTACCAGGCCGACCGTCCCGTCGAAACGGTCGAACAGCGGCGAGCCGCGTATTACGGGCAGGTTTCCGCCTTGATCGTGGTGGACCGGCTTGTGGGGGCGGCGCTGCGGCGGCATATTGGCGCCGACACCGAGGTCGCCGTCTCGGACATCAGCCCCGAGCCGGCCAGCGGCAAACCCCTGGCGGGCGCAGACGCCCTGCTCGGGCGCTATGGCGACCTGCCGAAGGCCTCGTTCTGGCGTACCGAGCTGACGGCCAGCGGGCAAGTCGAGGTCGCGGGAAGGCTGTGGCAGCTTGAAATGCGAACCCGTCCGCTCAACCCGTACCTGCAGGCCAAGGCGCTGCTGGCGGGTGCGCTGGCACTGGCGTTGACGCTGCTGATGCTGGCTGAGCTGAACCGCGCCATGGGCCAGCAGGCCGAACAGCAGCAACGCGCCTTCGCAGCCCAGCTGGAAGCCACCGTGGAGGCCCGAACGGCCGAGCTCACCCGCGTCAACGCCGAGATGGAGGCCTTCGCCTACTCCGTGGCGCACGACCTTCGGGCGCCGGCACGGCACATCCACGGCTTCGCGCGGGTGCTGGAGCTGCGCCACAGCGCGGCACTTGACGACAAGGGTCGCGACTACCTGGGCCGGATCACCCGTGCATCCGAAGACATGGGCCACCTGATCGATGAGCTGCTGGCGTTTTCCCACCTGGGGCACCAGCCACTGAGCATGACCCTGGTGGACCTGAACGAGGTGGTGGCCCGGTACCGCGAGTCGCTGGTCACCGGAACGGAAGACCGCGCCGTGCAATGGCACATCAGCGCCCTGCCCACGGTGCGTGGTGACACTGCGCTGCTGGGGCGGGCCTTGTCCAACCTGATGGGCAACGCCCTCAAATACTCGGCCCGCAGCAACCCGGCCATCATCGAGGTGTTCGCGGACGCGTCAACGGCCGGCGAGCACCGCATCTGCGTCCGTGACAATGGGGTCGGGGTAGACATGCGCTATGCACACCGGCTGTTCCAGGTGTTCTCGCGCCTGCATCACAGCGACGAGTTCGAGGGCACCGGCATCGGCCTGGCCAACGTGCGCCGCATCATTGACCGCCACCGTGGCCGGGTCTGGGCGCAGGGCGAGCCCGGCAAGGGCTCTGAATTCTGGATTGCACTGCCCGCCTGAAAGGAGTAC